>NC_019678.1:4800000-5400000 GCF_000316665.1 Rivularia sp. PCC 7116 | reverse complement strand
CTGTTGTGGTTTCAAACAAATTTGGATTGAAACCGCCAGTGTCTTGAGTGAAGCCGTCAAGCTTTATGAAAACAACGGTTACAAAGCTGCAACAGGTGTAGAAACAGAACGCTGCGATCGCGTTTACTTTAAAGAGTTATGAGTTAGGAGTTAATAATTACCAATTACCTTCTCCTTATCTTCCCATGCCCAATGCCCAATCCGCCATGCCCCAATTTCTCTATATAAATGCAAATTTGGAAAAGCTTTCTTAATCTTTTTTTACAATCAAATTGTCCTTTATGTAAGCGCCCTGCTTCGCAAGAATTTTGTGAATATTGCGAAAAACAGTTACAAAAGTGTCGTTTAACCAGCCCGAATCAACGTAAAGACAATTCTTTACCAATAATTGCTTGGGGAGCCTATGGGGGAGCTATCAAACGGGCAATAACGACAATGAAATATGACAATCATCCAGAAATTGCTCGCCCCCTAGGTGAATGGTTGGGAGAAGCATGGCTGCAAGAATACGGAAATGAAAATTCTTTCATAGTAGTTCCGATTCCGATGCACCCGGATAAACAAGAAAAACGAGGTTTCAACCAAGCGGCACTAATTGCGAAAAGCTTTTGTCAGACAACTGGGTTAAAATTAAAACTAAACGGATTAAAAAGGATAAAAGAAACTGAAGCACTATTTGGACTATCAGCAACGGAGCGAAAACAAAACTTAAATCAAGCCTTTGATATCGGAAAAGATTTTCGCCAACTTCCAAATGTTCCGGTAATTTTAGTTGACGATATTTACACAACGGGTGCAACCGTAAAATCTGCTATAGAAACTTTAAACAAATATAAAATTATTGTTTCAGGAGTTGCAGCTGTCGCTGTTCCTTCAAAAGGAAACTATAAAAATAATTCATAGGCAAGTTTGCCTAATAAAAATTATAATTAACCAACATTAAGATTCTTTTTACAGGAAAACTACATACAATCATGAGTAAGTCTAAAGCTCTGGGTTTAGGACAATTTGGATTGGTTCCTGCTACATTGCTGGTACTTGGTATAAGTACAACAACAGCTTTTGCTCAAACAAATAAGCAAGCAAATAAATTTTATAATCCCATACCTTTACCCGCCACTTACGAAATTTCCGACGCGCTCTCCGATAAAGATATCCCAACGGGACAAGGCGGCTTCGCTCGCGATTATATGGTGAAGCTAGCCAAAGGTGATAACTTAGCTATTGACCTCTCCTCAGATAGCTTTGATAGTATTATCACCCTGCTTGCTCCCGACGGTTCGACAATTGCAGAAAATGATGATGGCCCCGACGGTAGCAGTAATTCCTTACTCTTCACCCGCGTAACAAAAGCTGGAACTTATATTGTTCGCGTTCGCTCCTTCGGGGAAACTGGAATCGGCAGCTTTAAATTGAAAGTAACTCGATTGAAGCCGGTTAAGTAGTTAGGAGTTAGGAGTTAGGAGTTAGGAGTTAGGAATTGAGAATTAGAAAAGTTATTGATTGATAACTGTTCACTGCTCACTGTTAACTGTCTGGTACTGCTCATAGCATTGTCATAGCGCAGATAAAGAGCGCTTCAGTCCATTCTACGACTGCGCCATAAGTATCGCCCGTATGACCACCTAATTTATGGTTAAACCAAGTACCTGTTAGGAAAGCAATTGTAATTCCTACAATTGTCATGCTTATTGCTATCAATAGGTTATTTTGATTAAATTGGCTAAATACAAGCTTTACACAACTTAAACTTATTAGCAGCAAAGCTGAAGGTAAAACGTCAGCATAGGAGCGAATGGCTTGCTTGTGAAATGCGCCCTTACCAGTTGGTTTTAGATAATCATATCTTTGTATAGCCAACATCTGACCCCAACGTCCCCAGGCGCAAGCAGCCATTAATATTAACCAACGATTTTGTTGTATTTCTGTTAAAGCTAAGGTTTTAAGCAGGACTATTACAATGGCAGCCATTGCTCCAAAGGCTCCTGTTGCGCTATCGCTCATTACTTCCAGTCGCCGTTCTTTATCCATTACCGCTAACCCGTCGGCGGTATCCATTGCTCCATCTAAATGTAGCCCTCCTGTAATCGCAATCCAAATCGCGATCGTCAATGCACTGCGAGTAAGTACTGACATTCCCAAAAAATTGGCTACAATATCAAATAATCCTAAGATTCCTCCGATTATGATTCCAATCAAAGTTGCATAACGGGATACATTAGCAAACTCCAATCTTTCTAAATAAGGTACCGGTATAGACGTATAAAATATAATACTTGCAACCATATTTAAAAATTGATTTTTCCACCACAGGTATTGAGCATTCATACTTGTCAAAATAATTACCTAAGTAGATATAAAACAATGGCACCCATGATTACCGCACAAATAACAGTATCAAATTTTAAAACTTGAAATAAGATTTACTTGTATGAGAAACTGAGCCAAAAAATTTGTTATGCTTATCTAAGTAGCAAAAAATAAATAAGTAAAAATTGTAACATTTTCATGAAGCATAAAAAAATGCATTTCAATCGGTGGTAGTGTTTTTTGTACTTTGAAAAAAAAAGCTAATAATTAATATCAGCGAGTTTAAACAATTGCCTCCAAAATCTGATATTTATATATTGCAGGGCACAGATTACCGCTGATTCATTAGTTATGCAGGCTATAACGTTGTACTTCACCTTTGCTCAAAAAGCTATTTGATTATGAATCACCATCTACCTTCTGCCAAAATACCAGCTCCATGCATCGTCAATACAGGTGTCATCGTAAATAAACTTGATATACGACGATTACTGGCGGATTTAGGTCGTGTCCGCTATGCTTACACCCAAGATGGTGAGGTTTGTGGGGAGGGTGAAGGGGATGTAATGGAAGTTTTCGCAAATCCCCGACGCTCTACATTAGTCGCAAACAATGCTCTTTATTTAAACGTCTACAGTTTTGACTATTTAGAACTTCAGCAATCATCTGAGCAGGAAGCTTGCTTTGATTTAGTTCAGGAAGACATGCGTTTGCGCTTAATTCCCCTTTCGACTCCAATGCAGGAGCGGCAAGAACGTTGCTGGAATACGAACGCTATCGAAGCCATGATGGACCAAGTATTATCGGCTAAATGGGATGCTGAAATTGATGATGATAGTTCCGATTTGTTCTAAATTTGGTTTAATAAGTTAAATCAGTAAAAGAACTGTTTCGGTATTCTCTATTTTGAGCGTAAATTTTTCATTCCAATGTCTTGCTAAATGTAGCAATACTTCAGCGCGTGCTGGAATATTCTCTACGCCTCATGGTGTGGTAGAAACACCGCGTTTTATGCCGGTGGGAACCCTGGCAAATGTAAAGACCATAACTCCAGCCCAATTGCAGGAAACTGGGGCGCAGATGGTATTGTCAAATACTTATCATCTCCATCTACAACCGGGCGAGGCGATTGTAGCCGGAGGAGGTGGACTGCATAAGTTTATGGGTTGGGATAAACCCATGCTCACTGATTCTGGTGGCTTTCAAGTTTTCAGTTTGAGTGAAATGCGCTCTATTACTGAAGAAGGAGTAAGCTTCCGCTCGCCTCATGATGGGCAAATCATTAATTTAACACCAGAAAAATCAATAGAAATTCAAAATACATTGGGTGCAGATGTGATCATGGCATTCGATGAATGCCCCCCTGCTACAGCCAATCGCACGGAAGTAGAAGCCGCAACTGAGCGTACCTATCGTTGGTTGTTGAGATGCATAGAAGCGCATAATCGTAACGAACAAGCATTGTTTGGAATCGTACAGGGTGGCATTTACGCCGATTTACGTTCGAGTGCGGCAAATGCTTTAACTCAATTGGATTTACCGGGATACGCTATTGGCGGTGTCAGCGTTGGGGAAGAGCCAGAATTAATTCACGAAATTGTTCAAAAAACAGCACCTTTATTACCCGCTCACAAGCCCCGTTATTTGATGGGAGTGGGTACCCATCAAGAAATGGTAATGGCGATCGCCTCGGGTGTGGATTTATTTGATTGCGTGATTCCCACTCGCTGGGCAAGACACGGTACTGCGATGGTGAAAGGGGAGCGTTGGAATATAAAAAATGCTAAGTTTCGTGAAGATTTTACTCCTCTAGATGAAACTTGTCCTTGCTACACCTGTCGAAACTTTACTCGCGCTTATCTATCGCATTTGATACGCGCGCAAGAGATTCTAGCTTATACATTATTAAGTATTCACAATATTACCGAATTAATTAGGTTTACCCAGAAGATTCGGGCAAGTATATTGAACGATACCTTTACTACAGAATTTGGTCATTGGTTAAAGTAATTATCAGTTACTATTTATTTACATAGACACGAATTACCTTTAGTTTTAGGGAATTAGAACCATATTTCATAGAGCAACTATCTAACTTCTTTGTGACAGTAATATTTTAATTATTGTTTTTATTTACTGTTAGCTAAAAATGTTGCTTTAGTATTATCTCTATCCCTAAAAATCGGATAAAAATGCAACTAAATCTAAGCCAAATTAGAAACAATTAAGTTTGCCGACTCTTCTTAATTATGGCGTTCGCAAAGTGCTAAGTAACCTATGCTATTAAGTGTTAGCTGCGCTGCACTCAGCAGCTTGTTTTGTTGTAAAAGATGTATTCTTAAGAGCAACAAGTTCAATTTCTCCTTCCGTATTACGTATAAAACCAGTAGCCTCTAGAACGGCTCGTTCATTTGATATTTGTGTATTTTCAACGGTATTCTTATTTGGTTTACGAAATGCCGACAAATCTCGAATATCAAACCAATTTAGATTGTTATTCACATATTCATTTGGATTTTGCGGTATTCCACCTTTTCCAGTAGCGATAAAAGTACTGCCGATATTACTTGCACATCCAGCCGCAATTTGTTGGGATGAATCAGATAGAGCTACGGGTAATTCTACTAAACCAGAACTAGGATCGATACTAATATTATTAATTTGTACTGTACCATTGACACCGAATTGAGAACTCGCAGTAATATCACTTTCTTCAGTTAGTTCGTCGCGGAATTCTAAACCGAAAATACCTTGAGTTGTAATGTTAATATTACCACCCATACCTTCAACTGCATTGGCGATAATATCACTGTTTTCAAAACCGGCAATTACAGGAGAATAAATGGTGATATTACCACCATTTCCTACACCTTTAGATTCTGTATTAATTAAAGCTCCACGACGTAGGCTTAAAAACTCTGCTGCACTAATATCGATGTTTCCACCTTCTCCAGATTCTGTGGAAGCAGATAAACGTCCACCTGTATCTAGAGATATAAAATCCGCATTAACTTTTAATGTACCTGCATTGCCTACGCTTTGGTGACTAACCGTAAGCTCGGCTCCATCAGTAATTGACAATTTGGGTGTATTAATATTAATACTACCTGCATTTCCTGTAACTTTATCGGGTATTCCAAACCTTTGACGTAGGAATGGTGGTAATAATGTACCTCTAGTATTGATAGTGCTAGGTTCAGTACGACCACTTCTAAAACGACTACCGCTTAACAAAACACTATTCGATGCATTAACTGTAATTTCGCTACTATTTCCAGCACCAAAAGTTGATGAAGCAATAAATGCTCCTCCGAAGATAGATAAACGAGGAGTATTAATCTCAATATTGCCTGCATTTCCCATCGAAGAAACTACACTAGTTGTAATAGTTGCATCATTATTATTAGATGCAAAAACGCTTAATTCAACTAATTCGCTAGCATTAATCAAAAGATTACCGGTGTTTCCATTTGCTCCGAAATTAATAGTTGAAATTGCACCACCACCATCTACAGAAAGGACTTTAGTATTAATAGTAAGGTCACCACTATTTCCATTTCCGATAGAAGTTCTAGTCCCAAGAGAACCAATGATACGGTCGGGATTACTATCCATAAATTTTATAGTGGAAGCATTAACATTAACATTTCCTGAATCACCAAAAGAAAAAGTACGAGCTTGTAAGCTTCCTCCTTCCATAAACTTCATTTCGGTAGTATTAACATTAATATCACCACCTTTACCCGTACTGCTGACATCGGAATAAATCCCACTTCTAAGTGTTGTATTGGGAGCATTTCCAATCAAGTCAATAGAATTTGCGATGTTAACGTTGATAGAACCTGCTGCTTGATTACCTCGATTTTCTAGCCATACTATAGAACCATTATCTAAAGTCAAATTCTCTCCTTGGATTTGGACTGTTCCCTGTCCCGTACCGCTAACATTTACTAAGGACTTTTGCAAAAGTTGAATATTTCCTTTTAGTTGCACTGCATCGTATGTTAGGGAAGGGCGATTATTAATCATCTGCAATCCAATTTGAGATAGAGAGTCTTGATTCCCAACAGCACCTAACTCCATTTGACCGCTGGGGGATGTTATTACACCTCCGTCAAACTTTAAGTTACCTCCTACTAATGCAAAAGTCTGGTTGGAAGGGACTTGCAACCCCACAATACTAGTGTCTTGATTAATAATTTGTGTCCCGGCACCAACAGCAAGCTGATGTCCGGTGTTGTTAACTGTTATGTCTGCTGAATTTCGTCCCATCTGCAAACCAACAGGAACACTAACGGTTAACAACGGCTCATTTTGAGGATTTATGGCGCTAAACTCAAACCCATCTTCAAACAAGATACTTTCTGCGGTAGTTCCTAAAAACGAACCACCAATATCCAATCGTGCATTTTCACCAAATACAATTCCTGCAGGATTAATTAAAAATAAATTGGCATTACCGTTGGCTTTTATTAATCCATCAATATTAGATATATTGCCACCTGTTACTCGGTTAATAATATTCACCACATCGGCAGAATTATTAAAAGTTGCCGAACCACCTTTGGGAATAGAGAATTCACCGAAACTATGAAATAAATTATTACCTTTTTGAATACCGTTAAGAATATTGAAATTATTAGTAGAATTGACAGTTGTATTAGTAGTCCCATCAGATGTTACTTGAGCGGGTGCTGGTAAAATAATTCCCAAAGTGACTAAAGCGCTAATAAATCCAGGTATAAATACAATATCTTTCATGTGATTATTTTTTTATTTTCTGGACTTATAGTTCCCATTCTCTTTGTGATACTAACTCCCACAAAAGCAGTATCATTAGATATCTCCTCCGCTGCACCCAGCAACTTATTTTGTTGTAAAAAAATATCATCAAGAGCAGCTAGTTCAATTACTCGTTCTCCGTTAGGGTATAAAACTAACAGCTTCTACAAAGCGCACCTCTGCCTCCCGATCGCCGAATAAAGCACCAGATGCAAATACACTACGAAAACCCGCTACCTTGTTTAAACGTTTTCTCCAACGAGAGTGTTTTTCTTAAGAACATTTTCAAGTTTCTAAGTGCTTGCTGTACTCCCGAAATATCATGTAGTTGATGATGTTACAAAATCGCCTTACTTTTAATTTAAGTAAGTCGGCAGTGGTGAAGCGATTTCGATAAGCAAACAAACCGAATTCATAATTGAAATTCTTCCGAGAGCCTAAAAGCTGAATATTAAATCGCTTTCCTAGGAAAAATTACAAGTTAAATTATCTATTCTCTATTCCTTATTACTTATTTGTGGCAATCTACTTCCCATACCCCAATCGTGTTAAAATATTGCTCAAATATGAAAATTATGTTGGATACTTGGATTTAAACAAACATGGAAGTAGCAGTATTATTAGCGAAATTACCAGAAGCTTATCAAGTTTTTGACCCTTTAGTGGATGTTCTCCCAATTATTCCCGTTTTCTTCTTGTTACTAGCTTTTGTTTGGCAAGCTGCTGTAGGTTTTAAATAAATTAACCTGCCAATATTCTCAAGACAGGCTCCGCAAGTCTGTCTTATTTTTTTACCTACCTTTCTTCATCAAAGTTGATATTACTTAACTTTTTGTAATAAATTAGAGTACATATATAGTTTTAATTGTCAGAATAATTTTAACGGGGCATTTTCTATGGGCAACATTAATTTTGTAAAAGAGAATAAAGAAGTTATAGCCGCCGATGGTGCAAATTTGCGATTAAAAGCCATACAAAACAATATTGATATTTATAAAGTATGGGGAAAAATGATGAATTGCGGAGGTGCAGGGCAGTGTGGCACCTGTATTGTAGAGATAACAGAAGGGATGGAAAATCTCTCACCTCGCACGGATGCAGAAAAGAAAATTTTGAAAAAAAAGCCAGAAAATTATCGTCTTGCTTGCCAAACTTTGGTTAATGGTGCTGTAAGTGTTGCAACCAAACCTTAATAGTTAACAATCACATTTCTTTACAGCAATGGAATGGAGAGCAGCGCGGTATTAAGGGCTTATACCCCACTTACTACTATCTTCTCCCTTCCTTCATTCATAGCCTTTATTCCTACTTTCCTAATATCCATCACTTAAGCATCAGTAATGGTATCCTAAAGTTATCTGCTGCAAATAAAAGAGAGGCTTTCTGAATTATGCAAACTAATGACTTGGGATTCATAGCGAGCATTTTGTTCGTATTAGTTCCCGCAATCTTTTTAGTATTACTTTACACTCTAACTGTTAGCCGTGAAGGCGGAAGAAAAGATACTTAATTAATACTTGACTTTTCAAAAGGAAAAACCCCGGCACTATGTATAGAGTGTAGGGGTTTTATCTATCAACCGCGAAATCTATATTTGAATGTAAAATAGCTTTTAAGCTGCGGAAGTGCGCGCTAATAGAACTGGGCAAGTAGCATTAATTCTGACATAATCTGACAGAGAAGTACCTAAAAGTTTATCTAAATCAACAAAGCTTTTAGCTATTGAAGGACGACGATCTGGAGAACCGACTAACAATAAGTCTACGTTCATCTCTTCTGCCAGATTACAAATTTTTTCACCCGGTTTGCCAATGCTGAGTGTACTGCGACATTTAACACCTTGCATTTGGGCTTTCTTAGTTGCTGCTTCTAAAATAGGATGTTTGTCAGCATTAAGCTGTGCGGTTTCTGCCGAAGGACTCTTTAAATCGGTCATAACGTGAGTTAAAATCAATTCGCCGCCTTTGATATCCTTTAGCAAGAATAAAGCCAAGTCCAAGCAGTACTGTGACGCATCAGATTTGTCAACCGCCACCATCACCCGGTTCACTGCTTTGACATAAATGTCATCCTTCACCAGTAACATAGGACGAGAAGACAGCTGAAAGACATACTGACTAACCGAATTAGCCAAAATTGATTCCAGACGCTTAAGTCCTCTCGAACCCATGATAATCAAATCGGCATCGATTTCATCTGCCACTTGGCAAACAACATCTTTGGGTTCACCTTGGCGTAACACGGAATTAACTTGATTGGGGTTTAGCTGCAACTTCTGAATAGCGCTTGCTAAAATTCTACCGCCTTCTTCCCACTTCGCTGTCATTGTTTCGGCGGTAGTTTGAGGAGGTACAACGTGCAAAACAGTAACTTTTGCCCGTTGAATTGATGGTATTGCTTCCATCAGTTTCAGCATTTCTTCCGCATGTCCCAATCCTGAGACAGCTAGCAAAATATTCTGCATCATAGGGACATTTTTGCTTATCGCTTAGCTTAGGTTTTCGCCGCCTTGCTCTAATTTACTCTGTTTTTGCCATTATGAATCGGCAAATAACAAAGAACAAGCATACGGTTGCGTAGACTTGAACCTGCATTAACTAAAGTTAGAATGAATGGTTCTATATAATTTATGCTACTTCTTATTTTGCCCTACTTTCTTAATGAATAATTATAAAATTTATTAGTTGTAATCTATGTTTAATAAAGTTAATTATAACTAAGTAAATTTTTGTAATAAATATGTATATAAAAGCAAGATTATCGAATGTGTTATACAAGTAATTATTGATTGTATTAATTTTTGTAAAGCAATAAAAGTTTAGTTCGCTGTTTTAGATAAGACCTATTCAACCTATTTTCTCGATACTACTGCTGCTTTTTAATCTCTCAACAAATAAATTAATAAGTCAAGCAGGATTTCTGTATAAGAAAGTTCAAGGGAGAAATAAGTTTTCGGTAAGACAGATTTATGAGTATTCCGTGAATATCAAGCGAACAATGTAAATTCACAAACTATTTAAATTACTTCAGAGAAAATTCGGTAGCTGATTTACTTTCCGACTGGTTATATTAAATGGCATTCCCTTGGGGAATTTTATTATTACAAGTATCAGAGTAAGCGCGTTTATCAACGTATCTACCAGTTAACTATATGCATCTGTACGCACAGTCTAATGATGATTCTCAACTGCTTCAAGTTCTTTTAGAGCATACACCTGTAGCTGTTGCAATGTTTGATACTCAGATGTGCCTCATGGCAGCAAGTCGTAAATGGCTTACAGATTATAACTTGGATAGTGAATGTTTGATAAATCGTTGTTATTACGAAATATTTCCCCAAGCTTCGGATAAATGGAAGATGATTCACCAGCGTTGTTTAGCTGGTGCAGTCGCAAGTTGCGAAGCTGACAAAATGGTGGGTGTTGATGGTGAACAGTGGATTAAGTGGGAATGTCGTCCCTGGAATCAAAATAATGGTGAAATTGGGGGAATAATCTTTTCATACGAAAAAGTTACAGAACAAATGCTTTGCGAGCAAGCATTAACAGCCAACGAAAGACGCTTCCAAAAACTAGCTGCAAATTTACCGGGAGTTGTATATCAGTTTCGCTTAAATGCAAATGGCGAAATGTCATTTCCTTATATGAGTTCTGGTTGTCGGAGGTTTCTGGAAATAGAACCATTTAAAGCCGAGCAAGATTTTAGCGCTGTTTTTGATTTGATTCATCCAGACGATAGAGAATCTTATTTAGAATCAATGAAACTGTCAGCAGATACATTATTACCGTGGCTGTGGGAAGGAAGAGTGGTTATACCCTCTGGTAAATGCAGATGGGTTCGATGCATATTACGACCGGAAAGACAAGCTGGTTGCGATATCCTCTGGAGTGGTCTGATGATTGATATCAGCGACAAAATACAAATCGAAGAGCAGTTACGGCAATATCAGCAAGATTTGGAAAGCAAGGTACATTATCGCACGACCGAACTTAAAGCAGCGAATAAACAACTACAAGCTCAAGTTGCACAAAGACAAAAAGTTGAAAAGACATTACATCAAACAGAAGCACAGCTAGAAAAAATGGCTGTTAACGTTCCGGGGATGATTTATCAATACGTACTGTGTCCGGATGGTTCTAATTATTTTTCCTATGTTAGTCCTGGTTGTTATAACCTTTTTGAATTAACACCTGAACAGATGCAAGGAGATATTGAAAATATTTTTAAAAGAGTTCATCCAGATGACTTACTAATTTTCCAGCAGTCAATCGCAACTTCTGCTCAAAGTTTGCAGCTTTGGAAACAAGAATGGCGAATTACAACTTCGTCAGGAGAATTGAAGTGGTTAAAGGGACATTCTAAACCAGAAAAGCAAGCCAACGGTGATATTGTTTGGGATGGAATGGTAATGGATATTACCGAGCTTAAACACGCAGAGGATGCACTCAAACAAAGCGAAGAGAAATTCCGTACCTTGTTTGAAAAATCGGCAGATGGAATTCTTTTATATAATGGTCAGGTTTTCTTTGACTGCAATCAAGCAGCAGCAGAGATGATGGGCTGTACTAACAGAGCGCAGTTAATGCGTATGGCTCCATCAGCAATTTCTCCCGAATTTCAGCCCGATGGAACATCTTCTTTTGATAAACAAAGACAATTAACGGAAATTGCATTTGCGAACGGTGGTCATCGCTTTGAGTGGGTAATTCGCCGTATAGATGGTCAAGATATGCCTCTTGAAGTTCAATTAACTGCTATTCCTTTAAATGGCGAACAAGTATTTTATACAATTTGGCGAGATATTACAGATCGTAAACAAGCAGAAGCTGCACTAAAGCAGTCAGAAGCACGATATAGAGAACTAGCCAATCGCGAAAAATTGGTTAATACTCTCGCCAGCCAAATTCGTAATACTCTCGATATAGACACAGTAGTTGAAACGGCAATTAACAAAATTAAGCATTTATTAAATATCGATCGTTGTAGCTTCTCTTGGTTTCAACCCAGTGCCGAACCTCCAATTTGGGAAACGATTAAAGAATCAAAAAACGACAGTTTGCCTAGTTTAATAGGTCGCCATTCTATAGATAAAGTCGGCTCGGTAACAGAACTGTTTATAAAACAAGAAATATTGAAGATAGATGATGCGAAGAAGTGCGAAGAACCAATACATCGGCAATTTCTAGAATCTTTAGGAATTAAATCAGAAATTGTACTACCAATTCAGACTCGTTCTGGTCATATAGGTGTAATTGTTTGCGGACATTGGACGGAAACTCGTCCTTGGACTAATAGTGAAGTAGAGTTGCTACAAACAGTGGTAGACCAACTTGCAATCGCGATTAATCAAGCTGACCTCTATGCAGAAACTCAGCAAACCGCACTAAATGCTCAAAAACAAGCACAACAGATAGAGCAAACGTTGCAGCAACTCCAGAAAACCCAATCTCAGTTGGTGCAAAGTGAAAAAATGTCTGGTTTGGGTCAGTTAGTGGCTGGAGTCGCTCACGAAATCAACAATCCCGTTAACTTTATTTACGGTAATTTAATTCATGCGAATAATTATGCCGAAGATATATTGGGTTTACTCAAGCTTTACGAACAGGAATATCCCGAACCAACTTCGGAAATACAAGAAGAGATTGAAGCTCTTGAAGTCGATTTCTTAGTTTCAGATTTACCTAAATTAATGAAGTCGATGATGGTAGGAGCTGAGAGAATTCGTGGAATCGTACAATCTTTGAGAACCTTTTCCCGTCTTGACGAAGCAGAAATGAAGACGGTAGATATTCATGAAGGCATTGAAAGTACTTTAATGATTCTGCAACATCGCCTCAAACCCAAGCAGGAAAATAGAGGCATTGAGATAATTAAACAATACGCTAACTTACCAAAAGTTGTGTGTTTTGCTGGACAACTTAACCAAGTATTTATGAATTTACTTGCTAATGCTATCGATACATTAGAAGAGGGAGTAATCAAAGGTAAAGTATCTGCTCCTCAAGTTAAAATTAAGACGGAAATATTAGAAAATGACCATATTGCTATTCATATCATAGATAATGGTATGGGAATTACTGAAGAAGTGCAGAGACGTTTATTTGACCCATTTTTTACAACTAAACCAGTTGGAGTTGGAACTGGTTTAGGTTTATCGATTAGTTATCAAGTTATTGTTGATAGACATGGGGGTCAACTGCATTGCTTTAGTGAATTGGGCAAAGGGACTGAATTTATAATCGAAATTCCTACTATTCAGCCAAATAATAGTTAATACAGAAATCCGGCTTTACTAACGGCTTTATTAATTAAATCAGGACTTACGCAATCAGAAATTATTATTACGACGTTCACTACGTTTAGGGAAGTATTCAACCTTATCTGAGCAAGTGAAACTTGAATTAAAAGTAATATGCTTTAGCTGATTCGAGGAAATAGAAAAGTATTTTATTAAAATAGCAATCCTATATGATTCGTGAGAAATACAGATGTCAGAAACCCGGTTTTTCGGAAAAACCGGGTTTATCAAATCTCACAAATGATTTAGGAATGCTATATGATTAACGTTAATACTTTTTCTACTTGCTCCGTTTGCTTTAAATTTATGGTTTGGTTGCACTAACTAATGAAAAGTAAGAATGAGTCGAAGTTATGGAAATATCTTCAAATCCTGCTTCTTGTAAAAGTAGAGTGACTTCACTTGCTGTATATTGCTTACCTTGAGTCCACCAAATCATACACATCGAGTAGGAAGCCGCTGGTGTTGGCCCATCTTTTGTATCGTTCAAAAGCATTTCATGTAGGTAAATACGTCCCCCTTTAGGTAATGCTTCAAAACTGCTTTTTGCTAAATGCTGGCATTTTTTCCATCCCCAATCATGGAAAATATTACTAAATAAAACAGCATCATAACCAATGGGAAAAGTATCAGTAAAAAAGTTTGCGGAATATGTGTCTATTCGATTTGAGAATCCAGCCTTAGAAATATAATCTTGTGCAATTTCGCATACAACTGGTAAATCAAGAATAGTACACTCAATTTGAGGATAGCGTTGGGCTAAAGCTACAGATACAGCAGCAGAACCACCCCCTACATCAAGAAGACGCTGTGTTTGGGCAAAGTTACCATGATGTGCTACTCCTAAAGCACCGGGCATTGTCATGCTCTGCATAGCACCTGTAAATAATCTAGCTTTATCAATCTCTACTTCGTGGGCTTCCCAAACATCCTGTTCCTGATAAACGCTTGACCTATCGTTTTTCAAACCTTCGAGCAATACAGAATGTGATAGGGGATTATTTGCCATCAGCTTCAACATCCCGCCCCAATAATAAGGACTTTGAGGAAGTAAAAAGTTGATGGATGCCTTGGTGAGATTAAATTTACCATTCTGCTGAACTAAGTAGCCTAATGAGGTCATTACTCCTAAAAGAGCTTCAGTCGCACGCTCGCTCAAAGAAAGACTTTCACTTACTTCAGATGCTGTTTTTGGAGCTTCTGCAATTAAAGGAAATAAGCCTAACTCGTCTGCAACTGTAAGAGTAGGAAAATGAAACATAGACATCCAGGTTTCCCAAAGCAATCCATCATCACAGGTAGGCACAGTAAACTTAGGTTTTCCATTTGATAACCAAATATTACTCTTATCTTGTTTGTCTTGCTGCTGTGCAAATGATACTAAATCTGTCATGAAATTGTCTTCCTAATATTGCTTGTTATCGATGAATACGTACAGTAAATAAGCTGTTAAATCTAGACTTAATCATTCTGTACTCAACTCAATCACGCAACCTGATAACCGAGCAATATAAAGGCTACATACATCGATATAGCTAAAATATTGTGTATTAAATAAATTCATTTATAATATGCTTTCTATAAATAAATTTATTTTCCGCTTAAAAATAAAAAATCTGAAACTGAAATATTTCAATAACTGTGCTTAATGATTTAATTTAAAGCATTAAACGATTGATGACATTCGTAAAAACTCATATATATATATATTCATCTATAATAAATCAGTGAAAACACTTATATAAAAACAATATATTAGAAAATGCATATTTAATCAGAATTTAAATTTAACAATATTTATCTTAATAATCTGTTCTTCATAAAATAACGTATGGATAAAAATTCTATCAATTTAAAACTTTATGTTATTAACAAATAGATATTTTTTCAATGAATTGGCTAAGTCTCGATCAAGCTGCATATCCGGTATAATTGTGGCTTCATGTCTAATTAACATATATTTATAAAGTTTTATCATTAGCGAATAAAAAAATGAATAAAAATAAAATTTATACCTAGATCAATGCAGAATTATTGACTTCAAATATGAAAATGAAAAAAAATATTTTTTCTGAGTTTATACGAGTGGCAAAACAAAGTTAATGCTTTAAATTAATTCTAGAAAAAAAAGCAACAAATAGTATTTATCATAAGTTAAGCTATAGTTTAGGTGCTATTTCGTTATCAGAGTCGCATTATCCACTTCACTAAAGCAAGTTAAGCCTTTAAGACTTAACCCCTGCTGCACTAATAAGTTGATAACAATTAGCATTCACAGGAAAAGTTTCAATGCAAGAAATATTATCGTTAATAGAAGAAAAGAATCACGAATACGCTCAGTTACCTTTGTTTAAGTTCTTAGAAGATAAAACAATCAATCCAAAGCAGAGATTAAGTTTTGCACCGTGCATCGCACATTTTATTATGAGTTTTGGTGACTTGAACAAGTATGTTTTCCGAGAAAAGCAAGCAGTTACCAAACTAGAATATATGATTAACGAACATACTTATGAAGATGACCATCACTGGCCGTGGTTTATAACTGACCTCGAAAAGCTAGGATTCAATTCGCAAATAAGCTTTACTCAGATGTTGAGATTCTTGTGGAGCGAACACAGCAAAGTTTCTCGACAGCTATCTTATCAATTGTCTGCATATACTTTGCACGCAGAACCTATTATCAAAATTGCTGCAATAGAAGCGATAGAAGCTACAGGAAATGTTTTATTTTCTAGAACATCGCAAGTAGCTTCAGAATTAACAGAAATTACCGGTCATAAGTATACATATTTCGGTGATTTTCACTTACATCTTGAAAGCGGACACGCTATGGGTACGGAAGGAGCGGAAGATTTACTAACAATAATTGAACTCACTGATTCACAGCGTCACCAAGCTTATGAAATAGTTAATAATGTGTTTATTATTTTCACAGAATGGACTCATGAACTTCTAGCTTATGCACAAAAGCAAAATTTAGAATTAGATGCATACGAAGAAAAAATCAGAGATTCTTCCGTAGCCTGCATATAACTATACAGTGAGAGCTAATAGCTGCCTCAAACTTATATAGCTATTAGTTTTACTTTTTTAACTCAGCAATCATAATTAAGAATGATGGAAAAACGGTTAGAGACTTTTGATTATTCTCACTCTGTTTGATACCATTTATTTTTTGTGTTTAAGCTCAATAAAAATATCAAAAATTAAAAAAACTATGTTAGATGTATTAGCTTTGATTGAAAGTAGAAAGCAGGAGTTTACGAATTTACCTTTGTTTACATTTATGCAAGACCAAAACTTACACCCTAGAGAAAGATTAAGTTTTGCTCCTTGTATGGCTCATTTTATTATGAGTTTTAGCGACCTAAATCAATACGTTTTTTTAGAGAAACAACCTCTTAATAAAATTCAATGTATTATCAATCAACATGCTTACGAAGATGAAGAACATTGGTCTTGGTATCTCAAGGATATCGAAAAGCTCCAATTAAACTCGAATATCAATTTAACTCAAGGATTAAGATTAGTTTGGAATGAAGAAACTAAAATTACTCGTCAAATAACATATCAAATTGCAGGATATAGCTATCAAGCGATTCCCGAGATTAAATTAATAGTTCTTGAAGCGCTAGAATCTGTAGGTCATGTTTTTTTTAAAATTTCAGCAAAAGTAGCTTCGGAACTGCGAGCAATCTCTAATCAGGACTATTTCTACTTTGGTGATGCACATCTACGAGTAGAAACCGGACACGCAATGCGTACACCGGAAGCAGAAGATTATGTAGCAAAAATAGAACTCACACATTTACAACGTCAACAAGCTATTGAAATAGTCGAAAAAATATTCCAAATTTTCACAGAATGGACATACGAGTTATTAGCTTACGCACAAAAGCATGGAGTGGAATCTCTAATAGAAAATGACACTGAAGCAGCTTTGATGGTTTGCACTTAGTATTTATTTAGACAGCGGCAATAAATATACAGTGAAAAAAGACGTTGCGGTGCAACGTCTTTTTATTGATAGTAATTAAATAATTTGAGAATTGTTTAAATCAAAAAATTAATTACCTATTCCCTAAGCCGCACTTTTCAAACCATTGTGCTTGAGTAAAGGTTCGGTACTTGGTTCCCTACCCCGAAAAGATTTGAATACTTCCATCGGATGTTTGCTACCACCCAAAGCAAGTACGGTATCGCGGTAGCGTTTGCCGGTGGTTTTAAGTGCTTGTTCGTTTTCTAATCCGGCTTCTTCAAAAGCAGCAAAAGCATCCGCACTTAAGACTTCAGCCCACTTATAGCTGTAATAACCGGCTGCATATCCACCAGCAAAAATATGTCCGAAAGCACAGAGGAAATTATCTTCCGGTAGCGGTGGCAATATTGTAGTATTTTCGGCGATGCGGTTGCGTACATCTTCTGGAGTTTCGCTACCATCGGGACGATAGCGGTAGTGTAGTTCTATATCGAGCAAGCTAAAGTGCAATTGACGCAACATGCCACTACCACTCATATAGTTACGTGCTGCTACCAGTTTCTGATAATAATGCTCTGGTAGAGGTTCGCCAGTTTCGTAGTGCTTTGCCATTCCCATTAAAGTTGGACGTTCGTAGCACCAGTTTTCCATAAACTGACTGGGTAATTCTACGGCATCCCATTCAACATTATTAATACCGGCAGCGCTAGGATAATTAATTTTGGTCAGCATATGCTGCAAACCGTGACCGAATTCGTGGAAGAGGGTTTCGACTTCCGTAAAGGTCATTAAGCTGGGTTTGTCGTCAACTGGAGGAGTTTGATTGCAAATCAAGTAAGCAACGGGCAATTGGATCTCATTTTTACCTTTTTCCTCAATTTTATGGCGATTTAGACAGGTATCCATCCATGCACCACCACGTTTTTCCGCCGGACGACTGTAGGGATCTAAGTAAAAGTAAGCTATGGGATTTCCCGTTTCGTCAGCTATTTGAAAATAACGGACATTTTCATGCCATACAGGAGCTTGTCCGTCAGCAGAAGTAACGCTAACGTTAAATAAACGTTTTACTAATCCAAATAAACCGTCAAGTACTTGAGGAAGAGGGAAATAAGGACGTAACTCTTCTTGAGTAAAAGAAAACTTCTCTTCTCGTTGACGTTCCGACCAAAAGCTGATATCCCAGTTTTTCAAGTCGTTAGCTTCTGGAGCATTTTTAGAAGCTGCAAATTGCTTGAGTTCTTCTAATTCTTTACGTGCAGCATCGTAACTAGTAAGACGTAATTCTTCGAGAAGTTTGTCTACTGCTTCAACGCTCGGAGCCATTTTACTAGCTAAACTGACCTCGGCATAATTTTTATATCCAAGTAATTGAGCTAGTTCTTGTCTTAAATCCAAAATACGTTTAATTATCGGTCTATTATCTAATTCTCCGGTAGATGCGCGAGATATAAAGGCTTTGTACATTTGTTCGCGCAAATCCCGCCGCTTACTGTGCTGCATAAAAGGAGCATAGCTAGGAAAGTCCAAAGTCACCAACCAAGGACCATTTTCCGGAGTCGCATTGCTCTCACCTGCATCTCGTGCTGCTTGTGCTGCTAAACTCAGCCAGCTAGGAGGTAAACCTTCGACTTCTTCAGGGTTTACAAGTTTTAACTTGAAAGCTTTTGTTGCATCCAAAACATGGTTAGAGAACTTGGTGGAAAGTTCAGCCATTTCCATCTGGATAGCATTGAAACGTTCTTGAGCTTCACCTTCTAAAGCAATACCAGCAAGTTCTGCATCGCGGATGGAGGATTCAACAATTCTTTGTTGGGCTGAATCCAAACTGTTCCATTTATCCCCTTCTCGCAGAGCTTTAAAAGCGTTATAGATGGGTTTACTTTGACCAATTCGAGTAGAAAACTGGACTATTTTTGGCTGTGAAGTTTCGTAAGCTTGACGTAATTCCGGGCTATTTTTCACACCCATCAAATGGCTAACAATGCCCCAACTCCAAGTCAAACGTTCGGTTAACCGTTCTAAAGGTTCTACCAAACCGCTCCAGGTTGGTTTGATATTAGCTTCTAATTGAGTAAGTTCTTCGTTTAATTCTGTAAGTAATTGATTTAAAGCAGGTTCTACATGTTCCGGTTTAACTTCTGTAAAAGGAGGTAAACCCGAACATTTGAGCAAGGGATTATCTGAGATAGCAACGTTCGTAGTCATAGATGTGTGAGAAACAAATATTCTATTATATAGTTCTAATTTAATCAGTATTAGCTAATAAGCGCGTTTGTGGAATTCCGTACCTAGGAAGAGAGGGAGATAATCTTAATTCTTAGAGGATGTTTGGGAAGTCATAAATAAAACTCGTAAATCTTAAGATCCCCCTAAATCCCCCTTAAAAAAGGGGGAGCCGTTACCTTTTTAAGGGGGGAAGGGGGGATAATCCGAAAGTTGGGCTAAAAAACTATACTTTCCAAACATCCCCTTAGCTCGTAAAGAAAACATCCGAAATAGAATATAGCTGGAATTGATACAATATCGCAGAACGCACTTCGCGATCGCGCAGCCCAAATCGAAACTATCTCTCCAGAAAATGATTGATAAAAATTTAATATTAATCGATTTTATTTTTGATCAAAACAAAAATCTTGATTTGTAGAATTTCCTAAATATAGAAATACAAATGAAGACACAAAACTATATCTGCAAAATCTGCAAAAAATTTAGTTTATACAGCTAATTTATTTCAAATCACATGAGTAATATCAAGAGTTTCTAGTACGATCCATATTACGAATAATCCATACATACCCAGCAATACAACACATTCCTTTTTGCTCAAAACTAAGCCAGTGCGAAGCATCGCAAATAACACGATAGTTGCGAAAGTTAATACACCCATCATCGGAGCAGCAACAGCAAAATCAATGATCGAAGCACCAGCAATCATGACTCCTACGGGAATTGCTACGAGTAAATCAAAAATATTGCTGCCTAATACGTTAGCAAGACTAATAATACCATCACCTTTTTGAGCAGCGCGGATACTAACGAAAGCATCGGGCAAGCTAGTACCGGCAGCGATTACAGTGATACCCCAGAGAAAAGTTGGTGTATTCAAAACTTTTCCCAAACCAATTGCTCCGGACACTAATCCTTCAACACTGACAACAATAAGAACTAAACTGAATAAGAATCGCAGCCATTCCCTACCGATACGGATATTTTGGGGAGGTTCCTCTTTATTGGTTTGGTTTTCTTCTATAGTGTCTTGCTGCTGTAAAAATAAATATAGCCCGTAAAGAGATAAAGGCATTAAAGCAATTAATCGGTTCATTTCACCCTGTAACATCACACCTTCTACGGGGTTATAAATAACTGCAAAAGTAAAAGCCAATAACAATACAGTAATACTAGTAATATAAAATTGAGCGTCCTTATAAACTAAAAGCCTATCGGCACTTAAGCGTTGCCCTACCAAACCAGAAATTCCAGGAATGACAAGAATATTAAAAATAGCCGAACCGACAATGGCTGCAACACCTAAATCAAACTGTCCGTGAACGAGAGTAGCAAGCACCGTACTAGATAATTCTGGAAAACTTGAGCCTACCGCTACAACAACGCTTCCTTGAACAATAGGCGGTAATCGGTAATATTGTGATAAACCCTCGGCAGCCGTTTCTAGCATAGAGCTACCTTTCCAAACTACAGCAGTAGATATTGCTATTAGACCGATATATAAAATTAACTGTATTACATTCATTGGCTGAGATTATTTCAAGGCTTACTAAGAGTCTCATGCCAAGATGCCAATATGCAAAGTTTTAGGAATACATTATTGAATTTTCTTTGACGGCGATATACAACAAAACTATAAAGGTTATCAGTTAATTACGATACTTAGCATTTTGCATCCCGAACTCAGGTTTCTTAGTTGCACAAGTTTTAGAAACCGGGTTTCTTTGAGCTTCTTGAATTAGTGGGATAGTGCGTTAGGTGGAGCGACAACACGATATTGCCTAACTACTGATAACTGCTAACTATATTTTCCGCAAAAAATTAAGTCAGAAGCTAGAAAAATTAATTTCTAAGTCCTGACTCATATTTACTATGCAATTTTCATAAAAAATCTGACAATCTCTAATTATTTATCTTATCAAGATTGTATTCATTTACAACCAGGGCCGATACACTCAACCGTTTTAACAGCTTCAACTTCATTTCTCACAAACAAATTAAACTTTGGTTGCCAAACATAGAGTTGGTAAATTCCTAACAACAGCAATACACTACCTACTTGTACAAATGAAGGAGCCGATACAAACGCCATAACTAAAAGTATTGCTCCGGCAATAATGACTGCAATACGATAAACTTCCTCGGCTATTTTGAGTCCCAGCCAGATAGTACATAAAGCAATAAGAAATAGCACCGGATAAACTGCTAACATTTTTATCTCCTAAACGAATGCGGGTAGAATAATCTATCGCTCTACTAGAATAACAACTGTTTTAATATTTAATGATAATTCTTTTACAATTCTAAATATCAAAATATCCAGGCAATCAAATAAATGACTCAAAGCTTATTTTCAAGCTGATTGTAGATACTTTCCTTAACATTGGTTCAAGTTGTTACTGCTTTAATATGAGTTCGCATAGAACTTCAACTGTATATATCTCAAAAATAGCCATAGCATAATTAGGCTAATAGAATATTAGTCATTATAATTTCAGCTATAGGAAAAAGGGCAGAAAGTCGAGTCATATATTCACTTGTATTAGGCTATTGCATGTTTTATTTTAATAAACGGCGCGAGCATATTTTTTTAATAAATGAATTGATTAATCTAAGATGATCGTAAAGAGAGTTAAAAACTGATGAAAAGTCTATTGATTTGAAATTAAGGATTTGGGAAAACAAGTAGTTGTTATGAAAAATACTAATTACTTCTGTTGATAGCGTCACTAATAGAAATAATATTACCGAAAACAGGCTTTAAAGATATACTCCTAAAGTCGTATTTTTGGACATGCAAGTAATCTTCTTAAATGGCTTAAGATTCAGGTATTTAAACTTATTTTTTTGATAATTAAACTAAAATATGACTGAGGTTAGTATCAAAATGCTGGTTGCTGCATGATGCTAAAAGGCTCGATACTACCTTAGAGTTTTTCTAAACCACGCACCCTACGCAAAAAATATGCCGGTTGCGTAAGTCCTATATTTATTTGATTGTGAAAATAGTTCGCTGCTTATTGTAAAGGTAAAATCACCGTAAAAGTCGTACCCTTTCCTTCTCCCCTACTTTCAGCAGTGATTTTGCCATTATGCAATTCTACTAAATGACGAGCAATCGCCAATCCTAACCCTAAACCTTGCTGCTTAGTTTCAATATTGCTACCTTGATGAAAACGTTCAAAAATTAACGGCAATAGTTCTTTGCTAATTCCGCTTCCGGTATCAATGACTTTAATTTGGGCGTTATTTTCAATCTTTCGTAAATTAACTTTGATATGTCCCGATTCTGGTGTAAATTTAACAGCATTACTGAGTAAATTATCAACTACCTGCTGTAAACGTTTGGCATCTCCGAGCATGTTATTTATATTAGAATCAACTTCAGATTCTAAATGAATATTTTTGGCGATCGCTACTGGGTATGCTGAGTCAATTGCGTTGTTGAGAATAGATTCTAGTTTCACCGGAATCATTTGCAGTTGCAACCTACCCCGTATAATTCTGGATATATCTAACAAATCTTGAATCAAAGCATCTTGCGCTTTAGCATTACGTTCGATAATTTCTGCACCACGGTTTTTTATCGCTTCGTCTTTGCTGCTGCTCCGTAAAATTTGCGACCAACCTAAAATCGCATTCAGTGGCGATCGCAAATCATGAGATACCATTGCCACAAAATCATCTTTGGCTAGATTGGCTGCCTCAGCTTGTTCTCTGGCTTCTCGCTCGCTAATTAATAGCTGAGCGCGTTCTTTCTCTATCCGCTTACGCTCTGTAATATCAATTACAAAAGAAACGCCTGTATTAATCGAATTTTCTAATAAACAAGCACCTAAAACAATCGGTACTCTAGAACCATCTTTACGAATATATTCTTTTTCAAAAGGATGACAAACTCTATTATTTTTAATTTGCTCAATTGCTTCTCTATCAACTTCTTTCCATTCTGGAGGTGTGAATTCATCCCAACGAATTAATCCTGCTTGTAAATCTTCGCGACTGTAACCAATTATTTCCAAAAAGCGCGCATTGGCATCAATTACTTTTCCATTGGTTTTCCAAAACATTATTCCCAACATGTTTGACTCATAAATGTAACGAAAACGAGCTTCACTTTCTCTCAAAGCTTCTTCTGATTGTTTTTGAGCCGTAATTTCTCTAACTACTCCTAATAATTGCTGGGGTTTTCCATCCGAAGATCTAGTAAAAACTGTATCGCGACTGCTAAACCAATGCCATTGATTTTGAATATCGCGTATCCTATATTCAAATGGTAGTATTTCCCCATCCTTTATAGATGCAAATTTTTTTAAATGATTCTTTAAACGCTGAAAATCATCTGGATGAACTAAGTTTTTAAATAAATCGGCTCCCATTTTTTTGATCAAAAGCGGAGAATAACCCAAACGTTGCTGTACTTGACGATTAATATAAATATTCCGCTGTTCTTCCAAATCAAATAAATATAATATATCCGGTGTTGTATCGGCTATTCTCTGAATTAAATGCTGACTTTCTTGTAAAGCTTGTTCGGATATTTTACGCTTTGTAATATCGCGCCAAGTTGCCACAAAACCATTTTCTAATTTAGATATGCTAACATCGTAAGCTTTGCTTAAAACTTGTTGGTTATTATGGTTAGAAAAGCATAAAACTTCTTTTAAAAATGACTTACCCGTTTCTATAACTTGACAATATTCTTTAAACAATTCTTCTTCTTCTTGGCTTCCATGCTCCTCTAAACCAATTAATTCATTTTCCCATGCCGCAGCGTTCAAGTATTCGCGATGAAATCCTGTGATGCGTCCATTATCATCGCGGATACAAACATATATACCGAAGCAGTCAAACATATTTTCTACTGAAGTAAAAAAACGTCGCTTACTTACTTCTAATTTCTGCTGCAAATTTTTCTTTTCGATAACGTTTCTTACAGTTAAACGCAGAATTTTTGCTGTAGTATTTGCTTTGACTAAATAATCTTCTACTCCGTACTTCATTGCCTGTACGGCTATTTTTTCGCTGCCTTCTCCTGTAAGCATTATGATTGGAGGACTTGTATCTTTACAGCAGCTTTGTAACTCTTGTATAAACTCTAAACCATTTATATCTGGGAGCATATAATCGAGCAAGATAATATCTGGCTGAACTTGCTTGCAGGCTTCTAAACCATCTTTTCCATACTCTTGCTCTAAAAATTGATAATTGCATTCATCGTCTTTTTGTAAATAACGGCAATAAGTGTTTCTATCTTCGAGGCAATCATCAATAATTAAGACTGTATAATGGTTTTGCATTATTATATTTTACCTTTTCCTGCTTGACCTCGAAGTAAACAAAACTTTCTTTACTTAGCAGCAGCAAGGGATTTTATTTCTAGGATACAGCTAATTATTAATATTTTATAAATTTTTGTGTTTTTTTTCAATAGCCTGTATAAATTTATTGCGTTATATCGTATTTATTTTATATACATCTATATAGAACAATGCTAAACCATCTGTAAAATATCATGGCGATTAACGTCTCAAACAGTAGTGGGAGCAAGAACCTCGCTATTGTAAGCAAGTAAAATGCTCCCACCATTTGTAATTTAACGAATTATCTAAGATTGTTATAAATACAAGTTATTAAAACGTATCTCTGAAGCAGAGATTAATATAAATCCACATTTATTCCTTCTTCAGGAAGAACAACTATTTTGAACCAATAGTCTAGAATATACCGCATTACTTCTTTAGATTTTTGTAAGTTCATTGGTTTAAGAATATAGCTATTGACTCCGAAGCTATAACAGGTTTTAATATCTTTTGGATTAGAAGAAGTAGTAAAAACGATAACTGGAATAGTTCTAAGTTTTTCGTCTTGCTTAATCTGTTCTAAAACTTCTCTGCCATCGGTACCGGGTAAGTTCAAATCTAACAAAATTATAGATGGGCGAGGCGCTTTTTTTATATCTTCATAATCTCCTTGATGATAGAGAAAATCTAGAGCATCTTCACCATCAATACAGCGATAAATCGGATTAGTAATTGCCGATTTTTTGATAAAGCGTCCAAATGCTTCAAAATCTTCGTCGCTATCTTCCACTAATAGTAAAGGTAAATATGATTTTTCTACGATTTGTTGCATCATTCTCTATCGGGTTGCAAAGTAAAATAGAAAGTACTTCCTTCTTTAAAAGTTGACTCTAACCAAATAGTACCATTGTGACGCTCAACAATTTTTTTGACAATTGTTAAGCCAGCCCCAGTTCCACCTCCATATCTACTTGGAGCATGTAATCTTTTAAAAATGCGGAAAATAGTTTCTAAATGTTTGGAACGGATTCCAATACCGTTATCTTTAACATAAAAAATAACAGGTAGTTGCGAATCGCTGAGATGGGTGTAAAGTAATTGATATGCTTCAATATCAGCAATAGGATCTATAAAACCAATTTCTACGCATTTTTCAGCTTTATCATTATACTTTAAGCCATTGCTAATTAAATTACTAAATAATTCGCTAATTTGAGTTGCATCGCAGTTAATTGTAGGCAATTGTTTCGGAATCTGAATATCAAATTCTTTGTTTTGACTAATTCTGATGACATCGACGGCATTATTAACAATCTCGTTCAAATCTGTATTATGCAGCGAAAGCTCACTTTTCCCTAAACGGGAATAATGTAGCAAGGAATCAATTAAGTTTTCCATCCGCTTAGTCAACCGCATCAATGTTTCTAATTTAGTAACCCCATCGCTATCTAAAGTTTCTCCGTAATCTTCCATCAAAAAGCTAGAGTAATTATGAATTCCCCGCAACGGTTCTTTAAGATCGTGAGATGCTATATAAGCGAAAGAATCCAAATCATCATTGCTACGTTCCAACTCCAGATTAACTTTCGCCAATTGTTCTGCTTTCCGCAGCAAAATACCGACAATCGAACTCCGCAATTCTAATGCTGCTTCAATTTCGCAGTTTTTCCAAGCTAAGGACTTTTGTTTTACGGTTTCTTGCCATAATTTAAACGATTGTCTGGGAGATATATTTACGGTTCCATCTTCTAACACTTCTACAGGTTTATGAGGATTTCCTCCCCAATTAACCGTTTGCACAACTTCTGGACGAAACCATAGTATATAGGTTTTCTGAATTTTGGAAATTGCTAAAGCTATTAAACCGCTACCAACATCGGTAAACTTTTCTGCTTCAGGATAAACACTAGCTAGAAAATCGGTATGATAAATAATTTCATTTCCCATTTGAGTTTCTACCCAAGAAACTAATTCGCTGATTTGTAATTCTGTAGGAATCGTACCTTCTGTAATTAAGCTACCTACATTAAAAATTGCCACACCAGAAGCACTGACTAAATCCAATAAATCGGATGGATTTTTAGTTAAACCATCAATCAAATCTTCTGCTTGGGTAATTGAATCGATAAACCTAGACTGAATCGATTTCAACTTAATTTTATAGTCTAAGTCTTCGTTTTCTTCTTTGGCTGCTAATTCAAAGGATATTATTTGTCCCAAGAATTCACATACCGTGCGAATTTCGTAAGATAACGATTTTTCAGATCCGTAATGGTGACAAGCAATCAAACCCCACAGCTTTTTGTCTTTTAATAAAGAAA
Source organism: Rivularia sp. PCC 7116 (assembly GCF_000316665.1). Taxonomy (GTDB): domain Bacteria; phylum Cyanobacteriota; class Cyanobacteriia; order Cyanobacteriales; family Nostocaceae; genus Rivularia. Next base: position 5,372,778 of record NC_019678.1, on the reverse strand, counting down.
CCGACATCGAAACGGAAACACCCATATTATGTAAATATTCTACATGTAATGGTGAAACGCTGCGTAACACCGACAAACTCATATCCAAAGGTTCGTTCGTCTGGGGATTTAATTGAGGAATTAAGCTTACTGGCTGATAATTTACATTCCGAATCAAACGCAGTAAATTTAGTTCGTAGAGCGCTCTAGCCTGTTTAGGAATATCAGTAGCGGGATATCGCAAACCTAAAAACTTTTCTAAATCTTCTCGGGGAGATTCAGCGATAACCATACCCGCTCCATCATCATCAAAGCGGTAAATCATTACCCTGTCAAAGCCAGTTATTTTCCTAACTTCTTTGACAATGACATCACAAAGCTCGCTGAGTGTCGAACTTTTCTGTATTTTGCCTAAAGGAGTTCTAACTAAATTATAAAAATCAAAAAACTTTGCATCGTCTGGCGTCGATTGTGTCGGCTCCAACTCCAAAATCACTACACCAACGCTACGATGGACTATACCGTCAAATACAAGAGTTTTATCGGCAGGTTTGATCGAAACTTTCAAAGGGTTGATGCTTTCAAAGTCTTCCCTCAAACACATACGTATCGCTTGAATCTGACTTTCATCAATCAAGAAACTTAGCTTCTGATTTAACAGTTCTTCTGGTTGCAAGCCAAGATACTCAAAAGTATTATTACTTACTTGTACTATCGTAAATTCCGGCTCTCTTAAAGCCAATAATATACCATAAGGCTGAATCGAACTCGGAATTTGAATTGCTTCGCGATCGCAATTCGTTAAATTAACATTTTGCGCCGTTACAACTTGATTTGTACTTTCAGCATTACCGAGGCTCATTCACTAATCCCTAAATTGTTTCAAATTTAATAATCTAAGCTAGTCTTTATACTTAGTATTTTCAGAAAAAATCAATCACTCGACATTATATAAATTGATTTAAATTAATGTGAATTATCTTAAGTAAGATATTCTAAATAATATGTGAGTAAAAAAACTAATTCGATAGAAGTAGAATTTGTAAGTGTATTTACTGCTTGCTGTTAACCGATAACTGTTCACCAAACCTTAGTCACATTCAAAACAAAGCCCGGTAAAACATGCTCACCCCTAACAGAATCGGGATTTTCCAAACATTTCACTGACATGTGCGGACGATAAACGTAAACTTGGCTATTTTTGCGGTCAATTAACCAGCCTAACTGAATCCCAGGCTCCTGCATATATTCTTCCATCTTTTCCTGCAACGGTTTAAGGCTATCGCTAGCAGACCTTAATTCGATGACAAAATCCGGACAAATAGGAGCAAATCCTTTTTGTTCTGCTGTTGATAAAACATTCCAGCGTTCTGAACTTATCCAAGAAACATCAGGAGAACGTTCCCCACCAGTAGACAATTTAAATCCCGTACTCGAATCAAAGCAAATACCAGTGCCATCTTTTTCCGACCATACCCATAACTGTCCAGCTATATTAAAATTACGATTACCGGTTTCCGAACCCGTAGGTGGCATAACAGATATTTCTCCATATTGATTTCTTTCGATACGTAAATCGCGATTCATTTGACAGAATTCAAAAAACTGTTCGTCTGTCATTGATGAAGGAAATTGTAAAAATAAAGGAGATGAAAGCATGATGTTTGTTTTATAGCGGCTTATATTTCCTATTTTGAATGACAATTTTGGTAATAGAGGACAGGAAACAGGGAATAGGGAAAGATATACCGAATTTCAGTTGAGTACCATAATTCCGCCACCTCACCCCCATCCCCTCTCCTTGTCAAGGAGAGGGGTGCCCGGAGAGCGGGGTGAGGTCATATCTGTATTGCACTGAAGTGAAAACCGCTATATATAGAGACGGTATTCACAGTGCAACGTCTCCAGCAAAGTGAAACCATCAATCCAGATTTTGTGTAATATTAAAAAATCAAATTACTTAGTTTTGTATCAAAATAATAAAGACGTAGCATTGCTACGTCTCTACATTTAGTGCATTACAGTTGATGTTGAAACGGTAATTCAACAACAGATTATTTATTGGGTTGAGGAGTCATCCGCAGATAAGGCTTAACTTCTTCGTATCCTTTAGGAAATTTCTCCTTAAGAACATCTGGATCTTTAAGAGTGGGGACAATAACGCAATCATCGCCGTCTTTCCAATCAGCAGGAGTCGCAACGCTGTAATTGTCGGTTAACTGCAAAGAATCAATTACTCGGAGAATTTCATCAAAATTACGTCCGGTACTGGGAGGATAAGTTAAACTCAAACGTAATTTCTTCTCGGGATCGATAATAAACACCGTCCGCACAGTTACCTTAGCGTTAGCGTTCGGGTGAATCATATCATAAAGGTCTGAAACCTTTTTATCATCGTCTGCCAAAATTGGATAATTGAGTTTAGTGCTTTGAGTTTCCTCAATATCTCCAATCCAACCTTTGTGAGATTCAGTATCATCAACGCTAAGAGCAATAGTCTTAACATTGCGCTTATCAAATTCCGGCTTTAACTTAGCAACGGTACCCAATTCAGTTGTACAAACAGGAGTATAGTCAGCGGGGTGAGAAAACAGCACAACCCAGCTATCCCCAGCCCACTTATAAAAATCAATTTCCCCTTCGCTGGAAGCTTGAGTAAAGTTTGGAACTGTATCACCGAGACGTAGAGCCATATGAAGATTACCTGATAGTCCGAAAGTTTTGCGTGTTTAAAAAAGCAGTCATCACATATTACCGGGTTCCCAGATCGGGTTCTAGCAGATTGAAACAAAACGTAATTGGGAATTGAGTCAGAAGTTAGAGAAATTGTAGGAAATGGCGAATTGGTACAATGGGAATAGAGGATTGAGAAGATAAATGAGTCATAAATTTAGAGGAAAAAGCAAATATAGGACTTGGTAATTGAAATCATAAATTTTAAATCATTAATTCTTAATTCCTAACTTCTAACTCACAACTGTTGAAGACTTTCTTCATTCCATACATAATCTTTCATATCATCTGGCCAATTTACTTCTGCTGCTGTAGCGAGTTCTAGAGTACTTGTTTTCAGTTGATAATATAAACCAGCAAAATTACCAATTGTAATATCATTTTTAATAAAAGTTTGTCTTAAAAGTTCATTTGTAAACATCATGTTGTGAGCTTCAAAATTGCCTTTCTCAAATACCCGCTCAAATACGATAAATTTTATATCATCTCTGCCTTTTTGATTTGCTATATCGCGATTCATACCAAATTTTTCTGGTACAATATCACCCTTGATTGAGACCATAATATATTTAGGTCCTTTCACCCAATTTTTGTAGCTATTACCGAAAGCAAAGACATTAATCAATTGATCTGTACGATTTTGCCATCTTGTTTCCTGAATTTTTCGTGCTTTAAAATTCCAGAAAGCTGCATCTTTTGCGATAAACTTTCTTTTAGCATGATTAATCGCGCGAGCTAATAAAATTGTTCCATGACTATCGCCAGATAAATTCAGAGTTTTATCGTTTTCTATAGCATAAAGAATTAAAACAGCAGTATTCCTAATTGCGGGGCTTCCAGCTAAACCGATGCGATGTATAGCAGCATCGATCCAATCCAAGTATTTATTGAGAAAACTAAAAATAGGATTTTGTTTGAGGAAAGAAGAATTATTCATATTAGCTACGCCAGTTCTTAAAGTCTGTGCGTATCTACGGCTTCTCTTAGAAGATATTTCTTCAGGTTGCCCCAAACCGGAAATAAACAATGCAAATAATTCGCCGTCGTCACCTTCTGGGTAATACGCAATTTCTTGACTAATAAAAGCAATTGGATTTTCAATTGCCATGACATCGTCAAAATCAAAAATCTTTTCCGTGCCGGGATTCTGAAACTGTCCGTCAAACTTTTTATCTGGGAATAAAATCTCTAAAAGCCAGCGTCGTGGGTTCGACTTTACCTGCTGTGCCTTGTATTTATTCCTCATAATTAATTCCTTTAATTTAAACCGGGTATTAGCAGCCTGCTTATTTTTCGATATACAAGTATTTTATTAAATTTTGCGATTATTAATTTAAACATATTTCGATAGTAATGAAAGTATTATAGGAAACAGCTAAGAGAGATGAGGGGATAAAATGTATCACTCCATCATCAACTCCTAACTTTAGCCTTTTACCTCAATAATATCTTGATAAGCTTCAACTATTTTTAGCGCGATCGCATCCCAACTATAATTGAGTAATGCGTATTTTCTGGCTTGTAATCCCCTGCGCTGTCTTTCTTCTGGATATTTCAATGCTTCTCTAAGCAAGTCTGCAATTGATTCGATATTGGTTTTACCTACCCATCCCGATTCACTACCGCTAATATCTTGATAAATATGCACTTGATCGGAAATTACTACGGGGATTCCCGCTACCATCGCTTCAGCTACAGCAATACCAAAATTTTCGTAATAGGAAGGTAAAACAAATAAATCAGCAGCTTCGAGTAAAGCTGATTTTGACTCGCCGGTAACGAAACCAGTAATGGTGGTATGTTTATTTAAAGGTGAAGTTTGAATTTGTGACTGAATTTTTTGTTCGTAACTTGGATCTTGAGGATTAGTCCCAGCTAAAATAAAATGAAATTCTAACCCTTCATTCAAAAGTTGTTCTAAAGCCGGAATTAATAAGTCCAATCCTTTTTTAGGATCGATTCGCGACATAAATAATACTTTTGGTACATTGTCGGGAATATTAAATCTCTCGGAGAGGTTAAATTTAACGTCTCTACATTTTTTCTTTGTTTCCTTAACACCAAGGGGAATTACCAAATCTCTAGTAGTCACTCCAAATCTATGAGAGACTTTCGCTTCTTGTTCGCTGGTAAAGTGAATTGCAGCAGCTTTGGCGATATTGGGACGTTCTAAACCTGCTGCATAAAGTTGTTTTAATTGCTTTTTCTTACGTAAATCTGCTGGATCTAGGGTTCCTAAAGGACGTAAAATATAAGGTAATTTTTTAGCGCGACAAACAGCAGCAGCAGTACTGCTCACTGGAGAAAATAAAGCATGAATATGAGCTAAATCGTATTCGTTAGCATGATTTTTTAACCATTTTAATAAATCAACAGAAAACTTATAGCGACGAAACGGCGAACATTTGAAATAAATGATTTCATAACCATCCTGTTCGATGGGAGAATTTAAGGTCACATCTAAAGGGTTTTGTCCCGTATCGCCATTACTATCAGTTGTAATAACGGTAACTTTTACACCTTGACGTGCTAAAGCTGGTGCTAGTCCCAAAATCATTTGACTGGGGCCACCATAAATAAGAGAAATTGAAGGAACGATTTGTAATATTTTCATAATTATTAGTTATTAGTTGTTAGTTGTTAGTGGTTAGTTGTTAGTTGTTTTAGAAAGATTTTAATATTTCATTAATTATGTAGTGGGAGCATCTTGTTCCCTAATTTTTATGCAATTAATTCGATGCTCCGATGATTATTTTCCAAGCGAGTAAAATATCTACACTACTAACAACTATCTACTAACAACTAGCCATGAATTAATTCTTGATAAAACTCTAATTGCTGCTTTGCTAAAGCAATATTTGTATACTGTGCCATTGCTTTGGCATAACCTATTTGAGCAATATTTTCGGTATAATCAGCATTATCTATTAACTGTTCCAAACGATTAGCTAATTCTTCAGAATTACCTTCTGGAAAGATTAATCCAGCATCGCCAATAACATGAGGAATTTCTCCAGAGTCAGAACCAATTACCGGCACTTTACAAGCCATCGCTTCAATAATTACGTGACCAAATTGTTCTTTCCAACCTACAGAAGTTAGTGTTTTGAATTTATAAGTTGTTTCTGATGGCAATATCAAAGTACTCATCAGATTGATATAGTCTGCAACTTCATTATGAGGAACGCTTTCCACTAATATAATTCTGTCTTTAATTCCTTTATCTGCTGCCTTTTGCAATATTTCATCTTTTAATTCTCCTCTTCCTAAAAGTAAGAATTTCCAAGATTTATCTTTAATCTTTACTAAAGCGTCTAACAGAGTCATGATACCTTTTTCAGGTACAAAGCGTCCCACAAAAGCAACAACAAAATCATCCGCCTTAATACCTAATTTGCTTGCTAACTCTGGTTGTGGTTTAGGCGTAAATAAAGTTTCATCCACACCAAGTTGCGGCATAACTTTAATTGGTCCCTCATATCCTCGCTCGCGCAATATTTCGGCACCATCTTGATTTCCAGAAATAATTCCATGACTGTTATCAAGATTATAGTTTTCTAATATAGAAATCGGGAATTTTAAATTATAAGGTAAATTCCACCAGGTGAAAAATACATTTTTAGCTTTAAGCCCTAGTAAAGCATTTAAAGTAATCATTTGAGCGTAAGCCAAACCTCTAGAGCCTTGCTCTACATGAATTATATTAGGACGAAATTCTGACAATAGCTCAAATATATCGCTACCGAAAGTAAGTAAACCTTGATGATTTTGACTAAAATTAGAAACAGGCACTATACGAAAATTACCTTCATCGCGGTATTCTGTTTCGATAATTTTGTTTTGAACTCCTCCAGGTCGCCATTTTTTAGGAACAACCACCGTAACTTCAATATCAGATTGTAATCGAGATAATGCGCGTAATTTTTCGCAATTTAAATCTACTATATATGTATGACTAGCTACTAATATTTTCATGTTTTTAGAGAATAGTTATTATAAATAGGGAATGAGGAATAGGAAATATAAAATTCCTCAACCTCCCTTATAAAAGAGAGGCTTTTATTTGTCTTCCCTTCGCATATTTACGTATCTGCGGTTTAATAATCCGTTTAAAAACTTCCAACAGGTTTTCTAGAATTAGCTTCAACAATCTCAACTTGTTTGTCTTGCTGAGTATAAACTTGACCGTCATTCCATAATGACTGAATTACAGTCCCTAAAGCTTTTAGAAACCCCAAACTATAAAAAACGCCGCGAGTTAAAATTTTGATTGGAGAGCCACTTTTATGACAAGGAGGTCTTCCAAGGACGTGACAGTCAAACAAGCGAGCGTAAAAACGCAAAGCTTGACTGGCATTTAAGTTATTTAACCCCAGCAAGAAATGATTGTGATAAAAGGTAAACTGATATTTAGTGGAACGAGTACTGATATCGTGACAACCGCCAGTCTCTTCCCCTAAATGCACTAAATGCGCTTCTGGGTCATACCAAATTTTATACCCAGTCTTGCGAATGTGCAGGCAAAAATCTGACTCTTCTCTTACAGCGCTACCGCGAAATCTTTCATCAAAATGCAATCCGAACTTAGTAAATAATTCACGTCGGAAAGACATATTGCAACCCCTAGCAGTTAAAACTTCTTGGGGTTTGGTCGTATGTACTAAATCAATGTAATACCAAGCAATTCCGGGGTCCATTGCTTGGGGAGGGAGATATTCAATTTCTGTGTAATTGCCGTCGCCTTGAGTATAACCTTTTGCCGAATCTTCCATTTTCATCCGGTCAAATACCCTTCCTGCGACAGCCCCTATCTCTGGATTTTGATAATTTTTTGCATGTGCCGCTAAAAACCCTGGTTCTAACAACACATCATCATCGATAAATAAAATTATCTCACCCGCAGATCGACGTACTGCATAATTACGCGCTCCTGGTAAACTCGCCCAATTTAAGCGATACCATTGAATATGACCTGCTGCTGCTTGTTCTTTTAAATAAGCTTCAATTTCGGGTTGATGCTTCGGAGTTTGGTCTACTACCAAAACCTCATAATTAGAATAATCCTGTTTAAGCACATCGGCGATGCTATCCCGCAACGCTTCCTCGCGTCCGTAAGTCGGTATAATTACTGATATTAAAGGGTTTGACATATAAAATTAGTAGTTAGTAGTTGGTAGTTGGTAGTTAGTAGTTGGTAGTTAGTAGTTAATATTTCCTTGTCTTCCTAATGTGCATTATCATCCAAGCGGGTTTTCTACAACCTTGTGCTTGCGTTTAGTTTTAGTAGATTCTTCAGCAGATATTTCCTGTACCTGTTGATTTTGCTCCTCTTTGAGTCTTTCTAGCTTGTCTATTTCTGGCAGTTTGAAAAGCACCCCAGCGAAAAACCAGTAATAAACAGCAACAGGGTCAACATCTAAAGGATAATAGTAAGTGTTGTAACTTATAAACAATATAAACACCCATAAAGCCGCTCCGTAACCACGGAAATTACGGTTTTTTACTTTACGGTAAGTTTTGAAGGCACAGATTGTGAGGCTGGTAACTAGTCCTAAAAATCCCAAAACTCCCAAAATCCCTACTTCATAGGTGACTTTCGGATAATATGTTTCTACGAGTTTAGTAGGTCCCATTATTCTGGCGGAATTTGTAGCTTTCCCCAAACCATTTCCAAATGGATTTTTGGTATTGTGAAGAACTTCTTCAAACTGCTGGGTAATAAATTCGTAAGGCGGTGAAGCATTCCAACGGCTGACAAAGCTGTCGGTTCTTTCTTGAACGACGGCTGGATTACTAGCTATCGCTATGAACAAAACTAAAACTAATCCACCGAAAATAGGAATGAATCGTTTGAGATTGGCAAGTTGCCCTGTAAGTAATAACAACAATACTAAGCAAGCCGGTACTAATGCCAAAGCAATTCTTTGCCCGGAAATTACAGCATTGACAAATACTGATGCCAAAGAAAGCAAACCAACTATCCTCCACTTAGCAGAAGGATCGCTAAAGCCAGTACCAAAAGTAAAAAAGGTACTGGCAATCAAAAACCAAGCCCATTGCCAAGGCGCTACGAAGGTACCCGGCAGTCTAATCATTCCTTGACTGGGGCTGAAAACCAACGCACCACCAATAAAGCATCGAGCCGATAAAGTTGCCTTGAATAAATCCACCCCTACAGCCCCACGAGTCCCCGGACAAATACCGACAACTAATAATGCATATTGAACTACCCCCAGCAAGCAACAGACTAGTATCAAGATGACTTGCATTCTCGATATAAACAAAAAGTCTTTTTTGTTGCGAATTAAATAATATGCACAGGTCATTAAGGGTATGTAACCCATAAATACTTTCAGTCCTAAAATCCCCATACCCAGAGGCATTGACTTCGGCGGTGTTTTAAACAGTGGGGGTGGCGGTGGATTAAACTGTTGCATTCCATTTACAAACAACAGCGTACAAATACACAAGCCTAATAAAATAAATAATGGTTTTGTTATACCTTTGGGGATAATAAAAGGTAAGTTCTGCTGGCGGCATTTCTGCCACAGTGCAATAACTGCCGGAACGTAAAAGCCATCTTTTGCTAATTGAAGTATGGCGTTTCCACCCAACAAATAGGTGACGGTACCGGCAAATGGTACGTAGAAAATAAATCCAAATAAAGCTTGACGGGGATATTTATAGGACAGCGCCATTACTATCACCCCAGCAACCGCCGGAACGGCTAATTTAATTCCCGCCACAAAAAATGCCGCAATCCCTAATACAAGACCTACTCCCCCTGACTTTGAGAGTAGGTCAATAAGCTCTTTACGCGCTCTAGTAGCTTTACGCTTCTGGGCTAGCCTTTCTTTGATAGTTAAAGTAGGTTGCTCTTTTTTGGACTGCTTTTTTTTATTTTTATTTTTTGTATTTTTATTCTTTAAATTTTTATTTTTTTTACCCTTAGATTTGAGCATATTAAATTGGAGATTTTAGATTGGTAAATTAAAGACGTTTAGTAAATACTAGTTAGTAGATAATAACTAATATTTTATACATCATCTTCCGAATGTAGTTAGTTGATAGTTGACAACCTTCAGAACTGTCCAAGCTTCAACTAACTACCACAAAGCCAAAATTTTCCAATCTAAATCGCACAAACTTTTTATGCTGCCAAATTTTGCTGTACTACATTAACCAATTCTTTTGTCCAATGGTTAGCAAGTTCGGCAGATTCAGCTTCTACCATGACTCTAATTAAGGGTTCGGTACCGGAAGCACGAACTAATACCCTACCACTATCACCCATTGCTGCTTGGGCATGAGAAATTGCTTGCTGTACGGGCTGACATTCTTTCCAGCCTACGCGCTTTTCTCTATCTTCTACGCGCACGTTTTGCAACAGTTGTGGATAAGTCACAAAGCTTTGGCTGACCATTTCAGATAAAGGCACATCTGCTTGATGTACTAAAGCTGCTATGTGTAGGGCTGTTAACAAACCATCTCCAGTTATGCCATAGTGACGGCAAAGAATATGACCAGATTGTTCGCCACCCAGCATTCCACCGCTACGCAGCATTTCTGCCTGTACGTGTTGATCTCCAACTGCAGTACGGGTAAATTGACCACCGATTTGCTTCCAAGCTCTTTCAAAGCCTAAATTAGCCATTACGGTAGAAACAATCAAATTGTCAGGCAATTCTTGTCTTTGCTGCAAGGAATTTCCCCACAGATAAAGAATATAGTCGCCGTTAATTTCTCTTCCAGTATTGTCTACTGCCAATACTCTGTCAGCATCACCATCAAAAGCAAAGCCTAAGTCGGCGTTGTTTTCTTTCACAGCCGCTTGCAGAATGCCTAAATGAGTCGAACCACAACCAACATTGATGCGATCGCCATCTGCACTATTGTGCAAGCAAATAACTTCTGCGCCTAACTCCTCGAATACAGAAGGAGCTAAACCAACAGCTGCTCCCCATGCCAAATCTAAAACAACCTTCATTCCTTGAAGATTTACATTGCCATGTAGCGGCTGTTTCAATATCTGAGCATATTCTGATATCAACTCCGGACGAGAGTAATGCCGTCCGCAATTACTTACACTCACCGCAGGTGATGCTTGCCCGCGCAATCCAGCTTCAATTTCTTGCTGCAAGGCTTTAGATAGCTTAATACCATCAGCACCAAAAATCTTAATTCCGTTGTCTTCTGGTGGATTGTGGCTTGCAGAAATCATTACTCCACCAACAGCATCTGTAATACTGCTCAGATAAGCAACGCAAGGAGTAGGGCATAAACCTAAGTACCACACCTGCAATCCTGCTGCTGTCAATCCCGCACTTAAAGCCATCGCCAGCATATCGCTCGAATTGCGAGAATCTTGCCCAAGAATCACCGGACCAATATTTTGGGCGCGACTACGCAATACAATGCCCGTCCAAAAACCAACTTGCAATGCTAAAGGCGCACTCAATAATTCGCCTACTTTTCCACGAATACCGTCTGTACCAAATAGGGGAGATTTTGGCAGTATCAGGGAATTTTGACCGAAACCACTTGCAGAAGCATTTTTCCATCCGTTTACTTCTGAAGCAGAATCTCTACGAAAATTACTGCGATTACCAGTTATAAATGATACCATAACTTTTGAACGCTCCACACACTCACACAGGAGAATAACACTTTATACTTGATAGAACAATTCCCGTTGAATACGTTTTCATCAGGAATGTTTAATATTACGCTTTTGTTTTTCTTTCTATAAATTTATTCTAATTCGGCAACTTTTGAGCAAACATACTTATGAATAATATCAAGCGAGAATGAAGATTTTATCAAGTCAGTATTATCGCTGATTGCTTTCCAAACTTGTTTAAAGAGTTATTGAAGTTAATTTAAGGCTAGTTTTAAGTTATTAAGACAGCGGCTATAAGTTTTACTCTTAGTATATTCAAAAGCTTGTTTTAAGTGAAGCGAATGTATGAATCATTTGTGTTCTTTATCATAGAATTAATACTTGCTATAGTGTTACATAATATACCTTGGATTGACTAATTTCTGCGATGAAAAATATAGGCTATTATCTATCTTTGTAATATTTATAAATATTTTGAGATAAAAGTTTACACAACTTATATTACTTTACAGTGCCGATAAGCTGGTTGTTACGGCGTAAAAATGGACTGAGTCAATTTGCTTAAGAAATTTTAATAGAAAGTATCATCAATTAGCTCTAATGTTACTTTTGAGTAGTTATTTTTAGTATGAACAAACGTGATTTAAGAAAGTCGATATAGATGCAGAAACTGTAAATTGTTACAAGTGAGTTAGGATAAAGGACATTATATCCGTCCGATTTCACTTGAAACAGCCTTCCTAGCTTCTACAAGCTTTCATTTACACGCAAAATTTCATACTTTGAAATGACGGTATGAATAGTTAACCTTTTTATTGTTGAGAAATTTAGCATGAGTAGCAATTTAGCAACCAAATTACGTGTAGGCACGAAAAAAGCCCACACAATGGCAGAAAATGTTGGTTTTGTTAAGTGCTTTTTAAAAGGAGTCGTTGAGAAAAATTCTTATCGTAAGTTAGTTGCTAACTTCTACTTCGCTTATACTGCGATGGAAGAGGAGTTGGAAAAACACGGCAACCACCCAGTTGTATCTAAAATTGATTTTAAGGAACTCTATAGAAAGCATAGTTTAGAGCAAGACCTTAGCTATTATTACGGTACCAACTGGAGAGAACAAATAAAGTTATCACCAGCCGGTGAAGCATACGTAAATCGCATTCGTGAAGTATCTCAGAATGAACCTGAATTATTAGTAGCGCATTCCTATACTCGCTACTTGGGCGACTTATCGGGTGGACAAATTTTGAAAAACATTGCTCAAACAGCAATGAATCTGACGGATGGTGAAGGAACAGCTTTTTACGAATTCGATCAAATCGATGATGAAAAAGCGTTTAAAGCACAATACCGTCAAGCTTTAGATGAAATGCCCATCGAGGAAGCAACAGCAGATAGAATAGTTGATGAAGCTAACGCAGCTTTTGGTATGAACATGAAAATGTTCCAAGAGTTAGAAGGTAATTTAATCAAAGCGATTGGACAGATGTTATTCAATACTCTGACTCGTCGTCGCAACCGTGGCGGTACAGAAACTGAATTAGCACCTGCTGATTAAGGTTTAAATGTAATTAAGTAATCTTGAATAATTAATTTTTAGGGGTGATGTCTTTGTGATTGCTGATGATATGTATTAGGAATTATAAAGATGTTGCCCCTAATTTGATTTTTTTTAATTTGTAGGTTGGGTTGAACAAAGAGAAACCCAACATAATTTGGAAAGCTAAATAAATAATTCAAAATAATACAATATTCAATTATCTAGGGAGCAAGATGCTCGCACTACAATAATTTATTGGAACGATTATAGATAGTTACATCGCTGCTAGTGGCAATAATAAACGATTGTCCGGTATAGGAAAAACCGTAAGCTCTTATGGTTTCTCGTTGCTCAATCTTGGTAAAATTATCCGGTCGATTATAAGTCATACCATACAAATCGGAACCTGGTTCAACTAGCAAAATCATCTCTTCTGGAAAATTAACTGTCACCGACTCCAAACTCCAATCGTCATCAGTAGATACTGGTAAACCACCACCAAGTAAACCAGCCATACTAATCATTTTGCCGCTTAAGCAACCAATACCTTCAGCTTCAAGATATTGATTTTCATAATAGTATTCCCTATCTCTCGTAGTTTTTTCACCAGTCGAACAATCAACCACACCTCGACCTGAATGGGATACTATTAATAAATTATCTGTATCTCTATCAAAACCCACAGAACACAATCCGCCAACAGCAATAACGCTTTTAAGCTGCCACGGAGGTGGTGCTTTTTCGATTTTTAGAGCGATTAATTTTGTTTTTAAAGGTTCTAGATGTTCGTACATATTTGCTGGTGGAATGTTGGGTTAAAAAAGCATTGTCATTCCCTGTATGCCATCAATATGATTCGTGCGCTTTTAACCCAACCTACAATATTTATAAATTACCAAATTATGAATTTATAAAATTCCAAATATTGTCATCTAACTGCTCTAAAGATTCCAATACCATGTCGGCGATCGCAAATTTTGGGTTATGCAGTTCTGACGTTTCTGGGATAGCGATACATTTCATTTGAGCGGATTTAGCAGCTAATACTCCGTTAAGAGAATCTTCCAAAGCCAAGCAATTTTGAGGAGATACGCCAAGTTTTTGGGAAGTGGTAAGGTAAACGCCAGGATGAGGTTTTCCTAAAGGTTCGGATTCCGCAGAATAAATGATTTCAAAATCGTCAGCTATATCTAGTTTTTGTAACGCTGCATTGATAATTTTATATGATGAGGAAGAAGCCAAAGCAATTCTAAGATTCTTCGCTTTTACAAAATCAATTGCTTCATTTACTCCTGGCAGAGCTTTGCCTTCAGTATGAATTAACTCAATTAATTTATCAACAATTGCTTCTTCAACTTGCAATTTAGATAACTTATCCCAAGGATACTTTTTGTACCAATAGTCTACAACTTCATCAATTCTCAATCCTTTAGTTTGCATACACATAGAAGGAATAAGAATGATATCAACTTGCTTAAATATAGTAATTTCTGCCTGCTGCCATAATGGTTCCGAATCAATCAACAAACCATCCATATCGAAAATTACAGCTTCAATCATAATTAATGGGGAATAGGGCATGGGGCATCGGGCATGGGAAATGATTAAATTGTAGGGTGTGTGACGCTTGCGTAAATGTTGATGGAAAACAGTTAATTTGTTTTGAGCGTCACGCACCAAGGAACTGGGATAATAATGAATTTTGTGAATAAGGAATGAATCAAAACAATATTTAACAACTTACCAAAAAATAACCATTATTTAAATCAACATTCCTGATAAATTTGTTCTCCATGACAAGCGTAGACACTGAAGCCGTCGCGGAATTGAATAGCAGGCTCCTCTTCAGCATGAAGCAAATTGTTGTTATCAAAAGATAATTGACAAGGACGATTGCAGCAAATACAAACTTTCTCAAACTGAAATATAAAACCGCAATGTTGAATTAAATCTTGAAGCACTTGCCATTTTTTCTTATCATGTCCGACATTAAGCACTGAAATACAAAAATCTAATATACAACCTAATAATGCCCAATTAGGTGCTATTATCATATTGTTTGTAAAGTCTAAAATATCCGCAAAATCTAATCCTGAATTAACTAAATCATCAACTAATTGAATTTCCATACATTTTAAAATTTCAAATGCGTGAGGAAAATATGAGATTATCTGATTATCCTCAGTTCAATAATGTGGAAAATCGGGATAATGAATTTTATTTTGTAATTTTGTATAAGTTACTTCTTCAAATTGCTGTCTTAACCCATGTAAAAGATGATGTGAAACTCTTTTACTAAATTTGCCACTAATATCTTTTCCTAAATAAGTTTTAAAATCATCAATAGCAAGTATTTCTTGAATTGCAGCAAAAGGACTTTCATAAAACAAAATCTTGGGTTCGGAAAAATCGCTTGCTAAATAAGCAGCTTTAATTACCGATTTAACTTTCTCCTCATCGATAGATTCGGTTGATATTGCAAATGAGCGCCATTTTTGCCGATATTCAGGAAGCATCGCTTCTTGTGCCTCAGAAATTTCGGTGATAGTGCGTTTTGGCATATTATTCGTTCGTCTTGGCATTTTGTAACGTTTTGCTATCTCAGATACCCTTTCATCGTAAAATAACAAAATCGATCTTCAATACCCCAAACCCTCGAAACATAGATACACAAAGCTTTTTATACACATGGCTGCAAAAATCCCCGTTACTGTGATCACTGGTTTTTTAGGTAGTGGAAAAACTACTTTAATTCGTAATTTACTGCAAAATAATCAAGGAAGACGCATCGCTGTTATAGTCAACGAGTTTGGCGAACTTGGTATTGATGGGGAATTATTAGAATCGTGTCAAATTTGCCCGGAAGAGGAAAGCGGCGATAATAATGATAATAATATCTACGAATTAACCAACGGTTGTCTTTGCTGTACGGTTCAAGAAGAGTTTTTACCGACGATGCAGCAGTTAATTAAACGACGAGACAGTATCGACTGCATTTTGATTGAAACTTCTGGTTTAGCTTTACCAAAACCTTTAGTAAAAGCTTTTCGCTGGCAAGAAATTCGCAATGCTGCTACGGTAGATTCTGTAATTACCGTGGTAGATAGCGAAGCGGTTGCTAACGGTACTTTTGCTAGTGACTTAGAAGCGATAGAATCACAGCGCCAAGCAGACGATAGTTTAGAGCATGAAACACCATTACAAGAATTATTTGAAGATCAACTCGCTTGTGCTGATTTGGTAGTACTGAATAAAACTGATTTGGTGAATCAAGAAACTTTGGCTGAAGTCAAAAATTTAGTCAAAGAAGAATTACCTCGGGTTGTGAAAATTGTTGAAAGTCATCAAAGTGAAGTTGATTCTTCTGTACTATTAGGTTTACAAGCTGCCGTAGAAGACAATTTAGATAAACGCCCTTCCCATCACGACACTGAAGAGGAACACGAACATGATGATGAAATAACTTCTCATCACCTAGTTTTAGATCGTACTTTTGAGCCTTTGAAGCTGAAGCAGCAATTACAAAATCTAGTACAGCAGCAAGAAATTTTTCGCGTTAAAGGTTTTGTTTCTGTAGCTGATAAACCCATGCGCTTAGTAATGCAAGGTGTAGGAAATCGCTTTGAACAATTTTACGATAGGGCTTGGAAACCTGAAGAAACGAGACAAACTCGTTTGGTTTTTATTGGCAAGGATTTAAATTCTTCTGATATTGAATCGCAGTTGGTTGATTTGAATTAAGGGAGTAGAAACTAGTAAGTAGTAAGTGAATAATATTTCTCTTCGGACTATTTTCCACTACGTTAATATTTGAGGGTTTGTAGTAGCGCTTTAGCGCATCCAAATTCCGAAGGCGGATGCGCTAAAGCGCTACTACGAACCCAATAAAAAAAGAGGGTTTCCCCTCTTTAAATATTTGCAAAACTCTAAACTGTTATAAGCGTTATAAATGTCTATAATGATAGATTCATTATTCTTCGACAGTCGCTGCAACTTCCTCTTGAGTTTCATTTTGAACTTCAGTTTCTGCGGGTGCTTCTGATTGAACTTCAGTTTCTGCGGGTGCTTCCTCTGCTTGAGCTTCAGTTTCCGCTGGCGCTTCCTCTGCTTGAGCTTCAGTTTCCACTGGCGCTTCCTCCGCTTGAGCTTCAGCTTCCACTGGCGCTTCCTCCGCTTGAGCTTCAGCTTCCACTGGCGCTTCCTCCGCTTGAGCTTCAGCTTCCACTGGCGCTTCCTCTGCTTGAACTTCTGCTTCTGCAGGTGCTTCCTGTACTTGAGCTTCAGTTTCTGCAGGTGCTGCTTCTTCAACTACTGGAGAAGATGCTTCTTCTGCGGTTGCTTCTTCAGTTGCTGCTGGAACTTCCTCAGCAGGTGCAGCTTCAGGAGTAATACCCTGTTCCTTGGCTAATAACTGCTCGCGGAATTTAGCAGCCATTTCTTCTGCTTTATCAAATACCGCATCACGGTTCTTGATCATGTCACCAGGTTCTGGTTCAAGCTGCTTGGTAGAAAGTGAAATTCTACCTCTTTCTGCATCCAAGTCAATAATCATTACCTTCAATTCATCATTGACATTGAACACGCTGTGGGGTGTATCAATATGTTCGTGAGAAATTTCGGAAATGTGTAGCAAACCGCTGACACCACCAATATCGATGAAGGCACCGTAAGGCTTGATACCGCGAACTGTACCAATTACAACTTCGCCTACTTCCAAACGGTTCATCTTACGTTCAACTAGTGCCCGTCGATGAGACAATACAAGCCGGTTGCGTTCTTCGTCTACTTCTAAGAATTTTAATGGTAGCTCTTCACCTACCAAGTCTTCTTTTGGCTTACGAGTACTTATATGAGAACCGGGAATAAAGCCACGCAATCCTTCAATTCGCACTAGTGCACCACCACGGTTGGTTGCGAATACGCCCGAACGCACGGTGGCATCCTCTGTTTGTAATTGGCGTACCCTTTCCCAAGCCCGCATATACTCAATACGGCGAATAGAAAGAGTTAGCTGTCCTTCTTCATTCTCATCACTAAGAATGTAAAATTCCCGCGTTTCGTTAGATTGTAATACTTCTTCCGGGTTATCCACCCGGTTAATTGACATTTCTTGTATAGGTATATATGCCGCCGTTTTAGCACCAATGTCAATCAGAGCGCCGCGCGGTTCTAAACTAAAAACTGTTCCTGGTACTATATCCCCTGGGCTGAAGTGATAATCGTACTTATCAAGTAAAGCCGCGAAATCGTCGTGTGTAAACCCAATATCATTGGTTGGTTTCTGATTGACATTTACCATGCTTTATGTTTCCTGGTTTTATTCTCCGTAAAATTTTTGCCTCCTAGCGATGTATATCCAATCGCCTCGTTTTGGCAGTCCACACTTGTATGCAATATTATCCTAGCGCAGAAAAGCCGATTAAACACACATCAACTTTCAGATTATAGATTATATCAAAGTTTTAATACTTTGTGTAATCTCAACAGTAAACTCAATTTTGGAGTTACTGCGCTCCCATTAGAAGATTACCTATTAAATCACAGGAAGGAGAGGGGGGAGAGTGGGGAGAAAAATAATTTTCAAGTAGGTAGAGAGTTAGGAGTTATCGGCTTGTAATTATCTCCTCATCGCTATCGCGGTAATCAAAGTAATACAGAAATAACCGCTGCTATCTTTTTAATATCGGTAGCAACGGTTAATCAAAATCTATATTTTGCCAAAAGCTCTGGCATTAACCTTCATTTTATTCTACTTTTCCTCTTTGTTTTCAATCCGAGGAGGTTCGCGGAAAGCGATCGCGAAAAAGATAGTGCCAATCGCTAACGTTAAAACTAAAATGTATGCAACTGCTTCCATATCCTTAATTCCTGCTGACTACTAGCCTGCAATATCAGTTTACCAAGCTACAGGAGATAATGGTCGCGCAAATAAGCTAATTATGAGTTTTAGTTTTATTTCGCGACCATTCTTAACACTTCTTTACTTAGAAGTACTTAAAATGCAATTAAGCGGTTTCTCTTGTAGTACGAGTAGATTTGTCGCCCACTTTGGCGAATCTACCCCATTCCACTTGCTCTTCCAAGTCAGCATCAACACCAGCAAATACATCTCGGTAAATTGTCCGAGAACCGTGCCAGATATGACCGAAGAAGAACAATAAAGCGAATACGGCATGTCCGTATGTAAACCAACCTCTAGGACTGGTACGGAATACACCGTCAGAATTTAAGGTTTCAGTATCAAAGTCAAAAGGTTCGCCCAATTGAGCTTTACGAGCTAATTCCTTAACTTTTACAGGATCGGTAAAGGTTTGACCGTTTAAGTCTCCACCGTAAACGGTAGCTGTTACACCAGTTTGCTCGAAACTGTATTTAGATTCTGCACGACGGAACGGGATGTCAGCACGGACAACACCATCAGCATCGGTGAGAATTACGGGGAATGTTTCAAAGAAGTTAGGAAGACGACGCACGTCAAGAACGCGACCTTCACCATCTTTGAATACTGGGTGTCCCAACCAAGAAACCGCAATACCCGAACCCTTATTCATCTGACCTGTACGGAATAAACCACCTTTAGCGGGGCTATTACCTACGTAGTCATAGAAAGCCAGTTTTTCAGGTATTTCCGACCAAGCTTGTTCTACAGTTTCACCGGAAGCAAGACTAGCTTGGACGCGACGGTCAATTTCCTGGTGGTAGTAATTTTGATCCCATTGATAACGAGTAGGACCGAACAATTCTACAGGAGTGGTTGCGCTACCGTACCACATGGTACCGGCAACTACGAACGCTGCAAAAAACACTGCTGCAATAGAACTCGATAGTACGGTTTCGATGTTACCCATCCGTAGGGCTTTATAAAGCCTTTCGGGAGGTCGTACAGTCAAGTGGAACAAACCAGCAATAATTCCGACAATACCAGCAGCGATGTGGTGAGCTACTACTCCACCAGGATTGAATGGGTTAAAACCTGCCGGTCCCCATTCCGGTGCTACTGCTTCTATATGACCCGTTAATCCATAGGGGTCAGAAATCCACATTCCTGGGCCAAATAAGCCGGTTAAGTGGAAAGCACCAAAACCAAAGCAAAGAAGACCAGATAAGAAAAGGTGGATACCAAACATTTTTGGTAAATCCAATGCAGGTTCGCCGGTGCGAGGATCTTGGAACAATTCCAAATCCCAATAAACCCAGTGCCATACGGCAGCTAAGAATAATAAACCAGAAAGAACGATGTGAGCTGCTGCTACACCTTCAAATGACCAAAAACCAGGATCGCCAGTAGGATTGCCAGTAACACTCCAACCACCCCAAGATTCGACAACACCTAAACGTGCCATAAAGGGAAGTACAAACATTCCCTGCCGCCACATTGGGTTTAGTACGGGGTCTGAAGGATCAAAAATAGCTAGTTCGTATAAAGCCATCGAACCAGCCCAGCCTGCGACTAAGGCTGTGTGCATTAAATGTACAGAAATAAGTCGTCCTGGATCGTTCAGAACGACTGTATGTACTCGGTACCAAGGTAGTCCCATCGACTACGCTCCTCCTCGATGAATTATGTTTACAAACAATTTCGGAATGAGTTTTTGTTATTAGCAAATTTTGATTTTTGCATTAAGCGTATCTTAAGAAAAAAGAAACGCAGTCTTTGAACATGGCACAACCTGTGAGCGAATAACTTTCACCAAGGTCAAAATTGCCATGTAAAAATGAGAATGTTTTAAAAAGTGTAACTATTGATGGAACTGTTTGCAAGAGTGTTAACAGCAGCCTTGACAAGGATATGTGGTAACACCAGCTTAGAAGATAGTACTTAAAAATAATTCTTAATATGAGTTGATACAGCCTGTAGAAGTGCTAATTTCCGTTACATATCTCGCAAAAAAGCAATTTTTCTTAACTGCTATGTTGCTAAGTATTATTACTTAGGCTAGTTGTATCTTAAGACAGCAATAACTAGCGATCGCAAAATCTTCTGTTCGAGTTCAAATTTTTTCAGCTAACTTACAGATCGAAGCGATTGTTTCTGTAAATTAGAATCAAGCAGAGCAATCAAACTTTGAAGAGTTACGGATTCAGTTTGCAACCCTCCACAAAGTAGTTGGGACTAGATAAGCGTGAGCCTGACGTGCAGGATGCAATAGTTAGAGAATTTGCATTGGAAAATTTCAATCCTTGGTATCTAAAAGGTATTCAGCTTCTAAAATTAGTTTGATAGGTCTTCGTTAGATGCGAAAAAGCAAACAACGAAGATATTGATGGGGTATCAACTAAAATTAAAAATTTAGGGCACAGAGCGACGTTACTTTACAACTGAATGCATATCTTGCAGTTGGCATTTAGCAGAAGCATTTCCCAAACGTTCGATTACTTGTTCGGCGCTAATCAAACGCTTTAGAACTACTTGCCCTATGTTTTGAGGTGGCATTTCTCGTGAAGCAGATAATGCTGGTTGAACTTCCACAGTGACAATAGCTTCTTCTACCTGATAAAGCCACATCACTTGGTTCTCTTCCACCAAACAAAGATTTAATCGTTCAATTTCTGGATGCCGTCGCCATGCTGATACTTGCCAAAGCCCATCAAAAGCCCATACCCTTCCAACTTTCCAACCATCGGACAAGAAAAAATATTTCACGTTTAATATCCTGATAAAGAGTTTCATAACAGGTCAAAGGTCAAAGTTCAAAGGTTAAAGAGAATCCCTACCTTTGTTTCTTAGAACCTAGTATTAAGAAAGCACCTATAAACCTATTTAGCTGACGAAACGACCTATTAACTGCTGCTCGTTCAACATTAATAGGAACTTAAGACCCGAGAAAAGCTTATCAAACCTCTTGTCACTAAATTGGTAGTTTAAGATAAATTTCTTTGCTTTTAATATTTTTTATTGAAAAAATTTAATTAGGGAGAATAAGGGATAAGTAAACAAAGAGAAAAAATAAATGAATAATTACTCGTTATTCCTCGCTGTTTTAGTTTTTAATCTAAATAACGTAGAGATATTGTTAAACATATAGTAAAATATCTCACCGCTTATTTTTACTTACTAAGTTTACTAACTTAATGATGCTATGAGTCTGTTTTCCTTATCTGTAAGACGGTGGGGGCGAATTCGATTAGTATTCTCCCTGTTGTGTATGTGTGTATTATTGGTTTCTAGTTGTGCTAGCAGTCAAGTTTCAAATCCGTCTGCTTCTGCTTCTGGAAATGGTCGGATTACTATCGGAACTACAGCTAAGCCGCGTACTCTCGATCCTGCTGATGCTTACGAATTGTCTTCGCTGTCGTTGGTTTACAACATGAGCGATCGCCTTTACACTTACGAGCCGGGAAGTACAGAACTCAAGCCGGAACTAGCTACGGCGTTACCTAATATTAGCGATGATGGTTTGACTTATACTATTCCCATTCGCAAAGGTGTGGTGTTCCATGATGATGCTAAATTTGATGCGAAAGCAATGGAGTTTAGTTTGCGTCGGTTTATTGAAAATAAAGGTAAACCATCTTTTTTACTTTCCGATAGCGTAGACTCAGTCAAAGCTACGGGTGATTATGAATTAACAATTAAATTAAAACAACCTTTTGCGGCTTTTACTTCATTGCTGGCTTTTAGTGGAGTTCCTGCTGTTTCTCCTCAAGCTTATGAAATAGGTGAGGGGAAGTTTGAACCAAATAAATTTATTGGAACTGGACCTTATAAATTAACTAAATTTGGCACAGATTCGCTAACATTTGACGTATTTGAGAAATATTGGGGAGAAAAACCTGCGAATAATGGTGTAAACGTGCAAATTCTTAGCAGTGGAGTGAATTTGTACAACGGCTTCCGTAAAAAAGGCGTAGATATTGCTTATGTGAGTTTAGATCCAGATCAAATTACCAGTTTGGAGAAAATGTCCAAAGAAGGTAAATGGTTGGCAATTCCCAACGAAGGTAGCGTTGTTAGTTATTTAACGCTAAATCGTAACCAGAAACCTTTAGATAAAGTAGAAGTTAGACAGGCGATCGCCGCGATGATTGACCGTAAATTGATATATGACAGAGTATTATACGGTCAAGCAGAAGAAGTTTATAGTATGATTCCGACAACCTTTGATGTTTATAAACCAGTATTTAAACAAAAATACGGTGAAGGTAATGTCGAAAAGGCAAAAGAGTTGTTGAAAAAAGCAGGTTTTTCTGAAGATAATCCCGCTGTAGTAGAAGTTTGGTATCCTTCAAGTTCAGCACCTCGCAGTTTAACAGCTTTGGTTTTGAAAGCACTTGCAAAGAAAACAATGGATGGAATGTTGGTATTTGATGTGAATACTGTTGAATCTACATCCGCTTTCAAAAACATTGGCGAAGGTTTATATCCATCATTTTTACTTGATTGGTATCCCGACTTTTTAGATGCAGACAATTACATTCAACCATTTTTATCTTGTGAAACAGGTTCGTCAGAGAAAGGATGTGAAAAAGGAGGAAGCCAAAGTCAAGGCTCATTTTTCTATAGCGAACGTATGAACGAGCTAATTGGAAAACAGCGCGAAGAACAAAACCCCGAAAAACGCGAACAAATATTTGCACAAATCCAAGAAATATTAGCTTCGGAAGTACCTTACGTTCCTTTGTGGCAAAGTAAGGATTACGTATTTGCTCAAAATGGAATTACCGGCGTAGGATTAGATGCTACTCAGAATTTGATATATCGGAATATTAAGAAAGAAGAACGCGGATTAAATGGATGACACTGATTACACTGATAATTAATAAGTCATAACTAATTCTTAACTCTTAACTTCTCGCTTTAAATTCAAAATCTAAAATTATATGTCCCGTTCAAAAGCTTTAGCGTATTACGTTACGACTCGTTTGTTGCTGGCTCCGCTGCAAATTCTGACTATTATTACGATAGTTTTTCTGTTACTTAGAGCTACTCCTGGTGACCCCGTTGATGCTATTTTGGGTGGACGTGCGCCGGAAAGCGCTAAGGAAGAATTACGGACGCAGTTGGGTTTAGATTTACCTTTGTGGTTGCAGTATTTTAATTATTTGGGTAAATTGCTTGTCTTCGATATGGGCGAATCTACAACTAGTCGCGGACAGAAAGTTTGGGAGATTATTTGGCAATACTTTCCAGCTACGGCAGAATTAGCAATATTTGCGATTATTGTTGCTCTGGTTGTTGGTATTGGTGTTGGTACAATTTCGGCTTCTCGTCCCGGTACGGCACTGGATTTAGGCGGCAGGTTGTTCGGTACTATTACTTACGCTTTGCCGATGTTTTGGGCAGGAATGATACTCCAGTTGATATTCGCTGTATGGTTGGGTTGGTTTCCTTTAGGAACAAGATTTCCGGCAACTATGAGTTCTCCAGAAGGTTTGACTGGGTTATATACAATAGATAGTCTTTTAAGCTTTAATTTTGGTCAGTTTTTCACAGCAATGCGATATCTGATATTGCCTTGTTGTACATTGGGAATCTTGCTTAGCGGTATTTTCGAGCGAATTGTGCGGGTAAACTTACAGCAAACCATGCAATCGGATTATGTGGAAGCAGCAAGAGCAAGAGGAATTCAGGAAAGAAAGATTTTGTTTTCCCACGCTTTGAGAAATGCATTGATTCCGGTAATTACCGTGTTGGGATTAACCTTTGCATCTTTGCTTGGTGGTGCAGTATTAACCGAAGTAACATTTTCATGGCCGGGATTAGCTAATCGGTTGTTTCAAGGAATTAGCGAAAGGGATTATCCCACGGTGCAGGGGATTATGATATTTTTCGGGACAATTGTTGTTGGTGCGAGTATTTTGATTGATATTTTGAATGCTTATGTAGATCCGAGGATTCGGTATTAGGTAATTGGTAATCGTAGGGTGTGTTATCGCGGAGCGTAACGCACCTTTTTTATATATTAAAATAATCGCCCGCAGCCTGGAAGCCTGGGGCTACATTTACGAAGCCCACGAAGGTGGGCTTGGCTCCAATAGCCCCATTCTTGTAGAATGAGGGCGATTGAGTGCAATCAGTGAAATTATTTTAACTACATTCATCTACTCGAAGAAAATAGAATAATGTTATATTTTTCAGTAATTAAACTCAGACTTTTGCCTGAATGAATAGCGATATTCCGGTAAAAATACTATTTTTAGCAGCCGATCCAAGTGATGCTTCTCGGCTGCGTTTGGGGCAAGAGTTGCGAGATATTAAAGAAAGGCTGCAAATTGCTAAGGAGCGGGGAAAGTATCAGCTAGAACAGCGAGAGTCTGTCAGGGTTGGGGATATTACACAGACAATATTTGATGTTGAACCGCAGATTATACATTTTTCTGGGCACGGTACGAATCAAGGTGAGCTTTGTTTTGAGAATGAATTAGGTCAAATTCAAGCTGTAGAGGCTGATGCTTTAGCGGCAATGTTTGAGTTGTTAGTAGGGCAAGTAAATTGCGTGCTATTAAATGCCTGCTATTCTGAGATTCAAGCTCATGCGATCGCCGAACATATTCCCTATGTAATTGGAATGAATGATGCAATTGGGGACAAAGCAGCGATTGCGTTTGCAGTTGGTTTTTACAAAGCTTTAGCTGCAAATCGTAGTATTGCAGAAGCGTACAAGTTTGGCTGTGTAGAAATTCAACTCCAAGGCATTGCAGAGCATCTAAAACCTGTTTTGTATGTAAAAAAAACCCTTAGTTCCTTCTCAACAGCCAAAAGTTGACAAAATCATTCCTAATCCCTTCGTTCCCAGGAGTGGGATAGTCAAAAATTTTCAAAAATTATTTGGTAGAGAAAAAGAACTCAATCGGATATTTGAGACGCTCAATAGTGGAAGCAGTGTAGCGCTGATTGGTGCCAGAGAAATTGGTAAATCTTCGTTACTTTGGGCTATTTCTCAACAAGCAGAAACAAAATTAATTCCGCCTCGTAAACCAATTTATTTGGATATGAGCCAAGTTTATGACGAGGATGATTTTTACTATGCTTTATGTTCTGAAGTTGGAATAGAAGATTGTAAAGGAATTCGTTTAACAAGGGCTTTACAAAAACAACGTCCCCAATTGCTGCTTTTACTTGATGAAATCGAAAAAATGACTTGGGATGGTTTTACAAATCAGGTAAGGGGACAATTACGAGGATTGGCGAATGGACATGATGCTCCTTTGCGTTTGGTTGTCGCTGCTTCTACTTCTTTAGATCAACTTTTTCCCGATAGTAATGAAATTGGGATGGTTTCGCCGTTTCAAAATATTTGTCTTGAGGAAGAGATTAAATTGTGGGATGAAGCTACTGTTCGCGATTTTATAAGTTATCGATTGGAGAATAATCCGATTCAGTTTACAGAATTAGAAATTACGCAAATCATCACAAGCTGCGGTGGTTATCCCAAGGAAATAATGCAAATGTGTTATCGAATTTATGGGCGGTATATGGAGAATTGAAATTTACATAACCGCTCTCAGGCTAAAGCCTGGAGCTACAGAAGCAAAGCCTGCCTACGCAGGCTGGGAAGAATGATTTTCTCAGTCCACGCAGGTGGACTTGGTAGGAGTAGCCGCACCCTTCTAGGGTGACGGCGACATAAGGGCAGTGTGGTTGATTAGATCAAATACCGGAAAACCAAAAATGACGCAAGAAACCCCCGTACCCCGTCTAGATTTAGCACCAAAACTCAAACGCCCCCTTTCATTGTGGAATCCTTTAGATTATCTGCGTCTGTTGTACTGGGTGTTTTATTTTCCTCAAGCTTTGCGGTGGTATTTAGATTCTTTTGGGGGTGGGTATATTCCTCAGGGAGAAATGAATTGGTGGAAGGGGTGGAAATTGCTTCAAGAAAATATCGTTCAGCGTAATTTGTTTCTTCAAGGGTTGCTATTAACAATTATTACATCACTGGTTATCAGTGGAATTTTGCAGTCCATAAGTGTTTCTATTGTTTGGAGTGGCGTGGGTTTTGGCATAGCTGTTGGAGTAGCTTCTGGTATTACTTTCGGTCTGTTTTTTGGCGTGTCAAAGGGGGTAATTTTCAGCGTTGTAACGGGCGTATTCGTTGGTTTAGGAGGATTTGTAGAAACTACGAGTGTATTGTTTGATGGCATGGCACTTGGCATTTTTTTTGGCATGCTTTCTAGTCTTTTAGTTGCGAGCGTAATTGTTGCCGTAGTTTCTATCGTAGTTTTTAGTCTATTTGTGAGTATAGTTTTTTGCATAGGAATAGGCACAGTTTTTTATGTGGCTGGCTACATTGAAGAAAATTTGTTAACGGGCATTGCTTTTGGTCTGGCGATGGGCCTAACTGTTATACATCCTGAAAGTTGGTTGATTGGTTTATCTTTCAATATTCGATATCTACAAAAATGTAGCTTAATTTTTTTACGTATTACTTCACTGCCCATACCTTACCTTTCTCCTTGCTTAAAAAAATGGCTGCAACAGGATTGGGAAAGTGGTTTATATAATGTTAATCAGCTACTTGCTTATACCCTACAATTTATTCCTGTTGTAAATGCGGTTAATTATGCACTTAGTAAAATACCTCATGAGCAAATAATTTATCGCATTTCCCAAGTAGCAGAACAGTCCTTTAACTGGGAATTAATACGCTGAACAGGAACTCATCATTGATATAGCCAAAACTTGGCAAAAAGCTTTACTGCAAATTGCTGGTGAGGTAGGAGAAGTCACCATTACCCAACCTGTCCGTAATCCCTACATTATCGGCGATCCAGTTATGGGGGAAAAATTTGTCGGCAGAAAAGAGGTGATGAGACAGCTTGAAGAGTTATGGGTGATGGGTGAGCAATTGCAATCTGTGGTAATTTACGGTCACAGGCGGATGGGTAAAACTTCGATTTTACGAAATGCTGCTAATTCTGTAGGTTCAGGAGTACGGGTAGCTTACGTCAATATGTTAAATGCTGGCAACATTTCCGAGGGAGTTGGGGAAGTGTTGATGGCGATATGTGATGCTGTTTCGGAAGCAGTAAATATTCCACCTCCAGATGATGATAAATTGCTCAAGCTTCCCGAACGTACTTTTGAAAGATATTTGAAACAGGTTGTAGAGAATTTACGTGAAACATCTTTACAAGGTTTAATTATCGCCATTGATGAGTTTGAGATAATCGAAGAACTAATTGCAGCAGAAAAAATTCCTCAAAACTTCCTGGGTTATCTGCGGGGATTGTTGCAAATGAATTCTCAAGTTGCTTTTGCTTTTGCAGGTTTGCATACTTTGGAGGAGATGACAGCAGATTATTTTCAACCTTTCTTCGCTAGCGTTATTCCCATACATGTGGGTTTTATGGAGCGTGCTGTTACCCGTCAAATTCTAGCTAATCCCGTACAATTTTCAGATAATAATGTAGAGACGTTAAATTTGACGTCTCCAGATGTAACGTCTCTAGAGGAAGATTTCCTTCTCGACTACAAGCCGGAAGCATTAGATAAAATCTACGAATTCACCCACGGGCAACCTTATTTAGTGCAATTAATCGGCTTTGTGTTGGTTCGACGCTACAACGACCAAGTTTTTGAATTAGGAAGAAAGCGCGACCCAGTTTTCACGGTGGAAGATGTGGAAGCAGTTATCAATAATACTGAGTTTTTTAAGCGTGGACGTTATTATTTTGAAGGGGTTTGGAGTCAAGCAGCGCAGGGTGCAGATGGACAACAAGCTGTACTTCGGGTACTTGCACCGCATCCAGAAGGATTGAGTTATGAGAATTTAATCGGAGAAGTTTCTCAACAAGGTTTTGATGAAGCAATATTACAAGAAGCACTTGATACCTTGAAACGCCATGATGTCATTGAAGAAATGCAGCAGAGAAAATGGCGGATTATTGTGGAATTATTTCGTCGTTGGTTATTGCAGCAAATGTAGAGACGTAGCAGTGCTACGTCTCCACAGCATTTACTGTAGTCAACCAATATTCATAATCCAAATCCAGTAACTATATTTAACGCAGTGCGAATAGATTCCCAATATTCTTCCTCTAATACGCCAACCAAACCTAAAATACGACGATAATCTACAGCACGAATTTGTCCTACATCAATAAAACGCTCTTTATCTAATCCATTTGCAGGAGTTGGTTTTACATTTACGACGTAGGGAGCTTCTTTACTTCCCGGTCGAAAGGGCATAACAATAGTTAATAGCCCATATTGGTTCATGATGTCATTTTGAACTATTAAGCAAGGGCGTGTTTTTTGCGCTTCTGCCCCTACTATTGGATCGAGTTTTACCCAACGAATTTCTCCTCGTCGATAAGTCAAATTATTCTGAGGCATTAATACCATCTCCTACAACAGCATCCCAAGCAGCAATTTCAGCTTGATATTCTGAGTCTTGGGCATCCTCTTGTAGAGCGGTAATCATTTGTGATTCTAAATTACGACGACGATATTCTGCTAAAAGTGCGTTTATATAGGCGCTACGATTACCTTTTGACTGAGAATCTACAAATTGCAAGATGTCATCTTCTAAAGTGATTGTGACTTTCTGCATTAGTCTTACTCAAATATATGACTAATTTATCTTACCATTATTGCTCCGCGTGTTATCGTCGAGCATAACCCATCATTAACAGGGCTTTAGTGCGTTATAACTTGCGTTCGTAACGCAACCGCAATAAAGCGGGAAGATAATCTACACCGCTTTTTGCCTCCCCTACAAGAACCCACGCAGGTCGGTTTTTCCTGCGTAGCCAAGTATTTTCCCCTAATATAAAATCCTCCCCCCCCAAAAAATAATCTCCAAAAAATCCCAATCAAACATCCCTTCTTAACCCAAACCCGTTATAACAAGAATAAGAAGCTGTAGATGGGGCAACAGTTAGATGGGATGGACACCATTAAGAGAACGTATTGATGAACTACCACTAGTTCTTGCTGGACCAATTTTAAGACGCACAGAACCGGATTCTGTAACTGTATGGGTGGCTTTAAAAGCAAGTCGTCATGTCACTTTAACAATATTTGATAAAAATCATAATTTCTTATTTGAAAGTACTAGAACTACGGCAAGAATTGGCATCAATTTACACGTTGTTGCTGTTACTGCTAAGAGTAGGCAAAATATACTTACAAATGATGAAGTTTATCTCTACGATTTACATTTTGGCAATGGTGAATTACTTAGCAGTCCTGGTATATTAACTACCAATGGTTACCTTGAAGATATTACTTATCCTCAATATAAACTGCCTTCTTTTAGTTTACCTCCAAAGGATTTAAAAGAAGTACGGATTATTCATGGTTCTTGTCGCAAGCCCCACGGTGAAAGTTTTGATGCGCTTGCTACCGTAGATAAAATGATAAAAGAAGCATTAGAAAAAGAACCAATAAAACGACCAGCACAATTGTTTTTAACTGGTGACCAAATTTACGCGGATGATGTCGCCGACATATTACTTTTCATGCTGATGGATGCGGGCGAAACGCTTTTGGGATGGTCGGAAAAATTACCTGATGTGGATAATTTAGAAGAATTAAATCCAGGGAATCGTAATAATTTGGCTACAAATAAAGCTGGTTTTACGGCAAGTATTGGTAAGTTAAGTAAAGTTACTAACATTGCTAAAAGTCATCTGTTTACTTTTGGCGAATATTTAGCGATGCATTTATTTGCCTGGAGCGATATTTTATGGGTTGATGCTGAATTGTTTCCCGATTTTGTTGATGTAAATTCGGAACATTGGGAAGCTAAAAATGATGAGAAGAAGGCTTACGAAGAAGAAGTTGAACATATTAAAAGTTTTTGGTCAACTCTCAAAAGTGTAAGACGTGCTTTAGCTAATATTCCTACCTATATGATATTCGATGACCATGAAATCACCGATGATTGGTATTTGAATATGGCTTGGTGTTCTCGCATTCTCGATAAACCCCTGGGAAGAAGAATATTGCAAAATGGAATGCTTGCTTGTGCGATTTGTCAGGCTTGGGGTAATACGCCGGAGCAGTTTGAAAAAAATACCAATGGTGAAGAATTACTTAAGGCTGCTGTGGCTTGGAGTGTTGGTGGTGGAACAAATAAAATATTTGAAGAAAATATTGCTCAACGAGTTGGTTTACCCAGGGTTGCAGATATTCAAGAAAACTCGCAAAAAGTACCTCATTCCGATGCAGCGTTAACCTGGCATTATGTAGTCAATGCTCCGAGTTACGAAGTTATCGTACTTGATACCCGTACTTGGAGGGAATTCCCCGGTAAAGATTTTGATTTTCCGGCTTTGATAAGCAAAGAAGGTTACGACGCACAAATAACAAATCAAGTCCGTCAGGATGATATTAAAGTTAGTTTTATCATTTCTCCTGGTCCTTTTATCGGCGTACCTTATATAGAAAACCTGCAAAAAATCGCTAAAGGTATTTACGAAAAAATTGGTAATGCAGCTTGGGGTTTTGATACAGAAGCTTGGTCATTAGATAAAACTGCTTTTGAAAGAATGATTGCTAGATTGGCGTTAAGAGCATTACCTAATAATAAAAGCCGTGTAATATTTTTATCGGGTGATGTTCATTACAGTTTTGGTGCGCGGCTGCAATATTGTGCAACACATCCTTTTGAAAGTACAGAAACCGTAAATTCTGAATTAGTAATTGCTCAGTTAACTAGTAGCTCGTTAAAAAATGAAGTTGGGGGCATAGGTGGCAGTCATTCGGCTCACAGACAAGGTTTTATTCCTATTAGAGTCAACAGCGATTTACCAACAGCAGAAGTTTTGGGATGGGAAAACCAACAAGGGGAAGAAGTAAATATTGGTCATAATTGTCTGCTTGTAGAAGATTTATTTCAACGAACTCCTTTGAAAATTAAAGGAACTCCCGGAACAATTGATTTGGTGAAAGAGAGAAATAGTTTTCGCAAGTTAGGAATTACGGCACAACCTGAATGGTGGTATCGAATTGATTTTCTTGCCTCTAAAGATGAAGGATTAGAGAAACCAGAAACTGAAAATACCGAAATTGCTTCTGTAATTGCTCCACTACCAGGAGAAAATCGTAAAGAAGCGGTAGAAAAATATTTATCTATGGCAAAAAACTATCGCGAATATCTGAGTAAGAAAGGGCACGGTACAGAAATTGTTGGTTTAAATAACATTGGTGAAATAACTTTTGAAATTGTAGATGATAAGGAGATGATAGTTCAAACCCTATGGTGGAGATTGGAAAGTTGGGAAGATGGCAAAATGTTGGAACCATTTCCGCTGACTAGGTGTGAAATATCTTTAGAATTTGATGACGAACAGCATCCTATAGATGATGTAGTTAAAGAAGTAATTAACAGTTAACAGTTAACAGTTAACAGTGAGCAGTGAGCAGTGAGCAGTGAGCAGTTAACAGTTAACAGTTACTTGTTCTATACCAGATTATTGAATAAAAAACCGCAGAGAGCGTGGAGAGCGCGGAGGTTAGAAGTTTAAGAGAGATGGTTAATTTTAGAAAAGCATAGGAGTGAATAGTTAAGAGTTAATATTTAATAATTAACGATCTACACCTCTGGGTGAAAACTGTTAACTGATAACTGTTCACTGTTCACTGTTCACTGTTATGGCAAGAGTTAGCTATGGTTTGCAAGTTCAGAAACGAGCAAAACGTTTGCTGTTTGCTATTTTGGCTTATGCTAACGATGAGTTCGATGTATGTAATGAAGCTGTAGTTGATGCAATTCGTCCTAATATTCAAGTTCGCTGGTTAACAGAAAAACGTCTGGTTATCAGAACTAAGGTTCGGTTTTTGCAAGAATTAACGGGTTTGCAAGATGATGAAACAATCCTAAAAGCCGAACAAATTAAAGAGGCACTCAAAAGATTTACAGATTTTATCGAAATCCTTGAAGACAATCGCGTTAGTAAGGGTGGTTCGGAAAATTGGCATTTTACATTAAATCTCTGGTACTCTCGCTGGGAAACTGAAGCGAATTTACAACAATTTGATAGTGAATGGGAGAAACGAAAGGTAAAACAAGGAGACACGGTTAAAATCTCTACCCCCTCTTCCCCCTCTCCCCCCTCTCCCCCCTCTCTCAATTGGAACGAAATTTGTCGTCAAAGCTTAGAAGCAGATAATCACAAACGATTAACTACCAATCCCCTCACAAGTGCGGATGGTGTAACTTTTGCACTGGATGAAGTTTACGTACCTTTGGGTTTAGTGAAACGTAAGCACCGTGAAAGACGTGGTGGTGATGTTCATCCAGGAAAGGGTTCGCAGCTATATGAGTCGGAAGATGGTGACGTTAGCGAAACTTTGACTTTAGATAGGTTTCTGCAACAGTTGGAATCAAAAGAAAGTAATCGTATTGCAATTTTAGGCGAACCTGGTGCCGGTAAAACGACGCTTTTACAAAAAATTGCCTCCTGGTTAGCCGATAATACCCAATTTTTACCGATTTGGGTTTCTCTAGCTGATTTACAGGGAAAGAATTTAGAAGATTATTTAATTGAAGATTGGTTAAAGGCAGCTACTCGCAAGCGACGTATTTCAGCAGAAATGGAAGATGCTTTTTGCGAACAGTTTAACCAAGGAAGGGTATGGTTGTTGCTGGATGCAGTTGATGAAATGGCGATTGAGTCAAGCTTGGCTTTAAGCAAAATTGCCGATTATCTTAAAGGCTGGGTAGCAGATGCATCTGTAATTATTACCTGCCGTTTGAACGTTTGGGATGCTGGGAAAAATGCTTTAGAAGATTTTGAGACTTTCCGCAACCTAAATTTTACTTACGGTAATGCCAACCATTCAGATTTGATGGGCAAGTTTATCAATTGTTGGTTTAGGGAAAATCCAGAATTAGGCGAAAATTTACAAGCGGAATTACAACAACACGCACGTCGAAGGATTCGCGATGCCGTGAAAAATCCTTTGCGGTTAGCTTTAATGTGTCGTATTTGGGGCTTAAGACGCGGCGGATTACCCAATACTAAAGCCATGCTCTACGAAAAATTTGTAGAAGCAATTTACGAATGGAAACAAGATAGATTCCCCACTACATCAACCCAGAGAAAGCAGTTAAATCAAGCATTAGGCAAACTCGCATTAATGGCTTTTAACCCTTCGGGCATGGCTCTGCATACCGGCAACGAGAAAACCAAGTTCCGTCTTAGGCATCGTTTCATATGTGAAGTATTGGGCGCACCGGATGAGGGTATGTTTCATTTAGCGCTTCAACTAGGCTGGCTCAATCAAGTAGGAATATCAGAAACCCAAGGAGAAAAAGTATACGCCTTTTACCATCCCACTTTCCAAGAATACTTTGCAGCCTTAGCAATAAACGATTGGCAATTTTTCGTAAATTCTTCCCCCTCTCCCAATCTCCCCATCTTCGAGTATCAATGGAAAGAAGTAATTCTATTATGGTTTGGCAGAGATGATATACCGCAATCAAGTAAAGAAGAATTTATCAAATATCTCATCGAATTTGAAGACGGTTGTGGTGGATTTTATCGCTATCAAGCTTATTTTTTAGCGGCTGAAGGAATTGCCGAATTTGCAGATTGCTCTTTATGCGAAAAAATTTTAAAACAATTGATTCAATGGCGTTTTGGCTATTTTCATCCTACAGAAAAAAGATGGTGGAGATATCCTTCACCAATTTCGGAAAGTGCGCGAGTTAGCTTGTTAAAAACCGATAGGAATTGTGCAATAACTGCTTTAGAAGAATTTATCGCATCAAGTAAAAGCGATTTCGATACCTGGAATGCAGCTTATAGTTTAGGAAATTTTTTCGATCCGGGAAATAAAATTGCTATTTCGACGTTAGAAAAAATTATCGTATCTTTTTACCACGAAAATTTTCGTTTGCAGGCAGCAGATAGTTTATCTAAAATTCAACCAGGAAATTCTATCGCGATCGCAGCTTTAGCTAATATAATTCAATCAACCAAAAAAGAATCTATCCGCAGAAAAGCGGCGTTTAGCCTCGGTAAATGCGATTCAGAAAATAAAATTGCTATTTCAACTTTAGAAAAAATTATTACTTCCTCAACAAATAAACAGCAGAAACAATATGCAGCAGAAAACTTATTAATTCTTTCCCCAGAAAATAAACTCGCTTCTATCAATGAGTTGAAGAAGCAAACGAAAAAAGAAAATCAACTTCCACGCAGAAAACAAAAAAATAAATCTGGAAATAACCAAAAAGCAATTGCAGCTTTAATTGAAGGAATTGCAACTGCGAAAAATGACGATAGTAAAAGACGTAGGGCTTCTAGCTTAGCGAAATTGCAGCCACATAATCAACTTGCTTTTGATATTTTAGTAAACCTGGTTAAATCAGCAAAAAAAGATTCCGATAGAAAAAACGCCGCAGAAGATTTAAAAAAGATTATTGACAAAGAGCAAATGTTTAAATTAATTGCATCGTTGAAAGATTGTTTTTTTGAAGAAATTACAGATAATTTAGAAGAATCCAAACACTGTTATAAATTGCTGTGGTATTGTGCCGAGAAAATGAATTATCAGGATTTTTATCGAGCTTGGAATGACTAAAGCAAGTAGTATAAGAATTCTTTAAATAAATAACAAATTAATCTTCTTTACTAAGCAACATTAACCAACTGCATATTCGACATACTTCCTAAGTTCTGGAGGATGAAAACCTGGAACAATATCATCTTTAGGAACTCCAGCTTTGACTAAATCATTACCTATCCCATCTTCAGTTCCATCGCGTTGAATCCAAATTTTATCATCTAAAATATCTATATGAATCAAGCAAGCATGTACCCTTGCACCATTTTCCCAGCCCATAGTCATCAGCACAAAACTATTACAATCTTGGCTAATAATTAACTTATATTTTAAGTCACCATAAGAATAAGGAATTGCAGCATATTCGGTCAATAGTTTTTCAATTAAGTGACGGTATTGAGTTAATTTATCCATTTGACGACAACCTCCTTCTCTGAATCAAATACAAGTAATTGTAAAGATTTTTTTGGTACGACTAGATTACCAATTGGTTCAGAAAAAATTTCACTGTATGTTGCTTGGCGAATTGCTAAATATATTTTGCGCGAGGGTTCAGTTTCTTCTAAAATGTTTCGGTAAAGAATATATTGTCCCAAAGCCTCTTCTAAATCCGTTACAGGTGAAATTTTCACGAAACTTTTGATTTCAACTGCTATTTTTTGCTCACCTTTTTGGGCTGCAAGAAGTTTACTTGCTCCTAAATCAACAAATAGTTCTCTTAATCCCCATTTTAGCTTTAAAGGGTCGTCAGTAATTACCCAACCTTCTTTTTAAACAGCATTTACCACCATATCATGATAGATATCTTTGGCAGGCATTTAAGAGACTCCTTGGAAAAATGCATATTAAATTAAATTAACTAAAAAATGAATTATTAGTAATTTTGGTTCGTAGTTGCGCTTTAGCGCTTTATTTTGAGCGCTAAAGCGCAACTACGAACCTTTTAAAAAGCCTGCACCCACTCTTTCACAAAATACTCAGTCCAAATGCCATTTTTCCAATAAGGGTCATTTTCAACTAATTTACGTACCGTTTCTTCATCTTCAGCTTCGTAAATACCAAAAACTTTTGTAGCATCTTTTGTAGGACCTAAAGTAACTAAAACACCATCTTCTTTTTGCTTTTTTAATCCATCTAAATGCTCTTGTCGATAAGGTGCGCGTTTTTCTAAAACGTTTTCGCAGTAGCTGCCCCACATTACGTATTTAGTCATGATTTTTTTCAATGAATAATTATCAATAGTTTAAAGGTTAAAGGTTAGAGGTTAGAGGTTAATATAGCAGTTTTCAGTTGAATAGAATACAAATCATAACTTCAGCTTTTCCCCTCTCTTTTATAAGGAGAGGAGTGCCCGTGATGGGCGGGGTGAGGTATCAAACTGCACTGCATTCAAACGAAAAGGATTATAATTGCGACGTACAACTCCTAACTCCTAACTCCTAATTCTTAACTCCTTAAACTTACCCCAAATTTCTCAACCAAACTATCTCTAACTTTCTGATGTACTGGTTCAACATCAGCATCGGTAAGTGTACGCTCTGGGGAACGATAAATTAAGCGAAATGCTAAACTTCTTTGTCCTTCGGGTACATTTTCACCGCGATATTCATCGAATAATTCGACGGAATCTAATAAACTTTTACCGGCTTTATTAATAGCTTTTTCAATGTCAGCTACTGTTAAGTCAACGGGTGCGAAAAAAGCAATATCTCTATCTGATGGCGGATAGGTAGAAAATGACTTGAATTTAGGTGTGAGTATATCATCTTCGTCTACCGCATCTAAAAGTACTTCTAAACTTAGTTGAAATACATAAACATCATCCGGTAAGTCTTTTTCGCTGCGAATTTGAGGATGCACTTGCCCAAATACACCTAACCTATTGCCTCCTACCCAAAGCGAAGCAGTACGCCCCGGATGCAGGCGATCGTCGCGTCTATCTGGCTGGTATTCTACCTGCAATCCCATGACTTTAAAGACGCTTTCTAAAATACCTTTGGCTTCAAACCAGCTTATGGATTTCTGACTACCTCCGCTCATCCACTTACTGGAAGTAATATCACCTCCGATGATTCCTCCTACGGTGTCTGCTTCCTGGAAACCGTCTTCTTCTTCCCAGAAAATTTTGCCGATTTCAAAACCGTTAAGCGCGCCGTTTCCTTTTTCGATATTGTATTGAAATGCATCAATTAAACCAGATATTAAATCAGTTCGTAATGCTGAATATTCTGCAAACAAGGGATTGCTCAATACCACCTGCCTGTCTTCTCCCGGTTTAACCAAGGAGTAATGCATTAATTCCGTCAACCCTATAGCCCGGAATGCAGCTCTTAACTTGCGAATTAATTCTTGATCTGTAGGCAGATAACCAACTTCTGGCTTTTCCGGTAAAGTATCGCAAAGATTGTCATAACCATATAAACGAGCGATTTCTTCGATTAAATCAATTTCTCGCTCTAAATCGCGATAGCGATAAGCAGGTACGTTAACAGCCCAAGTACCATCACCAGAAACAGTTAAACGACATCCCAAAGCTGTTAAAATCCGCTCAACATCTCCGCCTTTAATTTCTCCAGTTTCTTCTTCTCCTAAGTCTACAGGACCTAGTATTTGATTTACTCTATCTAAACGCAGTTCAATCGAACGAGTCCAACCTGAATCGGGACGAGTATCGGAGATTTCTTGAGCTTTTAAAGTGCCACCAGCAATTTCAACTATCAAGGATAAAGCACGGTTACAAGCAACTTCTAACTCGGCGTGATTTACTCCTCGTTCGTATCTGGTGGAAGATTCGCTTCTCAAACCAACACTGCGAGATGAGCGGCGAATAGCAACATTATCAAATAAAGCTGCTTCTAAAACTAAACTTTCTGTTCCGTCATGGACTTCGCTTTCTTCTCCACCCATAACCCCCGCTAAAGCAACGGGTTTGTTATTAACGGTAATTAATAAATTCTGAGTTGATAAATTGCGGCTTTTTCCATCCAGGGTTTTGAAATTTTCCCCGTTATTCGCAAACCTTACTCCAATACTAATATCCTCGCTCGCAGCAATACTCTGCAGTCGCGTCAGGTCAAATGCGTGTAATGGCTGTCCCCATTCCAACATTACATAGTTAGTAATATCAACTATATTGCTAATCGGTCTAACTCCAGCAGACAATAATCTTTGCTGCAACCAGTCCGGAGAAGGAGCTATTTTAACTTGTCCAATCACTGTTCCAATATATGCCGGACAAGCCTTCGTATCATCAACTTTGATACTGAAACTACCCGCATTTTGAGCAACAGAAACTTTTTCTGGATCGGGAATTTTTAGTTTACCCCCAGTTATCGCTGCTACCTCTCGCGCAATCCCCACCATACTCAACGCATCGGCACGGTTTGCCGTAGCAGTTACATCTAAAATCACATCGTCCAAACCTAATAGCGGACGTACATCATCACCAATTTGGATGTTATCCCCAGAAAAAATATGAATACCATCTACATCGGTAGGTAAACCCAACTCCTCCAAAGAACAAATCATTCCTTGAGAAGGTACCCCGCGTAATTTAGCGGGTTTAATCTTCAAATCTTTATTCGGTAAGTAAGTACCTACTGTTGCAACAGGCACATATATATCTGCACGGACGTTAGCAGCACCGCAGACGATATTTAAATTTTCGCCCTTCCCGACATCAACTTGACAAACGCTTAATTTGTCAGCATTTGGATGTTGTTCTCGTTCGACAACTTTCCCGATTACAACACCATCTGCCCAAGTGCGACGATCCTCAATATCTTCTACTTCAAACCCCGCCATTGTCAGTGTTTCTGCTAGTTCTTCTGGGTTTAAACGTAACTCTACAAGCTCTTGCAACCAATTTAAAGAAATACGCATGGAATATCTATGATTATCCGATTAAAAATAGCGATTAAATAAACACGCAAAAACTATTTTAAATGGGAATGGAGTATTGGCAATGGGGAATGAGGCATTCTTGTTTTTACCGGGTTAATCCAATTCACGAGTATTGCAATCTCAATTATCCGTTTTTTATCGCAAGATTTGCACAAATTTCAATCGTGAATAAGCCCGATTTTTACAAAAAAACTAGGTTGCTGATGCGGATCGAGCTTGTCAATAAAGTTTGGTACTAGTAATTTAATAAGTAATTAAACAAACATTATCTTCGGTATCAATTATTTAAAACTATCAGTTTTCAGCTAAATAGTATTTAGAGAAATTGTATAACAAAAAACATAGATATATAGTATTTTTTATATTATCAAGTTAGATAAGTTTGAAAAGTTATAAAATTAATAAGTGTCAGATTATTAAATGGCAAAAATTAAGCGTTAATCTTTGTTAACGCAGTTGGAAAGCAATATT
The DNA here is from genome assembly GCF_000316665.1 of Rivularia sp. PCC 7116. Lineage (GTDB taxonomy): Bacteria > Cyanobacteriota > Cyanobacteriia > Cyanobacteriales > Nostocaceae > Rivularia. The sequence continues at coordinate 5,333,073 of NC_019678.1, read as the reverse complement.
GAATTTTAGGTAGATACACTATAGAATAAATTAAGTTCGGTGGAATTATTAAATAACAACTGATTTTACAGCACCGATTAGTTGCTGTCTGGTGAAAGGTTTCGTGAGATAAAAATCAGCCCCTTGCCTCATTCCCCAAATGCGGTCAATATCTTTGTTTTTAGAACTACAAAAAATAATCGGTATCTTTTTTGTATCTAAGTTACGTTTTAGCTTACGACAAAATTCAAAACCGCTCATTCCCGGCATGACAACGTCTGTAATAATTGCATCTGGTTGATATAGCAGAGCTTTTTCTAAGCCGTCTTTAGCATCAGTTGCTCTAATGACCTCATATCCACCTTCCTGTAAAAAGATGTTCATTAACTCCAGTTGAGAAGGAGTATCTTCAACAACTAAAACTGTAGCCATTTTGTGTCCTCAATATCTATATTCAGTAGTAATTTGCTTGAACCATATCGATGTCTTGAACAATGAGTTATAGCTGATATTGCTACAATTAATCAAGTCAAATGCATAAATACTATTTTGAGTAAATCTGCACGAGTAAAAGGTTTAGTCAAATAACCACTTGCTCCCATTAATCTTGCCTTGACTTTATCCACAAATCCTTTACTTCCCGTAACCATAATAATGGGAGTGTTTTTGAATTTTGAATTGTTTCGTATTATCCGACACAATTCATAACCGTCAATGCCTTCCATATTTAAATCTAATAAAATTAAATCTGGCTGATGCCTAATAATTGACATCACAGCTTTCAAAGGATTATCAATAGTTACAACAGAAAAACTTTCGTCTTCCAGGAAGCGGCTAATTTCTTTAAGCATTACCGGACTATCATCAACAGAAACAATTTTATAAACTTTCTGCGGTGATACGGTTGTCCCAGGAGGAATAGGCTTAATATTATCTACTTGCGCCTGTTTGTCAGCTTTCTCTATAGAAGAAGGCTTTGTTTCCTGTTTAATTGTTACTTTATTAACAGGTATCTGCTGCTTTGTAACGGCAACGTTCTGTTTTTGTTTAGTATTTGTTTCCGGCTTTGTCTCTACTTTAGTTTCTTTAGAATCAGTTATTTCCTCTTTTTTATCTTGCTTTACCTTAACAGGAGGTCCAAATAATAAAGTATCAGTTTTAGGAAGCTTATCAAAAGGTGGATCTGGTTCGTGCAGTAGAATAGCTCCACTTTGGATATGAGGGTATAAACTTCGTGCTAATACAAGTTCATCTTGATTCATAATTACAGCAAGATGACGCAAGCTAAATCCCTTCATCCAATTGACTAGATTTGGTTGAATCTCCGAGATTTTTTGTACTTGAGTGTTTGTATTAATCCACAGATAAGGACGCTGAAATGGAGAAGTAATTTGTGGATTCAAATCGTGCCAAGAATGCAACCTTTCCTGAGAAAATAATAATAACTTTTCGGCATCAAGTCGGCAAATTTTTGGAGATAAACTTAAATTCTGATGAAATTCGTAAGTACCTTTTTGTATTAATAAAAATGATTCAATAACTTCTTTAACTAATTCTTGAATTAATATAGCTGCTTGAGTCGGATTTAGATATCTTTGAGCAATTAGCCAGCAAATAGCTTGATAATCAGATGGTTGTTGAGAAGATATTGATTCTGAAGAATTGTCTACAGCTTTATCCGGCTTCCGCAGGGAATCCGGCTCAAACATCATGCGTAACTGTACGCGAATTTCACTGGTTAAAGCTGGAACCTGAACTGAAAGCCGACGTAGATGACGCTCCAGCCTGTCAAAAGGTTCTATTGAATGAGTTGCGTAAGCGATTTTTCCTTCTTCTAAGTAAATCCACCAGTTAACTGAATGGCTTTGAACTTGTAAGCAAGTATTCTCAAAGCAACTAGACAAGTGTCTTAACAAACTTAAAGGAGGCAATTTTGTGAAAGTCGCAAAATTATTCATATAGGATAGAGGATTAGAGTAAATAAGACAAAATATTTGTAAACATCAATTGAATCGAATTAAGTATAAAGAGTAGATATTCAGTATGAAGCATTCAGTCCTCTTCTTACATGGATATATTACCAGCTAAAAATAATACATCACAGTTTGATTGTTACATTTGTTTTTACAATATACGAAGCAAAAATATAGGTGCATCAAAAATTACTTTTGATTTTTAATATCAGTTAATTAATTCTCTTTTTAATAAGAGATTAAGTTTGGGGTTTTCAGTATTTCATCTAATCTAGGTTTTTTCTACATATAATCTTTAAGTTTCCACGTATGCACTCATGCCGAATTTATTGTATTCTAGATTTATTATGTATATAAACCCATTAAGTTAAAGGCATTGATAATATAATTTCCAGACAAATGCTTATGATTTAATCAAATAAAAGTAAAGATATGTCTAACTTTATAAGTAATAATGCATTAGTAACTTACGAACTATTGTAAAAAACTCTATAGTCTAAAGTGCCACAATAATGGTTCCTTTAGGGCTTTAAACTATATACTTTGCACAACTGAAAATAGAACCATTCGACCTTCAAGAGAACATCGAAAGTTATGTCAGATACCTTAAGACTAGACGAAGTAGTTGATTTCGCGGAAAATCCGGAACCTCGTTGTCCGTGCGTACTATTGTTAGATACATCTGGCTCGATGCAAGGAGCGCCAATAGAAGCTTTAAATCAAGGCTTACTTAGTTTTAAGGACGAACTGACGAAAAACCCATTAGCGTCAAGACGAGTTGAAGTATCTATAGTTACTTTTGATAGCAATATCAACGTAGTTCAAGATTTTGTAACTGCCGATCAATTTACTCCGCCTATATTAACAGCACAAGGATTAACTAATATGGGTGCTGGTATTCATAAATCTTTAGATTTGATTCAAGAACGTAAAGGTCAATATCGCTCTAACGGTGTCGCTTACTATCGTCCTTGGATATTTATGATTACTGATGGCGAACCACAAGGAGAACCAGATGAAGAAGTAGAACAGGCATCACAGCGTTTGCAGAGTGATGAAACAAACAAACGTGTTGCATTTTTCTCTGTCGGAGTGGAAAATGCCAATATGACGCGTTTGAGTCAGTTAGCAGTACGTACCCCCTTAAAACTAAATGGATTAAATTTTGTTGAAATGTTTGTTTGGTTATCTGCTAGTATGTCAGCAGTTTCCCATTCAAAAGTGGACGAACAAGTAGCTCTACCGCCAATTGGTTGGGGTTCTGTTTAATATAGTGCAAGTACAGCAGTTAAACAGCCCGAAAAATTGGTAAGCATATGAACAGTTCAATACAAAAGCTTCATTGGCGGGTAGTAGGAGCATCAGTTTGTGGCACCAGCCACGTTAGGAATTCCCAACTTTGTCAAGATGCTCATCACTGGCAAATGTTACCAGATAATATTTTGGTCGCAGCCGCAGCAGATGGTGCCGGAAGTGCGAGTTTGGGGAAGGTTGGAGCAATGGTTGCTGTAGAAGCGGCAATTGAGAATATATCTGTCAAGCGGATTAATCAAGATACTCTGGCTTCAGATAATTCGGCAAGGTCGTTATTAAGTGAAGCAATCTTAGCTGCAAAAACAGCAGTAGAGGAAGAAGCAATAGCTTCAAACCGACCACCTAAAGATTTAGCGACGACTTTAATTATTGTGGTGGCTACACCGATAGTCGCCGTCGTTGCTCAAATAGGGGATGGTGTAGCAGTAGCTAAAGACAGTATGGGTAATTTAACAGCTTTAACAGTTCCTGATAGTGGCGAATATATTAATGAAACTAGTTTTTTAACTTCACCGACTGCTTTAGATTCAGTGCAGGTAAATGTATGGCGACAGGGTATTACTAATATTGCACTTCTTACTGACGGGCTGCAAATGTTGGCGATAAATATGTCTGTAGGTTTGCCGCACAAGCCATTTTTTCTACCTTTATTTGAATTTGTAGCCAATGCTGAAGAATTGAAAGGAGCTAAAGAGCAACTAGTTAAATTTCTACGTTCGGAAAAAATAACTCAACGAACCGATGACGATCTAACTTTAATAATAGCAGCATTAAGCGAATAATAAATCCATTAACGATACTGTTGAACCGCAGTCAATTTTAAACAATAAAAGTGTAATTTAAAAATGCAGGTACTACACTGTCTTCCCAATCAAAAAATTGTGAGCATGAACCTAAACGTCAGTTTGGGGCGTGGTGGCGAAGCGTGCATCTACACAGTACCATCAGATACTGAAACGGTAGCTAAAATTTACCATAAGCCAGACATCGAAAAGGCTCGTAAATTAGAGGTGATGGTTCTTCATCCACCTTCTAATCCAACAGCATCTTTAGGACATATTTCGATTGCTTGGCCTTCGGAACTGATTCGCGCCGCAGACGGTAGTAATAATATTATTGGTTTTACGATGCCGCGCATTCGGGGAATGCGTCCCGTCATTGACTTTTATAACCCAAGGACTCGACGACAGCATTGTCCTTTATTTAATTATCAGTACCTGCTTCGCACTGCCCGTAATTTGGCTGCGGCTTTTGCTGCTCTACATCAAGCTGGATATTGTGTTGGTGATGTTAACGAATCAAATATTTTAGTTAGCGATACGGCTTTGGTTACCGTAGTAGATACCGACTCTTTTCAAGTTCGCGATCCAAGTAGCGATATCGTATATCGTACTCCCGTAGGTAAGCCTGAATTTACCCCTCCAGAACTGCAAAACAAAACTTTCTCAGAGTGCGATCGCTCTACCCCTCACGACTTGTTTGGTTTAGGAGTACTAATATTTCAGCTTTTAATGGAAGGTACTCATCCATTTTCTGGAATTTACCAAAGTGTAGGGGAGCCGCCACCATACGAAGCACGGATTGCCAAAGGGCATTTTACTTACAGTGTGAATCGGCGCGTACCTTATTCTGCTACACCGATTGCGCCATCTTGGGATATTCTTCATCCGACCTTGCAACAACTTTTTGTACGTTGTTTTGAAGATGGTCACTACAACCCCAATATTCGTCCGAACGCCCAAACGTGGCTGATGGCATTAGCTGAAGCTGAAGATGCCCTGCGTACATGTCAGAAAAATCCGCAACATATTTACAGCAATCACCTACATAAATGTCCTTGGTGCGAACGTAGTGCTAAATTGGGTGGAAGAGACCCCTTCCCATCAATTCAAGATGTCGCCAACAAACAACATTTAAAGCCCCGCCCCAGACCAAAGCGCCGACGAACTACTACAGTGCCCAGAAGGCGAACTGCTGCAACTGTAGGTACATCTAGATACGTTACTCCCAAGCGTCGTTCGCCACAACTTGGTAGAAAGATTTCCTACAATCCCTCAAATACGAAACCGAAATTTTACCCGGTTCTTTTGTGTTTGCTTGGCTTTTTGACATTAGGCTATTTAGATATAGTTACAAAATTTACAACATCTAGTATTGAAGAGAATCAATACGCTCAACAAACTTTAATCAGTTCCAAATCAGCAGAAAGCAAAAGTAGCTTTATAGATTATTACAAAGAAGGTCGTGCAGCTTATAAAGGGCAAAAATACGAAGAAGCCATTGCTAATTTTGCTCAAGCAATCCAAAAGAAACCTGATAGTGCCAAGGCTTACGTGAATCGTGGCAATTCGCACTATAACTTAAAAGAATACGAAGCAGCCCTTACAGATTACACTCATGCTCTTAAATTAAATCCAAATGCAATAAAAGCTTTTGTAAATCGTGGCAATGTCCGTTATATGCTCGCCGAATATAGCAGCGACCCCGATAAAGAGTACAAATTAGCAATTGAAGATTATAACCAGGCACTTAGAATTGACCGCGATGAAGTAGAAGCATACATTAGACGGGGTATTGTCCGTTCTCAAATAGCTAAATTCAGCGGTGATTCCCAGAAAGATTATTTAAGAGCAATTGATGACTTTAATAAAGCATTGCAAATTAATCCGAACAGACCAGAGGCTTTTTATCAAAGAGGATTAGTTCGCTATCAATTAGCTCAATATAGTAGTAACTTCGAGCAAGAATACAAAAAAGCTCTGGCAGATTTTAACCAAGCATTGCAACTGAATGGTAAATTGCCGAAAGTTTATTTAAAACGAGGCTTAGTTCGCTACGAGCTTGCACAATATGGCGGAGGTAAGTCTGATAGATATCGTCAGCAAGCAATAGACGATTTACAAAAGGCAGCAAAAATCTCGCTGGAAAAAGATGACATGGATAATTATCAGCAAGCACTTAGCAGCATCTGTGTTGTTGTTGACAATAAGTGCGATACTTTATTTCAAAAAACCAGTGTCATACAGCGATAAGGATTATTTGAACTCTGCCATGTCCAATACCTTTAGAGGTAACAATTAATAGCAGTTCAATTTTTGCATTACAATTTTCTTGGTTTGAGTAATAAGCGCGGATGCGGTATATGGCATCCGCGCTTATTAAGCATCCTAGGACTTATATCATGTCCGGTTAGTTATCATATTTATGAGGGCTGGTAATGAGTAATTAGTAATAAACAAGAGTGCTTCTCAAATATATAGAAAGTAATTAACCGAACCTTATATTACGCAATTGTCACAATTTCCTATTGGTGCGCGAGATTAGAAAGGTTATTAAGTAACCGTTTAAAACGAGTCAACCCTTTTTGGTTGAATGCAACTGACTTCTTACACCATTCTAGACAAGCTGCATTTCCCGCCTTGCAATCAATTTTAGATCTGCATATAACAACGTATTACCCCCTTTCCACACAAGAGCGATTAGCTATAAAATTTCTCCTTCTTTTCCCCATTCGATCATTCGGTAATTATAGAACCAGGATAGGAGTAAAAACCTTGTTGATTTTCGGGAAAGCTCAGCCTGACTCCGAAAATTGGAAACTAATTCTAAAAGAATACTATCTCATGGATTATTTTATTTTTGAAAATGTAATGTACTAAAAGCTTTCAAAACTAAACGCTTAAGGGTAAGTAAGTCGGCATAAATAAACCGAATCATGTAACAGAATGTTAATTAGCCTTAAACTCTTACCCCTACTGCCTATCCTAATTACAATTTTCAACGCCAACCTACTTAGAAGTTTTTAAATATGTTTCACTGCAGCGACATTATCACGAGGATGGGCATACTAATTTTGGCGTTGCTGAATTGAGATATGAATTTATTATTACTGTCTAACGGTAGCCCCCTTAATCCCCCCTTCTTTGGGGGACTTTAAATTATATTTCTCCCCCAGAATTGGGTGTTGGGGGGCTATTCATACTTTACTTTAATTAGTTCGTAAATCCGGCGTTGCATTAAACTGAAAACCTTTACAGATTGTTTGCTGCTGTTCTCCTTTATTAGCAAACATAAAGATTCTTAGGAACATAAAATAAAAAACAAATTCTATGTGAAAAAAGCAGGTGCAGGTAAAAATTAGATTACACGAGTTATTTTATTTACACATTACTCGCAATATTACTTACAAATATAAGTTAAATTAATTTACAGTATTTATTGATTCTATATTAATTATTACTTGGTATATTGCTTTTGATTGTATTGTCATTATGAAAGAATAGAGTATTATCTGGATTCTCTTTATTGTTTGCTTCAAATGACACTAATTTCGTTCTGTCGGAAATATAAGACGGAAATAAAGTACAAGCCGCTAATAGTTTGAATATGAAAACTATTTAAGGAGATTACCTTCCGGAAACACGATAGATAAAGAATTAGTTTAGCTCGTGTAATTGTTCTCTAAGCTTGCGAACAAGCTAGAGCAGATGAATGAAATTAGCCCTAGATTTTCTTAAAAATGGTCTGATTATAGAAAAGAAACTTTGTTTTTTAATTTTTATCAGAGAATAATACGTAATTATCCTGACTTGATATAATAACTCTTTAGACAAACAACGCAGAAAATTTATTGTTAATTAATCGATTCTTTTTCTGTGATTTTACATATCAAATTTTACTTGTATGACTTGATTTGCACTCAACGTTATTGAGAGATATAAAGAAATTTTGTGGTTTTTATTTTGCCACAATTGAAAGCTTTTAATCGTGGTTTTATGACATAAACAAGCTTTTTCATTTTTTTACAGATAAAACAGCTATATTTATCTAGCCTTTATAATTTCCAGTAAAAATACGGTTAGATTATATACTGAGAAAATAAAAAACCATTTTTCTCAATCCGAACAATAACAGAACTATTCAATCATCTACCTAAAAAAAATTAGAGGCAGTTTTTATGAAAGCAGTAATTTTGGCTGGAGGTCTTGGTACACGCTTAAGTGAGGAAACTAGCGTTAGACCGAAACCAATGGTAGAAATTGGTGGTAAGCCAATTCTTTGGCATATCATGAAAATCTATTCCGCTCACGGTATTAATGATTTTATTATCTGTTGCGGTTACAAAGGCTACGTTATTAAGGAGTATTTTGCTAACTACTTCTTGCATATGTCAGACGTAACTTTTGATATGCGGTTTAATCAGATGAACGTACATTCAGGTTATGCCGAACCTTGGCGCGTCACTTTAGTAGATACTGGCGACAATACCTTAACTGGTGGAAGATTAAAGCGAGTTAAAGAGCATATTGGCAACGAAACCTTTTGCTTTACCTATGGCGACGGTGTTAGCAACGTTAATATCACTAATATTATTAAATTTCATAAAGAGCAGCAGACCTTAGCGACTTTAAGTGCAGTACAGCCACCGGGACGTTTTGGCGCAATTGTTCTAGGACAAGAGCAAACAAAAATCACTAGTTTCCGTGAAAAACCAGAAGGGGATAATGCTTGGATAAACGGTGGATTTTTCGTTTTAGAACCTCAAGTAATTGACTTTATTGAAGATGATTCCACCGTTTGGGAAAAACAGCCATTGGAAAAACTAGCTGATATGGAACAGCTATCAGCTTACAAGCATGATGGCTTTTGGCAACCTATGGATACTTTAAGAGATAGAAATTATTTAGAGAACCTCTGGAAGAATAACGAAGCTCCTTGGAAGGTTTGGTAAATCAGTTGTAGAGACGTAGCAATGTTACGTCTTTACAAAAGTTCTAAGTTATCGATTATGTAACGAATAACTTTAAACTTGCAACCTAAATCTATTTGATTATTGTTAATTGTTTGATTAGTTTTGATTACTTAAGTTACAGGGGAGCCGATTAAAAAATGTATGATTTCGCGATTATAGGTGGGGGTATAGTCGGTCTTTCTACCGGCATGGCTTTGGGAGAACGCTATCCTAAAGCAAGAATTTTAGTCTTGGAAAAAGAAAATCAAGTCGCGTTTCATCAAACAGGAAATAATAGCGGTGTTATTCACTCGGGTATTTATTATAAGCCTGGTAGCTTCAAAGCCAAATTTTCCCGTGAAGGTTGCCGCTCTATGGTGCAATTTTGTCAAGAACACGGCATTGACCATGAAGTCTGCGGTAAAGTAATTGTTGCAACTTCTGCTGAAGAACTTCCTCGTTTGGAAAATCTCTATAAGCGAGGTTTAGAAAACGGTTTAGAAGTTAAAAAAATCACCAGCGAAGAAGTTAAAGAAAAAGAACCCCACGTAACTAGCGTTGCCGGAATTTGGGTATCATCAACTGGGATTGTAAATTACAAGCAAGTTTGTCAGAAATACGCTGAAATTATCCAAAAACAAGGCAGCGAAATTAAATTCAACACCAAAGTTGAGAAAATAGTTGCTAGCGGTCAAAATCAGGTTCTAGAAACAAACAACGGCAGCTTTGAAACCCGTTTCGTAATCAACTGTGCCGGTTTGTATTCCGACCGTGTAGCCAAGTTAGGAAAAGTTAATCCCCAGGCAAAAATTGTACCTTTTCGCGGTGAATACTACGAACTAACTCCAGAAAAACGTCATCTGGTAAAAGGTTTGATTTACCCGGTTCCCAACCCAGATTTTCCCTTCCTCGGCGTTCACTTTACCAGAATGATAGACGGTACGGTTCATGCAGGACCAAATGCCGTGCTTAGCCTGAAGCGGGAAGGTTATAAGAAAACAGATTTTAATTTGCGTGATTTTGCGGAAGTAATGAGTTATCCAGGCTTTTGGAAGCTCGCAGCAAAAAACTCAGATGAAGGCATTAAGGAAATTATTCGGTCATGGAGCAAAGCAGCCTTTGTAAAAAGCTTGCAACAACTGATTCCTGAAGTTCGCTCGGAAGATGTAGTTCCTACCCATGCAGGGGTTCGCGCTCAGGCATTAATGAATAATGGGAAATTAGTAGACGACTTTTTGATTGTCAAAGGTCAAAACTCCGTTCATGTATGCAATGCTCCTTCTCCAGCAGCTACCTCTTCTATCGAAATTGGCAAAGCTGTAGCCGCAGAAATTCCCGAACAAGAACATCTCAAACCAGCAGCGGTTAATTGCTAAAAGTTTGATTTCGTAAAAAATTCCAAATTGAATGACTAATAATTAATAGGAATAAAAATCAATGAAAATTCTCGTAACTGGAACAGAAGGTTATCTCGGTTGTCTGTTAGCTCCGTTGTTAATTGAACGGGGACATGAAGTTATTGGTGTAGACACTGGTTACTACAAAGTTGGTTGGTTGTACAACGGCACCGAAGCCACTGCTAAAACTTTAAACAAAGATATTCGTCATATCTCCTTGGAGGATTTACAAGGGGTAGAAGCTATAGTTCATATGGCCGAACTATCCAACGATCCTACCGGACAATTATCACCAACGATTACTTACGATATCAACCATGTAGGTTCGGTTCGTCTTGCCAAGCTAGCTAAGCAAGCAGGTGTACGTCGCTTCGTATATATGTCTTCCTGTAGCGTTTATGGCGTTGCTACCGAGGGTGATGTTACCGAAGAGTCTCCGGTTAACCCACAAACCGCTTATGCAGAATGTAAAACGATGGTAGAAAGAGATGTTAAGCCCCTCGCCAACGATGATTTTTCTCCTACCTTCATGCGGAATGCAACTGCTTTCGGTGCTTCCCCAAGAATGCGTTTTGATATCGTTCTGAATAACTTAGCTGGTTTAGCATGGACTACCAAAGAAATCAAAATGACCAGCGATGGTACTCCTTGGAGACCGTTAGTTCATGCTTTAGATATTTCTAAAGCTATTATCTGTGCTTTGGAAGCTCCCCGCGATATCGTTCACAATCAAATATTTAACGTTGGAGATACCGCTAATAATTATCGAGTTAAGGAAATTGCCGAATTTGTTGCCGAAGCCTTTCCTGGCTGTAAGTTAAGTTTTGGTGACAATGCTTCTGATAACCGCAGCTACCGAGTTTCTTTTGAAAAAATCAATACCGTTTTACCAGGCTTTAAATGCGATTGGGATGCTCGTTTAGGAGCTAAGCAATTATTTGAAGTTTTTAACCAAATAGATATGACCGAAGAGATATTTTTCTCTAGAGGATTTACCCGTTTAAAGCAGTTAGAGTATTTGATTCGCACTCAACAAATTGATAAAGATTTCTTCTGGGCTAAGAAGTAATAACTTTCTAGCTTGACTATCTTGAATCAAATCGGTACGGGTAATTCCATATCCCGTACTTCCACATCCAAACATCAAATTATTCCACAAGGGTTGTCATGATTTTTACCGAAACCGAACTTAAAGGGGCTTATATCATTGACCTAGAGCGAAAACCAGACCACCGTGGTTTCTTTGCCCGGACTTTCTGCGCCAAAGAACTTGAGGCACATGGTTTAAAGCCAGTAGTTGCTCAGTGCAATTTATCTTTTAACCATAAAAAAGGTACCTTGCGGGGAATGCATTATCAAACACAACCGGCAGCAGAAACAAAAATAGTTCGCTGTACTAAAGGTGCTATTTATGACGTAATTATCGATATGCGTCCAGAATCTCCTACTTACTTACAGCATTTCGGTGTGGAATTAACAGCGGATAATCATCGTGCTTTGTACGTACCGGAAATGTTTGCTCATGGCTACCAAGCTCTAAGCGATGGCTGTGAAGTTATGTACATGGTAGGTGAATTTTATACTCCAGGATATGAAAAGGGTTTACGCTACGACGACCCATTCTTCAATATTCAATGGCCTTTGGAAGCAACTGAAATGTCAGAAAAAGATACCAAATGGCCTCTGATGAGAATGATGACCGTTGGTGGTGCTTCGTAAATACTATTTTTATATACATCTAAATATAGTTTGCGATCGCGAAAAGGTAAATTCTTTAAAACCTAGTTCCCAGAGTCATCCTGGGAACCTAAATCAAGAAAACAAAAAAAGTTATTTCTCAAACCAGGATATCTAGCAGGAGTTAAATTCATGATGATCGTAGACAACGCTTTACAAAAACGTGCCGAAGCAGGAAACCCAGTCAAGGTAGCAATGATTGGTGCAGGTTTTATGGGTCGCGGAATTGCGAACCAAATTGCTAATTCTGTTCCTGGAATGGAGTTAGTGGCTATTTCTAACCGTAGTGTAGATGCTGCAAAACGAGCTTATACGGAAGCGGGAATTGAAGATATTAAAGAAATTTTCAATGTAGCCGAATTGGAAGATGCTGTAAAAAAAGGTGAATACGCAGTAACTGAAGATGCAATGTTGCTGTGTCGTGCTGAAGGTATTGATGCAATTATCGAAGTAACTGGAGCGATTGAATTTGGCGCTCATGTTGTGATGGAAGCTATCAATCATCGCAAGCATATCATTATGATGAATGCCGAACTCGACGGTACTATTGGTTCTATTTTAAAACTTTATGCCGACAAAGCCGGAGTTATTCTTTCTGCTTGCGATGGCGACCAACCTGGAGTAGAAATGAACCTCTATCGGTTCGTTAAAAGTATTGGTTTAACTCCCTTGCTTTGCGGAAACATCAAGGGTTTGCAAGACCCCTATCGCAATCCCACCACCCAAGAAGCATTCGCTAAACGTTGGGGACAAAAACCTCACATGGTGACTAGCTTTGCCGACGGCACTAAAATTTCCTTCGAGCAAGCGATTGTTGCTAACGCGACCGGAATGAAAGTTGCTCAAAGAGGAATGCTGGGCTACGACTTCAAAGGTCATGTTGATGAAATGACATCAATGTATGACATAGAGCAGTTGAAAGAACTAGGCGGTATTGTAGATTACGTCGTTGGAGCCAAGCCTGGTCCTGGGGTATTTGTTTTTGCAACTCACGATGACCCAAAACAACAACACTATCTCAACCTTTATAAGTTGGGAGAAGGTCCTCTTTACAGTTTCTATACTCCCTATCACCTGTGCCATTTTGAAGTACCTTTGTCAGTAGCTCGTGCTGTACTGTTCGGCGACGCTGTCATGTCTCCTTTGGGTGGTCCTCTGGTAGATGTAGTTACCACGGCCAAAATCGATCTTAAAGCGGGAGATACCCTTGATGGAATTGGTTTCTATATGACCTACGGGCAATGCGAAAATGCCGAAGTAGTTCGCGAGCAAAATTTGCTACCAATGGGATTAGCGGAAGGATGTCGTTTAAAACGAGACATTTCCAAAGACCAAGTTCTTACCTACGATGACGTAGAATTACCACAAGGTAGACTCTGCGACAAACTACGTCAGGAACAAAACGCTTATTTTGCTCCATCTAAAACCTTAGCAATAGCTAGATAAATAATGCTTTTGTAAAGAGATGCGTTACGTTATCATTTTACGCAAGTAGCGCAGAAGAAAAAGTTGTGTGTGTAGTGAAGAACTTCTTCATTGCACAACATCAAATTTCTCTCGATTAGTCAAAACTTTATTCAGCTTTGTTTGCGGGGCATTTATGAAAACCAATTTAGTTAAGCGCGTAACAGAGAATGTTGCTTTTGTAGCAGATAAAATACAAGGTCGTCTCGAAAGGCGGCGGATGATTTCGCTCAAACCGAATAGATCGGCAGTAGGCAATGTACTGCTTTCATACGTTCTAAGTCCATTTAATTTGAAGCCAGGTCAACCCATTCCAACTTCCCATACACAACATTGGGAATGCCTGCAAATGGCTAAAACGTTCTTAGACCTAGGCTATAACGTTGACGTGATATGGTTCTACAATGATGTGTTTGTCCCTAAAAAAGACTATACCTTTTTTATCGAAACACGTTGGAATCTAGAAAGGTGCATACCATTTTTAAATAAAGATTGCATAAAAATATTTCATTCCGATGCAGCCCACATTTTATTTCATAATGCTGCCGAAGCTAATAGGTTACTAGGATTGCAGCAAAGACGCGGTATTACTTTAAATCCCCGAAGATTCGAGCAACCGAACCAAGCCATCGAATACGCCGATTGCGCTACCGTTCTCGGTAACGAGTTTACGATGGATACATTTAGATACGCAAATAAACCGCTGTACCGAATTCCTATTTCTGCTCCGACACTATACCCTTGGGCAGAAAACAAAGATTTTACAGCCTGCCGTAAAAACTTTCTTTGGTTTGGTAGTGGCGGCTTAGTTCATAAAGGATTGGATTTACTTCTAGATGCATTTTCTCAAATGCCAGATTACCATCTATTTATTTGCGGTCCGATTAATAAAGAAAAAGAATTTGAAACAGCTTTTTATCAAGAACTTTATCAAACTCCTAACATTCATACAATTGGCTGGGTTGATGTTACCTCTCAAAATTTTCTAGACATAGTTAACAACTGTTTGGCAATTGCTTATCCATCATGTTCCGAAGGTGGTGGTGGATGTGTAATCAACTGTATGCATACTGGTCTGATTCCTATCGTGAGCTATGAATCTAGCGTAGATATTAGCGATGAGTATGGCATTATTTTCAAAGAAAATTCTGTAGAAGAAATTAAGCAGACCATTCAAAATATTTCAGCACTAGATGCATCGCAACTCGAACAAATGGCTAAGAATTCTTGGACTTTTGTTAGAGAAACTCACACGAGAGAAAATTTTGCTCGCGTTTACAGAGAAACAATCGAGAAAATTATGCTGGAATACGGTATCAAAAATGAGTCATTAACCTATGCTTAAACTGTCTTTAAATCAATTGCGAATAGCTTTAGGAGCAGTCGTTAGAGACGCGAACTATAATATACTTTATAACTGGTTGCTACGTTTGAAAAGCCAACCTTTAGAGGCTAATAAGAAACCAGCAATAGTATTTTCTCCGCACCAAGATGATGAAACTATAGGTTGTGGAGGAATGATTGCTCTTAAGCGTTCGTTAGGAATACCAGTTAAAGTGGTGTTTCTGACAGATGGGCGCTACGGTAGCAAACCAGATTGGGTGCATCCAGAGAATGTGATTCAATATCGCCAAGAAGAAGCTCACAAAGCTCTTGAAGTTTTAGGAATAGAAGCTTCACAAGCGGAATTTCTGAATCAAACAGATGGTTCTTTAGCTCATTTGTCTTCAGAAAAACACAACTTATTAACTGCTCAATTAGTTGAAATTCTTCAATCCTTTGAACCCCAAGAAGTTTACGTTCCACATCACCAGGATGGACATCCAGACCATGAAGCCACTTATTATTTAGTGCAGAGCGCGATTGAACAGTCAAAAATGCAGATAGAGCTTTTGCAATATCCAATTTGGATGATGTGGCGAAACCCTCTATCTTCTCATCAATATTTTCATAAAAATGTTAGTGCTTACCGATTATCTATAGGTAACTTTAAACATAAAAAGCATCAAGCAATTGCAGCTTATAAATCTCAAACACCCAACTTACCTTCGAGCTTTAAGCAAGCAATATATTCATCTTACGAAATGTTTTTTAAAAATTAAAGTTACTTGTCAACAGTAAAATAATAATGCCAAGCATTCACATAAAAATATCGACTATTTAAATATTGCTTACAGCCGAACTGTAATTTAATAGGGAAAAAAATGAAAATTGCCTTAGTTCATGATTATTTAACTCAACGGGGAGGCGCAGAAAGAGTATTTGAGTTACTTTGTAAACGTTTTCCTCAAGCAGATATTTTTACATCTTTATATGATGCTCAGAAAACTATTGATTTAGGCGAAAGAATAGTCAATACCACTTATTTGCAACAGGTTCCTGGCGCAGCCAAATACTTTCGGTTAATGGCTCCGTTTTATTTTCCCGCTTTTCGTGCTTTAGACTTGCAAGAATATGATTTAATTATCAGCAGTAGCACCAGTTTTGCCAAAGCTGTACGCAAAAGTCCAAAGGCACGGCATGTTTGCTTTTGTCATAATGTTACCCGTTTTCTGTGGGATACTGAGACTTATCTCAGAGAATATGCGGATTATCAGTATTTTGCTCCGTTAATTGAAAGAGTTTTTCAATTAATGAGAAATGTTGACTTAAGTTACGCACAAGAGCCAGACCTATATATCGCGAATTCTAGCGTTGTTGCTCGTCGTATAAAAAAGACTTACGGGAAAAAAGCTATAGTTATTAACTATCCAATTGATACCAGTAAGTTCATATATTCAAATTCAAAAGACGACTATTTTCTTGCATCAGCAAGGATGATAGGTTACAAACGACTTGATATAATAGTGGAGGCTTTTAACTGGCTGGGATGGCAACTGAAAATTTCAGGTGATGGCCCAGAGAGAGAACGCCTACAATCGAAAGCGTTAAAAAATATCGAATTCGTGGGTCACGTATCCGATTTGGAACGTACTCAATTATTTGCTAAAGCAAAATCTGTAATAGTGGCAGCCTTAGAAGACTATGGGTTAGTTCCGGTAGAAGCAAACGCTAGTGGAACTCCAGTGGTCGCCTTCGGAGCAGGAGGAGTTTTGGATACTCAGGTGCCTGGAAAAACAGGAGTGTTTTTCAAGAGACAAACACCGGATTCTCTACAAACTGCCTTATTAGAAGCCAGGGAAATCTACTGGAATTATGAAAACATCCGCAATCATGCTGTAGCGAATTTTTCGGAAGAAGCATTTTTTAGTAAGGTTGAGCAAGTCATCGACCAAACTAGTAGCTTACAGCGATCGCAGTCCCTGATTTGTTAGCTAAGGAAATTAAAAACGTGATGCAAACCAGTCTAAGTCCCCATGTCAATCCAGCTGCTGATTCAGAACCGGGTTACGGGCAGCTGTTTGCGGTATTAATTCGGCGATTTCCTTGGTTTTTGATAGTATTTTTGGCTTCAGTAGGTGCGGGTTATTATGTCTATCGAAAAACACCGCCTACTTATAAAAGTTCAATGGAACTGTTGGTAGAGCCAAATTATCAAGGAAAAGCACAAGGAACGGGACAAGAAAATATCAAGTTTATCGAGTCTACCGTGGAGATAGATACTGCTACCCAATTGAACTTAATGGGTAGCTCTTCACTTATAAAACAAGCCGTTGAAAAACTTAAGCCCGAATACCCGCAAATTACTGTAAAAGAGATAAAAGGTGCTTTGTCCTTAAAGCAATTAAGGTCAAAAGATGATAACATTGCAACTAAAATCTTTCAAGTTGAGTATACAGATACAGACGATTTAAAAACTCAAAGAGTATTAGAATCTATACGGGAAGTTTATCTTAATTACAACAAAGAACAACAGAAAAAGCGTTTAAAAAGCGGTCTAAAAGTCATCAGGGCGCAGAAGAAAAAGGTCACAGACGAGTTGAATCAAGCTGAATCTCAGCTGCTAATTTTTCGTAAGTCTCAGAATTTGACAGACCCCCAAACACAAGCTCAAGCTTATGAAACTGCTTTAAATAACATTCAACAGGAACGACGCACAACCCATAATCAATATAAAGAAGCAGAAGCAAGGCTCTCATCTTTACAAAAACAATTAAAACGTACTCCTCAAAAAGCACTCGTTTCTTCTCGCTTGAGTCAGTCAAATCGCTACCAATCCTTACTCAATGAAATTCAAAAAACTGAATTGGCGATCGCTCAAGCAAATTTACGTTTCACGGCAAATCACCCCGACGTTTTGAAGCTTAAAGAACAGCTAGCAGAACAAAAGCAGCTGCTAAAGCAAGAAGTAGGAAGAGCTTTGGGAGGAAGTAACATTGATGCAAGTAGCGTAAATACTGGTGAATTGCTCAGCCAAGGACAGCTTTCTCAAACAGACCTTAATCTTGCTAGCACCCTAGTAGAAACCCAAACAAACCTGTTTGCTTTAGCCGCAAGAGACCAAAGTTTGGCGCAGAAAGAACAACTGCTACGGGAAGACTTGAAAAAATTTCCCACTTTATTAGCTCAATACAATCGATTGCAGCCCCAGGTACAACGTAGCCGCGACCGCTTGCAAGAACTTCTAAAAGCAGAGCAAGAATTAGAGCAAGAACTAGACAAAGGCGGATTTAACTGGGAAGTAGTCGAAGAACCCCAAGAAGGAGATCGTTTAGGTCCTAACCTGCAACAAAACCTGATGCTAGGTGGAGTAGTTGGTTTAATGTTGGGGGGAATAGCAGCCTTTGCTCGGGAAGCAGGGGATGATGCGGTTCGCACTACCGCTGAATTAGAAAAACAAGTTGCCATCCCGCTCTTAGGAACTACTCCTAAGCTACCTTCTGCAAAATCTAAAGATTCGGTATTTAAACTACCTTTTGGAAAGCCAGAAGTTCTTGCTCCTTGGACGATTCAGGTTTTACAATCGCCACCGCGCTGGGAATCTCTTGACCTAATTTACAAAAATATAGAATTACTCAATTCTGTTTCAGCCTTTAAATCTTTAATGATAACTTCGGCATTGCCCGATGAAGGTAAATCAGCTTTGGCTCTAGGTTTAGCCATGAGTGCTGCTCGATTGCATAAAAAGGTACTATTAATTGATGCTAATTTACGCGACCCCAGCGTACACAAGCATCTAAATCTTCCTAACGACCAAGGACTTTCGACTCTGCTGACAAGTGATGTCGCTTTACCCAACCAGATAACCCTTCAATCTTCCGGTTCATCTTATATAGATATTTTGACCGCAGGACCAGTTCCAGAAGATCCTGCCAATCTATTAAGCTCACCTCGTATGGAAGAGCTAATGAGCGCATTTGAAGAAAACTACGACTTGGTTATCCTGGATGCTTCTGCAGTTCTTGGTTTGGTAGATGCTTTGCTTACAGCATCAAATTGTCGTGGTGCGATCATGGTAGCAAGTATTGGAGGAGTAACTCGCACCCAACTAGCACAAGCTACAGCTATGCTGGGTAAATTAAATTTACTTGGGGTGGTTGCAAATGGAGTCTCAAAAACTGGTTATAGCTATGTCCCCAATGTCAAGCAACAGCAATTAGCTTTGAAGGGAGCGGTAGAAGAATAGATACTAAATTTCAATTAATTTAGTACTCGATAGCATTGATGGATGAAGGGTAATTGACCATTTATCTTCAGTCTTATTCATAATACTTCTGCTATTAGCTCGGAGAGCAAAGTGACGTTCCGTTTGTATTCCATCGCACTACGTGTCTTGGAATACTGCGTCATACATTTCAATCCCACGTTTTGAAACGTGGGTTCTTCTTTCTTCTTGCTTCGTGAAATTTGACTTGCAATGCAGCGTGAGAACCTTAGAGGCTGGGCTCGCAAGCGTATGTTTTTGATATTTTGTTGAATAATTATAACGTTTAGGTTGAATCAAATACCTGCGGGGCTGTTTGTAAGCTCGGTATGCTCGCAATAACTTAGAGCTTCCCCACGGTGGGGAAATTAGATTTTAAGCAAATTAGTTTTTTCAACAAACCCTCTCCAAAACTTTCGAGGGGGTTCTTTCCGTTCTACGAAAATATAACGACAAATATTCAAATGTTCTACCGTCAGTGCGGAAGCATTTACTTTACAAAGTTTCACAAAGATATTTGTCGAGCTTTTATTTATAGTTTTGTTAAACTTAAACGATTTTTCAAGACATATATATGAAGTTTACGTAAATTGCTGTGTATATTTAGTTTTTTAGTTAAAAAAATCAGATAAATATAAAAGTTGATTAAATCCTCAAAAAAAATTGTGCTACAATCACTTCAAATTCCATCGGAATCTACTTATTAAGTATTACGTAAATATAATTCATAGTACCTTAATAATTAACAGAATAAAGCAGTTAATATTTGAAGAATAAATAAAGAATCCATTTTAGATTACGTTATTTATAGCGTTTCCTATATCCTATTTATTGAATACCGTTGCAAAAAGAAAAAGCAATATTGAAGTAATGGAGATTTATCTACAGTCTCGCCTCTTCTCTAAACATACATCTTTACAAATATAAATGAAAAGTATGCAATTGCCGTAACGGGGCTTTCCTAAAAGAATTATTTGCCTGGATTAGTTCTCACTATTGGAAGTCAAGCCAAAAATTACGGATACTATAGGCATTTTTCCAAGTTAGATATAAGACAAGCTGTCTACCACTCTATTATCTGAAATTGATATGAAAACCTCAATACTTCCTACTTTAAACAATAGCTGTAGTGTAGCCGAACCTAATAGCTCTACTTACTGCACCCTTCAATGGCGGCGTAATCAATTATTAGTAAAACCTGTAGGTACGGTAAAGCAGCCTCATATGCCCTTATTAGATAATTATGAATCTTTGAGAGAGTGCTTAGAGCATTCTTCCGTAAAGCTAGTTCGTATAGATCCCAAGCTAGGAGAAGAAAAAGTACAGCTTTGGGCAGATGCTGCTAAATCTGCTTCTAAAGCAATTTATTTACGTATCGGCACAGTTCGCAAACAATCAAAATACAGCAGCGACTTATTGTGGTGGCTCAAGCGTGTAAGTGAGTGGGCGATCGCAAATGTGATTCTGCTTGCAATCAGCCCTCTAATGCTACTATTGGCAGTATTAATGAAAATCGAAGTTCAAGCACCATTGTTTGAACGTTCTTGGTACGTTGGTGAAAGAGGTCGATTATTTCAGTTAATCAAATTTCGTACAACATCTGTAAACACAGACGAACAAAAAACTACACAGATCGGAAGTTGGATGCTGAAGTACGGTTTAAATAATTTACCGCAGTTGTTAAATGTGATTCGTGGCGAAATAGGTTTGTTCGGTTCCCGCTGCTGGACTTTGGAAGATGCTGTTAGGTTAACTCCAGAAACACAGAAGCAATTAAGTAATTTGCCGGGAATGGTTGGTTCGTGGGAAGTAGAAGCAGAAGAATCGAATATATTACATTTGGATAGTCAAATATCGTAGTGAATGTGCTGCGCTCCTGTTTTCGAGGCAAAACGTAATAATTTGAACTGCCAGCACTTTCAAGAGCTATATTTACCTCTGGTGTTGGCACTACCGCCGCAATAGTTTAATTACAAAACACCTACTATTAGAATAGCTGGCTATATCAGGGCAATTTATTAAATAAACAAGAATAGAAACAAAAAACACTACCCAAAATAAATGCTTAGTTTTCTCTGACTCAAATAATTAAAAAAATATATATGCATTCAAAAATATATCAGCCATTAGGCAATTTGCTCAAAGCTACTAAATTTTGGCGAAACAACTATTTGGTACTGCGAGAATTTAAATATTTTCGCAAAGTTACCGTCTTTGCTTTGGTTTTTTCGATATTAGCAGCTGCTTTTGAAGGCTTTAGTATTGGTTTTCTACTTACTTTTTTACAAAGTATGACAGCTGGAGCCGATGCAGAACCCATACAGACTGGTATTGCTTGGTTTGATATCTGGATATTGGGAATTAAAGCTTCTGCAACAAGTCGCTTATATAGAATATCAATACTGATTCTATTGAGTACTTGGCTGCGTTCTGCATTCAATTACTTCAGTGCAATCTATACAGAATCGGCACAGCTGCATCTCGCAGACCGTTTGCGTAAACGGATGTTTGAACATTTACAAGCATTACCACTGAGCTATTTTGTTAAAACTCGTTCTGGGGAACTTATAAATACAATTACCACCGAAATTGAAAGGTTGAAGCAAGGGTTCGGTGGTGCTGCCTTTGTAATCACTAGAGGAATGGCAGTTACGGTTTATTTTCTCTCGATGTTTTTGATATCGTGGGAACTTTCATTGATTTCTATGTTGCTGTTTATACTGCTCGGTGTTGGACTTTCGACGCTTAATGCTCGCGTTAGAGAATCAAGCTTTGGAATTTCTAACGCGAACGGACTTTTTCATTCAACAGCCACAGAGTTTATTAACGGTATTCGGACAGTTCATGCATCGGGTACGCAAGATTTTGAGCGCCAGCGTTTTTATAACGTTAGCAGTAATTTACTTAATGCTTCCATAAAAGTTGCCAGAGCTTGGACTTTGGTTAAACCAATAGCAGAAGCTATTGCGACTACCGTTCTGATCGGTTTAATTATTCTTTCGTTTGCCAAGTTTACTTTACCAGTAGCGTCTTTACTAACATTCTTCTTTGTTCTGATTCGTGTTGTACCAGCAATTCAGGATATTAATGGCACAATAGCCTTTCTCAGTACTTTGAACGGTTCTTTAGATAATGTGAAGAATTTGTTAGAAAGCAATCATCAAGCTTACTTTCAAAATGGTTCCGTCGAGTTTAAGCATTTAAAGCGCTCTGTTGACATAGTATCTGTTGATTTTGGATACGAACCAAGTAATTTAGTGCTGCATAACATCACCCTTACTATTGAGAAAGGAAAAACAACTGCTTTGGTGGGAGCATCAGGGGCTGGGAAAACGACTTTAGCAGATTTGATTCCTCGGTTTTACGATCCAACACAAGGACATATTTATGTTGATGGAGTCGATTTGAAAGAGCTTGATGTTTATTCGCTGCGAAAAAACATGGCTGTAGTCAGTCAAGATACCTTTATCTTTAATACATCAGTTTGGAATAACATTGCTTACGGTACCCTCAATGCAACTGAAGCAGAAATTAAAGAAGCTGCTCGCCTTGCAAATGCCTTAGAATTCATCGAAGATATGCCTCAAGGTTTCGATACTCAACTTGGCGATCGCGGAGTTAGATTATCGGGGGGGCAGAGGCAGCGAATAGCTATAGCGCGTGCATTACTTCGCGATCCTCAGATTTTGATTTTGGATGAAGCCACTAGTGCTTTGGATTCTGTATCCGAACGTTTAATTCAGGAGTCTTTAGAAAAACTATCTGTAGGTAGAACAGTTATTGCTATTGCTCATAGACTTTCTACAATTGCTAAAGCTGATAAAGTAGTTGTGCTGGAGGGAGGATATATTGTAGAGCAAGGAAAATATCAAGACTTATTACAGCAACGGGGTAAGTTATGGAAATATCACCAAATACAGAATGAAGTTGGGCAAACAAGTTAAGAAGTTAAGCCCTGGCGATTGTTATCTTTATAAATATGATTTTTTAGGCTTGTCGGCGGCAAGCCTTGTTTTTACTTATAAAATTTTTAGATTCTTTAATAAATTACAAAATATATTACGAACGGTAAAATTTCGATAGTTCTAAACTATATAACAAGGAATGGCGTTGCTGAATTGAAGTATGAATTTATGTTTCTGGTTTTAGTAAAGCCGCCTAAATCCCCCAAAATTGGGGGAATTTAAATTATCTTTCTCCCCCAGAATTGGGGGTTGGGGGGCAAAATCAGATTTGTAATCAGCAACACCCAAGGAATTAACTAGAACAGGTATTAATTGTTCAGAAAACCTGCGATTCGCAAGGTTCAATTTAGATTACACAAAAGGGTATTGTCATCATTTAGTTTGACAGTATATAATTCTGATTGCTTTGTTGCAATAATTGCCATAAGCCTATATTTAGCTGCTTTGCGAAGAAAAATTACGAAGTAGCCATTTATAGGTTTTTAACATTTATATGAATTATGACATTGCTATATCGTTAACTAGAAAAATATGTTGTGATTTTATGACTTAAGTTAATATCAACGATGATACTTTATTGCTTTGATTTCGGCTAGATATTTGTAATTACCGAACCCTAACTTAAAGCTTTCATAAAGAAGATTATCTATAAGATTTTAATTCCAAAAAATCATGCAAAACCTCTCGCCTAAGATATAGATATTTTGATATAACCTATTGAAAAGATACACACAGCAGTTATCTACAAATAACTTTTCTTGGCGTTAAAAAAAAATAAGTAGCAAATATTGCTCATAAATAGCAAAGTACTTAGTTTAGCTGAAAATATAGTTATTCATATTTCTAAATTTCTATTGCAATAGATAATCGGGAACAACCGCGAATTGATTGTGGTTATAACTAGCTAAACATAAATAACATCTAGAAAATATAATACCTGCTTTACGTAGAAATAAATCGTTTATAACGTAGGAGCTATGAATCGTTTACATCCTTATCGTCCAAGCATTTTACCGGTTGAACAAGACGTAAAACGTCCGCTGTGGTCTGTAATGATTCCAACCTATAACTGTGCTGAATATCTACGGTATACATTGAAGAGTGTATTGGCACAAGATCCAGGTGCGGACAAGATGCAAATCGTAGTTGTTGATAATAACTCTACAGAAGACAATCCGGCTACAGTTGTAGAAGAATTAGGCGCTGGTCGTGTAGAATTTTACCAGCAGTCAAGTAATGTAGGCTTGATGAATAATTTTCAAACCTGCTTTGAATTGTCGCGGGGAAAGTTGATTCATCTACTCTGTAGTGACGATTCTGTTAGAGAGGGATTTTATGAAAAAATGGCGCAGCCTTTCGAGAAACACCCAGAAGTTGGCGCTGCTTTTTGTCGCAGTATCTTGATTGATAAACACAATCAGTGGAAAGGTTTATCGGATTTTGAAATGCCTCATAGCGGTATTTTACCTAAAAGCTGGCTGCATAGAATTGCCGAACTTTGCTGTATTTCCGTACCTTCGGTGGCAGTAGTACGACGTGAAGTTTATGAAAACTTGGGAGGATTCGATAGACGCTGCGGTATCAGTGCGGATTGGGAGATGTGGGTGAGAATATTTGCCCATTATCCAATGTGGTTTGAAGCTGAACCTTTGGCTATGTGGCGAGTGCATTTACAATCTGCTAACAACGTTAATGCTAAAAGTGATGTTTTTATTCAGGAAAATTATAATACCGTAGAAACTATTTTGAAATCTTATTTTTCTGAAACAGAAGCAAATAAAAAGCTGGCTCAAACAGCGAAACAAAATTGTGCGTTTCTGGCTTTAGAATCGGCAGATTCTTTAATCAAAAAAGGCGATATACCTAGAGGGGTGCTGCAAATAAAAACGGCGTTAAGTTATAGCAAATCTCCGAAAGTAGTAAGGTCAGCAAGTCGGATAATTTTGTGGAATAGAACGATTAGCATTCTGAGAAAAATGGTAAAATCTGGCGGATATCGGACAACTCTCTAGATGTAAATATATGGCACAAATAAATCAACCTTTAGTTAGTATTATAACTCCTACTTATAATCGTCCCGAATATTTGAAAGTAGCGCTAACAAGTGCTGTTAGACAAACATATCAAAATATTGAAGTTATTGTTTCCGATAATTGCAGTCCTCAGAATCCCGAGTCAATCATTGAGTCTTTTGAAGATTCAAGAATTCGCTTCTTTCGCAATCAAAGCAATTTGGGAATGTTTGCGAATACGATGAATGCTTTTAAAAAGGCGCGTGGTAAATATGTTGCTTGTCTGCTAGATGATGATATATGGGAAGAAGACTTTTTAGCTAAACTCGTACCTGCATTGGAAAAGAATGCTGATTTAGCTTTGGCTTTTTGCGACCATTATGTGGTTAAAGCAGACGGTGCGATTGA
Organism: Rivularia sp. PCC 7116; assembly: GCF_000316665.1. Taxonomy (GTDB): domain Bacteria; phylum Cyanobacteriota; class Cyanobacteriia; order Cyanobacteriales; family Nostocaceae; genus Rivularia. The sequence continues at coordinate 5,307,509 of NC_019678.1, read as the reverse complement.
TGTGGCTGCAACTCAAAAGTGTTCGGATTTTTATAAGCGCGCAAATTTAAAAGAAGGTACTTATCAACCTTTTTATAAATTGAGCTTGGTAGATAGAGCTGTTTCTAGTGCGACTGCGGCTGTAATTCGCAACGAGATTATCGATTGGGATAGCATTCCCCAAGAAGTAGGTGGTTCGTGGGATATCTATCTGAATTATTTGTGTTGCCGTTCTGGTTTGGGAGCTTATTATTATCCTGCAAAATTAACTCGATATCGGGAACACGAACAAACGGAAACCATGCAAAGTGGTAGACGCAATTTCCAAGCGAAAATCCGTAAAGCGAAAGCCGACTTGTTCTGCTACGAGCAGTTTATGGAAGACGAGCAACTACAGGAACTTTATCCTTATTTTCAAAAAAAATGGGGTGAGGTAAGTACAAATTTAGGAATCGGCTTAATGCGGGGTGAAAATTTAACAGAAGCTCGTATTCGCTTTTGGGATTCATTAAAGAGACACTTTAGCTTGCGGACAACTGTCGCACTCATATTGAGCTTTACTCCACCTAAAATTGCAGCCAAATTTTAGCTGTCATCTACTACAAAAAATATGTTTTGTAATCAATTTGTTTCCATTATTTCAAAATTAAACAAGGTATTGTCATATGCGAATCGCTGCTTGTATTACAACTAGAAATCGTTCCCAGCAACTCGATTATTGTTTGAAAGCTTTGTGGAATTCTACAGTTAAACCGCATACTGTGGTTGTTTCTGATGATTCACAAGATATTGAGGTACAGCAAGCTAATCAAGAAGTTGTTAAACGATATCCTGGTACAACTTATATTACCGGCCCCAAACGCGGTGTTTGCGCCAATCGCAATAATGCGGTAAACGCAACTTCGGCTTTAGAAACAGACTTTGTCGCTTTTGTTGATGATGATATTTGTGTCGAACCTAATTTTATTGCGAATGCAGTAAATAGATATTCTCAGATACCAAGCGACCAAAGAAAATATACTATTCTTACCGGTGCTAGTACTGGTACTCAAGGAGAAAGACTGCTACCTTCTAAACTTTCTTTCCGAGGATACTTTTGCGCTACCGAAGGTACCCCGGAAACTGTAGTAATTCATGCTGCATTATTTCCGAGACAGTTTTTCTCTCAAGAGCAGTGGGATGAAGACATCTTTTTTGGTTATGAAGATGCAGAACTTTGCTTGCGAGCGATTAAGCACGGTTACAAAATCGTATCTTGCCCCGAGTTACAGGTAAATATAAAAAGTACCGAGAGCGTGCTTGATGCACCTGGTATCGGCAGAGTGAGTAATTATGAATTGCATATAGAAGCAGCTAGGCTTTATATAGGTATTAAAAGGTATAAAAACTTGTTCCCCAATCCGATGAAGCTGCTTGCATTTTTAGCGATATATTTCGTTCATATGAGTGGATATTTACTAAAGCGAGGAGCTATCCAAGCTTGGCCGGAAATTATTCGTCGTTCTCGCATTAATCTATTGTGGCAGCAGAAAAATATTGCTCCCACAGAAGCAGTTTCTTCTGCAATGATTTCTTAATTTTGTTTTTTAAATATATCTTAATTTTATAGCAGGCTGATAGTATCGTGAAGCTTTGCATTGTTAGTCACAGTTTGGTTAAAGGTGATGGTCAGGGAAGGGTTAACTATGAAGTTGCTTGCGAAGCAATTCGTCGCGGGCATCATGTAACCGTATTAGCAAGTGAAATTGCTCCAGATTTAGAAAAACATCATCATATTAATTGGGTTCCCATTTCTGTAAAAGGTTTATCAACAGAATTGATCCGGAACATCATGTTTGCTTTTAAAAGCACGAATTGGCTGAAAAAACATCATAATCAATGCGACATAATTAAAGCAAATGGTGCTATCACCTGGGCAAATTCAGATGTAAATGCAGTACATTTTGTTCATAATTCTTGGTTAAAGTTTTCGACCTTAGAAGCTACGCCTTCTGCCAACATAATTACTCTTAATCCGCGTATTTATTTATATAAATTTTATCAGTGGCTATATACGAAGCTCAACGCACGTTGGGAAAAACAAGCTTTCGACAACACAAAAACAGTAGTTGCAGTTTCCGATAAAGTAGCTGAAGATTTACGAGAAATCGGCGTGCCCGAACAAGCAATTCGAGTAATTATTAATGGGGTAGATATCGAAGAATTTTCACCGGAAAATCCAGGCGATCGCCAAACATGGGATTTACCTGATGGCGTTCCCTTAGCAATGTTTGCTGGAGACATCAGAATAGCGCGCAAAAATTTAGATACGGTGCTAAAGGCATTAGTAGAGGTTCCGAATTTGCATTTAGCAGTGGTAGGTGTAACTGATGGTAGTCCCTATCCACAATTAGCTAAATCTTTGGGTTTAAGCGACAGAGTGCATTTTCTAGGATTTCGACGAGATATTCCGGCTTTAATGAAAGTTGTCGATTTCTTCGTATTTCCTTCACGCTACGAGCCTTTCGGTTTGGTAGTTATAGAAGCAATGGCGACAGGACTACCTGTAATTACCGCAAGCTGTACCGGCTCTGCTCCCTTGATTACTCCAGAAGCTGGAATAGTACTGCCAGATCCAGACGATAGAAGCGCTTTAGCAGCAGCGATGCAAAAATTAAGCGAAAACCCAGATTTAAGAACTAAAATGGGCGGCACTGCTAGAGAAATTGCTTTACAACATACCTGGAAGGAAATGGCACAAAAATATGTCGATTTATTTGAGGAGATGAAGTAATGTCTATCGCGGTTATTATACCAACTTACCGACGCAGCCAGGACTTGGCTCGCTGCTTAAAAGCGTTGCAAAATCAAACTCGACTGGCTGATGAGGTCATAGTGGTAGTCCGCGATACGGATACTGAAACTTGGTCATTTCTGAAAGCCTTTGACTGCAAAAACTTAGCATTACGTACTACCACAGTAACTATAACCGGAGTGGTTGCAGCCATGAATGTTGGGCTTGATGCAGCCGATTCAGATATTGTTGCTTTTACAGATGATGATGCAGCAGCTCATCCCGATTGGTTGGCACGTCTGGAAAGTCATTATCTTGCAGACGAGCTTGTCGGTGGAGTTGGCGGAAGGGATTGGGTTTATCACGGTACGGATTTAGAAGATGGGAATTCGGGAAAGGTAGGTCAAGTTAGTTGGTTTGGTAGAGTCATCGGCAACCATCATATAGGTGCTGGTGAAGCGCGGGAAGTTGACGTACTCAAAGGAGTAAACATGAGCTTTCGACGCGCTGCTATCCAAGGCTGGCACTTTGACGAACGCATGAAAGGTACCGGCGCTCAAGTTCATTTTGAATTAGCTTTTTCTCTAAAATTAAAGCGGGCTGGTTGGAAGTTAATTTACGATCCCCAAGTAGCGGTTAACCATTATCCAGCAAAGCGTTTTGATGAAGATCGTCGCAATAGTTTTAATCAAACTGCCTTTGCAAATGCCGTACACAACGAAACTGTAGCTTTATTAGAATACTTTTCACCATTTCAAAAACTAGCATTTTTATTCTGGGCTGTAGCAGTAGGAACCCGCGAAGCAATGGGTTTCATTCAATGGTTGAGATTTCTTCCCTCCGAAGGTTTGTTAGCCGGTAAAAAGCTACTCGCATCTTGGTATGGACGCTGGCAAGGGGTGCAGACAGTTATCAGTGAGCAGTGAGCAGTTATCAACAAAAATGGGGAGACAAGGAGATTACTAATTAGCAATGCCCAATTACCAATTACCAATTACCAATCCCCTAATTCAGAAAAGCAGTGAACCATATACAAATGAATCCCGATAAGACTGGTAATAAAAGATTTTCCTTTGGTTTAGAACCACCTTTAGGTTGGACGGCAATACTCGCATTTGTATTTTTTACCGCAGTATGTATATTTTCGGGTGCTACAGCAATTCTGCGAAATGGCTATATAGCGCTTTCGCTTGCAGTAGGTCTTTTTCTATATATACGATATCCTATTTTATACATTGGCTTTACCTGGTGGCTGTGGTTTGTTACGCCATTTATAACTCGTATAGTTGACTGGAAAAGTGGTTTTGACCCCAGCCGGTTGATGCTTGTATCGCAATACTTGGTAACTTTATTAACTTTACATACTGCTTTAATATATCTTCCCAAATCCTTAAAACAAGGTGGTTTACCTTTTGTGATGGCGTTTTTGGGGGTTTTCTATGGTGGGTTAATCGGACTGATTAAAACTTCAGCATTTACTGCGGCTAGGGGACTTTTTGACTGGCTACCTCCGATTGCTTTTGCTTTCTTTTTGTTTATCAAATGGCGAGAATATCCTCAGTATCGACAGGTACTTCAGCGCACCTTTATTTGGGGTGCGTTAGTAATGGGGGCTTATGGTGTTTGGCAGTTTATAGTAGCTCCTGATTGGGATGTATTTTGGCTGGTAGAAACCGAACTTAAAAGTATGGGCGATCCAGAGCCTTTGGGATTGCGCGTCTGGAGTACAATGGCTTCTCCCGCACCTTTCGCGGGTGTAATGCTAGCAGGTTTGTTGCTGTTACTTACTCACAGTCACTATTTAAATATTCCTGCGACTGCTGCGGGTTATTTGTCATTTTTGCTGACATCAGTACGTACTTTGTGGGGTGCTTGGTTGGTAGGATTGGTGACTTTGTTTGGTTCCCTCAAAGCACGCTCTCAAATGCGGTTGATGGTGGTTGTTTTCATGATGGTGCTTTGTATTGCTCCTTTAACAACTATTGAGCCATTTTCTGACACGATTACGAATCGCTTTGAAACTTTTACCGAATTAGACAAAGACGATAGCGCTCAGGTTAGACAAAAAATTTACGAAGAAGGTTTGAATAAAGCTCTTACTAATGGTTTGGGAAACGGGGTAGGAAATACGTTTACTGTTAACGAACAAGGAGTTTTGGAGCCAATTGTAATTGACAGTGGATTTCTAGATACTTTTTTCACATTAGGTTGGTTTGGAGCAGTATTTTATTTAGGTGGAATGCTGCTGCTGGTTTATCAGGTATTTCAATTCACTGAATCTCGTTTTGATTCTTTTATGGCTGCTTCGCGGGGTATTGGTATCGCGATGATTTCGACTTTGGCTGGTAATAGCGGCATGTTGGGAGTTGCTGGTATGGTGCTGTGGGGTTTCTTAGCTATGGCTTTAGCTGGACATAATTACCACGTACACGAGCAGAATCGGTTTCGGGGTTAGGAGTTTTGTAGGTTGGGTTAAAGGGGCAGGAGTTTTAGACAGAAAAAATCATTGAATTGAATTGATGTCTTTAAACTTATATTTATAAATTATCGCTCTTAAATTTCACACTACTCAACTAATTTCCGCCAAGTCAAATTACCTACAATTCCATCAGCATACAAACCATTTGCTCTTTGAAATTGTTGAATTGCAGCTTCTGTAAATAATCCATAGATACCGTCAGGTTCTGCACCTACACGGTATTGCAAATATTTCATAACTATACCACCAGCATGATTTTTTCTCATTACTGGCTTAGCTAAAACTTGATTGATTGCTCCCCATGTAGTATCACCAGCAATACCTGTTTGTTGAATATCAACTATTTCTTGAAAGTTCTTGATTGCTGATATTGTTGCTTGTCCAATTACGTTGTCTTCATCTAAAGGTTTACCGCTGTAATCTGTCATTCTTAAACGGTTTAAAGCTTTTTGCAATCTGATTACAGAAACATCGGGGTTTGATGTTTCATCGGGTACGGAAATAACGGGAGAAGAAGGTAATTTACCAGTTAATCCTTTAACAATAGCATTTGCCATTGATTCTGAATTAAACAATTTCATATCTTTTGCTGAATCAATAAAGCAGCATTCAACCAAAATTGCAGGCATATTTGTATTTTTCATCACAAATAAATGAGAGCCATTTTTGACACCGCGATTAAAAAATCCCATTTTCAGAATTTCATCTAATACCGGCTTGGCAATTTTTTTACCAGTGTCGCTTGCAGCAAATACTTCTGTTCCGTTCGCAAATCCGTTAAAGGCGTTAAAATGTATGGAAACAAAAATATCAACTTTGCTGCTATTTGCTTTTGCACATCTTTGACGCAGTGAGTCGCCGACACTATCAGATTTCGCTGGTTTACAATTTATAACTTGGTATCCTAAATCTTTTAATTTACCAATTACTCTATTTCCGACATCCAAAGTTAAATTATCTTCGTATTTAATTCCGTTTGCTCCGGTGTCGGGAGGAGAGTTATGTCCAATATCTATACCAAATCTCATATAGTTACCTCAAATATTAAACATTACTTTTAAAACACTGAATATAGAAGTTGTCAAGGTAATTGAATTACAATAATAAATATTTTTGTTTGATTGTATTGTTCAATTTGTTCTATGCTTAATTAATTTTCATTTGTTTGTGTATTTTAGAAAAATTGCCAGTATTTCTGATTTTGCTTTTAGTAAAAAATGATTTTTTATGCACTCATTAAATTAAATCTTGTCAATTCCCTTAAAATGCATTAATGAAGCCCGGTTATCATAACCGGGCTTAAACAAAATTGCATAAATAAATACAAGTTGCTTTACTATTCAGAAAATATTCTAAAACGGAAAACGAGGTAGTTTAGGAACTTTCTTGATTACATCACGAACTGGTTTTGGAACAACTTTGCGGAGTGGATTGGGAATGCCTAAGTCTTCGAGAAGATTTATCATCTCACCTGCTTTAGCCGCAGTACGAGCAAAACCGTTATATCCAGAGTAAGCAACATCAAAAATACAACCTTCCATCAATTCTGGTTGTACATTTTGTTCGCGACAGGTGGCTTGCGCTGATTGTAATTCAGATGTTGATAACCTACCCAATGTCAAATATTCCGAAGGAAAGCTGCGATTTGTAAATGTATTTGTAGATTGGTTTGGTGCATAATCAAACAGTGATTCTTCCTGACTAATACGCCAGCTATCACCAAAGTCTTTATTCAATTTCTTTAAATAAGCATTCATGCCCCTGTTAAGCGGTAATCTAACAGGAGAAACTCGGCTTACAAGATTTTTTACATCACCATAAGTTGATTTTGAAGGTAATTTCTTTCCATTACGGAAGCGTAAGTCATCTTTTGGATTTTTATTAGCATTACCCAACAAGCCTATGAATTGATTTGCTGGAGAGTTGGATACAAAAACGGAGATATCCATGTATTTAAACTTTCCGCGCTGGTATATCCTAACCGCAACTTTCTCACCAGTTGCCCACTCTACGACGTAATTATCACCGTTTTTGTAAATTTTACCGTCATCAGATAAGGATAGGAATTTACCTTCGACTTTTGCTGGTTTTCCATTAATTCGCAGAGGGGTTGAAGTATCTGAATCTGGGAAATCTTGAACGTAAAAGCCTACAAGGTTGTCTGCAAGTTTCATTGCCACCGCGCTATTCAGCGACACAGATGTGTTAAGCGGCACTTGACGTACCTGTACTTCAAATTTACAGTTTTTTGACTTAACGAGAATAAATTCTCCCACTGTCTGAAAACTATATCGATGTCCGTCGAAGGTCTTTATGTGAGGATCGCCGTAACTTTTCCCTTCTGTATTCGGTGCATTTGTTACTTGACAGCTTTCTTGAGCGTAACTGCTATCAAATGTCGGAAATATTAGCAAAATCGCGATCGCACTAATAATTAAAATACTCAGGAAACGCGATATTGATTTTATTCTCATTAAACGATGAACTCTAATACATTACTTCTTACCCGTTTTAACTTCTTATAGTTACTTAAACAAAGTCTAGGAATTATTGATACATTTTTATCTATATCTACCAAAATTAGTAAGTGTATTTACTTGTGCAGCAATGCAAATAATTTGTCTTTGAGCAGTTATCAAACAGCATTACTTGAGTCTCTAACTTCGCTAAAGTTGTAGAATGAAGCATTCTATGGTTTTGGGATATGAAGCGTATCGTCTTGATTGCAGGGTTTGAATCTTTCAACGCTGGTTTGTACCGCCAAGCTGCTGATATGGCTGTATCTCGCTGTAGTGATTTGGATATTCGGGTGTTTAGCGATCGCGATATCAACAGCAAACAAGTTGAGGTTGAAACTGCACTTCAAGGCGCTGATGTGTTTTTTGGTAGTTTGCTATTCGACTACGATCAAGTTTTATGGTTAAGGGAACGAGTCAGCGATATTCCCATTCGCTTGGTGTTTGAGTCAGCTTTGGAGTTGATGAGTTGCAACAAAATCGGGGATTTTGCAATTGGTGATAAACCCAAGGGAATGCCCAAGCCTGTAAAATTTATCTTGGATAAGTTTGGAAACGGGCGCGAAGAAGATAAACTTGCTGGCTATATTAGCTTCTTAAAAATTGGTCCCAAACTATTAAAATTTGTACCGGTACAAAAGGTTCAAGATTTACGCAACTGGTTAATTATCTATGGTTATTGGAATGCTGGTGGTTCCGAAAATGTCGCTTCATTGTTTTGGACGCTAGCAGAAAAATATTTAGATTTAAAAGTCGGCAATATTCCCGCACCTTTAGAAACTCCGAATATGGGATTGCTTCATCCCGATTACGACGGTTATTTTGAATCTCCGCAGGAATATTTGGCATGGTACGAGAAACGGAAGATCCCCCCTAGCCCCCCTTATGAAAGGGGGGAAGAAAACGCCGATGGTTTAGAAATTACTGCTTATAAACAAGAACATTTAAGCCCCCCTTCTCAAGGGGGTTTGGGGGAATCTGAAACTCGAAATAAAGTAATCGGAATTCTTTTATATAGAAAACACGTAATTACAAAACAACCATACATCCCCCAATTAATCAAACGCTTTGAAGAAGCTGGTTTAATTCCCTTACCGATATTCATCAATGGTGTGGAAGGACATGTCGCAGTACGCGATTGGATGACTACGGATTACGAAACTCAGCAACGCGAACAAGGTAATAAGATAACTCTTTCTCTTTCCCCAGAAGCGGCAAAAGTTGATGCAATTGTTTCTACTATCGGATTTCCTTTGGTGGGTGGCCCCGCAGGCTCTATGGAAGCGGGAAGACAGGTAGATATTGCCAAGGGAATTCTGGCAGCTAAAAATGTACCTTATATTGTTGCCGCACCTTTGTTGATTCAAGATATTCATTCCTGGACTCGTCAGGGTATTGGCGGATTACAAAGCGTCGTTTTATACGCACTGCCGGAACTTGATGGAGCAATTGACACGGTTCCCCTCGGTGGTTTGGTTGGGGAAGATATTTATTTGGTTCCGGAAAGGGTACAAAGGTTAATTGGCAGGGTGAAAAGTTGGGTAAATCTCCGACAAAAACCTGCCTCGGAGCGCAAAATTGCCGTTATTCTTTACGGTTTTCCACCGGGATACGGTGCGACGGGTACTGCTGCTTTATTAAATGTACCGCGCAGTTTGCTGAACTTTTTGCAAGGTTTGAAGCAACAAGGTTACGACGTTGGGGAATTACCAGAAGATGGGGAGGAGTTGATTCGTTTGGTGAAGGAAGCAGATGAATCCTACTCCGAAAATAATGTAGAGATGTTGAATTTAACGTCTCAAAATACTGTAAATGTCAGGAAGTTGGAAAAATGGCTGGGATATCTCCAAACAAGCCGTGTTGAAAAGCAGTGGAAATCGCTGACTGGTTCGGGTATCAAAACTTATGGCGATCGGTTTCATCTCGGTGGTGTTCAATTAGGTAATGTTTGGATTGGAGTTCAGCCACCGTTAGGTATTCAAGGCGACCCGATGCGGTTGATGTTTGAACGAGGTTTAACGCCGCATCCCCAATATGCTGCTTATTACAAGTGGTTGCAGAATGATTTTGCTGCCGATGCGCTGGTTCATTTTGGAATGCACGGCACTGTGGAATGGTTGCCCGGTTCGCCTTTAGGAAATACTGGTTATTCTTGGTCTGATATTTTACTTGGAGATTTGCCCAACCTATATATTTATGCTGCGAATAATCCTTCGGAATCAATTTTGGCGAAGCGTCGCGGTTATGGGGTGTTGATTTCCCATAATGTACCGCCTTACGGACGTGCGGGTTTGTATAAAGAGTTGATGGCTCTACGGGATTTAGTTGCAGAATATCGAGAAGATCCGCAGAAAAATTATGCCCTCAAAGAAGGAATTTGTAAAAAGATTATTGATAGTGGTTTGGATGCCGATTGTCCGTTTGAGGAGGCGAAGAAGCTGGGAATTGAGTTTACACCCGAAAATATCGGCATGTTTAGCCAAAATGTTTTTGATGATTACTTGGTGAAGCTGTACGAATATTTGCAGGTTTTGGAAAATCGACTGTTTTCTTCTGGGTTACATGTTTTGGGGGCAGCTCCGAATCAGGAGGAGATGCAGTCTTATTTGGATGCTTATTTTGGGGAGGAGGAAGAAGAAAATCAACCGCAGAGTTACAGAGTAAGCAGAGGGGAGGAGGAAGAGAGAATTAAAGATTTATTAAAACAAAGTACGGATGAGTTGAAGAATTTGTTACGGGGTTTGAATGGGGAATATATTCCACCAGCGCCGGGGGGAGATTTGTTACGAGATGGTGCTGGTGTGTTACCGACGGGAAGAAATATTCATGCTTTAGATCCCTACAGAATGCCTTCTCCTGCTGCTTACGAAAGGGGAAGAGAGGTTGCAAGGAAGATTATTCAGCAGCATTTACAAGAAAATGGCAGCTATCCGGAGACTGTAGCTGTGATGTTATGGGGATTGGATGCTATCAAAACTAAGGGCGAATCTTTAGGAATTTTATTGGAATTGGTAGGGGCAGAACCCGTCAAGGAAGGTACGGGAAGAATTGTTCGTTACGAGTTAAAACCTTTAGTAGAAGTTGGGCATCCCCGGATTGATGTTTTAGGAAATCTTTCGGGAATTTTCCGCGATAGTTTTGTGAATATTATTGAGTTGTTGGATGATTTGTTTCAACGTGCTGCTGATGTAGATGAGCCTGTAGATAAGAATTTTATTCGCAAGCACGCTTTGGAGTTAAAGCAAAAAGGTGTAGAGAATACTTCTGCGAGATTATTTTCTAATCCTGCTGGTGATTTTGGTTCTTTGGTAAACGATAGAGTCGTTGATAGTAATTGGGAATCTAGCGATGAGTTAGCCAATACCTGGCAAAGTCGCAATGTTTTTAGTTATGGCAGACAAGATAAAGGGCAAGCACGCCCGGAAGTGTTAAATCAACTTTTGGGAAGCACCAGTCAAATTGTCCAAGAAATTGATTCGGTAGAATACGGTTTAACCGATATTCAAGAATATTACGGAAATACTGGTGGTTTGAAGAAAGCTGCCGAAAAACAAGCTGGGAAGAAGGTGAAAGCTAGCTTTGTAGAAAGTTTTTCTAAGGATACTACCCCCCGCTATTTAGATGATTTATTGCGAATGGAATATCGTACTAAGTTGCTAAATCCCAAATGGGCTGAAGCGATGGTAAATCAAGGTAGCGGTGGTGCCTTTGAAGTCTCGCAACGCATGACAGCTTTGATTGGTTGGGGTGGTACTGCGGATTTTACTGATGAATGGGTATACGAGCAAGCAGCAGATACTTATGCTTTGGATGCCGAGATGGCGGAAAAGTTGAGGAAAGCGAATCCAGAAGCTTTTAAGAACATTGTAGGAAGAATGCTGGAAGCCCACGGAAGGGGCTTTTGGGATGCTAGCGACGAGAAGTTGCAGAAACTACGGGAGTTATATGAGTTAACCGATGAGCAATTAGAAGGAGTTACGGTTTAATTGTTCTTATATCTTGCAGCAGTAAGCAGGTAGGTGGTGCGTTACGCTCCGCGATAACTAAAAATTGCTATATTTAACCGCTTTCGCTTTCTTCACTTTCCTTATTTCTGCCATCAGGCGAGAATGCTTCACCAAGACTGGAAAATGCCTTAACTAATGCAGTTAATCCGGTAATCGCTAAAGTTGCTTTTCCGAGAATTTCTAAAATTTGATCGAATCGCGAACCTTTATCTTTATTTTCCTCGGATTCCTGTTTTGGTGAAGTTTTTGGAGTTGATTTAATTTCTTTCGATGGTATCGATTCAATCTCTTTACCATTCTCGTATTCTTTAATATATTGTTTGGCTTGGTTCAAACTGGGATTATCGAGAACTCTATCAACTGTTTTTCTCAGCCATTTAAAGTACGGTGTTTGATTTTTAATTGCGATGCCGTATTGTTGTTGCTCTAGATTGGGTAAATATATGCCAGGTTGTTGAGGATATAAAACGTAATTGTAATTTTTCAATGGTTGTCTGCTTTTTCTATATCCCGGCTCTCCTGCGACTCCCTCCTCTAAAAGAGTTCGCAATATAATCGCATCGCTAGCAAATGCTTTAACTTTACCCGCTTCTAAATCATCTAAAGCTAAATCTCTAACGTCTAATTTTTGATTAATTTGTTTCTTTCTGGGATAGGGAATGAAACTTTTATAGCTATCTTTGTTAATTCTAAACTGCTTCAAAGTTGTTGTATCTCTAAGTGCAGCTATTGGTAACGCAGAAAGCTTGTCTTTCAACTGGTTTGCAGGGGTGTTTTCTAATTCTTCTGCCGTTTCTTTGTTTAAAAGTAATTTGATACCAGTAGTATGGAAGTTTTTCCTTGAAAATTGGATCTTTCTTCTAAAAGGTTTGTTATCTCGAATGTCTTTTAATTTCAGGGAAGATCTAGAATTAGGACCACATTCAATTTCAATTTGATTTGCGATTAATCCGTCATATCTGGGATATTCTCTTCCGCGATATTGATTCGCTATATCTTTCGCTATAACTGGGATTTGTTGATTTTGCCTACTTACTTCCTGCTGCAATGTGTTCAAAAATTCTCCACAGAAGCCGCCGTAGGAACCATCTTTATTTTTACTTCCAATCGCAGAAGAGGCAGTCCGAATTCCCACACGAATCTGTTCTGGATAAATCGTTTTAGCTAGATTATTAGCTTGAGAATTAGTTTGAGAAACAGCGCGATCGCAAAAAATACAGATTGAGGATACGAGGAAAGTTACTGTTATAAATTTAAATGATTTTTTCTTGAAGTGGAGAAAAGCCATTAGGTAGAACTTCCTTATTCAAAATGATGTCACCCTTTTACTTGGTGATTCCCGATAAAAAAACCACCAAAAGCCAAAGGAAAACAGAAATAACCAAGAATATATAAATACTAAGTTCTAAGTAGTTACTCTTAAATACTTAGCACTCAGAATATTTAAACATATAATTAGTAGAATAATTCAGTATTCCTACTGCTATAATTTCATTTTCTCAAAGGTAAATAAATAGCTTCAATCGCGATCGGGTTGTTTATAAGGAATAAGAGCTTTAAAGGTTTATGTATATATTTATGTATATCTATGTGAAGCTTCTACAATCTTGCTAATTTCACTTGATATGTAGCTTGTAGTTTCGCTTAAAACACAAAAATCCGCTCTCTGCTCCTACTGCCAAAGCGCTGTAAGATTACGTCTCAAAATTCATTTTATTCTCCCCTCTCTTTCTCCTCCCCCCTCTAATTCAATAGGTAATCTTCAAACAAATTACCCAACCTGAAAGATAGTTGGATTTAATGACTTTTGCTACCAACATATGATTCCCTTCTCCACAGCCATAAATCTTCAGATGGTACGCTCCTTGCACGCACCAAAAGTATTTATCAAATGCTGCTAACTTCTTTGTAGATGAATATCTCAGTTTTTAACTGAGTCTAAGAGTACATTCCAAAATCAACTTTTGATTTATTAAAGAATAAGGTTGAATTTCTAAAGCACGTTGGAAGGAATTAATTGCTCTTGCATACTCTCCTAAAGCTGCATAACACAAGCCCATGCCGTGAAGTGCGCCAAAATGTAGCGGATTTAGTTCTATTGCTACTTGAGTATCGGCTAAAGACTTTTCGTATTCGCTGTTGGTGTAGTAAAGAAAAGCGCGACGATTCCAAGCTTCGGCAAAATCGGGCTGATCTTCAATCAACTGCGTTAGCATCTCTTCGGCTTCGGTGATTTTACCTCCATCTAGTAGTTTCTGACTAGCTTCTATTTTCTCTAATCCATAAACTCCTTTTTGCTGAAACCATAATCGCCATAATTTACGAGTTGCTTCTTCTCTTACTACTTCATCCGGATTTTTCAAATCTTCAAGTAACGAGTTGATAAATAAAGAGTCCATAAAGTTTGTTTTTTGAGTATCAGAGTATCTATGTAAGTCTAATCTCGCATAAATTTAGTTCAAAATACAGTAATTTACTCACTTTTAATCTTTTACTTTAAATTTGATGCTGACAAATCTTTATATTTTTCTGTAGCTTAGAACACGATTTTTATATGCTCAGTTAGAATTAACTATACCTAAGCTAAAAATTCATATTTACATAACAGAATTCACAACAAAAATAAACTATTGATACTTGACAAGTTTATGTTTATTAATAGTTGATAAAAACATAACAAAAAAAATAATCACTATGTCTTCTTCTAACGGTATTTCAAAGCATATTGTACTTACTTCTCATCCTACTCAATTTGGTCCAAAACCTATTCCCATTCACTGGGGAGCAAAAAATGCAATGGAAAGAGGGCCAGCCATCGCGACTTTAACAAAACAATCGCATCGCAATGTTGTAGGTACTCATTCGGGAAATTATTCCGTATATCGAGCTTTAGCTGTAGCTAGCGGTGCCCTGCAATCAAACCATAAAGCAGATTTGACAAATACCTCTCCGGTGGAGCATATTGGCCCGCATCCAAGCTGGTTTGATGCTGACAAAATCGTTTCTTTAGATCCCTTTGGAGCGATAGTAGGTGAGGTATTCGCGCCATATTACGAAAAAGGCTATGATATCCGCCCTACTATTGCGATTACCAAAGCTCATATCAATATGCCGGAATTGCACGATGCCATTAATAAAGGAAGATTGCAAATTGATGGCAAAATCATGAAGTCTGGTGGAGACTTAGTTGTCACGAAAGCCGCTATCGAATCAGTTTGGTATTTACCAGGAATCGCCAAACGCTTTAAAATTAGCGAAGGAGATTTACGTCGGGCTTTATTTGAACAAACCGGAGGCATGTTTCCGGAATTAGTGACGCGCTCGGATTTAGAAGTATTTTTACCACCGATTGGCGGTTTAACAGTATATATCATTGGCAACGTTGCGGATATTACTAATCCAGAAAAACCTGTTGCCGTGCGCGTGCATGATGAATGCAACGGCTCTGATGTATTTGGCTCGGACATTTGCACCTGTCGTCCTTATTTAGTACATGGAATAGAACTTTGCGTAAAAACCGCTCAAGAAGGAGGAGTTGGTGTTATTGTTTACAACCGAAAAGAAGGGCGGGCTTTAGGGGAAGTAACCAAGTTTTTAGTTTACAACGCTCGCAAGCGTCAGAAAGGTGGAGATACTGCTGAGGCTTATTTTAACCGTACCGAATGCGTCGCTGGGGTTGAAGATATGCGTTTTCAAGAACTAATGCCCGATGCATTGCACTGGTTGGGTATTACTCGTATCGACCGTATGGTATCAATGAGTAATATGAAGTACAACGCCATCACCGAATCGGGAATTGAAATAGTTGAACGGATTGCGATTCCGGAAGAATTAATTCCTGATGATGCAAGAGTAGAAATTGAAGCTAAAAAAGCTGCTGGTTACTATAGCGAGACGGAAGTGCTTGATACTAGTGATTTGTCAGAGGTGAAAGGGCGTGCTTTGTAGCAGTGAACAGTTAACAGTTACCAGTTACCAGAAAATTGAAGACTGGGCGGGTTTCTAATACCATTTCTTTATAAAGATGCGCCGAATTTAGCCCGTGTAGACGGTGAATCTAGTTGGGGGTGTCGGTTTCCGTTCCCCAAACTAGTGAACCCGGAGGGGCTTTGTTTAAGTAGCCCCACTCTTATAGAGTGTTAGCGGAGCGTGTCCGTAAGGACATGGGCGATTAAGCGCTTTCTACTTTAAGTATTGTTCAGAAATCCGGTTTTTGTGATGACAATTTTAATATTTATTGTCTAACTATTACCGTCTCTTCATGTTTTGTCTAGCAAATCTAAGGTATAAGTTTGAAAAATATGTAAGTAATAAAATAATTTTTACGTTTTACTCTTCACAGTCAATATATTTTGAAAGGTGCATCTATCAAGGAATTAATGAATGGAAAAATCAACACGGGAAAAGATTGATTATTTGCGATCGCCCTTGGCAATCCGCGAGCGTTGCGGACAGTTATACGATTATGTAATTAAAGGTGAATCCCAGTTTTTTGCTTGCGATTCGACGCGGTTGGAAGAAGTTGCGGATTATGTAACTAAGGTGATGCAGGATGAATACCCGAATTTACAGATTCCTTTCCACAGTCGCTGGCAACATTTTACAGCAGGAGAAATACCGCGTTTATCCTGGTTGAATCAAAAGTTAGCTGGATTAACTGCTATAGAAAAAGCCATTGCTAAATATGATTTAGCAATTATTAGCGTTTTATTAGATGCCGGTGCTGGTAAAAGTTGGCATTATCGCGAAACTGAAACCCAATTAATTTTTAAACGTTCTGAAGGATTGGCTGTTGCTAGCTACCACATGTTTTGTCAGGGAATTTTTTCCAGTGACTCTAATAATCCTTTACAAGTTGATGCTCAAAAATTGCAAAGTTTGACAGCAGAAGAACTTGCTATGGGGTTTCATGTGACTGCGGATAATCCTTTGTTGGGATTAGAGGGAAGATTAAAACTATTGCAAAAGCTAGGAGAGGTTTTACTTTCGCTACCTAATATATTTGGTAAAGAAAATTCTCGTCCCGGTAATCTTGCAAATTACCTTTTAGAAAAAGTTGAGAATAATCAAATAGCCGCAACTGATGTCTTTAATGGAGTTTTACAAGGGTTTAGTGATATTTGGAGTGGACGTTTAGAAGTAGATGGAGTTAATTTAGGTGACGTATGGTTTCACGGTGCGGTTGTGGATGATGGTTTAGTTCCTTTTCATAAGCTTTCGCAATGGTTAACTTACTCTTTGTTAGAACCATTGCAAGAATTAGGATTAGAAATTACCAACTTAGATTCACTTACCGGATTAGCTGAATATCGTAATGGTGGATTATGTATTGACTTAGGACTTATTAAGGTAAAAAACCCAGATATTTTATCTTATTCTCATTCTGTAACATCAGAAATCATAGTAGAATGGCGAGCTTTAACAGTAATTCTATTAGATTTAATTGCCGCTAAAATTCGCGAACAACTGAATATGAATTCTTCAGAATTACCTTTAGTGAAAGTTTTACAAGGAGGAACTTGGACGGCAGGAAGGAAAATCGCCGCAGAATTGAGAAAAGATGGTGTCCCCCCTCTACAAATAAACAGCGATGGCACGGTATTTTAACAGTTAAACTGGTTCCCAGTCTCTGGCTGTAAACCCTGAAAGGGAGGCTCTGCCTCCATATATGAAGGAGGCAGAGCCTCCCTGAAATCATTACAAGGTAGAACCTTGTAACGAGGGCACAAGAGCTTATTCAAAAATATTAATTTATCCTAAATCATATATTTCATGCAGCAAGTAAACCTAATCAAACATCCATTAATTCAACACAAATTAACACTTATACGAAAAGCTGAAACCAGTACCGCAAAATTTCGCGCTCTCCTCAAAGAAGTAAGTTTATTACTAGCTTATGAAGTCACGCGAGACTTACCTTTAAAATCGGAAGTAATTCAAACACCGATTGCTCAAATGAATGCTCCGGTACTGGCACCAGAAAAAAAATTAGTCATTATTTCTATTCAAAGAGCCGGACAAGGTATATTAGATGGCATGTTGGAATTAATGCCATCTTCAAGAGTTGGACATATCGGACTTTATCGCGATCCAAAAACCTTAATTGCAATTGAATATTATTTCAAAGTTCCTGATGATATAGAGAAGCGAGACGTATTAGTAGTCGATCCAATGTTAGCTACCGGACATACAGCAGTAGCAGCAGTAGAACGTTTAAAATCAACTAACCCCCAATCCATAAAATTTGTTTGTTTGCTCGCTGCTCCAGAAGGTATCGAATATTTTTGTAAATCCCATCCAGACGTGCAAATATTCACCGCCGCCATTGACGAAAAATTAGATGAAAATGGTTATATAGTTCCCGGTTTAGGTGATGCTGGAGATAGAATGTTTGGAACCAAATAGTTATTAGTTCGTAGTTGCGCTTCAGCGCTAAAACGCAATCACAAACTCCTACACAATCTCTCTTCACCCTGAGAAGCAATTATTTCAAAATGAGAATCTAATTCAATAAATACTTCCCAAAAGTCTTGATTAATTAATTTTGCTATTCTTGCAACTACTATTTTTTCTAAATCAACTTCTCGCTTACCTTTCCAAAGTTTATCGGCTAAAGCAATTATTAATTCTTCAAGAGAACATGCCATCGTTTTCCACCGTGCATGAGAAAGACAGCATCTAGCTAACCTAGGGTTTACACCCTTACTGATTAAAAGTTTTTCTCCATCTGATTCATGGTGATTCCCAGGAGCAAAAAGTTCTTGAGAATGAATAATTTTACCTGCATCGTGAAATGCAACTCCTAAACGAACAAATTTTTCATCAAAATCAACATCCATCCGATTCAGCTGTTGAATTAGCAAATCAGCAGCTTCACCAACTAAATAAACGTGACGAATTAACCTTGGTGGAGCATTAAGTTGTTTTAAAAATTCGTAAGCTTGTTCTACATTTTCAAAATTTCTAACTTTTGATTCCATTTCGTTAAATTGTTGATACAAATCTAACTGTTGGGAGACGTAGCACTGCTACGTCTCTACACTCTTGTAAAAACAGCCCGATAAACTGGTTCCCCTTTTTCTAAAGTAAATAATTCCCTTTCCGTTGCAACAGGTAAGGGATTTTCTACCAACCATTCTTTATTTTGTCTTTGAAAATTCGGGTTTTCTTCAAAACGTTCGCACATTTCTTGTTCGACGAATTTAACGTCAGATTGTAGAAATACGATTCCCCCTGGTGCAAGATAATCTGCTAATTCCGTAACTAATTCCGGCTGTGCTACTCTTCTTTTTGCATGACGATTCTTAAACCAAGGATCGGGAAATTGAATTGTCACCCGCTGTAAAATTCCTTTCGGTAACGAAGATAAAATCGGCTTTAACGAATTATTGGCATTGCAAAATATATAGTGTAAATTTGTTAATCCCAATTCCGAGCATGTTTTATTAGCAGCTTCTACCAAAGGCTCGCGAATTTCCAAACCCAGAAAATTACATTCGGGTTCTAGCTGTGCCATATCAAATAAAAATTTTCCCCTAGCGCAACCAATATCCAAAAGTAAAGGTTGATTCGTATTTATATAAATTTTTTCCCAATTTATTGCATTTACAGGTGTTTGATACTTAATTCCTAATGGATTAACGTGTTGACGAACTCTAACGCGATTCATAATCAGTGAGCAGTTATCAATTATCAGTGGACGGTATTTTAGGGTGTGTTATGGCTTTAGCCGCGAGCGCACCGAAACTCTACTTGATTATCATAGAAATCACAAAATAAGCAAATCACCCGACACTATTTAATTAGAATTATGAATCAAGAACAAATTAAAAAAAAGCTTTTAGCATATGCTTATGTTGAAAAATGGCGAAAAATACTTTTTAATACCGAACCAATTAATCAGAAAAGAGTAGAAGAATTAATTAAAAAATCTTACCAGATTCTCGATTTGGCAGAGCCTCAGATAATTTTTTGTCAAAGTCCTCTCGAAGCTCATAAGTATCTTAGTGAAATTCAACCATCAATTAGCGACTATATTCATTTGAAAGGTGATTTAAGTTCTCTACTTGGTATTAAATTATTGCTGAAAATTCGTTGTTATCATGCTATTTATCCTAAGATTAGCACAATGTTGTTTTTTGAAGCGGAAACATTTTTAAATGTAACTACCAGAATCTATGAAGTGCTTGAAGATTGCTTAGAATCTCAGCATTTATGGAAAATGATTGATTCAGAATTGATGGCTAGTAGTCTTTATGACAATGATTTTTATATAGAAGGACTAAATTGCGGTTGCAATCAAGAAGTTTGGAATATTTTAAAACCTTTAGCTGAAGAATGTCCTTATATATTATCTTTTAAAGATTTTTGTATAGTTATTAATCGACCTATTGAATTACATCTTGATAAAACAAACTGTCTCCACGCAGAAGCAAAACCAGCAGTGATTTTTGCAGATGGTTTTAATATTTATAGCTATCACGGCACCATAATACCGGAAAAATATGGCAAGTTTCAATATTCACAATGGCAACCTCAATGGCTTTTAGAAGAAAGTGACGAAGATTTAAGAATGGTACTAATTAGGGGTATTGGTTACGAAAGACTTGAGCAAGAATTACCAGAATATAATTGTAATAATTGGGAAGACTGCAAAACATTAATTTCTGATATTTTAAACAACCTCTATTTATATTTCAGTCTTAATTGTTTGGTGAAGTCTTATTCACACGCTTCAAATCAAACATATGAAAAGTATCAAAAATTAACTAAAACCCGTCCAATTCAAGTTCCCCAAGAAGTTTCTGAAATAAGTGATTTTAGAGGTATTCAAATAGCTCCTAATTTAATTATCCGCTGTTTTAAAGATACCGTTAGAGAATTGTATTGTCCTGAATGGATGCAGGAAAACTATATTACACCCGACAACTGTGCCATACCAATATTCTATGGAATTCATAAAGAATTATATTATTTTTTTGGGTATGAAGAAGAATTTTCTCAGGAAGAAAAAGAATTCTCAGAAATTTGGTATGTGAGCGAAAAATCCGAGCCTCAAATTTGTGCTAGCAGTTTAACTAGCTTACTATTAACAATCATTGAATGTTACCAAACAGGTGCTTACTATCCCGTCATCAATGAACAAACAGGAACTACTTATCTTCTGCAAGATAAAAGTAAATTAGAAAATATTTTTAGGAAATTTAACCCAGATTATCTTGATGTTTGGCAAGAGATTTGCAATAAAGCCTAGTGTTATAGTAATTTCTGCGAAAAAAAACAGATGGCTGGCAGTGGGAGCATCTTGCTCCCTTGCAACTGAGTATACTGCTTCTTCCGTTAGGAAACTAATTAGAATGACCTAACTCTTAACTCTTAACAAACCAAAAATATTCTTACACTTCATTGGCTTTCAAAGGTTATACTCTATTTCAAAAGAGTTTTTTTACACCCTTGTATATAATTAATTTACTTCAATGAGTCTAAATTTCCGCTTTGCTATCGCCAGCGATTTACACGTTGCGCTTCCCCATACTATATGGGATCATCCAAGTCGGTTTCACCTTGTAGAAGTTAGTATCCCGGCTTTTGATATTGTATTAGAACATTTGACACAACTAGATTTAGATTTTCTTTTACTACCGGGGGATTTAACTCAACACGGCGAACCAGAAAATCATACTTGGTTGCAAGAGCGTTTGGCAAAGCTACCTTTTCCAAGTTACGTGATACCGGGCAATCATGATGTGCCGGTGCTACATGCTAATGAGCAGTCAATTGCTTTTAAGGACTTTCCGCAGTTTTACCGAAAATTTGGTTACGAAAATACAGAACAGCTTTACTACACTTGTGAATTGCTGCCAAATGTGAGGTTAATTGCTCTTAATTCTAATAATTTCGATAGCCAAGGCAATCAAATAGGATACGTAAACAACGAACAATTAAGTTGGTTGAAAGAAGTTTTAGCAGCAGCCAATGAAGAATTAATTTTGGTAATGATTCACCATAATGTAGTTGAGCATTTACCAAATCAAGCCCGCCATCCGATGGCGAGCCGCTATATGTTAAGCAACGCACCCCAACTTTTGCAAATTCTCCGACGCTACAAAGTTCAATTAGTTTTCACGGGGCATTTACATATACAAGATATAGCTCACCAAGATAATGTGTATGATATCACTACAGGTTCCTTGGTTAGCTATCCCCATCCCTACCGCATATTAGAATATTCTCAGGATAATCGCGGACAAGAGAAGTTACAAATATCATCTCATAAAGTAGAATCGGTATCTAATTTCCCAGATTTACAGCAGAGTTCCAAAAAATGGATGTGCGATCGCAGTTTTCCTTTCATGATCAAACTGCTGACTTTACCACCACTTAATCTTCCCCAAGACAAAGCAGAAGAATTAGCTCCTACATTAAGAAATTTTTGGGCGAGTATTGCAGATGGAGACGCGTCGTTTGAATTTCCCGAATTTCCCGAAAAAGTACGCCACCACTTCGAGAAATACAGCGCCATGACTCCCGATGGACATCGGACTTTTATCGACAATCATTCAACATTGCTGCTTTAAATCAGGAGTCGCAAGTAGTAAGCCAAGAATAGTCACACTTTATTGCTTTCTACCTCACCATCTGTTTCCCTATTATTGATTTTCCCGAAATATAGCAAAGACGGATGTAAATCCGTGGACAAAAGTATTGTCACCAACCGGCCCGATTTCGCCGTTGCAGAAAAATCCTCCTAAAGGCATATCTTTGACGTAGCGGCTAAATAGTTCAGAATCAAAGTTTGGTTTGCCATAAAGTCCTTTGCCTCTACCCAAGCAGGAAAACATTAAAGCACCTGCCGGAGATGAAGTTAAAGCATGTTCTTGCTGATATTTATTGAGCAAAAATTCTAAATCTTGAGCAGAAGTTTGAGCGTCGCGGAGGTGGAACTGTAAACGCTGCCCTGGACGTAAATAATCTCCTACAGCAATTGCTCCAGCAGCTGGATCTACCCCTAAAATATTGCGAATCAAAAAGTCTCCTTGCTGCAAATCTTGTTTAAATTCATTCATCGCGACACCTACGAATAACGAATTTTGAGCCAAGATTTTTTCTTCTTCGTTTAAGCTGGCAATTAAATCTCGTAAGGCAACTAAGGGAACTTTGTCTTCAATTTCTAAAATAATGTTGCGATCGCATTTGCTAATCTGGTATGGTTCGCCGATTGGACGGCAACCTTGAGCGACAATCGTATCTAAGGTGATATTGCCGGTTAATGCGACTCCCACCGTACCTTCTGTGTAAAGCTTGTCATTACAAAACAAAGCTATGCGGTTTGCTATTCCACCACTTGCTTGCCCTCCTACAGTTACGGAACCGGGATAGGCAAAGTCCAAACCTTTTAACAAATTATTAATTCCGCTCGCAACATTGCCCGAAAGCAGAATAAATTGGGGTGTAGGACTCGGCGGTACTTTAATCAAATCCATCCAAGCATTCGGAGAACTATCTAAGTCAGGTAATTCTTCAGCTACAACATGAAACGGATGAATATTTACTTCTGGCAAACAAGCCAAAGTCAGGGATAAAGCTGGTTCGTCTTCGAGTTCTTGGGCTTCTCCACTACTGCTTGTGCCAACCACACCACCGGCACTACAGCCAATTAATACGGGTACGTCTAATTTCTCGGCAAGTAAAGGTAAAAATCGGGAATACTCGCTGGTAAAAGCAGAGGAAATGAACGCAATTCCCAGATTTGCTTGCGTTGATAACTTCCGACTAGCTTCTTCTACGACTTCAGAAATTGCTGCTTCAAGAGAAGGGCGGGTTGATAAGGCGTTAGTCCACTGCATTTGCTCTGCCATGAATTACTTTTTATAATTTTATGTTTTAAAGCTAATACTTTTTACTTTTAAATACTTTAATCTATTAATTACATCTAAAAGTAGTTGACTATTTCTATAGTTCTATTTTCTCCGATTGAGTCAATCCTAAAAAGGAATAATAAGCTACTTCCATACTTGCTCCTATAGATTCTAGTCAAAACAGTGCAAAAAATCTTAAAAGTTTAAGTTGAATAGCCTATACGCGAGAATATTTGCTGTATCTTGATAGTGCTGCTCTACCACATCGCCATTAAGAAGCGTGATGAGTGGTTAGAATAGTTAAAACTGTCAAACAGTCTTCGCCGAACTTTTTCTATACTTGTATTAAGAACAATTAACACAACAAAAACTATGAGCGACATCAAAGACAAAATCCAAGAAGAACTACAAGAAGCTCGCACCGTTTGCGACACTTCAGGTAGCAACTCCGCTGAGTGTGCTGCTGCTTGGGATGCAGTGGAAGAATTACAAGCTGAAGCTTCTCACCAACGGCAATCAAAGCCCAAAAATTCTTTAGAAAAGTATTGTGATGAAAATCCCGAAGCTGACGAGTGTAGAGTTTACGACGACTAGAAATCAAGTTCGTTATTAATATCTCTGCTTTTCCACGCAAGCAATAAATTTATACTTTAATTTATTCCTCGTGTTTGAGATAATCGTTTTAAACTCACAAAAGTTTAAAATCTGATTCAAATTATAGGTTTATCTTGCCATATAAATCTCTCATGAGGTCGCAAGCGTGGTATTTTCTACCAGATAAGACTTAAGCAAGTTTAAGTTTTTCGAGGGAGTTCTAATGCTCCCCCGAATCTGGGAGATATTTATTTATAAGTTAAAAGGTTTGAGTCACAGACTTTTTTATTAGCTTAAAGCTTGAGTTTATATTTATTTAAATATTCTGATATAAATATTTATTTTAGACACTTTACTTTAAAATGCGGACTTTCTTAGTTAAAGTCTTTGATTATATGTAGGAAAAACTATGAATGATGTTTGGTTTCGCTCGTTAGTTTGGATGGACTATCGTTTGGCGGTTTTATTTACGGTTTTACTTCCATTGGTTTTACTGATTTGGGCATTTGTTCAAAAAGCTGAAGGAATCCAACGTCTGTTAACCATCTACTGGCGAGTCTCAAGTTTATTAGTAATCACTGTTTATCTAATGATTGGGGGCTTTGGAGTCAGTTTCATTTCTTCTTTAATGGCGCGTATTTTAATCCCAATTTCATTATGGTTCTGGATAGACTTGAACGATGAAATTGAATATGGTTCTGACGGACCTTTGAAATTTATTTTTACCTCTTGGCGTTGGGCTACAAGCATTTACTGTCTTTTGGGCGCATTAGCAACCGTTCCTTTCTTAGGTTGTGCTTTTTCCGAAACAGCTCTCAAGAGTTCTGACTGCAAAGTTTGGTTAGAAGCTCCATTGTTATTTAAAGACTATTTTCATCCCAATACCAATACTGGCTTCTTAGGATTTTTAGGTATTATCGGTTTGATTTTCTACGTTCTGTGTTTGGCTTACTTTGTTATCGTTAAACTTGGCAAACAAGGACGTACAGCCGCACCCCAGTAAGGAATGGGGAGATATCTGAGAGTAGCGAGTAGCAGTCTTAAGTAGCCTTTATTCATCAACAGTTCTCAAACAAGATAGCAGGCAATATTACTTGCTACTTGCTACTTACTCCTCACTCCAAGCTTTCAATGCCCGATACCCAATTCCCAATTCCCAATTCTAATGACCAATTCAATTAATCAACGATTGGAGCAATATACCGTCAAACGTCCTCAAGAAGTCTTGTTAGTGAAGGTAGAGATTAATGGCGAACAAGATGAAGTCGCAATTTTTAGAGGATTTTCCAGTTCTTTGATGCGTCCGACTGCTTTCGATCCAGATATTCCCGTCATACCGCAAGAAGCCACAATAATTAGTGTTGACCGTTTAAAAGCTCCATTCGTACCTGAATCACCCCAATACATTGAGCAAGGACTTTCTGTAGAAGCGATACAAACCTTACTAGCAGAAGTTAAAGTGTAAAATAAATAAAATATTCTCCGGAAATATAAAATATACAGTTATATATTATATTTATATTTAAGATTCAGATAATATTCCTCTTCCAGCTTGATATATTGTGTCAAATGCCTTAAGAAAGATATAAGCAATTTTTTAATGATTTATACCTGGTTTTCGATAGGTTCCTGTCGAATGCTGGTCAGTCATAGCATTATCACAGCATTATGACAGTTGAAAATCTGGAGCATTTGTAGGAAAATAAATTCACTTTTAGGCATATTGACCAAGTTGTGGTAAGTTTATAAAAATAAACATAAGAAATTCAAATAGATAAATATATATTTTTGGAACCAGTTTAAGGTAACTTTTTAATCTTAATACCATTAACAAATATAAGAAGCCCAGCAGGTGCATGTATAGAAGTTGCACTTGAAGTGAAAGTTATTAAAGAATCTTGCTGGATATAGTTAATCGTTGTGGTATGTAGCCAAACGCAGTAACTAGCATCGTAAATCCTTACTCTCACACTTTCCCCCATTATGAAAACAGCGGTGACTCTACTGAAACAAGAAGCTTCTCAAGCTCAGAAAGTAGAATTAGAAAGACAACTAAACCGTCAAATGATTGCGATTCTCGATTTTGGTTCTCAGTATTCCGAACTGATTGCTCGTAGAATCAGAGAGACTCAAGTCTATTCAGAAGTTCTTTCCTATCGCACCACAGCCGAACAACTCCGCGAGCTTAATCCCCAAGGAATAATTCTTTCGGGTGGACCGAGTTCGGTTTATGATGCTAAAGCTCCTTCCTGCGACCCCGAAATATGGAATCTGGGGATTCCGATTTTGGGAGTTTGTTATGGTATGCAGCTAATGGTGCAGCAACTCGGTGGAGAAGTGCAAAAGTCTGAACGAGGAGAGTATGGAAAGGCTGCTCTACATATAGACGAGCCCATTAATTTGCTTGCCAATGTCGAAGACGGTACTACCATGTGGATGAGTCATGGGGATTCCGTACTTAAAATGCCTGCTGGATTTGAGCTATTAGCTCATACCGCTAATACTCCTTGTGCTGCGATCGCTAATCCCAACAAGAAACTCTACGGGGTACAGTTTCATCCAGAAGTAGTACATTCAGTTGGTGGATTATCGCTAATTCGTAATTTTGTATACGAAATCTGTAAGAGCGAACCGACTTGGACAACCGATGCCTTTGTAGAAGAATCTATTCGTGAAATTCGCGCTAAAGTAGGCAGCAAGAGAGTACTGTTAGCTCTTAGTGGAGGGGTTGATTCTTCAACTCTGGCATTTCTATTGCATAAAGCAATCGGAGAACAGTTAACTTGCGTCTTTATCGATCAAGGCTTCATGCGGAAACTGGAGCCGGAACGCTTAGTCAAGTTATTTTCGGAACAGTTTCATATTCCGGTTGAATATGTAAATGCTCGCGAACGCTTTATTGGAGCCTTGGCTGGAGTCACCGATCCTGAAGAAAAACGGCGCATCATTGGGCATGAGTTTATCAGGGTATTTGAGGAGACATCGAAAGAACTTGGTCCCTTTGATTATCTAGCCCAAGGAACCTTGTATCCCGACGTGATTGAATCGGCAGATACTAATGTCGATCAAAAAACAGGAGAACGAGTAGCAGTCAAAATCAAAAGCCATCACAACGTTGGTGGTTTGCCCAAAGACTTACGTTTCAAGTTGGTTGAACCCCTGCGAAAACTTTTTAAAGACGAAGTTCGCAAAGTTGGACGTTGCGTTGGTTTACCTCAAGAAATTGTGCAGCGGCAACCTTTCCCTGGGCCAGGTCTAGCAATTCGTATTATTGGAGAAGTAACCGCACAAAGGCTGAACATTTTACGAGATGCTGACTTAATCGTGCGTCAGGAGATTAATCGTAATAACCTCTATAGTGAATATTGGCAGGCTTTTGCAGTATTGCTACCCATTCGTAGTGTTGGTGTTATGGGCGACCAACGCACATACGCTTATCCGATAGTATTACGCATAGTTACCAGCGAAGATGGAATGACAGCAGACTGGGCAAGAGTACCCTATGACATACTCGAAGTCATTTCAAATCGGATTGTCAATGAGGTAAAAGGTGTTAACAGGGTAGTCTTTGATATTACATCTAAGCCCCCCGGAACAATTGAATGGGAATAGAAAATAGAAAATAGGTTATGGGGAGTTAGAAATTAAAAGTTAGGGATGAAGAGTTAGAAATTAATCCTTTAAGTTTCTTCCTAAAGATTGTCTTCTTTTAAGTTTATCTCCCCATCTCTCAAGTATTTTAATGTTGCCCTTTCCACTTAACTCATATAGCCAAGTAAAATTCAATTAATTCCAATTCATCAATACCTAAAAGCTAATCTGATTTGATTTATAATTAGGCGGTTCTACGTGAATTAGAATTCTGACTGGATTAAACTTTTCTTCTAAACAAGATTCAACTTCTTCAGTAATCTGATGTGCAGTTTTGACATCCCGAGCTGCAACAATTAAATGCATTTCAATAAACACTTGACGACCGATTACACCACGAGAAGCAATGTCATGGCAGTTAATTACTCCAGGAACTTTTAAAGCAATGTCGTTGATAGTTTCTGGTGCGATCGCCATTTCATCTACAAGCCAAGGTAAGTTTTCTTTAATTACAGTCCATCCACTAAAAAACACCATCAAAGCAACAGGAAAAGCTAGAACTAAATCTAACCATTGATAACCTAGGCGAACAGCAATTAAACCGAGGATTACAGAAATTGTGACCCAAATATCGCTCATAGTATGATGGGCATCGGCAATTAAAATTGGGCTGTCAACTCTTTTACCTACACGTCTTTCGTAAAAAGCGACAAAAATATTTACTCCTAAAACTAACAGCAATAACCATAGCTGTGGCACTGAAATCGTAACGGGCTTACCTCCTTGAATAATTCTTTCAATCGCACTTTGAAGAATTTCAAAACAAGCAATGGCTAAAAATCCAGCAATACCTAAAGCACCTACAGCTTCAAATTTTTGGTGTCCGTAGGGGTGTTGCCTATCGGGTAAGGGAGAAGAACATCGATTGGTAATTAATCCTAAAACATTGTTTGCGCTATCCGTAACGCTATGTAAAGCATCAGCGATTAAACTCAAGGAACCCGTAACGACTCCTACTGATACTTTTAAAACCATTACAAATACATTTAGCAGCAGAGTAATTATTAAAACTCTTTTAACTGCTGCGCGATTATCCATAGCTATTTAGTATTGTTTATATCGAGCATCTCCTTTTATAATGTAAAACTTTTAACAGCGACTAGGTGTCTCGGACTGTTAGTTTCTAAAGAAAATATATCGTTTAAATAACAAAATTTAGCTAGCTTTTTGATATCTATTTTGAATAAAAAAGCTAAAAACCTTTAAGATTAGAACCTCTTTTCAATTTAGTGCAATAAACTGGACGGTAACAATTCCTCAGTATTAGGCACTTATAGATAATAAAATGTCCCACCGTCGGTGTCGCCTGAAAGGCGACACCCCAGTATATCTAGGTTTTGACCGGAATATTTGTAAAACGGTGGGACATTTTATTTCTTGGATCTCCCTTACTAACATCTTTGGTACTTTGAACAGATGAAGAGTGGAGTTGCATTTGTATTCTATCCGAGTTAAAACCGCTATACGCAGCGGTAATTATATTAAAATATTTACTTATCGTAGTATAAGCATCCTAACTGCGTTTTGAATACAGATTCAATACGTAACAGCTTGTAGAATTATTAAAAAAATATAAGTGTAAACAGTTACATTGGCTGTGCAGTTTGAAAAGGAATAGTTTAAACCGTTTAAGTTGCAAATCAATTGAGAATTATTATTTTTATTGAGATCGTAAAATAGCTTAACCTTTCAAATCAATATTCCTGCATAGCGATGCCCCAAATGGAGGGAAAATAGAAAAGCTATATATCTTAATAAACAGATAACCTATGTCTGCAAATCATTTGACACTTAATTTGGTTGAAGGTTCCGTTTCTTTTAGCTTTTCACCAGGAGCAGCAAGAGAATTAAAGGCAGCAATAGATGAATTAATGCAAAAACTCAAAGTAGTTGCAACCAAAAATGCTAGCGGTGGAGGAAGAGCAAACCCTCAGTCTTCAATGGAATACCGTTATACAGGAGAAGTTTTTTTAGAGCTTTTTTGTAATCCTAATATTTGGCCTACTCCTTTCGCTGCTAAGGTTTTACTTACCGTGCGCTCCGACACAATTCGTTTGACAACAGAAGCTGAACTAACTCGTGTGATAGAAGATATTAATCAGTATCTAGAACAAGCAGATTAATCAAGCAAAAAATGATTCATGGCTAATTACGAGTTGTTATTAGTCATGAGTCATTTGATGTGCGGCTAAATTGTATAAAAGGAAAAATTAAAATATTGTAGCGTGGGTATCCTGCCGCCGTATTGTATACAAACTAAATAGACAATACTTAAAACGAAAATAATAACAGGTATGAGAAGTCAAAAAACAAAAACAGAAAATTATATCAATAAATAGCTCTGAAGCATAAATGAAATTCAAAAATATTTGAATTAAGCAGGTAAAAGCTTGCAGTATAAATATCTAAATTGCTCTCAAGGCTTTTATATTAATTCTGATGATTTTTAGAAAAGGTAAAAAAAAGTAACTCTATTCTAGTAATATCTAAATGATATATATTTCACTATCGCGATGCAGTTTACTGTTAATGCCGAAGTAAAAATTATTTATCAACCTATTTAACATAATATTGTGAATACAGCGAGCCACTGCTAATTTTTCTGCACTGAAATACCATGCCTGGAGGTACTAGTTATGGACAAATACGATAAATATTTTAAATCAGAAAACATATTAAAACAGCCATTGACTCGAGAAGAAGCAGTGGCTACAGTCGCACTAATAACTACTGCTGCCGATTCGTCTTTAGAAGAGGTAGATATAGAATTTTTAGTCGATATACTTTGGGGATTCGAGATTTTTGAAGAATATTCGGATGAAGATTTATTAGAAATGCTTGATAAGCTTCTAAATATAGCCGAACAGAATGAAATAGGAGCGCTGTTTAATGCTGCGAATGACAAACTTGAAGATGAATTTTTAGAAGATGCTTTTGCTGCTGGGGTTAGTGTAATTGTAGATGAAGAAGAAATGCATATCCCCAGAACAAAAATGCCTCTGCTAAAAAGCTTACAGGAAGCTTTAGATATTGAAAATGAAGAAGCAGAAGAAATTATCGAAGATGTAATTGCTGCCTTCGAGGAAGCTGAATTAGAAGAATTACTTGATTCGGAAGATGAAACTATACATGATATGGGCTTTACTATAGAGTCATATGAATCTCCAATAGGTAACTTTACAGTTCCGATTCCAGTAAAGCCCCATCAAGGCGGTAAAGTTCAAAGTCAAGAAGGTACAGTTAGTTTTTCTGATGATGAAGGTAGTTTTCTCAGAATAGATTATTATTCCTTGCCTTCTAAACAAATGGAAGAAATGGAAATCATTGGGCAAGAGGAATATCTGAAATCGACTCTGGTAAATAAATATGTTCCTGAAGAAATAGTCGCGAATTTGCCAGAAGCACAGGTTGAATATAACGAGTATATGACTCAAACCCTAGAAGGCGCTTACTTTGTACTGCTTTATATGCCTGATGGTTCAAGAACTTACAAAACAGGAAACAATGGTACTGCAACCAAATTAGATGCTTATCGAGGATTAATCGCGTTTATTAATGGCGACTTTCTTTATATAGTAAGCAGTCAGCGAACATTTTTAGATGGCAGAACTTCTAATTTTATGAAGCAAGAAGCTGTTGCACTCAAGCAAATGATTTTAGATTTTGTCGAAACTATGGAATTTAGTTAAGGTTTGAAAAAAATAATTTCATTTAAGGGGTGATTTCTGAAACTAAATCGCCTTCTTATTGTCTGAAAGCATACGGAAAACGCACTATTATATAGTTTACGTTTATATAGAAATTATTTAATTTTATCTTTTTCTTCTTTTTTCTTTGTATCTTCTGCGTTTAGTAATGTTTTTAATCTTCTGTATTCAGAATACACAATCTAGAATTTAGAATTTACAGTCTACAGCTAAGTCAAAATCGTTCCACCCATTAACCTTTCATAACGGTATTTCAATTCGTCTCGCATCAATTTCCAACGTTCCAAACTAGCGTCTAATTCTATTACTTTTTCCGCAGCTTGACGGGCTAAAATTAATACTTCTTCGTCTTCAACTAAACTTGCTAAAGTAAAATCTGGAATACCGGATTGTCGAGTTCCTAAAACTTGACCTGGCCCCCTAAAACGCATATCCATTTCTGATATAAAAAACCCGTCTTGTGACTGTTCTAATACTTTCAGTCTTTGTTGAGCATCAGCACTGCGAGAACCGCTAACTAAAAGACAAAAGGATTGCGCGGCACCTCTACCAACACGCCCTCGTAATTGATGCAATTGCGATAACCCGAATCTTTCCGCGTTTTCAATTAGCATGACAGTTGCATTCGGAACATCTACGCCAACTTCGACTACGGTGGTAGAAACTAATATTTGTGTTTCGCGATCGCGGAATTTACTAATTGCTTGATCTTTATCGGCAGAACTCATGCGTCCGTGGAGCAATCCTACCTGAAACTCGGGAAATATTGCTTCCTGTAATTTTTTATGCTCTTCTACGGCGGAGCGCACGTCCAACTTTTCCGATTCTTCTACCAGAGGCAATACCACGTAAACCTGTCTTCCTTGAGCAATCTCGCGCCGCATCAAATCATAAGCTTGAGTTCTTTCGCTTGCTCTTAAAGCTGTAGTTTTTATCTTTTGTCTTCCCGGTGGTAGTTCATCAATCTGACTGACATCTAAATCGCCATGAATAGTTAGCGCCAAAGTTCGCGGAATCGGAGTTGCAGTCATTGTTAAAACGTGAGGCTGTTCGCCTTTTTGCTGCAATCGCGCTCTTTGCTCCACCCCAAAGCGATGTTGTTCGTCAATTACTACCAAACCCAGTTTTTGGAAGTTTACGGGGTCTTGAATTAAGGCATGGGTGCCAACTAAAAGCGGTAATTCTCCCGTTTCTAACTGAGCGTGAATTTGTCGTCTTTTTGCCGTTTTAGTAGATCCTGTAAGTAAATCTACTGGTAAATGCAACAGGTTAAACCAGCTAACCAGCTTACGATAATGTTGTTCGGCTAAAACCTCCGTAGGAGCCATCAAAGCCGCTTGATACCCCGATTGAATCGCGGCAATAATCGCAATCACCGCCACAACCGTTTTACCAGAACCCACATCTCCCTGTACCAAACGATTCATTGGTGCGGGCTTTTGTAAATCGTTGAGAATATCTTGAACAACTCGTTCCTGCGCCCCCGTTAAATTAAACGGCAATATCTCATGGAACTGCTGCAATAACTCACCTTGTGGCGCAAGAATCGCACTAGTTTGAGCTTTACGGGCTTTTTGCTGGCGTTGCAGTAAACCGAGTTGCAAGTAGAAAAACTCATCAAATACCAAACGACGGCGTGCTGCTCGCAAACTATCGCTATCGGGCGGAAAATGAATATTATTAATTGCGTCTTTTAACTCCATCAACTGATATTTTGTCCGCAAACCCTTTGGTAAAGGTTCCTTTAAATGAGCGGTTGCAGGTAAAGCAGCAACTACTGCTTGTCTCACCGTACTCGCGACAACCCCTTCAGTTAAAGAATAAACCGGCACCACTCTGCCCACAGTCAGCGATTCAATTTCATCTTCCGGATTCGCTAAAACTTCTAGTTCTGGATTATCAAGAGTTAAACCGTATTTGCTTTCTTTGACTAAACCGCAAGCAGCTACAGTACTACCAGCAACATAGCGACGTTTTATACTTTCTTGCCAACCGCGACTGCTATAACGATTGCCAGCGTAAAAACGACTAATTTTTAAAAGACCAGAATTATCTTTTAATTGAATTTCTAAAATTGTTAATTTCTTGTTTTTAGGGCTAGAAAAACAGTTACAACGCTTCACTGTTGCCACCAGAGTCACTGTTTCACCAGCTTGCAGCTGGGCGATGCATACTTGATTTGCATAGTCAATATGATCGCGGGGAAAGTAATACAGTAAATCGCGCACCGTAGATAAGCCCAGACGATATAGTTTACTGGCTCTTTTAAACCCAATTTCCGGTAAGTCGCTGAGTTTTTTGTCTAATTCTGGTGCAAGTCGCCGACTGACTTCAGCAACAATCTTAGTTTTAGGAGTTTGGACTTTAACCTTTGAACTTGAGTTTGTACTTGAAGAATTTGGCAAAGCATAATTGCTATTTGCTTGATTGCTTCCCCGTTTCCCTTGCTGCAAAGCATAAAGATACCGGCGAGTTTCAGCCACCAAATGCTGCCTATCCTCAGTTGTTAAATTCGGATAGTTAGCAAATTTGACTGCGAATTCCTGCCAGCGGCGACGTTCGGTTGGGGGCAAGCCAATAGGAAATTTACCGAAAGTTAAAGTAAGAAATTCATTAAATAGATATTCCCTACCCTTCAAATTAACAAAACCCCGTTCCGTTTCTACCGTCAGAGCTTTTTGCAATCTTATCCAATCTGGTTTATCGTCATTAGTCATTTGTAATTAGTTGTTAGTTGTTAGTTATTAGTTTTTAGTTGTTAGACATAAATCATTAAATAACTCATCAACTCATAACTCCTAACTCCCAACTGCTAACTGTTCGCTGATAACTGTTTCAGTCTTCATACCAGCTAGCACGCCAAGCCGCTTCAGCAGCAGCAATAGAACGTTCTCGCTGTTTTTTTTGATATTCTCTTCCTAATTTGCCTAATTGATTCAAAATATTGCGAATCTGCTTGCGTTCGGATGAAAGTTTAATGTCAGCAAATTCTATTTCAACCAGCCGCAGGTTTAAAGCCATTACTTTTGTTAAGTTTTCTGGCTCTTGTTGCTCATCACTGTTAATCCCTACTACTAAACTTAATATATTAGGAGGCCCAGGCATTACATCTGAAGAACCTTCCGCAGAAGCAGCAGCAGCTTCTAAAACCTGTTCTGGCAGTTTTTTTGGTAAAATACTAGCTTTTTGTAGCAGGCGATTGCCATCACGAGATAGAGTTTTTAGTATATAACTAATAGCTCTTTCTAAGTTTTTTTGCCAAGCTGCTAATTCCATAGGATTAGAGGTATTGGGGTTAAACCAGTTTTTCCAATCTTTGCCCGGTTCTGGTTCTAATGAAAATACAGGAGGCTGACCTTTTTTAGCAGATAAAAAAGCTATTTTGGCATCTAAAGGGAGCGAACTAGGAGAAATATTCTCATCAAAAGCTTTTGGCTCTGATTCTGTGTCTTCCATTCCTAACTTTTCTACAATTTCTTCTAAATCTTTATCTTCAATTTCTAATCCTTGAGTAATTTCTTCTAGTTCATCGTCTTCAAAGTCTAGTTTTTCTTCAACTAAATCCTCAATACTTTCTTCTTGTTCAATTTCTTCTAAATCAAAATCACTTGAATCACTTGTTTCTAATTGACTTTCAACTTCTTCTGACTCCTCTTCATCATCAATCTCAATTAAAGTTTGCATATCTTGGGCTGCGGATTTTGCCAACTTACGCATAGCTTTCTGTAATTTCTGTCGTTGACTTAAAGACAAACTCAGAAAACTATCTGGGTATCCTTGGGTACACAGATGATAACTAGCCAAAATCAATTGCTGGCGTAAAGCTTG
The DNA here is from genome assembly GCF_000316665.1 of Rivularia sp. PCC 7116. GTDB lineage: Bacteria > Cyanobacteriota > Cyanobacteriia > Cyanobacteriales > Nostocaceae > Rivularia. The sequence continues at coordinate 5,272,117 of NC_019678.1, read as the reverse complement.
TCCCAAAACTTCTAAGTAGCTTTCATAAGCGCTGTGGAGTTGTTGTCCTATGTCTTTTATTGCTTTTTCTAGCTCGACAATATCCTTTTCTATTCGCTCGATTGGTCTTGCCATATTCTCTTCTTTTCCATTTTATATTAGTAGTGGTACAGAAGTACGCAATTTTCCCCATCTAATCGCTTTGCGTCTGCGAAGTTAATTCATAGTAGAGGCGATTTATCTACCTAATTTGAAATTTTAGAGCTATTGCTAGTGGTATTTTCATATTTTTTTGAGGTGTTGTGTCCTAGTACTATTCATTTAATATCTTGCACCAATGTTAACAACCTCTTTGAATTAAAATTTCAGCTTCAAAGTTGAAGTCGTCTAAAGATGACTATGTAAATATAGCAGTAAGTTATAACGTACTTTTGATATATCTCAAAAAAGATTACGCCTCCTGTTACTTAATTCATTAAATAACTCATTTAAAAATTATCGATAATGCGATGAAAGACGATTAATTAATAAATTAACTATTGTAAGCCAAGCTTAGATATATTTAATGAAGATAAACTTAGAACAGTTGTAAATATTCATAGGGAATCAGCAAGATTTTAATTATGTAATTTATGCCGTTGACTCGACTAAAATTACACTATCCAGTCAATTTAATGAAAAACAGGTCAATCTTAAAAAGTTTGACCTGCATATAAAAAACTATTCCGCAAGCTGAATTAATTATTACCCATTTGTGCGGCGACTTCTGAGGCAAAGTCTTCTTCTTTCTTATCAATACCTTCGCCAAGAATGTAACGAGTAAAGCGGCTAATAGAAATTTCTTCACCAACTTTACTTCCTGTTTGTTTTACCAATTCCCCAATAGATGTGCTTTGATCTCTAATATAAGGTTGGTCTAACAAAGTCATTTCTTTGAGACGCTTATCGATTCTTCCTTGAACAATTTTTTCTTTAATATTGTCAGGCTTTTTCGCTAAGTCATCGCGTCCCATTTCGATCTCTTTTTCTTTCTGAGTAATTTCAGCAGGAATTTCATCTACATTTACATATTCAACGTTGGGACAAGCAGCAACCTGCATGGCAACGTTTCTTGCTAATGTTTTGACTTCTTCATTGCTAGCAGCCTTCTCTGAAGCGCATTTTAGCTCAACTAATACACCAACTCTACCGCCGGTGTGAATGTAGCTGTCTACAACACCTTTCTTTTCGGGGGCAGAAAAGTTTTCAAAGCGACGTACTTTGATGTTTTCACCTAAATGAGCGATTGTCTCGGTAATAGATTGCTCTACTGTTTTATCCTTATTTTCGCTGTAGGGTTGGCTTAATAAAGCTTCAACGCTCTTTGCAGTAGTGGCTTGCTTCGCCAAATTTTGAACTAAAGATTTGAAAGCATCATTACGAGCAACAAAGTCAGTTTGGCAGTTAACTTCTATTAACACGCCTACCTGAGCGCTCGGTTCGATATAGGTATCAATTAAACCTTCAGCAGCAATGCGATCGCTTTTTTTAGTCGCACCGGCAATGCCTTTTTGGCGTAACCATTCGATACCTTTTTCAATGTCGCCTTCGGTTTCTTTCAGCGCTTTTTTGCAGTCCATCATACCAGCGCCGGTTTTTTTACGTAACTCTTGGACTAGTTTTGCAGATATTTCCGCCATGTTGCCTCAATTTCTACTTAATTGATAGTTTTAATCGAAGATGGGATATTGAGTATTTCTATATTACTTAGCAGTGGGATACTCAAAAATATTTTTATTGTTCGGCTTAAAGTATTTGTAAGCTCAAATAAGATGTAGAGAAGCAGGAGACTACCTAAGACTACAATACTTAGGCAAAGCCCTCAATCGGATAACGATATTTATTGATACATAATTACCATAACATCACCTTTGAGCATATCTCCTGCGTTTCCGATCGCTACTGAATCAATAAAATAGCGAATAATTCTATCCTTCAGTGGATTCTCCGTCTTCCTGCTCGCCACCTTCCGATAATTCTTCAGAAGACTCGCTAAATTCGCTGCTGTCTTCGTAATCGTAATCGTCTTCAGCGCCTTCGTAGTCTTCGTAGTCGTCATCGCTACTTACTTGACCGTGATAACCTTCGTAAATAGCGTCAGCGAGTTTACCGACTATCAGCTTAATAGAACGGATAGCGTCATCGTTCGCTGGAATGGGAATATCTACTACATCTGGGTCGCAATTAGTATCTAACATAGACACAATAGGCAATCCAAGCTTCTCACATTCTTGAACAGCATTGTATTCCCGGCGCTGATCCACAATAATAACCACGTCAGGGATTTTACGCATGGTTTTAATCCCACCGAGGTATTTTTGCAACTTTGACAGTTCCCGACGCAGCATTGAAGCTTCTTTCTTCGGAAGTAAATCTAGCGCACCGCTTTCTTCACGACGCTCCAAGTCTTTTAAACGATCTACCCGTGTTTTAATAGTCGTCCAGTTGGTGAGCATTCCACCCAACCAGCGCTGGTTGATATAGTGGGCACCACAACGGCTTGATTCCTGAGCGATAATTCCCGCAGCTTGTCTTTTGGTACCTACAAACAGAAATTTCTTACCTTGTTCTGCTTGAGTTCGCATATAAGCATATGCATCTTCCATTAACTGGGCGGTTTGCACCAAGTCAATGATATGTACTCCATTACGAGAAGTGTAAATGTAAGGAGACATTTTGGGGTTCCATCTTCGGGTTTGATGTCCGAAGTGAACTCCTGACTCCATCATTTGAGCTAATGAAACAACAGGCATATTTTTCTCCTATTCGGGTTAAACCTCCATCTAGTTGCATTTCCTTGGTGGAAACACCCGAATTCCTAGATGTGCGAGATTAGAAAACTTTTCTAATCTACCACATAAAAATGCCGTGTTTGAGGGGGAAAACCGAATTAATCGGTTTGTGCTGTTTGCTATCAATAACAAACAAAATTTAGCTCAAGTTTTAATTGTTATTTATCGTCAGTTAATTTATTAATTTAGATATTTGATTGGGCATCCGTAACAATTCCTCGACTATTAGATAAGAGCCTTTGTCTCCCTCCCAACACTACTCATAATATAGGTACTTACTGGTGTTGCTTGCGGAACTTAGTACGGGGTTCGATTTTACTAGAAGGTGTACTCACTTCCTCACCCCATAGCTGATTTTTTGCAGATACTCGCTATCTACTCGGCTACTAACAAGCCTTGGGAAAAGAGCTAGTTTCTCTGCATTAAGGAAATTACCGTGTTTAAATTTTACTATAAAGACCGTGCTAGAAGCCTGCTTGTTTCAGACCCAGAAGTTTTCTATGAATTTACCACCATTACCTGACAACGAAGACGATAGACTCGAAGCTCTAATTAAATATGAAGTCTTAGATACTCAAGCTGAACAAAGGTTTGATGATTTGACAGCAATAGCAGCACATATTTGCAATACTCCAATTTCTTTTATCAGTTTGATAGATAAAAATCGGCAATGGTTTAAATCAAAATTTGGTTTAGAAGTTACGGAAAGCCCTAGGGAATTAGCTTTTTGCGCTTACACTATACTTCAGCCAGAAAAGATGTTTATAGTACCTAACGCTCAAGAAGATGAGCGATTCGCTAATAACCCATTTGTAACATCAGAACCTAATATTAGATTTTATGCTGGCGCACCTTTAGTAACGCCTGATGGATTTGCGATCGGTACACTATGTACTATTGATAATAAACCTAGAGAACTAAGCCGCGAGCAACTACAAACTTTACAAGCTTTAAGCCGTCAAGTAATCAGTCAATTAGAGCTAAAAATCAATTTAACTAAATTAAAGCAAAATATAATTTATCGAAAACAAGTAGAACAAAATTTACGCGATACAAATAAACAGTTAACTTACACTTTGGGTAAATTAAAACAAACTCAAGTTCAGCTGATTCAAAGTGAAAAAATGTCGAGTTTGGGTGAGATGGTTGCTGGAATTGCTCACGAAATAAATAATCCGGTTACTTTTATTTCTGCAAATCTTGATTACGTAAACACTTATGTTAGCGATTTGCTTGATTTGCTATCTCTTTACCAACAGCACTATCCCCAACCTCATGCTGAAATTAAAAGTAAAGCTGAAGACTTAGATACTGATTTTTTAGCTCAAGATTTGTCTAATATATTATCTTCAATGGACACAGGAGCCGAGCGCATTCAAAATATCGTTTTGTCTTTACGTAATTTTTCTCGATTAGATGAAGCGCAAAAAAAACCTGTTGACATTCATGAAGGCATAGATAGTACGTTATTAATTTTGCAACATCGACTCAAAGCAACATTAGAGCATCATGAAATTAAAATTATTAAAGAATATGGCGACCTACCAAATTTAGAATGCTATGCAGCACAAATAAACCAAGTTTTTCTACATATATTATCTAATGCAATTGATGCTCTGGAAGAAAAATTTAATCGCAAACAAGAGATAAACAATTTAGAAAATGAAATTTTTCAATTACCTACAATTCGTATTCATACAGATATTTCTTCCGAAGATACTATTTTAATCAGAATTGCAGATAACGGAATCGGCATTACGGAAAAGATTCAGCCCAAAATATTTGACCCTTTTTTTACAAGTAAACCAGTAGGCAAAGGTAAAGGCTTAGGACTGTCAATAAGTTATCAAATTATAGTCAAAAAGCATAACGGAACTCTGAAATATCGAACTAAATACGGAAAATGTACCGAATTCTTGATTGAAATTCCAATCAAAAGTAATTAATCAACAAGAACTAAAGTTTAGTAGTAAAGACTAAAGTCCTTACTACAAATCTAACTAAATTTCTGCTCTTTTTTCGCTTCCATATAAGCAGCATAAACACCTTGAACGTTATACCAATTTAAGAATATGCGAGCTAATTCTAAAGCTAATTGTGGTTTCCCAGATTTAATCAATCGTCGTAAGAATGGAGCCATTGTCCGCTCATTTAACGCACCATTCAGCGAAAGAATACCCCAAAGTAAGCGATGCAACCAAGTCATTTGAATCATCATTCTCACATCCCAAGTAGGATGCTTTTGATAAAACAAAACTCCCATACGTCCTCGTTGGATTTCTTTATCGATTAAATTAGGAATTTGGTCTAAATCAAAAGCTGGGTGCCAATGATAACCCACAGCTTTAGGACATTTAATCAACTGTAAACCCAAATTTTTTAGCCGCACTCCTAATTCTAAATCTTCCCAACCGTAAAGTTGAAAACCTGTATCGAAAAGTCCGGCTTTCTCCAACCAATGCTTGGGAATAGCAACGTTTCCTGTAGCAAAAAAAGCGGCGGAATAATCGGTCAATTTATACGGCTCGGAAGTAGGATTATCAAAGTTAGCGGTGTTAATTACCGCACCATAGGTAAAAAACCTATCATTCCCTAACTTCTTCTGTCCTTCAGTTAGGGCATCTGCATGAGCTTGAAGAAAAGTTTCTGTAACAACTAAATCGCTATCAATAAAAATAATTGTATCGCCCTTCGCTTTTTCTACCCCCAAATTCCGAGCCGCAGCAGGTCCCATATGCTCTTGTTCAAAGGTTCGCACGTGGGGAAATTCATCTTTGTGTGTTTCCAACCACTCTAAAGTTCCATCTGTAGAACCGTCATCCACCAAAACAATTTCGTAATCTGTGACCAAATTGTTATGACTTACACTTTGTAACTCTAAAGCTTTAAGACATTTTTCTAAAATCGGTTTGCGATTGTAAGTCGGAATAACAACACTAAAAAACACAGTTTCACCCCCAACACTATTTCCTTAAAAATAGGACAGATACAACTCTCATGCTGTTCCTTAGCTGACTCTGATTACGGAACTTATTATAAAATTACTATCTACACAAAATTTTCTCTGTATTAAAAATAAAAAAACCTGGTTTCAGAAAACAACTAAGTTTTTCATTTTATTAGTTGAAATTACAGTTTAAATCAACCGAATACAAAATAATACGTTACAGCAAAGTTGGCTAGAGGAATAATTATTCACAAAATCAGCCAAGGGTTTTTAAGATTGTGAATAAACTGCTTGCAAAAACACAAAAAGTAGTGATTTGAACTTGTGATACATATTTATCAACTAGTTTACACCTGTATTTATTCTGAATACTTTAGTCACAACAATACTCAACTAGGTATATATACATCTCGTAGAAAATACTTAACTAGTATAAATACTGAGGAGAATATACCTAAATTAATTAGATAATAAACCATCGTCGTTTTGCAGCATCGAGAAATAATCAATGGGTCGCGCCAAAAAGGTTGTCTTAGCATATTCTGGTGGAGTAGATACATCAGTCTGTATTCCTTACCTCAAAGAAGAATGGGGAGTAGAAGAAGTAATTACTCTCGCAGCAGATTTAGGTCAAGGTGAAGAATTAGAACCAGTCCGTGAGAAAGCTCTCAATTCTGGTGCAAGTGAATCGTTAGTAGTGAATGTCCAAGAAAGCTTTATTAAAGATTATGCATTTAAAGCTATTCAAGCTAACGCTATCTACGAGAATCGTTATCCTTTGGCAACTGCTCTCGCACGTCCGTTAATTGCCAAAGCTTTAGTAGAAGCAGCCCAGAAGTACGAAGCCGATGCAATTGCACACGGTTGTACTGGCAAAGGTAACGACCAAGTTCGTTTCGATGTAGCTGTTGCGGCTATGAATCCCAATCTAAAAATACTTGCACCTGCAAGGGAGTGGGGCATGAGTCGTGAAGAAACTATTGCTTATGGGGAACGTTTTGGTATTCCCTCGCCTGTAAAAAAATCTTCCCCCTACAGTATTGACAAAAATCTGCTCGGTCGAAGTATTGAAGCTGGTGCTTTAGAAGATCCATCCTACGAACCACCAGAAGAAATCTACGAAATGACAAAGGCGATCGCAAATACTCCTGATGAACCAGAGTATGTAGAAATCGGCTTTGTTAGAGGTATTCCAGTAACTTTGAATGGCGAATCAAAGAATCCAATTGAAATGATTGCCCAACTCAACCATTTGGTAGGAAATCATGGTGTTGGACGTATTGACATGATAGAAAACCGTCTGGTGGGCATAAAATCGCGAGAAATCTACGAATCTCCGGCGATGGTGGCATTAATTCAAGCACATCGCGATTTGGAAAGTTTAACTTTGACGGCGGATGTGACTCAATACAAACGGGGTATCGAAGAAACTTACAGCCAATTAATTTACAACGGTTTATGGTTTAGCCCCCTCAAAGCTGCTCTTGATGCCTTTATTCAAAAGACACAAGAACGAGTTTCTGGAACCGTGCGAATGAAACTTTTTAAAGGGAATGCCATCGTTGTTGGTCGTCGTTCTGATAATTCCCTTTATAATCCTGAAATGGCAACTTATGGCTCCGAAGATCGATTCGATCATAAAGCTGCTGAAGGATTTATTTATATCTGGGGAATGCCTACTCGTATTTGGGCACAGCAGGATAATTTGTAATATGGCGCTGCTTCTTAGTTAAAAAACTCCCAACTACGAAAAATAAAACCTCTCTTTTTCATAGGAGAGGTTTTACATTTTTATTATCCGCTTCCAATGCCCAATGCCCTAAGCCCTATTCCCTATTCCTCAGTCGTTATCTCCTCAACCTGACGAGATTCCAACCATAAAGGTACGGCGATTAATGCAACCAAAATCAATAATGCCAAAATAGCAAATTGACCTACCCACTGCACCAACTGTTCTAAAGAAACCACCTTACCAGCAAAGAAAGCTAAAGAAACCATCGCGCTAGCCCAAGCGCCAGCACCTAAAAGGTTATATAACAAGAATTTAGCAAAAGGCATTCCCGCTATACCAGCTAACGGTGCAGCAAAAATTCTTAATAAAGCAAAAAATCTACCAAAGAATACGGCTTTGGCAGCGTTATCACTAAATTTTTCTTTTATATCTAAAACTTTGACTTCGGAAATCCTTAATAGGCTTGCCAAACGCATTAATAATGACCAACCCCCAATTCTACCAATCCAATAGCCGCAAGTTCCGCCAATCGCTGCACCCGTTGCTGCGTCTCCTACAACCAACCAGTAGTTGAGTTCATCATTACCAGCTAAAAAGCCACCTACCAAAGTTACAGTTTCCCCTGGAAGCGGGATGCCTAAGTTTTCCAATAAAATCCCTACAAAAATCGCCCAGTAGCCGTATTGATGAGCAATTTCCTGAATATTCTCTAGTGATATGAAATCGAGAGACATCCAGCCCCAACCTATTTATATAATTTTACATTTCTACATATTGACTCTTGTGGACACAAGGTGTCAATGAAGTTGGCGGTTATTTACTTTCACAAATATCTATTTAAATCAGAATATTTTTTGAAAAATTTAAACTCGTAGCAGATAGTAAATAAACATACTACTCGTATTAGTAAAATTACATTCGGTTATTTAGTTAGCTTACCCTGTAGTATATTAATTATAATGGTTTTAATAAATAAGAGTTTTGTACTTTTAATATAATTGTATTAAACATCACTTTTTGAAGATACACATATTTACCACAGCCTTACAATTACTAGCATCTATAATAGTAATTTTATGAAAAATTCATAAAACTCTCAGAGAATTATAAAAATTCAGTAAAAGAATCGGTTGCTACGGAAAAACCAAATCGCTTATGCCTATACTGAAAATTGTTTAGACAAATTATACGGCATAAATACTGACTGAATTTGTCTCAATTGTACTGCTTTAATACTTGATTAAAAAAACAGGTAAAAATGGTGGTTTTTCAGTTGAGAAGGTAGTGGTATTTGTGTCTGTTTTTTGTTTTTCTTGAGTATTTCAACTATCCAATTAAATTTATGACTTTCACATTAGAACGTCAAGTTACTTTGTTCAAGCCCGAAGGACGCATGGACTTACAGGGTGGAAATGCTTTGAGCCAAAAGATTGCTGCGGTTGTACCTGCTCCTGGGCAAATCTGGGTTATAGATTTGGTTAAAGTTGATTTTATGGACAGTTCTGGTTTAGTTAGTTTAGTTAAGGGACTAAAAACAGCGCGTCAGCACAATTGCCATTTAGTTATTTGCAACGTGACTGCAGCAGTTCGCTTAGTTTTAGAACTGACTCATTTAGACTCTGTTTTTGATATTTTCAATACTTACGAAGATGTTCTTAACATCATAGAAGACAAAAGTTTAGTTGTAGCAAGCTAAATTAGTTTTCATCCGTTTAATTAAGGTAAGTATTAAGCAAGCACGTTAATTGCAGTAAGTAATCAAACACTAAAGCAACATCAAGGTTTCAGTTAGAAGACAAAGCTTTGAGTTTTACGTTACCTCTATCAACCGCCATGCAAATTCACTATCAACTCTCAACCTGATGTACTCATCGATTAGCTCGTGAGGAGTGCTGAGTTACTTAAGCTAGCTTGAAATGAAACAAGCAATGGAAGAATTAATTTTATAGGTAAAAATGGTAATTTCTAACTTCCTATCATTTACCCAAAACAATTCTTTACTCTTTTGCTTTTTTCTTGCTTTTATATTCCTATTATTTATTGCTAAAGGGGTTTTCTATATGACCCTTTTTTTTTGCTAATATTGCTTATCAATCAATAATTATGCTTAAACTATTTAAGAAACAAGGTCTTAAAGGTTAATTGAGCGAAGTAGTTTTTTAAGATAAACCCAAATCTAACCCATATAGACAGCGTAATGTAATAAATTAGGTGCCTTTAAGTATTGGGCACAGGAGAAATATTGCCAGGTGGGTTAGAAGGAGGAAATGAAGGTAAGTCAATACCGCTATGAGAAGCCGTGCGAGACTTTAAGGCTAAACGGTAACTAACACTTTGCAATTCCGCTTGTAATTGACGGTTCTCCTGTTGTAATAGTGCTACCTTTTCTCTTACCGGAGTCATTCGTTCCTCGAACTTATGACGGTAAATTTGAGGTAATTCTTGTACTACTTGTTCTAACATTCTAGAACGGTCAGTTAATTCCTGAACGGACTGACGCAACTGATAAATTTCGCCATCGCGAGTGCTGATTTGCTCTTGGTAAAAACTTACCTGTTCTTCTACTGCCTGCAATTGTTCTCGCAAAGTATTTAACTCATTCTGATGCCTTTCGGAAACTTCCGGCTGGGGCATAAAATTGTTATTACCCTTTACCAGTCGGAACAGTTCTTGGGACAGCTGCTGGACTAATTGATCTCGAAGCTGCAATTCTTGACGCAACTTCGATACTTCAGTAGAAAGAGCTTGTATGGTGGAGTTATCTGTTTGGCTCACAGTGTCTTACAGTTTACTTAATAAATCTTTTCCACGTTAGGGTAAGTATTTGTTAATGTAACATTCCTAGCGGTGATGGCAAGGGGAAAGAGGTATATTTATTTTACTTTCTTAAAGATTAAATTTTGATTCACGCTAATTTCTTAACAAATTCAAAAAACCGGGGCTGTGGCAAGTAAATATAGAATTGATTTTCCGTTTTTACTTGAAAACCACATACTCCCGGTTTCTTATAACAGTGTAAGAGATAACTTACCCATGGTCTAATCTCGTAGCAAAGCTCTTATGTAAAGAACATTATCTTTCTTGAGCCATTGCCGTAGCAGATACTTCTTCGGTTGGTGTTTGTTGTTCTTCTAAATCTTGCTTGATGGTTAGATAACGAATTACTTCTTCACTCAAACGCATAGCACGTTCCATTAGAGCAATAGTGCTACCAGGAGCGGTGTAGTTCATTTGGACGTAGACACCATCCCGATGTCTATTAATCTCATAAGCTAGACGACGCTTGCCACGATTTTGAATTTGGATATTTTCAGCGCCATTTTCTTTAATTAAGTTTTCATACTTAGAAATATTTTGCTCCACTTGCTCATCTATTAAGTCTGGGCGCAAAATATACATTGTTTCATAATTTGTAGCCATTAGTATTAATCTCCTTTTGGACATTTGGCTGCTAGTGTCAAGAAACCTATTGAGTAAACTTCAAAATGCAATACTCAAGCAAGCGAACATTTCTAGCAGCAAGGAATTATAATCTTACCAGTTTTTGATTTTAATTGACGAAACTTTGAAAATCTGCTTTATGACACTTACAGATCGTAAAATATCCCACTACCGGTGTCTTCTGATAGGGCGATACCCCCGTATATAAGGTTTTGTCCGCAATATTTATTAAACGGTGGGACATTTTATTTCTTGGTTCTCCCTATGTCCGCAGTCGTTAACAGGAAAGCTCTATTCGATCCATAACATCGAATTTCATGATGCAGCCACCAAAAACGTCAAGCCCTTGATAAATCTACCAAAGAGGTTTTCGGGTGTAGTTCAAATATTTAACTTCTCAATACTTATCAAACGATTTATTCCGAAAAATCAGTAATGAAAAAGCAAGCTAGCTTATGCTATTGTTCTACGGGTTAAAGATTACACACATATGCCAGATAATTAGTTGAACTATTTCAACTGAAATAGGCATAGACACCAATTCTTTTTGTGTAAACAATCAATCTTACTTACTTAAAAAATATTCAAGAGGAAGAAATCAAGCTTATGGCTCAGCGCTACGTGCGAGTTCAAAATACTGAAGGGGTTATCTACTATGGTTTGCTACATCTCGATCTGAACGTGCAAGTACTTGATGCTCCTCCTTGGCTGCAAGGGCAACCCACGGATTTAATACTGCAACCAGACAGTTACCAAATTTTAGCTCCTTGTTCTCCTTCCAAAATTATTGCGGTGGGAAAAAATTATGCGGAACATGCCGCCGAAATGGGTAGTAAAGTTCCAGAAGAACCTCTAATTTTTCTCAAACCACCTACTTGTGTTATTCCTTGCGAGACCGAAATTCAGTACCCGCAAGTTACACAGCATGTAGATTATGAAGGAGAATTAGCTTTAATTATTGGCGAATCAGCAACTAAATGTACACCCGTTTCGGCTCAAAACAAAATTTGGGGCTATACCATTGCCAATGATGTGACAGCAAGAGATTTACAAAAACGTGATAGGCAATGGACTCGTGCTAAAGGTTTTGATACTTTTTGTCCTTTAGGTCCGTGGATTGTTAGGGAAATAAGCCCAGGTGCTAGACTGCAAACTTTTTTGAATGATGATGCGACTCCCGTTCAATCTGCTTGTATCGACCAAATGGTTTTTTCTCCCGAAACTGTAGTGTCTTACATAAGTCAGGTAATGACGCTACTGCCGGGAGACGTAATATTAACAGGTACCCCATTAGGAGTCGGCCCCTTGAATTGTGGCGATCGCATCAGGGTTGAGATAGAAGGTATCGGTCGTTTAGAAAATACTGTCGCGGCAAGTAAATAAAAATATACAGCAAACGGGATACCAAGAGCGCACATTGAATTTATGTACTTACTGCCTTAACGTACCTGCATGTAAACCGCATCAGAAATTGCGGGAATTTCTGCATAACGACCCATGATAGTTTGAGCTACAGAATATACAACAGCTACTATCAAACCAATAAAAATAGTATTAGCTAAAGTTTCGATGGCAAAGTTAGCGCCTGGAACTGGACTTAAAGCACGTACTACAAGACCGGATAAAACTAAAACAATATCCAAAAGTATAGCCTGCATTGTATTGAAGCGAATAAAATGAGCAATTTTCTCATTTCGCACTACCAACATAAACAAAGCAAAGAAAACGATCAATCCAGCAAAAGGAATACCATTATAAATTGCGATGACAGGCAAAATTGGAATGAAAATTACTCTTAAGGCTGGAAACTGGTTTAGCAAGAAGCTACCAAAAGCTAACCCTTCAACCAAGGGAAGCAAATAAGGTAGGCTCGCGAAAATTCTATCTTTAACAGTTGTAGTTCCGCGCCAAGTCATTCTGCGTTCTCCTATGTCTTATTTTACTGACCGTATGAACCTAGAATAACGCAGTTACCTAGTTGTCGTCTCAACTGCGTTACTCTATATTGGCAATACGAAAGCCCATGATACACTCATGCCAATTCGGTTCTTTTTCACCAATATTGTTAATTGCTTGTCCGCAACCTAATTTACCGTCGTACCAGCGGGGTTGCCCGCTTTTATCGGCAAGAACACAAGATTGGCAAACGTTTTGAGGAGCTATTAACTGTTCTTTTATTAAAATTACTAACATTACGACTCCACTTAATATTGTTTGAATTTTTACCTAATTTTGATTGAGAACAAAAATTTCATAAAGGTTTAATTTTTAAACTGGTATAAAGAATACCTAGCTGTTCCGATTTTTTCCCATCTCCGGCGAGCGCTGGAAGATTGATGTCAATCAATACATTTTTTAGATTAAAATTTTAATTTAATTTTATCGGTTAAGGATAAAATTATTGCAGATTTTTAGTAAAAAGTAATACGCGAAATTTGTTTCCCTGCTAAATGTATCGCTCCAGTTCTGATACAGACTTCTTGAATAGCTTGGAGTTAACTAGGGATTGGCATATATTTTACAATTTTTACTTCAGAACTGGTCAATAACTAATAAACTGTTCGCAGAGTACGGCACTTAGAAGTACTAAAAGATCCAGCTTCGGGTTTCGCCTTCCAGAAAAAACACCTATCACTGGTTTGTTTGTGTGAAATGTATTTGATAAAGCTGAATATTTTATTTTTTGGATCTCCCTTTAAACTATTAACTGGAAAAGAGATAAAATTTTCTTCTGTGCGATAGCACAAGTTTTCACGGGATAGATTATTTACAGTGACTAAAACTAATTCAGATTTTCTTGCAAATACTGACCCTACAGTGGCGGAGTTAATCAATGACGAACTAAAGCGTCAACAAGACCATTTAGAGTTGATTGCTTCAGAAAACTTTACTTCTGCTGCCGTACTGGCTGCTCAGGGTTCGGTGCTGACGAATAAATACGCTGAGGGATTACCAGGCAAGCGTTATTATGGCGGTTGTGAAGTAATCGACAAAATTGAGCAAATAGCTATCGATCGTGCTAAGCAGCTATTTGGTGCCGCTAGTGCTAACGTTCAGCCTCATTCCGGAGCGCAAGCAAATTTTGCGGTATTCCTAACCTTGTTAGAACCCGGTGACAAAATTATGGGAATGGATTTGTCTCACGGGGGACACCTTACCCACGGTTCGCCGGTAAATGTTTCGGGTAAGTGGTTTGAAGTTTGTCATTACGGCGTTAATCCGGAAACAGAACAGTTGGACTACGAACAAATCCGCGAGCTGGCGCTAAGGGAGCGTCCAAAGCTCTTGATTTGTGGATATTCAGCTTATCCTCGCGTAATTGATTTTGAAAAGTTCCGTAGTATCGCTGATGAAGTGGGTGCTTATTTATTAGCGGATATAGCTCATATAGCAGGTTTGGTTGCTGCTGGACTTCATCCAAATCCAGTACCTTATTGCGATGTCGTGACCACAACGACCCATAAAACTTTACGCGGTCCTAGAGGTGGCTTAATCTTGACTCGCGATGCTGACATGGGTAAAAAGTTTGATAAGTCAGTCTTCCCCGGTACCCAAGGCGGACCATTAGAGCATGTTATTGCTGGTAAAGCAGTAGCGTTTGGGGAAGCTTTAAAGCCAGAATTCAAAGATTATTCTGCTGCTGTGATTGAAAATGCTCGTACTTTGGCCAATCAACTGCAAAGTAGAGATTTGAAAATTGTCTCTAACGGCACAGAGAACCATTTGATGCTCGTAGATTTACGGTGTATCGGCATGACAGGTAAGCAAGCAGACAAATTAGTCAGCGGTGTAAACATTACTGCTAACAAAAATACAGTACCTTTTGACCCAGAATCACCTTTTGTGACCAGCGGTTTGAGATTAGGTTCTCCAGCAATGACAACGCGGGGTATGGGTGTAGCAGAATTTACGGAAATTGGTAATATAATTGCCGACCGTTTGTTAAACCCAGATTCGGATAGTGTTGCCGAAGATTGTCGCCGACGTGTAGCGGCTCTATGTAAGAGTTTCCCCTTGTACGAACATATTGGGGTTCCCGTTCCAGCTTTGGCGTAAAAGTCATAAATCAATTACCCCTCATAACTTATAGAGTGGAGTAATAGAAAGCTCAAAGCAGTATTTACACAACTCAAAGCGGCTATTTTTTAAATATTCAACTAATTCCTCCTTTATTAAGGGGGTTTTTTTATTTTCCATTCCACATTGTTGAGATTCAGCATAATCACTTACTTCTAAATGTGGAAAATACTCTGTACTCATTTCATGATTATTTTTTAAAATCCTATATGTGTCTAAAAATGTATCATTCTTATGCTGACAAGTATCTGAATCTTAGTAGTAATAGAACAACACAATCTATTTTCAATTCCATACAATTTCTCTATTTGTCTCGTATAGTAAACAAGCGATTTATTTATGCAGATGCTGCCTGCTCAGATTTATCATCTGATAGCCTTCTTATTAGCTGCGGTAGTCGTCCTCTGGACTACTCCCGACGTGAAAAATATTGGTATAAAAAGTGGACGTTTAGATAAACCTGACGATCGCAAAGTTCATCAACGTCCAATGGTGCGTCTCGGAGGAGTGTCTATTTTCGCAGGTACCATAATTTCTTTGTTAGTCGTTTGGTGGTTGGGTGGATTTGGATTTTTACCAGCCGATAAAGAATGGCAAATCTGGGGTGTTACTCTTGGTGGATTAGCTTTTTTCTTAATTGGTTTGGCTGATGATTTATTCAATTTGTCACCTTCAGTACGCTTGCTAATACAAACTTTGGTAGCAGCTTGCGCGTGGAAAGCGGGGGTAAGTATTGATTTTCTAAGTATTCCTACAGGGGGGTTAATTCATCTCGGTTGGCTAAGTTTACCAATCACTATTATTTGGTTGGTTGGTATGGTGAATGCAATTAATTGGATTGATGGTTTAGACGGTTTGGCTGCTGGTGTATCTGGAATTGCGGCGATGGTAATGTTGATTGTCGCTTTGTTTATGCAGCAGCCCGGTGCAGCTTTAATAGCTGCGGCTCTTTCAGGAGCTACATTTGGATTTCTCCGTTATAATTTCAACCCCGCGCAAATTTTTATGGGAGACGGAGGTTCTTATTTCATCGGATTTACTTTAGCATCCGTTGGAGTAATTGGTTTGGTAAAAATCCCCGCCGTAACTGCGGTATTACTACCATATCTAATCTTGGCAGTGCCAATTGTCGATATGTCAACAGTCATTCTAGGGCGAATCTCACAAGGTAAATCACCCTTTCTCGCAGATAAAACTCACTTACATCACAGGTTGCTAGAAGCTGGTTTATCTCATAGATTGACAGTTTTATTTATCTATTCTTTAACATTATGGGTTGGCAGTCTGGCATTAGCGATTGCTGGCATACCTAGCGGTACTGTCTATGCTTGTGGTAGTACTTCTCTACTGAGCTATACTTCTTGGCGTGCTTGGAGAAGAGTAAGGTAACAATAACCGGAGCGAAGGAAAGAAAAAATTTATCTGCAATCAAATTAACTTCCTTCGCAGTAATTATTCTCCTAACTTTACACAAAATGCAGAGGGCAGAAGGTAAAAAGTATAAATAAGGACTATAGCTTATGTCCTGCGAAAACCCTTTGCTTAGCAGCCAAATCAATATTTATACGCATATAGTTTAAATTGTCACAATGTCTGGTTGGTGCGTGACAGGAAAACCTTATTATTGCGTTAGAAATCAATCAGTGTACTAGCAACGGCAATAAGGGGGGAAGAAAATCTACACCCCCTTTTGCCTCCCCTACGAGAAAAATATGCCGGTTGCGTAAGTTTTAGTATTAAATTGTTATTCCGAATCCTTATTAAATATAAGGACTTTACGAGCTTCTTCAATAACTCTTCATTATATTTTTAAATAAGTAGCTCTGTATACAAAGAAACAATAAATACATGCTACTTTCATGGCTTTGTCAACTCTTAAAGTTTACGATTTCTATACATAGTTATCTAGTATATTGTTATAAAATACGAAAAAATACTGATAACACTTAAAATATTTAACATAGAATATGATGATTAATAAATTTGTAAACTCTCCGACAATATGGTCGCAAATGTACGACCATTGTTATGAGAACTATAAAGGCTTAACAAAAAATCCTAAATGGCTTTTTATGCGTAAGATGAGCCGATTTCAGGTTGGAAGAACTATGATGAAATATTTATCTTATAGTTCGGAAAAGTCATATCAATTACCTTTAACAACAAAAGATTCGATTTTTCATAAAATTGATATAGATGAAGCCGTAACACAGCTTAAAAAAGAAGGTTTTTATTTAAATTTACAGCTTCCAAAAAAAATAGTCAGAGAAATTGTAGAGTTTGCCAAAAACACTGCTTGCTATGGTAATCGTAAATCACATCTTGGATTTTATTATCACCAAAAAGCGGAAGCAGAGGCTCAACTAAGAAAAGGTATTAAAGTAGGTTGCTACTTCAATACAGCAGAACTGTGTCCTGCTATTTCTAAATTGCAGAATGATTCTCAGCTATTGGCAATAGCAGCAAAATATTTAGAGAAAGAACCTATACATCAAGGAAATCAGCTTTGGTGGAGTTTTGCTGGAGAATCTTCAGATTGGGAGCGCAGACAAAACGCGCAAATGTTTCACTATGATTTAGATGATTATAAATTCTTAAAGTTCTTTTTCTATCTAACCGATGTAGATGATACAAGTGGTCCTCACATTTGCGTGCGAGGTAGTCATAAACATAAAAAGTTTTCTCATGTATTGCTGCGTAAAAGAGAAAAAGACACAGATATTATTGATTATTATGGTGAAGATTCTTTTGTAACTATTTGCGGTAAAGCTGGTTTTGGATTTATAGAAAATCCGCTATGCTTTCATAAAGGACTCACTCCAACTCATAAAGACCGTCTTTTATTACAAATCGAATTTGCTACAACCGATTATGGAATGCAAAATGATAATAGGGATACTTCCAATCTTCAAGTTTTAAATTAAGAGAAAACGCACTTCGCTTAAGTTTTTGATAAATATATATTAAAAATATATAGTTTGAGAGCAATATGATTTACGCATTTGTCGAGAAATAATGCTTTGCGACGATCTACAGATGAATTAACTATATATGATTAGAAACTATGAAATTGATATACATTGCATAGATATTGGCTATTACATATAAAGATGCTCATAGCATAAACAGAAGATTAAGAAGTTAAAATTTATACTATCAGCAAAAAACAATAGCCAGAAAAATTAATAGTTTTCTCTCGCATATAGGATTATTGTTCAAGACTGCAAAATGATTAAAATACCTTTCATATAAATCTGTAAGTTTTTCGATCGGTGTCAGAACTAACAACAGAGCCGATTGTAAGGACAACTGATGAATAGTGAATTCTCATCGCGCTTAATCTCAGCATAAGTTACTACTTTCTACTTATCGAGCAAATTATTTAGCAAAACTTGAGGCGTAAACAAGCTATCAACCCCATTGAACGGCAAAAATTGGAAAAACGATGCTATGACAAATGCAAAATGTAACGGAATGCAAAGTATAATGAAAACTACAAAACGCAGAAAATATTAAATAACAATACGGTAAATGCGAGTAGCTATCGCCGGAGCAGGCTTGGCAGGACTTTCCTGTGCGAAATATCTTATTGATGAGGGTCATACTCCCATACTTTTGGAAAGCCGAGACGTACTGGGTGGTTTAGTCGCAGCATGGAAAGATTCCGATGGCGACTGGTATGAAACTGGGCTGCACGTATTCTTTGGGGCTTATCCCAATATGTTGCAGTTACTAAAAGAACTCGGTATTGAAGACCGTTTGCAGTGGAAAAAACACACGATGATCTTCAATCAACCGGAAAAACCAGGTACTTATAGTCGCTTTGATTTCCCAGATTTGCCAGCGCCTTTGAATGGTATCGTGGCAATTTTGAGAAATAACGATATGTTGACCTGGGGTGAAAAAATTGAATTAGCAAAAGGATTAGTCCCGGCTATGCTACGGGGTCAGAAATATGTTGACTCCACTGATAAATATACCTTTTCCGAATGGTTAAAGCTTCAAGGGGTAGGAGATGAGGTGCAGCAAGATATTTTTATTGCTGCTTCTAAATCGTTAAATTTTATTAATCCCGACGAAATTTCGGCTGTGGTGTTATTGACAGCTCTCAACAAGTTTCTTCAACAGAAAGACGGTTCTAAGATGGCTTTCTTGGATGGTTCTCCTACCGAGCGTCTTTGTCAACCACTGGTAGATTACATCGAAGCCGGTGGTGGAGAAGTTAAATTAAACGCGCCTTTGAAAGAAATTTTGCTCAACCCAGACGGTAGCGTCAAAGGATTTTTGATGCGCGGTTTGAATGGAGCAGATGATTATATAGAAACCGCAGACGCTTATGTTTCGGCAATGCCGGTTGACGTAATGAAAGTCATGCTGCCAGAAGCTTGGAAGGATATAGAATGCTTCCAAAAACTTGATGGATTAGAAGGCGTGCCCGTAATTAACATCCAATTATGGTTTGACCGTAAACTTACAGATATTGACCAATTATTATTTTCGCGATCGCCGATTTTGAACGTTTACGCGGACATGAGTAATACATGTCGCGAATATAGTGACCCAAACCGTTCTATGCTGGAATTAGTTCTTGCACCAGCAGAAGATTGGATTAACAAATCAGATGCTCAAATATTGCAAGTAACCCTTGCCGAATTGTCTAAACTATTTCCTCAACACTTCGGCTCGGAAAACCCAGCTAAGTTACTGAAACATCATGTGGTGAAAACACCGCGTTCCGTTTACAGAGCTATTCCTGGTTGTCAGGAGTATCGCCCTTCACAAGTAACTCCCATCTCAAACTTTTTCTTGAGTGGAAGCTACACCATGCAACCATTTTTAGGAAGTATGGAAGGAGCAGTACTTTCTGGTAAACTAACAGCGCTCGGTGTGAATAAATCATTCTCAGTTCATATTTCTTCCAGCGTGCAAATGCCTTCCATCCAGCCTGCAACGAATGCTGCAACTGCCTGATTCCCCCCCATGCATGAAAACGACGACGGTCTCCGTGGATGAGTCCTACAAAATTTGTCAGCAAATCACCGCAAAGCATTCCAAAACTTTTTATTTGGGTACTTTGTTGATGAGTCCAGAAAAGCGACGTGCAATTTGGGCAATTTATGCCTGGTGTCGTCGTACTGATGAATTAGTGGACGGTCCTGCTGCTGCTATGACTACTCCCGAAACTCTAGATTTATGGGAAAAGCAGCTCGAATTAATTTTTGCTCAACATCCTCAGGAAAATGTTGATGTGGCTCTTGCGGATACATTAAAGCGCTATTCAATGGATATTCAACCCTTTCGGGATATGATTTCCGGTCAGCGCATGGATTTGTACCGCAACCGCTACTCCACTTTTGATGATTTATATCTTTACTGTTATCGGGTAGCCGGTACTGTAGGTTTAATGTCAACGATGGTGATGGGCATAGATTCCCAAGCTAATACCGCTCCTTGGAACCGTTGTAAACAGCCGTATATTCCAATAAATGAAGCAGTAACTTTAGGAATAGCCTGTCAACTTACTAACATTCTTCGCGATGTCGGTGAAGATGCCCAACGAGGTCGAATTTATATTCCCACTGAAGATTTAGCACAATTCAACTACACCGAGAAAGATTTACTCAAAGGAGTAGTTGATGAGCGATGGCGTTCTTTAATGAAATGTCAAATTCAAAGAGCGCGGCAATTTTACGCCCAAGCAGAGAAAGGAATTAGTTATCTACATCCAGATGCTCGCTTGCCAGTATGGGCCGCTCTAATGCACTACAGCCGCATTTTGAGCGTTATTGAACGCAATGGCTATGACGTGTTCAATCAACGTGCCTACGTACCACAGTGGAAAAAAATCGGGACTTTACCTTTTGCTTGGTTGCGATCGCAAATTTCTTAAGGTGAAAAACATAGTCGCACTGGGATATATCAAGCTGTATCCTAGTGTGTACGCAATTTAAATAATTTGAGTATTGACTCTTTATAAATTTTCTGCTAACATCTATATTTGTTACGACCTTGGAGAGGTGGCTGAGTGGTTGAAAGCGGCTCCCTGCTAAGGAGTTATGGGGTTTTAACCCCATCGAGGGTTCGAATCCCTCCCTCTCCGTTTCAATTATTAGAAGTATTATACTTTTCGCCAAAAGATATTTTACTAATTAATATAAATAGAATTAAGAGTGCATTCAAAATATTTTAGATGTACCGATATTTATGATTTTTTATAGTTACTTATAATTACTCATATTTATTTCTATTTACAAAATACCCATCAATAAATTGAGGGGCTATTGAGAATAGTTTTTGTTCCATCTTAGATAAACAAAAAATTAGCTTGCCTCATATATCTAAACGCGGAAGCAAGGAAAAATTTTTAGTTTTCCCCTACTTGCCGCACTGTTAATTAAACCATATGAGCTTAGAAGCCGCCGAAGTTATAACCAACTCCTACAGAAAGACCGAGGTCAGTTTCGTCGAAGAATGCTGCATTAACAGCTGCTGTCGCTGTTAACTTATCGGTTATTGGTACATCTACACCGCCAGTAAGCAAAAAGGTTAATTCTGAATCATCTCCAGTCGCATAAGCTAAACCAGCGCCAGCATAAGGAGAAAAAGGTAATGGTTCGCGAAAGGGATCTGCTACTTGCTTGAAAGAAAAGTCATAGGTAAGGGGAACTAAAATTACAGTATCGTCACCAAGCACGACTGATGGACGTACTGACAAAATGTCTGTTAGCCCAACTTTACTGATAACCATAAAGTTACCATCGCCTAAAGCAGAATCGCCACCTAAACCGATATTTCCGGCAACCCCGATATAGCTAGAACCGCCGCGAGTTGAGCCACCAAAATCTATATCCGCTTGGGCTAATTGCGACGAATCAGATATTTTTTGATTAGCTTGTGGATGCTCACGAAGAGAAGATGCTTGCTGACTCTGACTTGCGAGTGCAGCAGATGAAGTTACTGTTGTTCCAGGAACTGGTGCTGTATTTTGAGACTTTTGAGTATATCTCTTAGGTGTTACTAGCTCTGGATTTACTAATAGATGTGACTTTTCGGAATCTTGGTTAGCAAAACTCGAGCTAAAATGCTCAACAGGTGTATTTTCCTGTTTTGAAGTAACTCGATCTGATTGTACGAATTGTTGCTCGATTGTTTTCTCAACTGTTTGAGCAGAAGCAGATAAGCTACTACTTAATAATGAAATAGCTGCCAAACTCAGCGAAAAAACGCTTTTGCGAAGAAAAATTTTATTCACGCTCACTCCTAATAGATATAGCCACTTAAATATCGACTAGCTTATTTTTAGTCTATATGACGGCAGTATTTAATATTTAACACCAAAAAAATTATAGCTACATCCTTAATTAGGCAGAAATTATGATAAATAGCTACATATATATAATTAATAATGTAGTGATTTAACGGTTGACAAAAAAATATACACATTATGAGCAATATATACTAAATAAAAAATATAGTAACTATAGTTGGCTCTTAATATCTAAATTGATACTTCATATCTACGCAGAGGAGGCATCGGGGAAATTTAGCTAATTTTCTTGTCTATCAATGTAACTAGCTTGCCCAATCATGATTTGCTAAATCATTGGAATTAGATTGTTTGCAATGCAATTATGGCTACAAGTATGAACTATGATTTATCTCGCGGCACTAAATATTATTAAGACTCAAAATTTGGCATTGCTGAATTGAAGTATGAATTTATCTTTCTCACATTTACTAGCCCCCTAAATCCCCCAAAATTGGGGGACTTTAAAATACATTTCTCCACCAAGATTGGGGGTTGGGGGGCTATTCATATTTTTATATGGCTAACGTCACGCTTCGCTAACAGCAACGCCCAAAATTTTCAGGCTTTAATTTAAGCTTACCGATAATAAAGCAGACTACTGCTATTATCTCTATATTCAAATGCTCTAAAAGACTTACGGTCTATTTTAATTTGTCTTGTGCGGATTAATACATAGATGAAATTTTAATCGACAATTTTTT
Organism: Rivularia sp. PCC 7116; assembly: GCF_000316665.1. Lineage (GTDB taxonomy): Bacteria > Cyanobacteriota > Cyanobacteriia > Cyanobacteriales > Nostocaceae > Rivularia. The sequence continues at coordinate 5,249,100 of NC_019678.1, read as the reverse complement.
AGATGAAAGGTGATTGTATTTTATACTCATAAGTAATAACCCTTATTTGAAATAAGTAAAGATTTATCATTAAGATAATATTGATTAATTCTTTACAGAAAAATAATATTATTTATATATTTTTATATCAAGTAAAAGGTATAATCTCTATTCTCTATATAGTTATTTTCAGCAACCGTATTACTTCTGATTTATATTTTTTTTTAATGAAAAATAGGTGAAGTGCTATTTATCATTTAAATTTATATGATATCTTTTTTATTATGATAATAAATAAAAATGATGAACTTAGAGGCTAATCATAATTGACTCTGCTCATTCTTAATAGTCAAAAAAATCATCAAAATATTCGCTTCAATTGTTTATCATCAATTTGTAAAGCAGGTGTAATAGTTAATACAAAGAAAATGAATATTTATTTTACGTAAATACTTTCAGATATATAACTTTGTTAAAAATAATCAACTTTCCTGACTTTATAGCAATAGTAAAAAGTTATTTTATGTTACAGGCGTACTATCTTGTTTATGATTTTAAATTAGATTAATAAAGATGATACTTACTTTGGAATTAATAAATATGGGGTTGAAAAAAATGATATTTCAACACTATTTTTCGTTTCAAGAAGATACATTTAGTTATCAGCGTTACTAAAAGCTATCATGAAGAAAATTAGAATTTTAAACTTAGAAATTGATAATTGTTCTAAACAAGAATTGCTTGATAATTTAAAGTCAGGAGTAGTATTTACGCCAAACGTAGACCATATTATTAAACTTCAAAAAGACTCAGAATTTGTCAAATCTTATAGCATCGGTGATTATAAAATTTGCGATAGTCAAATAGTGATGTATGCATCTAAATTTTTAGGAACGCCAATTCAAGAAAAAATATCTGGTTCTGACTTACTGCCTGCATTTTGCAATTACCATAAAAACAACGAGGATATTAAAATTTTTCTATTAGGCGCAGCCCAAGGAGTAGCTAAAAAAGCCCAAAGGCAAATTAATAATAAAACAGGAAGAAAGATTGTTGTTAATAGTTATTCTCCACCTTTTGGCTTTGAAAAAGATGAAGTAGAATGTATGAAAATAATCAGATTAATTAATAATTCGGATGCGACAGTTTTAGTTATAGGTTTAGGTGCGCCAAAGCAAGAAAAGTGGTTGTATAAATACAAAGGTGATTTAAAATTTATCAAGATATTTATGGCATTAGGAGCAACCATTGATTTTGAAGCGGGAAATGTCAAAAGAGCACCGAAATGGATGAGTGAAATCGGATTAGAATGGTTGTTTAGATTATTATGCGAGCCGAAAAGATTATGGAAGAGATATTTACTAGACGATGTTCCTTTTATCTTCTTGATTTTAAAACAAAGGCTAAGTATGTATATGAATAAAAACTCCAAAGATACTCAGCAAGCTTTATTAGCTGACAAATATTAATTAGATAAATAGGCAATTAGCGAGCCAAAATATCATTCACACTCATACATATATGTAAAATTTTATGCGAAGCGGCAGAATATTCTGACCGCTGTTTATTCATAGCTAATTAAATTTATTTCACTTATGAAAGGATGTTTGGGAAATTATAACAGGGCTGAGGTTAACAGAATATAGCGCTTTTCATTTGGGTGCAATACACTCCGATCAACCTCATGCTTTTCCCCTTATTAAGGAGAGGTGTATATTCTAAAAACTGAAAACTGCGATACAAGGGGCAGCAATTAAAAATTGTTAGAAATCCTCGTGGTGGTTTCAAATGTTCTCATAGCATCGTGAAGGTATCAGGACTTACGCAATTGTCATAACATCTGGTTGGTGCGTGACACTAAAAACATTATTACTACGTTTCTACATAGCTAAAAGTGTCACGGCACCCTACGTTCAAATGTTTCGGTTGCGTAAATCCTAAGTATATAAAGCGGCTAGAAAACCTAAACTGCATTTTGCCCGGTGTACAAGAAAAATATGTGCCGTCGTATAAGTTCTAACTACAAGTATTTATCCGAACTTGATACTAAGCTGATGTGCGACTAATTGTATAAATAGACGAATTAAAATTATTGTAATGCAAGTATCTTGGGCGCTGATTTTTATAAATTAAACACGCAACAGCTTATTCAATCGAAAGCCACTACAGTAATCCGATTTAATTGTTGATTGAGTTTAGGTATTCTTAGAGTGTCTTCATGCAATAGGATAATTTTGCAACTAACAACATAATATGTACTTTTAATTTGCAGATGATTGTGATGGAAGTAAACGCTATTCAAAAAAATCTGTATATAGCAATAAACCCCTCTATGGTTTTTTTAATAGAAGGGTTCATAAATAAGATGTCCAAACTGATGCGTAAAAAACTCAATAACCTATGTTTTATTTACGATTAGCTTTATACAATCGAAACCACCTTTGCTAGATTATTCAAATAGGTTTTTCTGACTAACATTTCTGAAGTATTCTCCAGTCCAACTTTATTTAAAATTTCTTCCCAACGATATACCCAATCATGTCTCAGTAATGAATTAATTATATTGTCTTTACGTATTTTCCGCAGCTTTTCTGGTTGTGCATCTAGTTCAGCGATGATATCCGCTATCTCAGTAGTATTATCCGGTACTTCAATTACAGCATCAGGCCAGTCAAAATATTTACTATAAGCTTCGCAAACTGGTGGAATTCCCAGCATAACTGCTCCCCCTGCTGCACCTTCAAAAAAGCGGGAACCTAATTCTTCTTGAGTACCTGTTTGACTCCCACTATCAAATTTTGCTTTGTTAGCAATAAAATAGCGGCTTCTTTTAATTAAATTACTATACAAAGTTCGATGTTCTTTATAATTCCTCATTTCTAGACCCCTTAGAGTATCGTATAAATAGAGGAAGTTGTCGCGTTCAGTTAATTTAAGCAAAGACTGATGTACAATTGACGAGCGACGACCTATGCTGTAAACATCAATATGTCTTTGAGGATCTTGGGGATAAGGACAAAACTTTACTGCATCAACGGCATAAGGCAAACTGTAACAAGGACGTTTAACTAATTGGCTGATAGCATTCACACTTTGACTTTGAGTCGTAAATATATAGTCAAAGTCTTTGGCAAGTTTTAAACAAAGTGCAGTTTTGTGATTTTCAATTTCTTTTGCCCAAAGTTCATCGATCCATAAAACGGCTTTTTTGCATTTGTCACGCCATCCTTTGATATCGTTAATACAAGTTAAATCCCAAAAATGCTGACAAATAAAGAATAATAAATCATATTCTCGATCTATTACTAATTCTTCGCAGCCAGAACGTAATAGTTTGCTTTGATTTAAAGCTAAACCAGTATAGTTGGCTATTTTCTTTCTAGCTTCGGATTTAAAGCTAGATACATATGCCTGTGACAGTAAATCAGCACTGTCAAAAGTATTAATTACATCTTCAAATTCATATTCTGCCGAACGAAAAGCTTCGGATTGATAACCTCGCATTGACACTATTAAAATACGGGGTTTCTTATGATGATTAATATAGGGCTTTTGAAAGCTTGAAATAGCTTTTGCTGGAAAATTTAATTTACGAGCCGTAGTTTTTAACATAATTGCAATCAATTTTTATCTAAAATTCTTTGAAAATGTCATATTAAGGTAATATTTTGTTCAATAGCGCTTGTTTTGAATCATTTACTGTTCGCCAATCATCTTGCAATACACCTCCGGTACCTTTACTGTTGGGATTCCAACACCAATAAGCAAAGCTCAGTTTGTTTTGGGCAATATAATCTACAAACTTTCGCTGCCAAATGCCTTCTTTAGATTTGCGATCGACGTGATACCCTCCAAATTCACCAACGAGAATGGGAGCAATATTTTTTCTATGAATGTAGTTAAATCCTATTTCCCAACGCTGGTAAAGATTTTTGGGAAAATCTGGTTCTTGAAACCAGGAAACTTTTGAACCACCGTATTCGTGAGGAGAGTACACCAGTTTACTAGGTTTTTTTAGATGCACGGGATATTCCCGAACACCTTCTAAATTTGCACCCCAAAAGTAACCATGCTGTATTTGATTGGGTACGTTTTTTTCTATACCCTCTACTACAATCAACCAGTCAGGATTAATATCAAGAATCTTGTCTCCAGCCTTTTGAACAGCTAAACGCCAATCAGTTGAAGTATCATCGGTTCCCCAACTTGCCCGCCCGTGGGGTTCGTTTTTCAAATCTGCACCGATAACATTAGGTTGATTTTTATAGCGTTTAGCCAAAAGAATCCAGGTATTTATCCAATCCTCTTCTGTAAAACCATCTCCATACCAAACTTCTGAAATATGTCCATCCTTGAGACAATGACTATCTAATAAGATTAATAATCCCTGTCTGTGCGCTTCCTGGATAACTAAATCCATAACTTCTAAAGGAGTTTTTCCATGAAGTTCTGAATTTGCACCAATAGAAAAATCAACACCACTAATGTGTGAAGATTTCATCGCTTCCACAGAATAAGGCAAGCGAATTATGTTATAGCCCAAGCTTTTTATATGAGCGAGCATTTGCTTATAGTCTCTAACCCATAAACCATGAGGTGCATGGGTATCAACTTCCATGCCAAACCAGTTGATACCACGCAGTACGACTACTTTACCCGTATTATCAACAATCTGAGATTTTTTTGCTGATAAGGGAGGCACGATGGTAGTAGCTGCGATAGAAGTATTAACTTGAAAAATATTGATAAATTGGATAAAAAACAGACTTAAGCTTATGCAAAGCAAACTAAACAATAAGCCTTGGAGAATAAGTTTTTTCGACTTTCTGGAATTAATATCGATTTTAAATATATTGCAAAATAGCTTCCATACAACTCGTGCTAAAGGCTTGAATATACTACGTTTTAATTTATATAGAATTCGCATAGTGTGAGGTCGAAGCAGCATAACTACTTTATCGAGGTCTGCTTTTGTATACAGGTAAACAAATTTTGTATCTATTCTTAATAAATGGAATAGAATTAAATATAATTAATTGCACTTTTGACGCTGCTATAGAAATTTTCTCTTCTAAGCACAGACCATGTAAGTCTGTTATCAATCAGTTTTGCACGTTCAACTTCGTGCAAATTTGGCTCTTTATTTAACGCTAATAACTGCATCAAACACAGAGCAAAACATTCTGGTTCGTCGGCTATCTTAATAGCACAGGGGTAATCTAATATCCCTCGCATTGCAACAGTTGTAGCAACTATTGGACTTCCCGAAGTAATAGCATCTAAAGTCTTGATCTGAATTCCACCGCCACTGATTGAAGGAATCGCAACTACTTTAGCTTGTGCCATAAACACTTGTGCATCATTGACAAAGCCGCAATACTTAACATTTGGATATTTATCCATTAACCATTGGGCACCAGAACCAGCGATATGAATCGATATGTTTGTAGGTAAGTGGGGATAAACTGCTTGGAAAAACCACTCCAAACCGTACTTATTAGCTTTCCAAGTCCAGCTACCAATGATGCCAATATCACAGTGTTTAATTGCAGAATTCTTAGGTGGTCTTGCGCGGATGGAAGGCAGATGAAACACTTTACTAATTGGATTTTGACTATAAAAGTAATTAGAGTCATAGGGTGTTAGCGTCCATACCTGTTTTGATGAAACAGCTAATTTGTCTTCCATCTTTTTGATCAGACGAGCTTCTCTTTTATATATGTATTTTGATAGAGGTCTCTGGGCATTTTCTAATTGTGCTTCATACAATTGATGCTCCAAGTTATGAGCAATAAAAATTACTTTAGACTCTTTAGGAAACAAAGGCAATAACCAACCTAGTTGTGCATGGTCAATTATGACAGTTTCGTAGTTATCTCTATGTAAAATACTTTTTATTTTTGTTAAGTATTTTTTCGAGTAGTATTTAGCTGCTGAGTAAGGAAGATGTTTTAATAAACTTAAAGCCATCCATAAAAATGAATAATATTTCGATTTTTCTGTTTCGATATATCTTTGTTCTACTACAATTTCATTCTCATTTTTAGGCTTGGTGTCATTAGGACGTTGATATCCAACAACTAATACGTCATGTCCGCATTGCTTTAAAGCATTAATAAAGCATTGAGATGCAATTTCCCCACCTGTTCTTCTTCCACTTGGAAGAACGGTTGTTAAATATAGAATTTTCATCGAAATAAATTTACGATTAATTTAAATTAATGACCTAATGTCCGAAACAACTTCCTTTATGACTTGAGTTCCAAATAGCGATTCAAGTAGTTTCGGCTCAATGCGAATTTCTTCTGAGTTAGAAAGTAAATTGATAATAGAATTGGCAAAAGATTGCGTATCTGAAGCTATTCTGAAATACTGTCTGACGCACAGGGGTAAACCCGCTATTCCTTGAGGTGTGGAGACAATTGGTTTACCAGCCATCAACATTTCTAAGGACTTGATACTAACTCCACTACCAGTTAAAACTGGATTAATTAAAACCCGCCCGGAATTGTAAATGTCTGTAGAAGATGGCGGATTGATACTTATATCTACGCCATCAGTTTCTTCACATAGCTGTCTAATTTTATTTATCGGTTTCGCTCCGGCAATTAAAACTTTAATGTCAGAGAAATGCCTGCGAATTTCAGGTAGAACCTGAGTCAAAAACCAAATAATACCCGCTACATTATTATTAGAATATAGGTTGCCTAGAAAAACAACATCATAACGAGCATATGGGTTAATCTTATGATGAAGTTTATTTTGAGCATGAGATTGATAAACTTCCATTAAAGGAGGTAAATAGCGTCCATTGCTAAATCCATGAGATTTCCAAAATTTTAAATCTTCTGCCGAAATATCATAAAATAGAAGACTATTTTTTAGTAAAGATTTTTCATATGTTTCTAAATGAGCCAGGGATAAATATCTTTTGATTTTACTTGTACCTATAGCTGAAGCAAATAATCGTTGGTAATACAAATGCTCAATATTATGAGTACGAGTCACTATTGGTATATCAAAATGATGGCTGAGCTTTGATGCTATATCTCCTCCGTGAATACCATCTAACCAAATTACATGAGGTTTAAAAGTACGAACTTTAGAAACTAAGTGATTTAATTTTTCTGCTTCTATAAGTCTAGAAGTTACTTCTAGAGGGTAACGGAGTAAATTTAAGATTCTCGAAGCTTTAGTACATAAGTCATATTTGAAGGGAATAAAATACGTAGAGCTAACATACTTTTTAATTTCAGCAACTTCTTCAGGTTGCGGAATTTTATCAAACCAGCATATAAGCTGTAAATCTACGCCAACCTGAGAAAAAGCTTTTATTCTTCGCCACATATCTACCCGCCCTCCGTGAATCGCGGGGTAGGGTATATCATGACATACTAACGTAATTTTCATTATCTATCTTGTCTCGATTAATACGATTATTTATGCTTAGTAAAAGCTCTTACATTCATCCAGTCTTGCTTTATAAAAGAAGGATGGTATTGATAATTTTTAGCTTCTCGATACTCTATAGCTAAAGAAAAAACAGTAGAAACGTATACTATCCAAAAAATACTGTTTGTTTCCACCAAAGTGCTTTCGCTAATGTTGTACATAACTAAAAAAGTTAAATACATTAAAGGCCAAGCACCTTCTATGCATTGAGTAATTCGCAACCACATTACTCCTTTAAAAAAAGTAGTAATAAAACTCAATATAAATACCACTAAGCCTGCAATTCCGAGCTCTATGAATAAATCCATAAAGCCATTGTGTCCGTAAGGACATTCCCATGCCAAAGTACGCCAAAGATAAGCAGTTATTTCACTGCCCCAATCTCTCCAAACAGCATTAAATCCGTACCCCAGCCAGGGACGCTCCCAGATTAAATCGAACATTGCACTCCATATATCGGTACGTCCGGTTAGAGTCAAGTCTTTTCCAAATGCGTCGGCAACAATGGGTAAGTTATCTAATAACAGAGTCAATATACTTCCAACGGTAAGTATCAATGCAATACTTAAAGGGATTAACTGGTTGTAATTACGTCGCCAACTTCTGTAAAGAGGCAAAATAGCCATTAAAGATAGACAAACGACTAAAGAAGTCGTGGAAGTTGAAAGTACGATTAAAGCAATAGAGAGAATAAAGCCAGCCCAAGGAACCCATCGGTATCTAGGATTTTGGATCGGATTACTCATAGCAACAAATAAAAATACTATGCTGCTTAGATTCATCAATCGACCTAAGATATTTTTATGGGTCATTATTCCACGCCAAGAACCGGCATGAATCCCTCCTTCTTGAACTGTCATTAACCCATACTTAGGCAGTCCGATTGCAAACATAAAGCTCAGTATTATTACAATGCCAAGCGCGCAAGCTAATAACTGCAACTGCTCTCTCAAAGTGAATCGCATTGCCATATAGACAGCAAATACGCTTGTTCCTAAAAGCAGTATGCTACGTCGCGGAGTAATGTCAGGTGCAACAGTCCATAATGTTGAGGCTAAGACAATTCCTAAGAATACCCATATCCAGATATCTTTCTGTGCAGCACGTACAAAATTTTTCTGATGCTTCACTATTAACAAGAAAGTAATAGTGTAAACTAACATAAAAAATTTAGGGCTGTAGGAATCGTTACCTATACTCCCACTACCTCCTTCTATAAGTACGGGTATTAAAGCACTTGTAGAAAGAAAAAGAGTAAATACAACAAATATCTGTTCGGCTAGCTTTGGCAATTTTGGCATACCGAATATATTTCCTAAATATATTAATTATTTATGAAATGAAATACCGTAATTTTAAAGGTATCGTTAAACTTCATAATTTCATTTAAGCGAAATAACTGATGAAGTTTTTCAATTAATGAACCAAGTATTAGCTTTTGTCAATAGAGCAATTTTGCTTGACACAGGCATAATTATTTTATTTAAATACTTCATCTGAAGCATACATATTGATATGTAGAACTCTTAAAGCTCAGATTGAGTAAAGACTTTAAGGTTTAGTACATCTATAACATTTTTTATTTACTGAATATATTATTTAAATAATTATGCGTGTTTTCACTCTTTTCGTGACAAGAACTCGCGAATATTTCACTTAATCTTCATCGGCAAGTTTTATTTTGGTAAAGTTTTTATTAATTAGAGTCCATTTGCGATTAAGCGAGATATGTTGAGGATATTGCCGAGTTAGTGAGTTTTCAAATAATATATGTCGCAACATATTACTAGAGATTTTTGAGAGGTAGTAAGCAGAAAATACCGCTCCCTGTTACATCTTATTTAAACATTGTATTAACTAAGTAAACGAAATAATACTATACTTAAGTACTTTTTAATACTTTGCATAACTAGTATTATAATTATCTTCACAATTAAGTTCGCTGAAAACTTATTTACAATTCGTTTATTAACCGAAACTGTATCTGAAATTGTTTTAAATGGGATTTTGAATGGAAACACAAATGCCAGCAAAAGAACACGATTTGCAGCCTTTGAACGAAACCAAATCTTTACCGAGAGAACCATACTGGTTATTAAAAAGACCTGCAAATATTGAAGAAGAAAATATTGGTTTTGGTCAGATTTTTTCGATGTTGCGTCGTCGAGCAGCTTTGATTGTTAGCATAGCAGTCATCGCAACTACGGGGGCTGTTATATATGGTTCCACTCGCACTCCCAAGTATGAAGGCAAATTCCAATTATTGGTTGAACCTTTAAGAAATTCCGAAAGCGAACTGCTAGTTTTGCTATCTCAAACTCTTCAGCAGGATGTAAACAAAATCACCAGACAAAACAATACGGCTTTAGATTATCAGGCTTTAGTAGAAGTTTTGAAAAGTCCGAAAGTCATTGAACCCGTGGTTGAGAAAATTCAGTCTCAATATCCTGGTGTTACCTATAGCAAATTAGTTGGAGGTAGTAAAGCTGGTAAAGTACCGAGTAGCGTTAAAGACGGGCAGTTACATATCAGTCGTCTTGCACAAGGTGAAATAGAATCCAGAGTTATAGAAATTCGCTACAAGGATTCCAATCCTCAAAAAGTCCTATTTGTTTTGGATAAAGTCTCTGAAGCTTACCGTAAGTACAGTCTCGAACAGCAGCAAACGAATTTACGTCAGGGAATCAGATTTGTCGAGCAGCAGATTCCGAAATTGCGATTGCGAGTCAGTACTTTGCAAGGAGAAATGCAGCGGTTTCAACAAAATTACAGTTTGTTTAATCCCGAGCTGCAAGGGAAGCAGTTACTTACTAGGGTTGATGAACTGGAAACAACAAAGATAGAGGTTACCAAACAACTTGCAGAAACTAAGTCACTTTATGCTTCCTTACAAAGTCAGTTGGGAATGTCACAAGATGCAGCAATTGCGGCTTCAGCCTTAAGCGAGTCACCCCAGTATCAACAAATTCTGAAGCGGGTTAGAGATATAGAAGCTCAAATTGCTACAGAGTCAGTACGTTTGAGCGATGCTAATCCAGTAATGGTATCTTTACGACAGCAACGTCAAAAGTTATTACCTTTATTAAAGCGAGAAGCTCAATTGGCTTTGGGCGGGCAAGTATCCGATAATTTACTCAATTCGCCAGTTGGGACTTATCAAAATTCGGTGCGCCGCGATTTGATTCAAAAGATGGCTGAAACTGCGAATCAGATTCAGTTATTAGAAGCAAGCTTTAAAGCTACCGATGCTGCTTTAGGTGAATTAAACCAACAAATCAAGCAATATCCAGTAGTTGCCGGTAGATATGCCAATTTAGAGCGAGAATTACAAGTTGCTAGCGATACTCTCAAACAGCTTTTAGGCAAACAAGAAGCCTTGAGAGTGGATGCCGCACAGCAGGAAGTACCTTGGGAATTAATTATGTCTCCAAGGTTGCCAAAAGACAAAACTGGTCAATATGTAGCAGATGCTTCTAAGGGTAAACTCTATATTGTTTTGGGAGGAGCAGGAGGATTACTTCTAGGTGTTTTAGCTGCCTTTTTGCTAGAAAATGCTCAAAATGTTTTTCACGATTCAAAAGAGGTTAAACGAACCGCAAAGTTACCCTTATTAGCGACAATTCCTTACTTAAGAGAATTGAAACTACTGCCTCCTGCCGATAAGGAATTAGTTTATACCTTGGAAAAAGACGAGCGTTTGCTTCCCGCAGGTAAAAACAGACGCAATAAGGAGTATGGAACATCTCCTTACATCCAGGCTTTTTATTCTTTGTATACTAGAATTCAAGCTTTAAAAGAAGAAACCCCTATTGCTTCATTAGTAATAACATCTGCAAATCCGGGAGAAGGGAAAACAACCGTTGCAGCAACATTTGCTAAAACCGCCGCAGAAGCAGGTTTACGAGTGCTTTTAGTAGATGCAAATTTACAGAATCCTCAAGTACATCACAGTTTAGGTTTGATAAATACCCAAGGGTTGAGTGAAATACTTTCTCAAGGTTTAGATTTGAACGATGCACTCGGACAATCTCATGAAGAAGAAAACTTATTTGTGATTACCGCAGGAGAAATACCGCGCAATAGTGCAAAGCTTTTCTCCTCACCAAGAATGCGAAACTTTGTAATGCGATCGCAATCTGATTTTGATTTAGTGGTGTACGATACTCCTCATATTTTGGGACGTTTAGACACCAGTATTTTAGCTACCCATGCCGATGGAATATTGATGGTTGTCGGACTCGGTAAAACGGTTCGTCCATCACTTTCGACAGCATTGGATGAATTGGAAGCCGGACGCAATAACGTATTGGGTTTAGTTTCCAACACTATGGAATCTTAAATAATCTGAAGAATGGCGATTATTTAAGTATCAAAATTTAATAACTTTCCATCAATACAAATTGTGAATTCCTTAAACGCAATTACCAGGTATATCAATAAAAAAATATCTAGCCAGTTTATTCGTAATCTGGGCTGGCTAGGTATTGCTGAGATATGTTATAGAGTCCTACGTTTAGGACTAGTAGTTATCACTGCTAGATATTTAACTCCCCATGACTATGGTTTAGGAGCAATCATTCTTGCAGTGCGGGAGTTTGCAATTACTTTCGCTGATGTCGGTATCGGTGCAAAAATTATCCAAGCTGAGGAGAAAGAACTGCCGCATTTATGTAGTTCTGCTTTTTGGCTAAACTGGGTAATTTTTGCCAGTTTATTCATGATTCAGGCTATTGCATCGTTTCCTATCGCTTCGGTTTATCGCAGTAAAGAGATTATTTTTCCAATAATTGTTAGTGGAATAGCTTATTTAATTTGGCCTATTTACGGTATCCAAAAAACTTTAATTCAGAGAGAAAATCGTTTTAAAGTTATAGCATTTACCGACACTATTCAATTCTCCATTGCTGGTGTGTTAACAGCAATTTTTGCTGTTATGGGCATGGGAGTATGGGCGTTTGCTTTGCCAATAGTTCTAGTCGCGCCTTTAGAAATAATCATATATTACAAATATCATTCTTGGCGACCCAAAGAAGGATTTACAACACTATATTGGGATGAGATATTAAGTTTCGGCAAGAATATTTTGGGTGTGGGATTACTTAAAACTTTGAGAAATAACCTAGATTATTTGATAGTTGGACGCTTAATCAGTGTCGAAGATTTAGGAATCTACTTTTTCGGTTTTAATGCTGGTTTAGGAATTAGTTTAAGTATTATCAATGCCATTAGTTCGGTGATGTTGCCTCACTTATGTGAAGCTCGTATGGAATGGAGTGAGTTCAAACATCGCTATCTCCACAGTATCAGAACTATTGCGATGATAATTGTTCCTTTTGTTTTACTGCAATCTAGTTTGGCTCCCATCTACGTTCCTATCGTTTTTGGTGAGAAATGGATACCAGCCATACCTATTCTGATAATAGTTTGTTTGTCAGCAATTCCCAGACCTTTTGCAAATGCAGCTTCTCAATTATTGATAGCTATTGGTAAACCTCATTTAGATTTATGGTGGAACGTAATTTTTACTAGTTTATTTGGTGTCTTCTTGTTAATAGGTGCTAGTAGTGAATATATTGTCAATACTATTTTTGATGCTGACACTGTTAACAGTTTGACGCTGATGATAGGAGAAAATTGGCAAGTTATTGGTATCGCTTTAGCTGTTTTATTAGTCCATCTAATTTTCTTACCATTTTTTACTCTCTGGGCAACACGTTATGTTTTCCCGAAGAAAGTATAAAAAATGAACATGGGTATGGTTAATTCAAAGATGAAAAGCACAATATTGTATTAAGTTTATTCGTTTATTTATCTTTATTAGCATTGCTTAAATAGGGAATCATTGTATCTTTAGGAGGCCAGTTTTTCCAGACAAAGCGTAATAATATAGGTAATGAGATTGACATCATTAGAAGACCCAACCACCAATAATTAATTAAATTTTGCAGGCTCTGTGCTGGTTCGTAACTCGATGAATCGCTGGGTAGAAGTTGCGATGATACAGCTAGAATGTTATTTAAGGCGTGAAAAGCAATTGGCATAATTAGAGAGCGCGTTTTAATGTAAAGCAGCCCGAGAATGATTCCTAACAACGTCAATCCAATTGGATTTTGGGGATGTAAAAAACCGAAAAGCAATGATGAGGATAACAAGCCCGCACGGATTCCCCATTTAGTTGCCCAACGTTGTAATATAATTCCTCTAAACAGAAATTCCTCCGTTACTGGCGCTACTATACAAAATGCAAGACTTACCAACAGATTAGATGCCAAAGAGTTGGAATTTTCAACGGTTGGAGTATTCGCAACATTGCGTAGAAGTTGTTCGACAAAATACGGTGCTGCTAATGAGAGTAAATAAAATAATACTATGAACGCACTAAGGGAAAAAATTATCGCTAGTGGAACTAACCACGCTAACCACAGCCAATTATAGTTTTTTGGAAAATCGCCTACTACATATTTAAGTTTAGCTCTCAAGCGTTCAAAGTCTTTTACCGACCAAAGGCAAAGTAACACAAACTGGACAATATAGATTGCGATTACTGAGTCTTGCTGATTTAATTTTAAGCCGCCACTTGTTTGCAAAAAAATTAATCCAGAGGTAGTAATTAGGGATACAACTATAAACCGCAACACCAAATAACGAAACTTGAGCGATCTAAAAGGATTGTCTGTATTTTGGAGTGGCATTAGGGTTTATGGTTAAAATACTTGAAAAACTAAGACAGCTTCTTATTTGAGGCTGACTCTATAGTAATCCTAGATGATATTGATTATAAGAGTTTGTATTTCTCTAAATGATTAATTTAATTACTTATTTATTGAACTGTTGAATCAAAAAATTAACAAAAGTTTGAACTCGAAGTGCATCGCGACGATTCGGTAGATAAAGCGCGTAAATTCCTGCATCCATATCTACTAATGGATGAAACTGAAAATCCTGAAGAACTGCTTGCAATTTCCCTTCACTAATATCTTCGCCAATCAACCAAGTTGGCATCAAAATTAAACCCAACCCATCTAAACAAGCTTGTCGAAGTACTTCAGAATTATTCGCTACCAACGAGCCTTTAACTTTCACCTCACAAACTTCTTTATCTCGCTTAAATCGCCAAATTTCATAGCCGGTAGAGTAGCTAAAGCATAAACAATTGTGATTGACTAAATCGTCGGGATGCTCTGGTATACCATACTGCTCAAAATAACGCGGACTTCCACAAACACAGCGCGTATAAGATGTAAGTTTGCGGACAATCCAACTAGCACCAGAACGTTCAAGATTACCGAGACGAATAACTAAATCTAATTCTTCTTCCACCGGATTAGCTAATGCATCGCTCAAAATCAAATTTAGCTGCATTTCGGGATACTGTACCAAAAAATCTTTAATCAACGGTGCAATATAGAGTCTTCCAAAAGCTACGGGAAGACTTACTTTGAGCAAACCTCGCGGTACTTCATCTTGTTCTGCCACCGAACAATTAGCTGCTTCCACATCAGCCAGAATTCGTACCACTTTTTCATAATACCTGCGTCCTTGAGGGGTAAGGGTAACGCTGCGGGTGGAACGGTTAGTTAATTGAGTATGCAGCATGGTTTCAAGAGAATTAACTTGACGAGTTACAGAAGAAACCGCAACTCCTAACTGCCGAGATGCTTCGGAAAAACTACCCGTGTCAACTACCTTTACAAAGGCTTGCATTGCAGCAAATTGATCCATTATTTACTTTTGCATAAAACGCAAAACTATTTGGCGCAAAAGCTATATTAACATTTATTATGAGCTAGGTTAAGGTCAAGATGTTATCCAAAACAGGAGACAAACATGAACTTAACAATTGAAATCACCTCGGATTTTATTTGTCCCTGGTGTTTGGTTGCAGAAAAGCGATTGAATAAGGCGATCGCTCAACTGAATTCTTCAGTAAATATTGAGCGCGTTTGGTATCCCTTTGAGTTGAATCCAGACATGCCAGAAATCGGGATGGAGCGCAAAATATACCGCAGCCAAAAATTTGGTAGTTGGGAATATTCCCAGCAGTTAGATGCAAAAACCATCTTGGCAACGCAAGAGGATGACATTAATTTTCGCTATGACTTGATGGAGTTTACGCCCAATACGCACAAAGCCCATCGACTGGTTTGGTTTGCATCTCAACAAGGTAAAGCTACCTACTTAGCTGAACGGATATTTACGGCATATTTTACCGAAGGACAAAACATTAGCAGTGTTGAAATCTTGGCTAATCTAGCAGCAGACATCGGTATCGATAGAGACGTAACTATAGAATTTCTTCAGAGTGATGCTGGTACTCAGGAAGTGCGCGATTTAGAAAACAGAGCAGTTTCAAGAGGTATTCGCGGCGTTCCTAGCATCCGTATTGGTAAAGAAATTTTATCTGGTGCCCAGCCTGTTGAGGTGTTTTTAAGTACATTGCAAAACGCTGTCCATGAGTTAACAGAGGTTTGATGATGAACAAAACACGATTACGCGCTATTGTCATCGGCGGTTCATTGGGCGGATTGTTTACAGGAATCTTGTTGCAATCAATTGGTTGGGAGGTGAATATTTACGAGCGTTCCTCCCACAGTCTTGATAGTCGCGGTGGTGGAATAGTATTACAACCAGAAATTGTAGAAGCATTTGAGCGGGCTGGTGTAACCTATGAAGCACCCTTCGGCGTAGTGGCACACGAGCGATTTTACTTAAAACAGGATGGCACTATTGCTACTAGTATGCCCATGCGTCAGACTTTGACATCCTGGAATTTGTTGTATGGCACTATGCGCCGACATTTTTCGGCAGAGCGCTACCACCAAGGAAAAACCCTGACAGAAGTAACCCAGGATGATGAAAGGGTGACAGCTACTTTTGCAGATGGCACTTCTGATACAGGCGATTTATTAATTGGTGCTGATGGTGCAAATTCAACAGTTAGGAAACTACTCCTCCCGAGCTATAAACCGCAATATGCTGGCTATGTTGCCTATCGGGGATTAGTTGACGAAAGGGAACTAGACGCAGAAACTGCTGCTATGCTGAGTGAGCGTTTCGTCTTTTACCAATTTCCCAACTCCCACATTCTTCAATACGTGATTCCGGGAGAGAATGAGTCTTTAGTACCGGGGGAACGTCGCTTTAATTGGGTGTGGTATGTCAACCACGATGAGACAACAGAATTAACACCAATTCTCACCGATAAAAATGGCAAACGACGTGACTATTCGATTCCACCAGGAACGATTGCCCCAGAAGTCGAACAACAGATGCGATTGTATGCCAATCAAGTCCTTGCACCACCCTTTCAAAGACTTGTTGCTGCCACCAAAGAACCCTTTGTCCAAGCCATTTTAGATTTGACTGTACCGCAAATGGCATTTAATCGCATTGCGCTGGTTGGGGATGCAGCCTTTATTCCTCGTCCCCACACAGCAGCAGGTGTTTCAAAAGCTGCTGCAAATGCCATTGCCCTTGCCGATGCTTTGGTAAACCAGAATCATGATGTTAACAAAGCATTGAATGAGTGGGAACCGGAGCAGGTGAGATTGGGAATGTATTTGTGGAAAGCAGGGAAAGCTCTTGGCGAACGTTCTCAGTTTATGCATGGTAAGAAACGATTTGCTCATCTTTCTACCGAGAATGCTGGTTTACGTTGAAAATATTTCCGCTTAATCAAATAACTCAAAACTGTCGAGACATAACACCTGTCTCGGCAGTTATTTTTTTATATTTAATATCAAATCCGGTTATACAACGATTTCCTTACCTCTTCCCGCTCTACATTAATAAGGAGAGGGGTGCCCGGAGGGCGGGGTGAGGTTCGGCTGAGCTACATAAAAAAGTGAATTATTTTTGCATAAAACGCAAAAGTGTTTGGCACAAAAGCTGTATTCACATCTTTAGTGAATGAAGTTAATCTCAAAACATGGTTGAGAAAAGAACTAACACATTCACAAGGAGACAAATTATGACTACCGCAACTGCTAGCAACCTCGAATTACTTTCTCCCGCTACTTTGGGTGATATGAAATTAGAAAATCGAATGATTCTCGCTCCTTTAACTCGCTGTCGTGCGGGTAATGGTTTTGTCCCCCAACCGATGAATACTATTTATTATGCTCAACGGGCTTCTGCTGGATTAATTATTAGTGAAGCAACTCAAGTAGCTCGTAACGGACTTGGTTATGCCAACACACCAGGGATTTACAATCGAGAACAAATAGAAGGTTGGAAACAAATTACCAAAGCCGTACACAATAAAGGTGGCAAAATATTTTTACAGCTATGGCACGCAGGAAGAGTTGCTCATCCAGCTTTACTGGAAGAAGGTGACATACCCGTTGCTCCCAGTGCTATTGCTGCTGATTATCTAGCCGATCTTCCTGAAGGACAATTTCCCCACGTAACTCCTAGAGAATTAAAGTTAGAGGAAATTCCTGGAATTATCGAGCAGTTTCGACAAGGAGCGAAAAACGCATTAGAAGCTGGTTTTGATGGAGTAGAAATTCATGCTGGAAATGGCTATTTACCCGACCAATTTCTACAGGATAATGCGAATCATAGAACTGATGAATATGGTGGTTCGATAGAAAATAGAGCGCGTTTTCTTTTGGAAATTACTCAAGCAGCAATAGATGTTTGGGGTAGAGAAAGAGTAGGTGTACGCTTATCTCCTAGCAGTATTTTTAACGATATGCATGATTCCAATCCGGCTGCCACTTTCGGTTATGTTGCCGAACAATTGAATCGCTTAGAAATAGCTTATCTTCACATAGTTGAACCGCGCATCAAAGGTAATGTAACTATTGAAGATGACGGTACGGGTTTAGGAGCAAAATTTTTCCGCCCCATTTTTAAGGAAACAATTATTACCGCAGGGGGTTACACTCGCGAAACGGGAGAAGAATTCATCAAAGATAATCATGCTGATTTTATAGCATACGGTCGTTTATTTGTTTCCAATCCCGATTTACCCAAACGTTTCGCTTTGAATGCCGAACTTAATAAATACGACCGCAGTACTTTCTATACCAGTGGAGAAGAGGGATATATTGATTATCCCAGTTTGGAGAGTGAGTAGCGAGTAGTGAGGAATTTTTCTACCTCTCTACCCCCTCTCCCAACTCTTCCCCCCTCTACCTATTCCATACCGCTAACCGCTTCCATAACCTGCCCAGAAACAAAAGGTAAAATTTCTCGACTTTTAGCGTTTGCTTTCCCTTCTGTAAATACAATTAATAGATAAGGACGCTTGTCTGGTATCTCAATATAAGCCACGTCGTGAAATACAGAAGAAGTCCAGCCACCTTTTGACCATATTTTCGCTGCTTGGGGAAGACTACTACCTAAAAAACCAGTAATTTGGTCTTCTTCTACATCTTTGGGTAATTCATCAGGATTTAAACTGCGCTTCATGACATTCATCATTTCTTGGGAACGTGTGGCGCTGACTGCAACCCCACCAACGATAGCGTGCAATAATCTCGCGATCGCGTTAGTAGTTAACATATTGCGATTTTCTAATAACTGTCCGTAAAATGCCCGTTCTCTTCCGTATGGGCCATCACCCCAGGTTTTTTGGCATACATTTACTGCCTGTAATTCTTCCCAGCCTAAAGATTGTAAGTAGCGGTTCACAAGATGACGCTGCTGTTTCCACGTTTCAAAAGGTCCGGGGGGTAATTCTGGGCCGGAAGTTGTACCAGTTAGTACATCTACAATTAAGCTGGTAGCATCATTACTAGAATCTACAATCATATCCCGCAAGGCTCGCTGTAACTCTTCTGAGTTCTCAACCATGCCTTTCTCCAGCCATTCATGTACTGCAAGTAAATAAAACAGCTTGATTACAGAAGCCGGATAAATTCTTTCTCCACCACGATAATTAAAACCGCGTACAGAATGATTCCAGAAAGCATTGGGAGTTAAAGCACCACCAGTATTTACAGGTACCGGAGGGTCGTAAATAATCCAAGTTAAGGCAATTTGGTTACGAGCTAACGTAGGAAATTTAGCCCAAGTAGCCTCTAAAATACCATTACCGAGTTGTTCTAGTTGTTCGTCGTGCTTAAAAAACATAGTCGTCGTCCAATTTTGAATTAAAATTCGTTGTTAATACTTACAAATTTTTATGGTCTCTCAAGAGGAATTGCAAGTAAACGTTGAATACGTAACTGAAGCCGATTTGAATATCTACGATTCTCCCGAATGCAAGGACTTATCAACTCAAGCTGAGAAAGGAAGGCATCTAAATGTAATCTTAGACACTTTAAATTCCACCTCCGTACAGGTATGCTTGTGTGAAGATGATTATCCCGGTTGGTTGTCGATAAGCGATCTGAAATCATTATCACCAGCAGTTGAACCATTGCAAATTAAATCATTTTCTGAAGCCCAAATAAAGAAACTGATACCCGAAGTTATCGCATTTACTCGCAAAGCTATGCAACAACCAAATTACTACCTTTGGGGTGGTACTGTGGGGCCGAATTTTGATTGCTCGGGGCTGATGCAAAAAGCTTTTGCTTCTGTAGGGATTCGCTTACCAAGAGATGCTTACCAGCAAGAAGCATTTCTAAAACAAGTTTGTACTGTAGAGAATTTTGATGCAAACTCTTTACAGGAAGGTGATTTAATATTTTTTGGGACTCCTCAAAAAGCAACTCATGTAGGGCTTTATTTGGGAGATGATAAATACATCCATAGTTCTGGTAAAGATAAAGGACGAAATGGTATTGGAATTGACCTTCTTTCGGAACAGGGAGACGAGGTTAGTCAGTCATATTACAAACAGCTACGTGGTGTCGGAAGGGTAGTAAGCAGTTACATCCCGCAAAAAGGCTAAGGAAGGATTAAAAAAATTATGAGAAATGGGTTTGTTTCTGAAAGATTGGCTCAAGAAGGTACAATACCTTACGCTTTGGATGTTTCAGTTGTAGTGCCGGTGCATAACGAAGTGGAAAGTTTGCCTCATTTAATTGAAGAAATTTCATCCACTTTGATTGAAAGTAATTTGAGTTATGAAATTATCTGCATTGATGACGGTTCTACCGATGGTTCGGTACAGTTATTAAAAGAAAAAGCACAAGCACGTACAGACCTGAAAAGCATTATTCTACGACGCAATTACGGTCAAACTGCCGCGATGGCAGCAGGTTTTTATCATGCACGAGGTAAAGCTATTGTAACTTTAGATGCCGATTTACAAAACGACCCTGTTGATATCCCTATGCTTCTAGCGAAGTTGGATGAAGGTTACGACTTGGTAAATGGTTGGCGTAAAAATCGCCAAGATGCTGCTCTAACCCGCTTGCTACCTTCTAAAATTGCTAACTGGTTAATTCGTCGTATTACCAGCGTTAACGTTCACGATTATGGTTGTTCCCTTAAAGCCTATCGTACCGAACTTGTAGCAGATATGAACCTATACGGAGAGCTACACCGCTTTCTACCTGCTCTCGCCTACATTGAAGGTGCAAGAATCACCGAAATGCCAGTTCGTCACCACGCAAGACGTTTTGGTAGCAGTAAATACGGCTTGGGTCGTACTTTCCGAGTAGTGATGGACTTATTTACCATTGCTTTTATGAAAAAATTCCTCAACCGTCCGATGCACGTTTTTGGACTTTGGGGTTTAATCTTTATGATTGCAGGTGGAGTCATGAGTACTTATCTAACCTGGGCAAAATTAATCCTAGGTCAAGAAATTGGCGATCGCCCTCTGCTCATATTGGCGGTATTGCTTTTGGTGACTGGGGTACAGCTATTTTGCTTTGGATTATTAGCTGAGTTGTTAATGCGTACTTACCACGAGTCCCAAGGTAGACCAATTTACCGAGTTCGGGAAGTCGTTGGGGGGAATAAAGAACAGATTTCTCTGAAGTAGAAAAAACGATTTGAATTCAATAATCATTAGACGTAGCACTTAAGAAATGCTGCGTCTTTTGCTGTCACAATTTTATTTCTCTATTCGCGTGTTTTCTTTTCAGTATAAATTAAATCCAAAAAGCCGCTTTTGTTGCTTAATTGCAAATTTCCTTGGCAATTTTCAAGAAATTTTTTAATATGACAGATGTATCATTGCGTCGCCAAACCATATCCATTTTTATCTTTGGAGTAACTCCAAGAATTGGACGATAGACAACTCCTTTGCGCCGGATATTTTTAACATTAGCAGGAAGTAATGCAATCCCTAATTCCCCTGCAACAAACCCCAAAATTGTGAGCATAAATGCAGCTTCAAGAGTGATTTGTGGGAAAAAACCCGCCCGTTTGCACAAATACAAAATTTGCTGGGATAATCCCGGAACAAGTTGAAGATCGGGAAGAATGAATTTTTCTTCTTTGAGTGCTATCAGCGGAATTTGTTTGGTTTTGGCTAATGGATGATTTTCTGGCAATACTGTAACTAAAGGTTCTTCTAAAATCGGAGTAAAACTCAGTTCTTTATTATCAATTGCTCCTACAGGCAGATGTAAAAAACCGACATCCATCGCTCGCTCTCGAAGTGCTTGTAGCTGATTGTGAGTTGCCATTTCGCGCCAAATTAGTTTGACGTTAGGAAATTCTTCGCGAAATCTTCTCAAAATATCCGGTAGTATGCTGTTTGAACCAGAACTGGTTAAACCAATAGTTAGCCGTCCAATTTCTCCTTTACTTGTTGCCCTAACATTCTCAACAGCGCGATTCATAGCAGTCAAGATTGAAACCGCTTCTTGAAAAAATTCTTGCCCTGCTGTTGTTAACTGTAGCGGACGTTTTTTGCGGTTAAATAGCGTTACATCTAAACTTTTTTCTAAATCCTTAATTGCAGAACTAAGGTTCGGTTGTGCCATGTGTAATTTTTCGGCAACCTCACTGATGTTACAGGTTTCGTGACTGGCAACTGCGACAAAGTAACGTAAATCTTGTAATTCAATACTTTGTAAGCTTCGGTTTTTCATATAAATATATATTTTTTTAAATACTAATATATGAAATATATACTATACGAAATAATACTATTTTCTCTACACTGATGACATCAACAAATATTAAATAACATAGTCAGATTATGGTTATACCAATCGAACGAGTTGCCTTAGTTGGAGGTACTCATGGTGGAGAAATCACAGGAGTATTTTTAGCTAAAAAATTTCAACGATTTCCCCTACAAATTCAACGTAATGGGGTCGAAACTGTTACTTTATTGGCAAATAAGAAAGCGATTGCAATGGGAAGAAGGTATATCGATACAGACTTAAACCGGGCTTTTAATCCCCAAGATTTAGAGAACCCTCTTCTGATGAATTACGAGCAATCAACAGCTAAAAGCATTGCTCAACGAATTCAGCAAGAAAAAATAGATTTAATCATTGATTTGCACAGTACAACTGCAAATATGGGATTGACGATAATTTTATCTAGCAATCATCCTTATTTATTACGCCTATCTGCTTACCTCACAGAAATTAATCCCAAGGTAAAAGTTTTACAATATGCTCCCAATCAAAAGCCATGTCATTTGAGAAGTCTTGCAGAATTAGGTATTGCTATCGAAGTGGGAGCGATTGCCAATGGTTTATTAGACGCGAAGTTATTTCAAGAAACTGAAGATTTAATTCATGCGACTTTGGACTACCTTGAAGCTGATAGAAAAGGACAATCATTAGCTGCACCAGGAAATTTAACCTTTTATCGCGTATCGGAAAAAGTTGATTATCCTAGAAATCAAGATGGAGAAATCGAAGCTATGATTCATCCCCAGTTGCAGTTTCAAGACTATAAACCACTACATCCTGGGAATCCGATTTTTATCTCTTTTGATGGTAAGGATATTTTTTACGAAGGAGATAAAACAGTGTATCCAGTATTTATTAACGAGGTTGCTTATTATGAAAAGGGAATTGCCATGTATTTTACCCAGAAGGAGAGAATAGGTAACCGCTCACTTAATAGTTAAATTGCAAACAATTTTATATTCTATGTGAAGTAATGTAACATGGACTTTGTAGTCTTCTACTCAAAATTGTGATAAATCGCGAGTAAAAAACTACAAATCGCCAACCTCACACAATACTTGTATCTACCGTGAAAGTTTTATTTTCACTTGATGGTAACTTACGACGAAACCTGCTGGTATTATTCGCAGCAGGTTTATTATTTTGGGCTAGTTTATCTTCTATGCTACCCACTTTACCGCTTTATATTGAAGATATTGGAGCCAGCAAGCAGCAGATTGGCTTAGTAATGGGTAGCTTTGCTATTGGATTGTTGTTATTTCGTCCATTGTTAGGTCAATTAGCTGATAAAAAAGGTCGAAAAATAGTTTTGATAATCGGTATTTTATCGGCTGCAATAGCCCCAATTGGCTACAATTTTACTCAATCTATACCGCTATTAATTGCTATTCGTATTTTTCATGGTATTAGTATTGCTGCTTTTTCGACTGCATTTTTAGCATTGGTTGCAGATATTGCACCTGTAGAGAATCGCGGTGAATTAATTGGCTATATGAGTTTGGTTAATCCGGTTGGTTTAGCAATTGGGCCAGCATTAGGTGGTTATTTAATGGAAACTGCTGGTTATACGGCATTATTTATATTTTCCACGACTTTAGCTTGTGTAGGATTATTATTTACCATACCAATTATTAATCCCATAGTTAAAGCACAAGAAAAAGTTATAAATAGCGATGGTTCATTTTGGCGAAAGTTGATTAGTCCTAGAATGAGAATTCCCGCTATTCTCTTATTAATGATTGGTTTAACGCTAGGAACATTACATACTTTTGTACCGTTATTTATCAAGTCAACCGAAGTCGATTTAAATCCTGGATTGTTTTATACGGCAGTGGCGATCGCCAGCTTTTTTTCTCGGTTTTTCTTTGGAAAGGCTAGCGATAGATTTGGCAGAGGTTTATTTATTACTTTGAGTTTAATTTGCTATACATTGGCAATGTTATTGTTGTGGAATGCCAATAGTTCGGTAGATTTTCTACTAGCAGCAACAGCCCAAGGAATTGGTGGCGGTACGATAATTCCCATGATTGCGGCGATGATAACTGATAGAAGTTATCCTCAAGAAAGAGGAAGGACTTTTAGTTTATGCATGACAGGTTTTGATATTGGAGTAGCTCTTGCACCACCAACTTTTGGTATAATTGCTCAACAAATTGGTTATCGCAGTATATTCGGCTTTAATTTCGGTATTACCTTCATAGCAATCATCATCTTTATAACTTTATCAAGTAAAAATTTACCTGCGTCTTTACGTTTCGCTTTTGGACGGGATACTGATATTTACTCGTTGAATAAGGTTAACAATGATGAATTAGGAGTTAGGAGTTAGGAGTTAGAAATTAAAAATATTAATTATTCCTAACAAGGGGTTACTAATTAAATAGTCGTAAACAGGCAGTAGGAAAAAAATAAATTAAGAGCCATATTTTATCCCAATTACCCATTACCCATTACCAATTACCTATCCCTCATCAGCTTTTAACAAACGAAACCAAAATTTAGAACCTCCACCTTCACGAGGCATAAAACCGATTTCTCCTCCCCAGCGTTCGACTGTTATTTTACAGAAATAAAGCCCGAGTCCAGATTTACCAGATTGTTTATTTCCTTGGGTAAACTTTTGAAATAAAGTATCGGCAATTTCTTCTGGTACACCGCTTCCTTCATCTTCTACGCTGGCAGTAATATAGCCTGCTTGAGAAACTAAATTTACAGTAACTGTAGACTCCGAGGGACTATGGCGGTAAGCATTTTCGATTAAATTCGCAAATATCCTATCTAAACGCGATCTGTCTCCAACTACTTGCCAATTCAAGGAAGTATCTATATCCTCAGCAAGCTGCAATCGCATTTTATTCAATACATAAGTTGGTGTTAGTAGTTCAATGACGCTACGTGCTGATGCTAAAATATCTGGTGCTGTATCAAATTTATTGGTAAAACTTTCTAATGATTCAACTTCTGTAGAGAATGCATTTAAGATTTCTCTAATCAACATTTCTTGTTGAAAAGTTTGCTTTCTACCAATTTCTAAACGTTCTTTACCTTTTTCTGTTAAATGTTCTAATTCCAGTAGGGCAAAACAGCAATTAATCCCGCTTAACTGTCCGGCAACGTCATGTATAATACAGTGAATTAAGACTTCCTTTTTCTGTTTTTCTTTAATTACATTAGTATAATTGAGCTTATTTTCTCTAGCTTGCTGAATCAAATTTTGTTTTTCGATATAAGAATCGCTCATCATCTCGATAAGTAATATTTTTTTATCATCTACGACTAAAGCAGAAGCTTCAAAATGAAATTCCTTACTGCCTATATCAAAATCGCTCCATATTCCGGATTTTAAAGGCTTATTTGAATTTTCAAGCCAATATTCTTCGGCATCAATTAAAAAATTTTCTATAAAAGGAAAGTCTTCTTCAGGAACTAAGATTTCCATTCCTGATTGCAAATTTTTACGGCAAAACCGTCTTACCCATTTTGGTATATCACCTATAAATTTAAATTTACCAATATCTAGTCGTTCCAAAACTAAGATATCTAAAGCGGCAAAAATTTCCGCAGTCAAAGATTCACTCATGGTTAAACATTAGCTGTCTGCAATATTTATGAGATATTAATTACCGATGCAATATTACTATTTTTTGGGCTGCATTAGACGACGAGAATTTATTTCCTGCTGAACTTTGAATATTTGTATTTCATCCCAAGTTGCATCTAATAACAGTACCCAATCTCCTTCATTTTCTGGGAATAAATGCACATCCGCACAAATTCCCAGTTCGGTTTTTAAGCAAGGTAAAAATAAAGGTAAACCATCGAGGGGCAAAAGTCCTTCCAGAAAGAAAATTTGCTGGCTAGCGTCAACTCCCATTTGTAAATTGACTATGCCATATTCTTTTAGCTTTCCTCCCCAACTCGCCAAACATCCATCTCTACCGACAAAAAGATATGCCAGAGAGCGGGTTTCTCTGAAGAAATTAACAAGATAGTTACTTACAGGAAAAGGTATATCCATATATTCATCCCCCTATCAATTTAGATGCTAATGTATAAAATATTTCTTCTACATTCAATCCAGTTTTTGCGCTGCTTTTAAACACAATCCACCCTTGATTTTCAATAGCCTCGATACTTTCAGCCTCTAATTCCCATTCATCTTGTAAATCCCACTTATTTAATACAAGAACAAAAGGAACTTTACCGATAGAATCTTCTACACGTTTTTGTAAATCTAGGGCTGTTTGTAAAGTACTTTTTCGCGTTCCATCTACAACTAATAAATAACCAGATGAGCCTCTGAGATAAGAAGTTCTTAATTTTTGAAATTCGTCTTCTCCATACAGATCCCACAAAATCAGGTTTACTTCTTGTTCTTGTACCTGTATTATTTTTTTATCAATTTTCACCCCTACAGTGGTTTGATATTTTTCAGAAAATATGCTGTAAACAAACTTTGCAACTAAGCTTGTTTTGCCGGTGGCAAATGCACCCACCATACAGATTTTTTTCTGGAGCATCTTATACCCCTTTATTGCACAACGTCGTCTATAATAACTTTGAATGAGACTCTACGATTTATTTTTTTATCTTCTGGTGTTGATTCAGGGCGTAGAATTTTTTGAGCGCCGAATGCTTTTGTAGAAAAGTTCTTTCTATCAATACCCTGAGATTGAAGATAATTGAAAATCTTCTGGGCACGGTTTTGAGAAAGTTTGATATTTAATGTTTCGTCTCCTTCGGTATCTGTATGCCCTGCAATCTCAAATTGCACTTGTTTATTTAGAGATTTGCCTGCATCAATTAGATTTTGTAATTTAGATGATAATTTATATAGTTTTTCTGCTTCACCAGGTATAAGCTGAGTAGTACCTTGTTCAAATAGTACTATTGTTTCTTCAATTTCTTTTTTATAAGCATTGAGTTGATCGATATCTAAATTTTTTAAATTTTCATCTTGATATTCAACAATACCAATAATAGACAGCGATGGCTTTTTATTTCTTGCAGATTTTATCCACTGACTGGTAGCCGAACCTGTGGCTTGCAAAACACCATTTTCATTCAGCGTTAAATCAACTGTCTTAGGCTTTTCGAGCAACTTAGAAGCTCTTTTAATCGCGATTTTTCGTTCTAAAGATATAAAAGGCTTCCATTGATGAACAACTGCTTTCGGATTCAGCTTCGATGCCTTAATCAGCGTATTTGGTTCAACTGCTAAGGGATCGCGCATACCTGCAATCAAGTATTTGCCATTTCTTTCTTCTGCTTTAGTAACTATAATTCCAGGCTGCTCTTGCAAACTTTGCACGTAACTATCCCAGCGTTTGTTACCTCGGATTGCAAAAAATCCCCAGCAACCTAAGACTAATGCCAGTATTCCTATAGAAGTCCAAGCATAAATATATCTGGTTCTAGTGGGTGCTTCATAATGAGCTTCTAGGCAAGCTTCTAAATATGGCTTACTAGCTTCAAAGGGCTTGGTATCTCCAGAAAAATTATTAATTTCCCGCCCAAATTTTAAATGTATTTTTTCTATAGCATTTTGGAATATAATCCTTAAATCTTCTGGAGCATTTCCGCGAATAATACCTGCCAAAACACTTGTTGGTCCTTGTTCTATCCAAATAGTAAGTTCGCCAAATTCTAAAGTATCGAGTCCTTCATGGTTCGTTACGTTAAAAGAATCTTTGACAAAATCTTGAATCGCCGTCAACATCGCAGAAACTAAAGATGGATCTTGAGCAGAAACCTTTGGTGCGACAAGATGCTGTATAATTAATCCGCTGTTTTTGTCAATCAGAAATACTTGCTCTACGCGATAAATCAGCGTCCGCAATAATACTACTTCTGCAAAAGACTTACCCGTTTGTTTCGCTTCAATTCTCCACTTTAAACTTTGTAGTGAAAGACTATGTTCCAAAGCATAATTAAACGATTGCACCATCTCATCTAAAGCAGTGGCGATCGCCTTTCTGGTAGCTGGACCTATAATTGGAAAAATCGCTTCGGAAAGTACGTTAATATCTTTTTTGATAGAAGATTGAATGGCTTGCTCAACGGTAGGAATCAAGGCTTCCGATAGCTGTTCATCTTGCATTGTCCGTAAAACAACTGCTTCTGGAAGCATCTTACTGATATCTTCTGGATCTACTTGAGGATTATCAAGCTTTTCATAAAATCGATGCAGTTTGGGTTCCTCAATTCCTAAAAGTAAACTCCGCAACTGGCTCAATTCACTTAATTCACTTAACTCATTGGCTCCATTATTACCTTCGATATGATTATTATTAAATGATTCTTCCGCTAATCGATTCCCGTTCTTATCACTCATCGGTAAAATTATCGGATTAATATATCAAAAATTAGATTTAAACGAAAAGTCATTCACCATAATATTCAAATGAATGACTTTGATGCAAAATTATTGAGAATTCAAACGCAATGCTAATTCAGAAAATAAAGCAGCTAATTGAGTACGGTCAGTTTTTTCACTCTTTAATTCGTAAGTTTCCCGCTCTAACAAACCGACAATCTCTTGATATTTTTCTCGAATATCATCGTGTAAGCTCTGAGATTGACTGAAAATCTGCTGACGCAATTCCCGTTGAGTTTTACTTGCTTGTTCGTCGATTTCAACCATCTTTTTCTCGAAAGATTCAGCAAGTTTTCTTTGTTCTTCATTAATTGCTTTTATCGATTCATCCCGTTTTACCTGCTCGTTTTTGGCTCTAAAACTTAATGAATCTGTTTCTTCTTTAATATAATTTTCTAAAGTATCCAGTCGCTTTTTAGTTTCATCTCTTAAATCGTGACACTGCTTGACTAAACGCTCTTCTAAACGAGAAAACTTTTTATCTAATTCCCGCATTTGGGAACCAACTAAAATATCTCTAACTTTGCTTAAGCTATTATTCTCGTGAATCTCAGAATTACCATATCCAATAGGTTTATTTACATCTCTATTTGATACGATTTGCCCAGCTTCTGGCGAAATGTTATTGTTGGTTTCTTCCGAAGATTTCATATTTCCTTCTTAGTTCCTAATAAAAATTTTCCATCCCGTAATCTTGTTTACACCCTACCCCATTTTTTGTATTTAATTATACCTATTTAATGGATAGGTTTCACCCTTTAGTTTGCTAGCATCCTAAAATACTTGTACAAAAATCATCCTCCTTAAGATTGACATTAGATTATACATTGGAAACGGTTATTTTTACTATAAACAACACAAGTAATATTAACTAGGATTATCGAACAATTTCAATATTCCTTAATTACGTATTAATCTGGATAAACTTTTATTTATTTTGCAATAAATGTTGCCCTATATACTTGCTATAAATTGAATCCTGAATTTATAGGTACTTCATTTATTGTTACAAATGTATTACCGAACAAGTAGACTACTGAAAATCAGTTAATTATATTTTTGAAAAGTTAAAATTATAATTTAATAAATACAAGCATTATCTCTTGATTTATTTATATTAATTAATGCAACAATATTGAAAATCAGTTTTTATTATTAGACTTTTCAAATAGCATCTCAACATAGTATTTATAATAAAAATCACGAAGTAATAATATATTTTGTAAAGAGATATATAGATAAATACGATAGGAAAATACTGTCATAACTCAATTACAATAAAAAGAAATAAAATCAAAATTTACGAATCGTTACTTGATTGCATGAAGAACTTTAGTCAATCGCTTGTAGACAATAAAGAGAAAATTATAGAAAGATGGCTGAACAAAGTTTGTGAAGACAGTCGAATTGAAAGCACTTATGGTTTATCTCGACCGGCTATAATAAATCATCTAGACCATGTGCTTACAGCATTAGCTATTATCCTTGCTCAAGATAAAAAAGATAATTTTGAGACGGTAGTAGAAGCAAGCTTAAATCATGGAATTCTCCGAGCAGAACAAGGTTTTGACGCTTCAGAAATTGCGCGGGAGTACCACTTATTTCGCCAAATCATATTTTCAACTATCGAAGATTGCCTACTGCAAGCAACAGCAGCAGAGATAATGCAAACCATACGTTCCATCGATAGCGTAGTAGACGAAGCAATAGCTCGATGTTTTCAAAGCTATACAGAGCAAAGAATCGAAGAATTAGAAAACTTACAAAATCAATTAGCTCTGCACAATCAAGAATTGACTCGCTTCGCTCGTACATCTCAAGACAATTTATCTTATTTAGCCCACGAAATCAAAACTCCTTTAACATCAATTATTGGCTATTCAGATTTATTTTTACGGATACAAAAACAGAAATCTGAAATCAAAAGCACCTATGGAAATTTAGAGCATATTGAGCAGGTATTAACCAGTGGTAGAAAACTGTTACGCTTGATTAATAACGCATTAGAAATTTCTCGTTTAGAAACAGGAGAAACAAAATTAAAATTAGAACTAATTAATCCACGTGAATTAATCGAAGAAGTGGTTCATATGTTGGAACCTTCTTTAGGAAAGAAAAATATTAATATTAGAGTTGATTCTCAAAAATCTCCTCAAACAGTAATTACGGATTCACTCAAACTACAGCAAATCATTACCAATCTTCTAAGTAATGCAATTCGCTATACCGAATCGGGAGAAATTGAAATTAATTGCGAAACTATAGATGAAAGCAGATGGAAGATTGTAGTTGCAGATACAGGAATAGGTATTTCTGAAGAAGATTTACTCAATATTTTTAATCCTTACTACCGTGTAGCTCCTAATAGTACATCTTGTGTAATAGATGGTACTGGCTTAGGTTTAGCAATAGTTTCACAACTGATTACAATAATTCAAGGCGAAATTAGAGTAGACTCTGAATTGGGGAATGGTTCAACTTTTACCGTTATTTTACCATTGCAAATACAGAATAAATAGAAACAACGAGTTCTATATCTAATACCCAATTTTTTGCTTAAATAAAACCCTCTTCCTCTAAATTAAGCAAAGCATTTTTAGCCGCTGTTTTTTTCGCTCCTTTTGTATTTTTTCCCCTACCTTCTCCGTATTTTTTATTATCTACAAACACTTCAGCCAGGAATTCGGGAGCATGAGGCACACCACCCGTTTTTGCGATCGTATATTTGGGAAGATTGGGTGGGTTTTGCGGAATATGACGTTGCACCCATACTTGAAACTGGTTTATTGGATCTAGATTAGAACGAGATTCAACTATTTCTTCAGGAACTGAATCAAATAACGGTTCAACAACCTTTCGCAGTGCTTCAATATTGGAATTATTGTCAAGATAATAAGCAGCAATCACAGCTTCAAAAGTGCTGCTAAGTAAATTTGGATTTTCATATCCTCCTTCACGGATAGCACCTTTACCCAAACGCATTTTTTTATCTAAACCAACTTCCAAAGCAAACCTTGACAATTGCTTTTCATCTACTAATGCAGAGCGTCTGCGGGTTAATTCATCTTCTCCAATTTTTGGGTGACGACGGTAAAGGTAATCTCCACTTAAATAAGTTAATAAAGCATCGCCTAAAAACTCCAAACGTTCATTATTATGCCCTTCACTGGGGTTTTCATTCACGTAAGAACGATGAGTTAGCGCGTTAAGCAAAAGCGAATTATCGTGAAAGTTTTCGTTTTGGATAATTTCTACTAATTTCTCTTGTTTGGAAATCATTACTATTGATTTAGGAGACAATAATTATAAAATTTACTTCTGATATTGTTCTGCAATTTTTTGTTATATGCAGATATGCACAAATTATTGTAACTAAACTTTATTTTATACTGCTGAGTATTTAAAGTCACATCTGGTTCGCATTTTGCACCATTTGCAAAACCGCTTTGGTTTGAATTTCGCGTCCAGAAATTTTGAATTATATCAATCTGGTTTGGTAAGCTATAAAGTTAGACTAACTATTATATAAAAAATGGCTGCATCCACTGTTAATTCTAGTTTTACTACCTTTCCCTTAACCGCTGTAGTTGGTCAAGAAGCGATTAAATTAGCTTTACTATTGGCAGCTGTCGATCCAGAATTGGGGGGAGTAGCGATCGCCGGACGTAGAGGAACGGCAAAGTCAGTGATGGCGAGGGCTATCCACGCTTTACTACCGCCGATTGAAGTTGTCAAAGATTCTATTAGTAACTGCAATCCCGATAATCCAGAAGAATGGGATGATGATTTATTATCTAGAGGCGTTAAATCTACAGAAGATGTAGAAACCGAAATTATCCCCGCGCCATTTTTACAAATACCTTTAGGAGTCACCGAAGATAGACTTTTGGGTTCGGTGGATGTAGAAAAATCTGTGAAGCAAGGGGATACGGTATTTCAACCGGGTTTACTCGCAGCAGCAAATCGCGGCGTGCTGTATGTAGATGAAATCAATCTTTTAGATGAGCAGATTAGCAATCAACTTTTAAGCGTACTATCTGAAGGGCGCAATCAAATCGAACGGGAAGGAATCAGTTTTCAACATCCTTGCAAACCGTTATTTATCGCTACCTACAATCCTGAAGAAGGAGATTTACGCGAACATTTATTAGACAGAATTGCCATTTCCCTTTCCGCAGACGGCATTTTAGGATTAGACGATAGAGTCCAAGCAGTAGAGCAAGCAATTGCTTATTCTCGCTCTCCTCAAGAATTTCTCCAGCAGTACAACGATGATATTGACTCGATAAAAACTCAAATTGTTTTGGCTAGGGAATGGTTGAAAGAAGTTACCATCAGCGAAGAACAAATTACTTACCTAGTTGAAGAAGCAATTCGTGGTGTAGTACAAGGACATCGTGCCGAATTATTTGCGGTACGGGTAGCAAAAGCATCCGCAGCCCTCGACGGACGCAATCAAGTTAACCCCGAAGACTTGCGTCGTGCAGTGGAGTTAGTTATAGTACCCCGCGCAACCGTAATTCAAACACCACCCGAAGAAGAACAGCAGCCACCACCGCCACCACCACAACAAAGCCAAGAAGAACCAGAAGACGAATCCGAACAAGAGCAAGAAGAGCAGGAAGAGCAAGAAGAAGACGATTCTAACCAAGAAGAACAGGAGCCACCAGGTATTCCCGAAGAATTCATCTTCGATCCAGAAGGTGTAATCTTAGATGAAAGCGTGCTTTACTTTGCTCAAACAGCCCAGCGTCAAGGAAACTCCGGAAGTCGCGGTTTAATATTTTCCGATGACAGGGGACGCTACATCAAGCCAATGCTACCCAAAGGAAAAGTTCGTCGCATTGCCGTAGATGCCACCTTACGAGCCGCAGCACCATATCAAAAAGCACGACGACAACGAAATCCCGGTAGAAACGTCATCGTAGAGCAAGGGGATATTCGTGCAAAAAGATTGGCGAGGAAAGCCGGAGCATTAGTAATATTCGTAGTAGACGCTTCCGGTTCAATGGCACTTAACCGAATGCAGTCAGCCAAAGGAGCGGTAATGCAATTATTAACAGAAGCATATCAAAACCGCGACCAAGTAGCCTTAATTCCCTTCCGAGGAGAACAAGCAGAAGTAATGTTACCACCCACACGTTCCATTACATTAGCTCGTACCCGCTTAGAAAAAATGCCTTGCGGTGGCGGTTCACCCTTAGCCCACGGTTTAACCCAAGCCGCCCACGTCGGTTTAAACGCCCAAAGAAGCGGCGACATCGGACAAGTAGTCATAGTAGCCATCACCGACGGACGCGGTAACATACCATTATCTCGTTCGTTGGGAGAACCCCAAGAGCCAGGAGAAAAGCCAGATATCAAAGGGGAATTATTAGAAGTAGCCGCTAAAATCCGCGCTTTAGGAATTCAATTGTTAGTAATCGACACCGAAAGTAAATTCGTTTCTACGGGATTTGCGAAAGAGTTAGCTAAGAACGCTGGAGGTAAATATTATCATTTGCCCAAAGCTACAGATAAAGCCATTGCAGCAATGACGAAAGGTGCGATCGCAGATTTAAGAATGTGATGAATTGGGAATCAATATTCGTTCGTAGTTGCGCTTTAGCGCCAAATATGTAGCATAAGTTTGTAGTTTGTAGGTTGGGTTAAGCGCACGAAGAGTTATAGTTATATACCCGAAATTTGATTGCGCCGTAACCCAACATTTTCAAGAGGTAAGTTATGACTGCTGAGGAGTTGTTAGAAAGGTATGAGAAGGGAGAGAGGGATTTTAGTGGGATTGATTTGAATGGAGTTAATTTGCGAGGCGCTTACTTGACTGACATCTGCTTGCGTGATGCTAATCTGAGCAATGCTAATCTACGGTTCGTTAATTTTCACGGTGCCAAATTGGATCGAATCAATCTTAGTGGAGCTGATTTGAGGGATGCTGTTCTTGAACTTGTTCGGATGGAAAAAGTTAATCTCACTCATGCCAACTTGAATTGTGTTGCCATGAGTGATGCCGTAGTTGCCGGTTCCGATTTCAGCTATGCTGACTTGTGTCTTACGACTCTCCACGATAGCTATATGGCGGAAGTCAATTTGACAGGAGCCAACTTGAGTGGTGCTTTTATGAACCAAACTGGTTTGAGAAGAGCTAACTTGACTGGGTGTCGTTTCCGGAAAGCTCGTTTTATGGATGTCGGTTGGCGTGATGCTATTTTCTGTGATACTGTTATGCCCGATGGTTCTGTTAGAAATGACAGTTGCTAATGAGTTCGTAGGTTGGGTTGAGGAACGAAACCCAACATAATCTAGAAAACTCAGCGAAATAATTCAAATCAAAATAAATATTAAACATCCATCAAAACAACTCGTTTCATCCATAAATCTATGTTGGATAATTTATATAAAATCAAAACATTGATGTTGGGTTACGACGCAATCTCAATCAATTCGTTAATAATTCAATCTTTTCGTGCGTCTAACCCAACCTACAATTAAACAACGCGCTTCACTTAAAATCTATGTTGGATAATTCATTATTAAATCAAAATACCGATGTTGGGTTACGACGCTATTTCAATCACTGGTTAATAATTAAATATTGTCGTGCGTCTAACCCAACCTACAATTATTCATTCCCTACCCAATCGGGAAATTCTAATTCTACTTCTGCACCCCAATCAATATCATAAATGCCTCGTTTAACATCGCAGTCATTATCATTTGGTGGTAAAGTCCAAATACAGTGCAAATGTTCGGGTAAAATCGCGATCGCGTCAATTGTAAAAGGGTGCTGCTTGATTACCCGTTTGAATATCTTTCTTAGCAATACAATATTTTCTTCATTACACAAAAATTTGCGGCGATTCTGAGTGACAACCGTAAAAAAGAAAGTACCTCCTTCTATTTTTGCTCTACAGTATTCCATTTATTTGATGAGATAAATAAAATACCATTATATTAAGTATTATTTGAATTGTATTTGTTGTATTTGTAGGTTGGGTTGAAGGTCATGAAACCCAACATCCACCATGTCAACAAAAATCTAGCCGGGTAATTCATATTAAATCAAAACGCTGATGTTGGGTTACGACGCAATATCAATTACTGGTTAATCATTAAATCTTGTCGTGCGTCTAACCCAACCTACCACTTACTATGTCTGGTAATTGCATATCAAATCAAAACACCGATGTTGGGTTACGACGCAATTTCAATTATTTGTTAATCATTAAATCTTGTCGTGCGTCTAACCCAACCTACCATTCAACAATGCCCTATGCCCAATTCAATCTTCAAAAATCGCCCCTCGCAACTCCAATTCAACCTTCATCCGATTAGAAATACCTGTATTCCATCCGAATCGAGCATTATCAACTGTAGCGCCAGAAAAATCTGTATTAGAGAGATTTGCACCTAGCAAATGAGCATTGCTGAGATTAGCATTGTTCAAAACAGCATAACTAAGATTCGTACCTAACAAATGAGCATTGCTGAGGTTAGCTTCTCGCAAATCGGCTCCTCTGAGAATGCTACCGCTTAAAATAGCTTCTTGTAAGTTAGCTTTTTGTAAATCGGTACGGCGCAAAATTGCCAGACAGAAATTAGCACCTTTTAGATTTGCTCCTCGAAGCACAGCAAGACTCAGATTTGTATTACTAAAGTCAAAACCTTCTAAATTATTATTGTTTTTTAAACTGCAACTTAAATGGTTTTCCCTTAAACCAGCATCCATCAACTGAGCTTCATTTAAACGTATATAACTCAAATCCGTACCGCTTAAATCAACACCATTTAAATTAATATCCGTAAATTCTCTGTCTACCGTAGCATTATGCTCGTCAATCTTGTTAATATTAGATGCCCTAAACACAAATGGTAGTTGATTGTCAACTGTATTCATTCGAGTATTTCTGTATGAGTGCCTCTAATAGCTTTATCTCCAAGTCATGCTAAACCACTCTTATGGTAGACAGTTTGCTTGCTGTCTCAAAAAAAATGGTAAGTAATTATTAGATAATGGAAAGTGAATAAGACTAATTTCTATAGCTGGCAAGACTTTCAACCATAGCCAAAACCTTTAGGCAAACAAAACAATCGCCTAAATCTTTATCGAGCTTAGTAGACAATTTTATAATCGTCACAATAGGCAAATTTAAGCTCTTGTAAGCCAATTTTCAGTTATCAATTAACAGTTATTCGATAATTATAATAATTATACTTATAACTCCTAATTCCTAACTCCTAACTCTTTTTACTTATGCCCAATCCCTTAAGCATCGCTCCAATGATGGATAGAACAGACCGTCATTACCGCTATTTTATGCGTAAAATTACCAGTCGCACTTTGCTTTATACCGAAATGGTGACAAGTGCGGCAATTATGCATGGGGATAAAGAGCATTTATTAGGCTTCTCTGAGGAAGAAAAGCCTCTGTCGCTGCAAGTAGGGGGCGATAATCCTGTAGATTTAGCAGAATGCGCTCGTATTGCTGAAGGTATGGGTTATGACGAAATTAATTTGAATGTGGGTTGTCCTAGCAGTCGGGTACAAAGCGGTAATTTTGGTGCTTGTTTGATGGTTCAACCGCAACAGGTAGCCGATTGTATAGCAGCAATGATTAATGCTACAAAAATTCCTGTTACCGTCAAGCATCGTATCGGAGTTGATGATTTAGACAGTTACGAGGACATGGTAAATTTTGTTAAAGTTGTTTCTCAAACTGGATGCGAGCGCTTCACCGTTCATGCTCGTAAAGCTTGGTTACAGGGCTTGAGTCCCAAAGAAAACCGCGATGTTCCACCTTTGAGATATGACGACGTGCATCGCTTGAAACAAGATTTTCCTCATTTATTTATTGAAATCAACGGTGGATTTAAAAATTTAGTTCAGGTACAGCAACACTTACAGTCAGTTGATGCGGTGATGATTGGGCGTGCGGCTTACGATAATCCCTACCTTTTCGCTACCGTAGACAAGGATTTTTATACTGAATCAGCACCGTTTTTTAACAGACATGAAGTTGTAGAAAATATGTATGATTACATAGATAAATGGACGGAAAAAGGCTTGAAGCTGAATAAAATTACCAGACATATGCTGCAACTATTCGCTGGAAAACCTGGTAGTCGTGCATGGAAACAGCATATTTCAGAAAATTCGTGTCGTTTCGGAGTTGGTTCGGAAGTCCTGCGGGAAGCTTTGGCGAAAGTACCGGGGTGAGGAAGGATGGGGAGATGGTAAGCCATTGCGTTGCGGAGGAACACGCACCGTTGTAGCAAATGGCGCAACCCGAAGGGGGGGGAGGGGGAAGAGGGGGTAGAAGGGGTAGAAATAATATTCATAACTCCTAACTCCTAACTATTTATTCACCTTTAACCTTTAACCTTTAACCTTTGACCTCTTGGCTGGTACTTTAATTAGTATTGGCACTTACAAATTTATAAATGAATATCCGCACTGTTTCAACTAAGCCATTCGACGACCAAAAACCGGGTACTTCTGGTTTACGGAAGAAGGTTAAGGTTTTTCAAGAACCTAATTATTTAGAAAATTTTGTTCAATCAATTTTTGACAGTCTTGAAGGTTATCAAGGACAAACTTTGGTTGTCGGTGGCGATGGTCGTTTTTATAACCGCGAAGCTATCCAAATTATTCTTAAAATGGCAGTGGCCAATGGTTTTGGCAGAGTATTGGTAGGTGAAAACGGTATTTTATCTACTCCTGCTGTTTCCTGCATTATCCGCAAATATAAAGCTTTTGGTGGAATTATTCTTTCTGCTAGTCATAATCCAGCAGGCCCCGATGAAGATTTTGGCATTAAGTACAATACCGATAATGGTGGTCCCGCACCGGAAAAGATTACTGAAGCTATCTTCAATCGTAGTAAAACCATTGATGGTTACAAGATTTTAGAAGCAGACGATGTCGATTTAGGAAAATTAGGAAGCTTTGAACTCGGTTCGATGGCGGTTCAAGTTATCGATTCGGTAGACGATTATGTGGAGTTGATGCAGTCGCTGTTTGATTTTGACAGCATTCGTCAACTGTTAACTTCTGGAGATTTCCGCATGTGTATGGATTCCCTACATGCAGTCACAGGACCTTACGCTTATGCTTTATTCGAGCAACGTTTGGGCGCACCCGAAGGAACCGTGCGTAGCGGAAAGCCTTTAGAAGACTTCGGCGGTGGACATCCAGATCCGAATTTAGTTTATGCTCATGAACTAGTTGATATTTTATTTGGAGACAACGCTCCAGACTTCGGTGCTGCTTCCGATGGAGACGGCGATCGCAACATGATTTTGGGTCGCAATTTCTTCGTAACTCCCAGCGATAGTTTGGCGGTGTTAGCAGCAAATGCCAAGCTTGTACCGGGTTACAGTTCGGGATTGGCTGGTGTAGCGCGTTCGATGCCTACTTCTGCGGCTGTTGATAGAGTAGCAGCCCAGATGGGGATTGATTGTTATGAAACTCCGACGGGTTGGAAATTCTTCGGCAACCTTTTAGATGCTGGTAAAGCGACTCTTTGCGGTGAAGAAAGCTTTGGTACTGGTTCCAACCATGTGCGGGAAAAAGATGGACTTTGGGCTGTTCTATTTTGGTTGAATATCTTAGCTTCCCGAAAGCAGTCAGTTGAAGAAATTGTCAAAGAACACTGGAAAACCTACGGACGTAATTACTATTCCCGACATGATTACGAAGCAGTAGATAAAGACAAAGCCAATACCTTAATGGAAAATCTGCGTTCTTCGTTATCGTCAATGAAGGGCAAGCAGTTCGGTAGCTATACAGTAGAATATGCCGATGATTTTAGTTATACAGACCCCGTAGATGGTAGTGTCAGTCAAAAGCAGGGAATCAGAATTGGTTTTACCGATGGCTCCAGAATTGTATTTCGACTTTCCGGTACGGGTACTCAAGGAGCAACGCTGAGAGTTTACCTCGAAAGCTATGAGCCAGATAGTACAAAACACAACCTCGATCCCCAAGAAGGATTAGCAGAATTAATTAACCTCGCCGACCAAATAGCCCAGATTAAAGCCAACACTGGACGCGATAAGCCCACTGTCATTACTTAATTATTAAGTAAAAGTTGAGCATAGGAAGATGAGGAACAAAGGGACAAAGGGACAAAGGGAGTTCAACTTTAACCTTTGACCTTTGACCTTTAACCTAAAATATTTAATTTAGTTAAAAACTTCAAAATCTGTTGTCGATGTTGGGGAAGATGTAAAGCCTTCGTGCAATTGGCACGCGACTAATTTCGTTAACTTATATACAGCTTTAATAAATGACAAAATTCTGAGGTGCAATAAAATTTTCATGGCTATATCAACAGCCATGTTCAAACCGATAAATTTTGTGACATTTTCGACCTATCATGTGACCGTAGCTACTGCTTGCGGTTGTTGCATTAAACCCATTAAATCATCAATTCCTTTCTGCAAATACCGCGTTACTGTCATTGGGCTAGTACCAATTTTTTTAGCTGCATCTTTGCGAGAAAATTCTTTCAAAAATACTAATTCAACAGCCATCCGGGGCTTGTCTTCTAACATTCCCATAGCCCCATGAAGTTGTTGGCGTTCTTCTTCTAAATGCTGTTGAGCCGCAGTTTGGGGACAAGGTAACGCTTCACCTAATGTGATTTGACAATCAATGTAGTTAACCACTGTTGCATCTAGGCTTAAAGGCATTCTATTTTGAACAGCTAACTTGGTTTCTTGCCATTCTTGTACCGATACTTTAAGTTCGCGAGCAATTTCTAAATCTTTGGGTTGTCTTCCTAAGATATGTGCTAATTCTTTACGTATTTTTTGACCTTCGTTGTACAGTTCTTGCCAACGACGGGGTATTTTCAATAAAGTACTACGGTCTCGTAAGAAGTGCAGCATTTCACCCCGAATATAAGGGACAGCAAAGGAACTAAATGCATATCCTTGAGTGGGATCGAAACGTTCAATTGCTCTTATTAAACCGAAGTAACCAATTTGTTCTAAATCTTCATAAGGTTCGTTACATTGATGACTAAATTTATGAGCCATTTTTCGCACTAAACCACTATGCAATTTTACGAGTCTGTTACGAAGTTTAATCGAAGGATTCTGGTGATATAGACATAATAATTCCATACCATCAGACCGGAGAGAGGACTGAATTACTGCCATATAATTTCCTTTAGGGACTCTTTTTCCTTTAAAAAACCGAGCCGAGTAAAGTTTTATCAAAGCTGTAATTATTTTCCTTGCGAATCCTTTTTCACACCATTCGTTGTTCTACTGAATTTACAAGGAGTCAGACCCCTTGCATACGTATTTGTACGCATTTTATTAATGTTCATTAATTTGTTTGTATGTCAAGACAAATAACTATCATTGGCTTGAAACTTTGACTGGACTAACTTTTGCATTTATTAAATTGTTCTTAAAAGAACCATCCACTCGTCAGGATTCAAATAAATTGCGTAAAAATAGAAGAAAGAGCAATATCTCAATTAAGAACTTGTTGTAAATATGAGTAATACGAGCAATTTCCGAAACGCCATTCGTGACGCAAAAAATCAAGCCCTTGTGGGACCTAATGTAATTGCTAACGCACTACCCTATGTCGGTGGTGGGTTAGTACTTACTGCTTTGGGAACTTACGGTGGACTTGGTGTTATCCGCAATAATCCTCAACTGTTTTATCCCACTTTTTTCGGAGCGTTAATCGTTTCTCTAATTTTATTTTTCGTCGCTCAAAATGTAGCTTCTAAAGGTAATAAGCAAGTTGCATTACCTCTACTAGCAGCCTACAGCCTCTTATCTGGGTATACCCTTAGCGGATTAGTATTTGTCGCGTTGAGAACTCAAGGAGTAGGCATTGAAGGTATTGGTATTGCCGCTCTCGGTTGTGGAGTCACCTTTATCGCAGCCCGTCAAATCGGTTCAAACCTTTCCGACTCTGACGGTATGGCTTTAACCAAAACCGTCCGCTTGGGTGTAATTGCCTTAATTGCAGTGATGATTCTGCAACTAGGACTTTCCTTATTTGGCGTATATACCCCCGGTTGGTTGGAAATAGGTATCTCTGGCTTGGGCGTATGTTTATTCGCTGGTGCTGCGGTAGTTGACTTCTACGTACTACCTCGTACCTATCAAGATGACGAATATTTACCCGCAGCATTATCGATGTACCTTACCTACATCAATTTATTCGTCTTCATCTTACGTCTTTTAATTGCCATTAGCGGCGGCGGAAGAGACTAAGAAAATTTAAGAAAATTGGGCATAGGGCATGGGGATAGTTAGGAATTAAAAAGTAATTGACTTATCAGGTAGGCTTCCAGCCTGCCTTTTTTTTGTCACAATTTGCAAATAAATATTGTAGGGTGCGCGACGGCTACGATAAATGATCGAAGCACAACGAGATAAATTGAAAGTGCCGTCACGCACCATCCATTATGAAACTCTAACTTTTAACCTTTGACCTGTATTTGTACTACAATACATAACGTGTCCTTAAAAAAATAAAATAATGCTGGCACTATCACGAGTAAAACAAGAAATCGAAATGTTATCTAAGTTCCTCAGCCAACCCCAAGACTGTCTTTGACATTCATAAAATAAGAGCAAGAGTTCGGAATTTAGAAAAGCAACTCATCACAGCTGAATTCTGGCAAGACACTCTAATTGCTCAAAACTCCCTTCAAGAATTATCTGATTTAATATTCCGCGAGCAAGAAGAATACCGAGAATGGCAGACTTGTTTAAACGATGCCAAAGCAGCTTTACAGCTTCTGGAATCGGAATCTGACGAACAGTTAGAACAAGAATTGCGAACTACATATGAATTTTTAAGCAGCAAACTCAAACATGTTGAGATTCTAAATCTTTTGAATCAACCTTTTGATGATAAAGGAGCATTTGTTACTATTACTGCTTGCGATCGCAATATAGATTGCCAAGATTGGGTAGAAATGCTCCAACGAATGTACGCCCACTGGTGCGATAATCATGACTGCAAGCTTCGGTTTTTGGATGAATCCATAGGAGAATTTTGCGGATTTAACTATGTGACTTTGGAAATTTCTGGTAAATATGCTTACGGATATCTAAAATCCGAACAAGGAATTCATCAGCTAAAGCGAATTTCACCTTTTCGCAAAAAGCCTGCAATCAAAACTAGTTTTGCAAAGTTAGAAGTTGCGCCGATTGTGGATGAGTCGATGGATTTTGAGATTCCACAACGGGATTTGGAAGTTCTCAGAGGCAAACATACTTATATGCGCGGGCCAAGTCCATTAGCAAAAGTAACTCATATTCCTACCGGTATTTCCGTCACATCTACTGAAAAGCGTAATCACTTAGCTAATCTGGAAAAAGCTTTAGTTTGTGTCAAAAGCAAATTATTCGCACTAATGCAAATTCAAGGTGTTGCACTTAAGGATGTCAAAAAGCCATCCCCGAAAACTACACTCGATAACCCAATCCGCGAATACATCTTTCATCCTTACCAAAAAGTCAAAGATTCACGTACCAACGTAGAAACGGTTGAGATTGAGGAAGTGATGAAAGGGAATCTGGATTTGTTTACCAAAGCCTATCTCAAACAAATGCATTAATTTTCGGGTGTGTACGCAGATGATAAATTTCCAAACACAACGGAATAAATCGAAATTGCCGTCACGCACCATCTGTAATTAATATCCAATGCCCAATGCCCAATGCCCAATTCTCAATTCTCAATTCACTTTTTAAAACGAGAAAAATTTCCAGACAATCGCTAGAATCAAAAAGGAATATAAAATACACACAGATTCTAGAAGCATCAAAGCTAACAAATAGAAACAAATATGGAAGTTCTAGAAATCAAACGCGAAATCGAAACGTTATCTAATCGCCTGGGTAAAACTCAGGACTATCTTTGACTTACCCGCACTCAAAGCTAAAATTCAAGATTTAGAACAAATCGCAGCGCAGCCAGAGTTTTGGGAAGATCAAAATAAGGCTCAAGATACGATGCAAGAGCTTAACGAACTCAAAGAACATTTGCAGCAGTATCATGACTGGCATTCTAGCTTAGAGGATACCAAGGCAGTTGTCGAACTTTTGGAATCCGAAACTGACGAGTCCCTACTTAGCGAAGCTGTATCTAACGTTACAGTTCTCAACCGCGAACTCGACCAGTGGGAGTTGCAGCAGTTACTTTCTGGTCCCTACGATAGTAAAGGCGCTTTACTTACTATTACAGCCGGTGCTGGCGGTACTGATGCTCAAGACTGGGCGGAAATGATGCTGCGAATGTATACCCGTTGGGGAGAAAGTCACGGCTACAAAGTTGCTATCACCGATAAATCAGACGGAGATGAAGCTGGTATAAAATCGGTAACGCTGGAAATTACGGGACGCTATGCCTACGGCTATTTACGTTCGGAAATGGGCACCCATCGCTTGGTAAGGATTTCTCCTTTCAACGCCAACGGTAAGCGACAAACTAGTTTTGCAGGCGTGGAAATCATGCCGCAGATAGATGACAATGTAGAGTTAGATATCCCCGACAAGGATTTAGAAATTACTACATCTAGGGCTGGCGGTAAAGGCGGACAAAACGTTAACAAAGTAGAAACCGCTGTACGAATTGTGCATATTCCAACAAATATCGCCGTGCGATGTACTG
The DNA here is from genome assembly GCF_000316665.1 of Rivularia sp. PCC 7116. Classification (GTDB taxonomy): domain Bacteria; phylum Cyanobacteriota; class Cyanobacteriia; order Cyanobacteriales; family Nostocaceae; genus Rivularia. Next base: position 5,204,639 of record NC_019678.1, on the reverse strand, counting down.
AAGAACGTTCGCAATTACAAAACAAAGAAAAAGCCCTCGCTCGTCTGAAAGCCAAGCTGTTGGTTGTGGCTCAAGAACAGCACGCCCAAGAAATCGCTGAAATTCGCGGCGATATGGTAGAAGCAAGCTGGGGAAACCAAATACGTAACTACGTATTCCATCCTTACCAGATGGTGAAAGACTTGCGTACCAACATCGAAACAACGGCTATAACTGACGTAATGAATGGAGAATTAGATTCCTTCATTCAAGCTTATCTAAGGCAGGAAAACCAAGTAACTGAGAATGGGTAATGGGTAATGGGTAATGGGGCATTGGGCATTGGGCATTGGGCATTGGGCAAAAAGAATTATTAACTTTTAACTCTTAGCTTTTCACTGTTCCTAATTAACTATTACCAATTACCCATTACCAATTACCAATTACCAATTCCGAAATTCATAGAAAATGCCAAATTGGCGCTCCATATCTCAACAATTTGTTACATTAGTAGAAGAGTTTGTTATGGAATCATTATGAGCGATTCTTCTACCAAGGAAGATAAACCTAGTTATACTAAACTGGCTATGCGGAATATGGTGCAAAAGGGTGGCACCTCGCTAAAACATTTTGCACTTACTACTGTTGGACTGCTCGCTGTTTTGGTTGGTCTTGCTTATCTAACTCGTTAACGAGGGGAGATAAAGTGGATAAACAGCTTTGTGTTGAGGTTTACGTGCAGGATAATTTTTATCAATCTTCTCCAACAGAGCCTGTGGAGAATGACGATGAGAACTTGCCTATTGGTGTAAAAACTTGGGAAAACTGGTTTTGTAAGTGGATGCATATGATGCAATGCGATATTCAGGCATCCTCTGCTTACGAAATTGGGCTACGCTTGACTAATGATTCAGAAATTCAAACCCTGAATTATCAATACCGCAATCAAGATAAGCCCACAGATGTTTTGGCTTTTGCGGCTTTAGAAGTAGATTCTCCACATGTAACAGAAATGGAAACCGAGGATGAACCTTTATACCTTGGCGATATCATAGTTTCTGTTGATACTGCTCAAAGGCAAGCTATACAACAAAAACATTCATTAAAAACAGAACTTGCTTGGCTGTCATCTCACGGTTTCCTACATTTAATAGGCTGGGATCATCCTGATGAAGAAAGTTTACAGCGAATGCTAGAAAAGCAAGTAATGCTACTGAAGACATTAAGTATTGAGGTAGACATAGAATAGATACGTTTATCAACTAGTTTAATCCTGCCTTCAAGTTGTCTTTTTAAAATATTTCTGTAGAAAATTATCAAAAGTTGATTCGACCTTTAAAATTCTGGAAAAACTTCTATCCTACAATTGGAGCAATCATACTTTTATGCCTATGTCCCAGCAAATTTCATCTTCACCCAAAACAAACCGTTTAGAAACCGTAGTGTCTAAACAAAGAGATTTATCTTGGGCAGTTGCCTCCAACTTGTTTGTCAGTTTTAAATATGCTTGGGCTGGAATTACCTATGCTTTCCAAACTCAGCGTAATTTTCGCATTCACGTATCTGTTTGCGCTTTGGCAATTGGTTTGAGCGTTTTTTTACATCTGAAGCCGGTAGAAGTAGCAGTAATCGCAGTTACTAGCGGCTTAGTTTTAGCTTTGGAACTGTTAAATACTGCTGTTGAATCTGTTGTTGATTTGACTGTCGAGCAAAAGTATCATGAATTAGCGAAAATTGCTAAAGACTGTGCTGCTGGTGCGGTATTAGTATCGGCTTTGGTCGCATTATTAGTTGCTGCTATGCTTATATTGCCTCCTTTGTTCGAGTTGATTCTATCGTCTCTGTGAATTTTGTGGTTTACTTTAGCTAACACAGTCGGACAAGTTTGGCATAGCTAGATAAAACTTGGGGGTTTAATCGCTGTGCTGATAGTCATAGATAACTACGACAGCTTTACCTATAATTTGGTACAATATTTAGGGGAATTAGCTGTAAACTTTTCTGTTGCAAAACAGATTAAAGTGTTTCGTAACAATAAGATATCTTTAGGTGACATCCGGGCATTGAAGCCGGATGGTATAGTAATATCTCCGGGTCCTGGAAAACCGGAAGATGCAGGAATTTCTTTAAAATTAATAGAAGAATTAGGTGCAGATTATCCAATTTTGGGCGTATGTTTGGGGCATCAAAGTATAGGTCAGGTGTTTGGTGGTAAGATAGTTTCTGCTCCAGAGTTGATGCACGGTAAAACTTCAGAAGTTTTTCATGCAGGGGTAGGAGTTTTTCGGGGATTAGATAATCCGATGACCGCAACCAGGTATCATAGTTTGGTAATAGAGCGAGATACAATTCCGGATACGTTGGAAATTACTGCCTGGGTTGAAGATGGAACAATTATGGGAGTACGACACAGGAACTTTCCTCACATAGAAGGTGTCCAATTTCATCCAGAGAGTATCCTGACGAATTCGGGAAAGCAATTATTGCAAAACTTTCTAGAAAAATTACCTTTGATAAGTAAATGAAACGACGACAGTTGATGGGCTACGCTGGAGCGGGGTTAGCAGGTGCGTTGTTTGCTAACTTAGGTTCTGGGTTGCGAGTAAATGCCCAATCTGGTGGCTCGCTATCAATTAAATGGTTGGGGCATACTAGCTTTTTGTTTACGGGTGGCGGCACAACAATTTTAGTAAACCCTTTTCGTACTATAGGCTGTACTGCTGGCTATCGTCCACCCAAGGTTACTGCTGATTTAGTATTAATTAGCAGTCAACTTTTAGATGAAGGTGCGGTGGAGGGTTTACCCGGAAGCCCTAAATTAATGTATCAACCGGGGGTTTACCAGTTTAAAGGAATTAAGTTTCAAGGCATAGCGATAGATCACGATCGCATTGGTGGAAAACGTTTTGGAATAAATACAGCTTGGCAGTGGAAGCAAGCAGGAGTTAATATCTTGCATTTAGGAGGAGCTGCTGCACCTATTTCATTAGAGCAGAAAATTTTGATGGGTCGTCCTGACGTGCTATTAGTACCTGTAGGTGGTAGTGCTAAGGCTTATAATGCTGAGGAAGCCAGAAAAGCAATTCAGATTCTGAATCCTAAGTTGGTAGTTCCTACTCATTATCGTACCCAAGCTGCTGACAACGATAATTGTGATATTGCACCTTTAGATGATTTTCTAAATGTAATGGGTGGAATGAAGGTACGCCGTAGTAACAGCGATACTATTAGCGTAAGCCCTGGTAAAATACCAGAAAATAGCACAATTCAGGTTTTTAGCTACAACTTTTAAAACAGATTTATAAGTTTTTTTAGAGCAGGCTTTCTAGTCTGCTTTTTGGCGTTGCTGAATCCGGGTATGAATTTATTTTTTCCTTCATAGTGATGCCCCCTAAATCCCCCAAAAATAGGGGACTTTCAATTATCTTCTTCCCCCATAATTGGGGGTTAGGGGCAATTCATACTTTTAATCAGCAACGCCTGCTTTTTAAATTCATGAAGAGATTAATATGCAAATTAAAGATATGAGCGTCAAAGAACTCAAAAGTCTAATCAAAGAAACCTTTGAGGAAGCTGTCTTATGAATTTTTTGCCGATGCTGGTAAAGAAGTTAGATCTGAATAAAGCTATATCAATTCGTTGTGATTCACAAATAATTATTTGAGAAAGGTAAAAAGAACCGGGATTGTAACGAAAAATGATAAAATCCCTAAAAAGGATTGCACTGAAAAATGGCAAACGAGCAAAAAGTATTTTCAATTTTGAAAGAAGCAAAGAAACAAGATTTAGTTAAACCTTCTGAAATAACCAATCCGTGTTTTGTTTCTTATATAAATACTGCAAATCATATACTTTTAGAAATTAAAAAAAAATCTGATAATAAACTGAGTACGGAAGAAATAATCAAAGGTACGGGATTAAATAGTAATACCTGTAAAATTTATTTACGGACTTTAGAGAAATTGAACTTTATTAATAGAGCTAAAGATAAAGAATCAAAAGCACTAATGTGGGAATTGAATTAAAAAAACAGGTTCGTAGTTGCGCTTTAGCGCCAAAAACTTTAGCGCTAAAGCGCAACTACGAACTTATATCTATTTCGATATCAATTTATTTAGTTCAGCAGCCGTTTCTCTAGGCTTCCCAGCAATGGGAAATACTAAAATACTCTTAATCTCTTTATTCTTAACTAATTCTTCTACACGATGAAACTGTCTGTCACTTATGGCAATTCCATCAACCTTTTTAGCGTAATTTAATTCATCTTGAAAACCTTTTTCGTTATATGCCTGAATAAAAATTCTATCAACCTTCCATTTTTGATAATCAGCAGCGAAATATCTTTTAGCCCAATAAGGATTATGATGACAAATATCAAAACTAACTGAAGGGTTTGCTTGCTTCATTGCAGTTATCATTTGCTGGGTAAATTTCGTTAATTTATCGGTGCGATTAACTTTACCTGGTAATTCTGCATGATAACCTAAATAATCATCCCATTGAACTGCATCAATTTTGGGATATTTTTGTACAAATTCGACTAAAATATCTTTAAAGAAATTCGCAACTTCAGGAATCTCAACATCAAGTACATAATGATCGATTCCAGCATAGGTTTTATCTATACCGGCAACAATCCATCTTTTCTCAACTGCTAAATCGAATATCGGACTATTCTTATCGATTTTTATTCCTTTTTCAAAATAAGCATGAACTTCCATTCCCTGTTTGTGGGCTTCATCAATTAACCAATCCAACCATTTATCTCGAAACAGATTGGGACAACTTTTAAAGCCGAGGGTTTTCTGCATGACTTCGCTTTTATACATGGTGCAAGCATTTCCCCAAACACCATGAATGATAGTATTAAATCCTTTACTCTTGTAGTAACGAACTCTTTGACGAATCATTTGCTCGCTAGCATTATTAGTAACTTGGTAGCGACTTAGATAAATTCCCCTAATTTCTTTTTTCTCCCAAGGTGTCTTAGGTACTGGTTTGGGTTTAATAGCAACTGCTTTTGTCTGAGTTTTGATTTCTGGAGATTGAGAAACTGTAGGAGCGGGAGTTACTTTTGGTATCGGTTTTGGAGAAGCAATTGGAGCCGGATTTGAAGGAAGTTTCTGAGTTGATTGTTTGGGATTTGAAGAAACAACTGGAGCCGGATTTGAAGGAAGTTTTGAATTATCCTGAGTAGGTTTTGCAGAAATAAAAGGAATATTTAATTGCTCGCTATCAGGAATAATTTTGCTGATACCTAAGTTATCTCTCTGAGTAAATAGCCAGATGCCACCTCCTAAAAACAGTACGATTACTGATATTGGAATATTTAAACATCCGCATCCGCTTGGCTCTTTCTTTTTACTCGACATAGTAATATTTATGATTCCCCGATAAAAACTCAGTTTAGTTAATTACTACAAATTTGACATTGGCAAATTCCGAAAAAGTAGGCGAAAATATATTTTTGATTATAGTGATTTGTGCTTTTTTAGACTTATAAATAAAAATTAGAATTGGAAAAAACCGCAGAGACAAGCCACTGCGTTGCGGAGGCTCCCTCCGTTGTAGCAAGTGGCGCGCAAAGAGCGCTGAGGGAAGAGTTAAACAGAGATAGTTTATCTACAATTTATTATCGAGGTGTAAACCAAAATTTATGAAATCAATTAAACGTACAACACTTAATGACTCAGCAAATCCTCAGAACATTTACGAGGTGAATCTATGGGAAATGGAGGAAGAAAAATATGAAGTGACTGGTATTAATCAGGTAGCTATTTGATAAACATTCTTAATTCATAATTCGTCACTCCCAACTCTTCAAAACTGGCGACTCCCGAAAAAGTATACGAAAATAAAACATCGGGTGAGAGGGAATATATGAAATTAATTAAACGCAAGACTCTTCATTATCAAAAAGATGCTTCTGATAAGGTATACGAAGTTGATTTATGCGAGGTTGCTGAAAATAAATATCTTGTCAATTTCCGTTATGGTAGACGCGGAGCTAATTTAAAGGAAGGTACGAAAACTACTCAACCTGTTGCTTTGACTAAGGCTGAGCAGGTTTTTGATAAGTTGGTGGCGGAGAAGACGAGGAAGGGATATGTTGATGTCTCGGCAAGTAGCGTTACTACCCCAACACAACCAGTAGCAACTGTTGATAACCCCAGAATTCAAGCGATTCTCAACCGTCTTGCAGATGATAAACCCAGTAGTTGGAAGTTGGAAAGGGCAATTTGGAAAGCGGGAGAGTTGAAGATAACAGAAGCAACTCCGTTGTTGATTGATTTGTTGGGTACTGGGGAAGATTTACGGGATTATTGTATTGCTTGGGCTTTGGGTTGGTGTTGTGAAAATTCCAACAATCAAGATGTGATTGGAGTGTTAACGAAGCTTTATCAAAGTGATGAAACAGCAGATTTTGTCAGCGGTATTGCTTTTGAAGCTACATTAAAAATTTGCGATGAGGTGAAGAAAGCACAATTACAAGCGGAAGCGATTAAATATTTACCGTCATTTTTTCAAGAGTTATTAAAACAAGATTCGTCTGATGATTTTACAACTGAGTTAAATGCTTATTTAGCAGATTGTGATTATGAAGATTTTGAAATTCTGGAAATCATATATGAAATTGATAATGAGATTGTACGCCCTGGATTAATTGATGTTATATCAAAAGCACCTTTCAAACCGAATTATTTTCAGCGGATTCGTCATATTTTTAAAGTCGCTGAATATCGTCTTGATGAAGAAGTTTTTGGGATTCTTGCTTATCGGTTTGAGAAAGAAAAAGAAAATTTTTGTCATGATTTATATAGGAGTTTAATACTCGATGATGGTGATTATTTACAGTCTAGTAGATGGAGTAATGACATAATAGAAGAACTTAAAAAGCCTAATTCTCGAATTGCTTATAGTAATAAAACTCGCGAGTATTTCCGTCGTCGTGTATGGAAGACTTTAGAAAAGTTGGGAAAAGAAAGCAATCCCGATTATATAAAATTGGCTGTTAGTGTTTTACTTCAATATTCCGAGAGAGATGGAATCAATAATTATTATCCAAATGCTTTCGCTTATTATTTAACTTTTAATCATATTCTCTACGAAAACAGTCCCCGATATACTTTATGGTATGGAAAATCATGGGGTTGGAAACGAGGCTATAAACCAAATAATCCTGAGCCTACAGTTAGAGAAGAAGCATTTCCTCAACTTTGGGAACAACAACCGGAAGCATTATTAAAGTTACTTGTAGAAAGCGAATGCAATCCCGTTCATCATTTCGCTGTTAAAGCATTACGAAGCTGTCATAAATTCCTGGCTTCTATTAATATAGATAACATTATCGAGCTTGTTAACAAACCTTATGAAATTACCGCACAATTTGGTTATAAATTAGCGTTAAAAAAATACGATTCTCAAAACCCAGATACTAATTTAATTCTTGCTCTTGCGAATTGTCTATCCAAACCTGCTAGAAAGCAAGCTCATAAATGGATTAAACAAAATCAAGGTAAATTTCTTAAAGACAGTAGCTTTATTGCGGGTTTAATTCTCAGCAATCAAAGCGAAACTCGTCAATTTGCAAAAACCTTTTTAGGTAAAGCAGTTATCAACGAATCTACTGCTCAAATTATTATCGGTAAAATCCTTGTTGAATTACTCTCTTTTCCCCTCCTTAACAAGGAGGGGTTAGGGGAGGTTAATTCCGAATTAATCAAAGAAGCCAGCGAAATTTTACTATTAACCTTCCCTTCTCAACTCCGCACCTTAAATTTAAACGTCATCAACGACTTACTAACCCATCCCATCGTTGAAATCCAAGAATTAGGAGCAAGAATTTTATTAAATCATGAAATTCCCGCCAAAGACTTACCCGCTCATATCATCGAATCGCTGCTAGCATCCGAAAACGAATCATTGCGAATCCTTGGTATCCGACTATTCGGACAACTACCCGATGATAAACTAATTAACGAAGAAAAAGAATTAATAATCGCGATCGCAATTAATCCTAACCCAGAAATCCGCAACGCTATCAAACCCGTCATCAATCGTTTAGCAGCAGCAAACCCCGATTTCACCGTTGATATCGCATCAGAATTCATTGAAATCTTACTGACAAAAGAAAAACACGAAGGTTTACACAGCTTCCTCGTCAATCTTTTAAAAGAATTACCGGGATGGATGACAAGCATTTCCCAAGAAACCACATTACAACTGCTCAAAACCAAAACATCCGCACCGCAAGAATTAGGAGGTTTGTTATTATCAGCCAATTATCAAACCTGGATAGAAGAATTTACCACCAGTGAAATCGTCAAACTCAGCAATCATGAAATTGCAGCAGTCAGAAACGCTTCCCAACAAATGCTATCCCAAATATTAAATCGTCTGCGAGCAGATTCTCAAGAAATGGTAGCAGCAGTGAGAATGTTAGAAGCAAAATGGCAAGACTCCCGCGATTTTGCATTTGAATTATTCACAACCGAATTCACAGAAAATGAATTTACCCCCGAAGTTTTAGTAACTATTTGTGATAGCGTGCGAGAAGAAGCAAGAAGACTCGGAAGAGATTTATTAACTAAAAACTTCCAAAGTTTAGACGGAGAAGAATACCTCTTAAAATTCAGCGAACATCCATCAGCAGATATGCAGTTATTTGCTACCAACTACCTCGAAACCTACGCCAAAGACGACACCGAAAAACTCCAACAGCTAGCACCATTTTTTATTAGTATATTATCTCGCGTCAATCGCGGCAGCATCGCCAAAAAACGGACATTTGAATTTCTTGAAGCAGAAGCCCAAAAAAGTGAAAAAGCTGCCAAAATAGTAGCAGCAATCATGACAAGACAATCAGTAACAATGGCAGTCGCCGATAAATCATCAGCCATACAAATCATGTTGAAAATTCATAAAAAATATCCACACTTAGCATTACCAATTGAAGTAAAACCAGTAGTAGAAGTCAGGAGTTAAACCTCACCCCGCCCTTACGGGCACCCCTCTCCTAAATAAACAGAGGGGGAAGGAAATTTTATCGTTACAAGGTTCTACCTTGTAACGCATTTCATAAGGCTCTGCCTTTTCCTCAACCGAAGGCAGAGCCTTCTAAATCCTCGTTCCCAGCCAGAGACTGGGAACCAGAAATAGCCAGAGACTGGGAACCAGAAATACACCCCTCTCCTTAACAAGGAGAGGGGCTGGGGGTGAGGTTATATCCTACGGTTCATTTAACAAATAAAAACACAAAAAAATGGAATTTAACTACTCATATAAAGGAAACACATCCGTCAATCAAAGCGCGAATCAAACCCAAATGTCATTCTCCCCAGACACCAAACGTCCCCCCACATACTTCGTCGGAGAATTACATCAAAACGTATCCTTTCGCGAAGCAATTAGCGCCTTACATGATGTCGTAGTTTCCGACTTAAGATTCAAACCAAAAGATAAAGCTGCTTATCTAGAATGGCGCAAACAACAAGATGAAATAGACTGGGATTTAGTTGCAGCAATGAAACAAGAAGTTGCAGCTAAAATTAGACCTTTACAAGAAGAATTAAACGAATTAAATAAGCGAAAAAATCAAAGATATCAACCTTATTACAGGGCACAAAGAAAGTACTTTGATTACCTTTATAAAAAAGATTATGATATGTGGTATGTACTCGACCCAGTAATTACAGTACATCCCGATGAAGTATTTTTTGAATGCTTCAGCGAAGACGAATCAACCTATGGAAGACTTGGTGCAAGTTACGAAGTTTTCAAAAATATCAACGAATTCGCTTGCGGTACCACAAACATCGATTATTCCGCCGCTTTATACGACGAATTCCAAAAAATCCGCAGCTACAAAACCACACAATTTCAAGTCGATCCATCCGGCTTTGAAGTTCAAACTACCAACGAAGAAGCTTATAAAGAAGTCAAAATCGATTTGCCAGATAGCTGGGTGAGAGGTTTCTTACAAGTAAGCTCCGCAATGTGTTTACCGAGCATTCAATTCGACTTACATCCAATGGATATCTATAATATCTGCTTGGTTTTGCGTCGTCACAAAGAAAAAAAAGGTCCCCGCAGCATCCGCTATCATCTTAAACCAGGGGAACCAGTGCGAATCGTGTTTGAACCGTGGGATATTGAAGTAGTTTGTGCGCGATCGCCCTATACTGGAAACCAAGAAGAAACCATCCGCGTATGGGGAAGACGACGTTTACATATCCTCGAAAGACTCATTCCCATAGCCAAAAAATTCACCGTGCATCTTTTGGGTACCGGAATGCCATCATTTTACGTCGCTGACTTAGGTGATATGTCATTTACCTTGGGTTTATCCGGTTGGACTGCAAACGATTGGTCGCAATCTGGTAACTTTGATTTAATGGCACCCCGTGCCGATGTCGATGAATGGACGCAAAAATTAATTTTTAACGGTTTGCGAGAAAACTGGCAAGAAACTGCCGATAGTTTAGCCCAAAAGTTGAATTTAAGTCGTGCTGCGGTGACTGGCGCTTTAAGTGTTTACACCCAAGCCGGAAGAGTTATCTACGACCTGAATAAACAAGTGTATCGCGTGCGAGAACTGAGTAGAGAACCTTTACCGATGGATAGATTGCGCTTCGCCAACGAACGAGAATCAAGCGCTACTAAATTCTTAAATAGTAATAGAGTAAGGGTTTTATCGGTAAATGATAGAGACGGGAAAACAACCTTACAAGGAACCGTAAATAACTACAATCCAAGTTTGACGATTGATTCCGACGAGCGTATAATAAATGCAGAATGTACCTGCAACTGGCATAAACAAAATAAACTGTTTAAAGGGCCATGCGAACACATTCTTGCACTACGAATGCAACACGCACGTCAGTGTCAATAACTAAATGAAAACTAAATAAATCGCGCACTAATTGGTAAATAATCCTTGCAACCCGGATGATGTATCGTCATCCTTGTGTATAGTCCAGACACGCATCACTAGCCTGCTCTTGACTGTGTGGTATCTCACCCCTAGTAGGGATTTACGGTTTGACTTCCGTGAAGTTAAATTCCCTACTAGGGGTGGATACCCCTTGAGTTGAGCAGTCTAGTCCTGAGATATTTACGAAGGGATACCAATAAAGTGCGCGGTTTTTTTATTTTCTCGTTTTCTCGTTACAAGGTTCTACCTTGTAATGCATTTCATAAGGCTCTGCCTTCTTCCCTCAACCGAAGGCAGAGCGTTCTACATAAGTGTTCCCAGCCAGAGACTGGGAACTAGTTATCATACAAACTCTTTAATAGCGGATGTTTTTGTTTTGGATTGTTGCTTCTATTCTAAGTAAATTAGATTTGTGACCCGGATAACATTAAAATTAATAATGTAGAGACGTAGCACTGCTACGTCTTCGATCAATGCCGCGTCTCTACACCGACATTATCGTTTATTTTTTAATTAATATTATATGCCTCCACGTTGGCCGCGCGAACCAGACCGTAAAAATGACCCAGCTTACCGCAAACTAGACGATAGAATGAATTTCGCCGTTCATGTAGCGACATTTGCTTTATTCAATTCCGGCTTGTGGTTTTTTCACAATTTTCTTTCAACTAACTGGCAATGGTTGCCCATTCTGACATTAAGCTGGTTGGGGATATTAGTTTCACATCTGATTTATATTTCAGTCATTGCAGATTATTCAGATACTCCAACAAAATCTACCTGAAGATGGACTATTAAAATGAAGGCTATTGTGACCTGTGGTGGTAGAGTTAATTTGAGAATTTCAGCATAATTCTCAAGTAATTTTAAATTAAAGGCTATGAGTAACAACGCTGAATTCATGGAAGCCCTAGCCGCTGAAATTGGCGAAAATGTCTATATAGATATTGCTAAGTGGCACCTTTATTTGTCCGATGCCAAACTGCATACCGTCGTCGCCGAACAAGTCTATCCTTTAATAAGTACTAGTAAATCCGTGGATGAAGATGATGTCATTCGTGTTTTACAGTCTATCCCCATCAAGGTTGGCGGTGGTAAAGGTGAAATACCTTTGTTAGATTTGGTTCCATCACAGTGTCAAGTCAGTTTGGTAGATATCTTAGAAAAATATCAGCAAGAAATGTAACAATTAAGTTTTTGGTGCCTTTCTACAAAAATGGCATCGAAAACTTTTAATAAATAGATAAATAATAAAGAGAGGGGAAAATGTCTACTTCTAAATTTCATGACGGATATTCTTTAGCAGACACAACCGACGAACTCGGTAAACAAGCTTTAAAATTAGGTTTAATACCAAGCTTTACAGTACGTTTCTTTGCCGACAGCAGAGAATACTTTATTGCTCACGACGACAAATCCGAAGCACTAACACCAGAAGAAGCGTATTTGTACTTTAAGAAATTGGTAGAAAAAGCGGAAAAATAGGTAATAGGTAATCGGTAATCGGTAATCGGTAATTAAGAATTATCGAAACATCTGTAGTGGGAGCCGGAAAGCTCCCTTGATTTTTTCACAATCCCCAATCCCCAATTACCCATTCTCTTGAATAAAATTTCGCGCAAATTCTATCGCTTCATAAGATGTCGAAATTTTGCCTTCGACTTGTGCCACTGCAATTTCTGTCAGTAATTTACCAATAAGTGGTGACGAAGGTATGTTTAATGATGATATAATGTGTGTCCCACTTAACAATTGAGTGGGATGTGCAACCGGATCATCAGGGGTTAAGTAGCGGGATAGTAAAGATGCGTATGTTATTAGTGGCTTGTCTTCGGACATATCCCTGACTACATTACCATAAGCTGTTGCTAAAATGGCTGTAGTCGGGAATACGCTACCCGCTTCTCGAAATAAAAAATATTGTTCTCTCAAAGATAATTGCGCGTCGAGCTTGGGAAATGTTCTCAAAGCTGTGGTTACGCTTTGAATTTCCGCTTTACTATAGGTAAGTTTTTCTAACTCCGCTTCTGCAATTTCTGGCTTGGAATTAACTAAACAAGCTAGTTTTGCAATACCTAACCAAGTTGTTTTTACAGTATCTCTAATATTTTTTTGCAGTATTCCCTTCAAGGTTGGAAAATCTTCTGTAAGCTGCAAAGCTACTTTGTCAACTTCTGCTACTATTGCACAACTTTGAGATGTAGCGTATTCAAAGGAAGATTTTAGTAAGCCATCTTCGTAAGCTTTTATCAACCAAGGTGTTCCTTGAGGATTCGCCAACATATATCCCAATTCTACTCGGATTCGTTCCGCAGCAACTTTTTCTAAATGAGAAGCTAAAGCGCGAATTGTAGAATGGGTTTCTGCTTCTATTGTAAAACCCAACTGTGCAGCTTGACGATATCCCCGCATTAACCGTAAAGGGTCATCTTCCAGATTTGCGGGTGATATCATGCGTAAAACACCCTTTTCTAAATCTGCACCACCTTGTAGCGGATCGATGATTTCTTGAGTATGAATGTTGTAGGCGATCGCATTGATTGTAAAATCTCGCCGATGCAAATCAGCTTCTACAGAATCCCCTTCCTGCTGGGCAATATCAACGGTAGCATCGGCAAACACCACGCGAGCAATTTGCCTCTGCTCGTCAAGTAAAACAAAACCAGCTTGATGATATTTTGCTATCTTGCGAGCTACATTTACCGCTTCCGCAGGTAAAATAAAATCTAAATCTAAATAATCCCGACTTCTTTCTAAAAGAGCATCCCGCACCGCACCACCTACTAAATAAGCCGGTTGTGGCAACAATTCCAGATTAAAAGGTAAAGAATCTGGTGTAAATTTAGACAGAATTGAACCGTACATTGTAATAAAAATAAACCATTAGGCTAGGCAACAACAGTGTGGCTTGAGCTAGATTAAAAGCAGAGCAAAACAAATATAAGTTGGTTTTAATATGTGTATTTGCGTAAATTGTCATTATGTAGACCGCTGTATTACCTACAATGCAGTAGAAACACAGCACCAACAACCTCATTTAACAGAAACACCAACCTTTGATCCCAACGAACCCAGTATAAACGTAAATATCCGCACCGAAGGCGAAGTGATTGAAATGGAATGGGACGTTGTGGGATGTTTGAGTTTTAAAGAAGAAAAAGGCAAATGGTCTAAATTACGTCCCGGTGAATTGGTGCCAACTTAACAGTGAGCAGTGAGCAGTGAGCAGTTGGGAGTAATTAAGATTAAAGGTCAAAGGTCAAAGGTCAAAGGTCAAAGGTTAAAATTATCTTTGTCCCCTTTTCTCCTTGTCCTTCCTTCTCTTAAATGAAAGAATACGGCTTCGCACTACATACGACAACTCCCGAATTAGGTTTAGCAATCAGTAATTTCGCTGATGATTCGCGTTCTGATGTCTGGAAATTAGACCGTAACGTTTCTAATTTGATGCATCAATACATGATAGATTTCGTTAAACCTCAAACTTGGTCTGATATGGCTTTTATTGCTGTAGCAAAGGGACCTGGGGGGTTTACGGGAACTCGTATCGGCGTGGTAGCTGCTCGAACTTTGGGACAACAATTAAATATTCCAGTATTTGCTGTTTCTACAATGGCTGCATTTGCTTGGGAAAACCGAAGTGATGATACTTTTATAGCCGTACAAATGCCTGCTCGTGGCGGTATGTTGTTCTGTGGGATTTATCAGGTTATGCCAGATGGTAGCGGACTTTCTACCGAAATACCTGATGTGGTATTAACTCCAGAAGCGTGGGAAGAAAAGTTAGCCGATTTGAAGGATAATTATCGGCTTTTGAAAGCAGATTCTGGTTTAGCTGCCACAGTCGCGAGTATGCTGCAATTAGCGCATTTAGATTATCAGCAAGGGAAACTCCCACACTGGACGGAAGCTTTACCTTTTTATGGGCAGCATCCCGTTAATAGTTAGTTAGGAATTTTAAGCAAAAAGTAAAAAATATTAGAATCTTAAAATTTCCCCAAGCTTTGTATCAGTTTGGGGTTTTGTGTCATTTCTATATATGGAGTGGCAGGATAATGTGAACGTAACTTAATAAAATAAATAGTAATGTGTCGTAACCCAATATTATGATTGCAAATCACAACAGTAAGAATAAATTGTTGGGTTACGGCATATTGAGCGTGCGAATCGCTATCTTTGGAGTTTGTCTAAGCCTTTACTAACTGAACCTTTATTTTTCCGAGCGCAAAGCAGCTTTATTCCGGTTCAACCAACTTAAACCCCCAAGGCTTCAAAACCGCGATCGCAGTTTCTCTAGTTATGCCTTCGTAAGCTTCCCATTCGGAGCCTGGATCTTTGGGATGTCCTTCACCAACATGACCGGCAACTTTGATTACCTGGTAACCTTCAACTTTATGCTTTTCCATTCCTCTGGGAAGGGCTAATTTAACCTTACGACCGACAAATTTAGATGTACTAGCCTCAGCGACGGTTTCGCGGATTAAACAGATATCACCAGCAGTTCCCCAATTAGTTGAGTAAATATAAAGGAACGATATATAGCTTTTAGGTTTAATAGGTCTTTTTTTTACTGGTTCCATTTTCTATAGTCACTACTCATCTTTCTTGGCTCAAAAATTTAATCCAAATAGTTATAACACTATATGGGTAAAGATTTTCCTGTTTCTTATCGTTATAAGTTTAACTTTAATTCGCTCGTTACTTGAAATCATTAATTACAGGGGAAGACAGACGCGCTTTCCTGAAAATTGGTAGTATTTCAAATATGAAGGTTTCTATAGCAATTTTATATGAGTTGTAATAATTTGAGCTATTCAGAAACTTGATTTTCTGAAAAAACTTAGTTTTTTAATTCTCAACTAGTGGCTTTTCGATAATGTAGCGGTAATTCAAATTTTCTTTACTCGATGCCGAAAAGCAAAACTATAAGCATCACAAAAGTGCTTCATTGATTTATCTATGTAACAAATCTATACATTCTGAATTCGCAATTACGAATTTATGATTACCTCTCTTAAATAAACACAGGTAATCATAAATTTGCGTTTGAATAAATACTTATTCAAATCCCATCACTTTCGCAACAGTTTTAATATCCGGTTCAATACCTTGAGTAAACTGACTTTTATTGTGTTTAATTGCTGTATCGGGGTCTTTCAAGCCATTACCAGTCAACACACAAACCACAGTGGCACCTGTAGGAACTCTGTCTTTAACTTTCAGTAAGCCTGCTACAGAAGCCGCACTTGCTGGCTCGCAAAAAACGCCTTCTTCCCCAGCTAAAATTCGATAAGCCTCTAAAATTTCTTCATCGGTGACAGAATTAAATTCACCTTGACTAGCTCCAGCAGCAGCTACCGCTTTATCCCAACTTGCAGGATTACCAATTCTAATTGCTGTAGCTAAAGTTTCCGGATTGCTTACAACTTCACCATTCACCAACGGTGCAGCACCCGCAGCTTGAAAACCCATCATCTGAGGCAAACGTCCGCATTTACCATCTTGGTGATACTGACAAAAACCCATCCAGTATGCAGTGATATTTCCCGCATTACCCACCGGAATACACAGCCAGTCTGGAGCATCACCCAAAATATCTACAACTTCAAAAGCGCCGGTTTTTTGACCTTCCAAGCGATAAGGATTAACGGAATTGACCAAAGTTACCGGATATTCTTCAGCTATATCTCGAACAATTTCCAAAGCCTTATCAAAATTCCCTTTAATAGCTAAAACTTCGGCACCATATACCAAAGCTTGGGCTAACTTACCCAGAGCGACATAACCGTCAGGAATGATTACAAAAGGACGCAATCCCCCGCGTCTAGCATAAGCTGCTGCTGCTGCCGAAGTATTACCAGTACTCGCGCAAATCACAGCTTTAGCCCCGGCTTCCTTGGCTTTAGTAACCGCCATAGTCATTCCCCTATCCTTGAAGCTACCGGTAGGGTTCAAACCGTCGTATTTCACAAAAACACGTACTTGTTTGCCAATGTGACGCGCAATCGATGGAACGGGAATTAAAGGCGTATTGCCTTCCAAAAGCGTAACAACCGGCGTATTTTCATTAACAGGTAAGTATTGGCGATACTGTTCGATTAATCCTTGCCAAGGTTGGCGATGAGATTTTACAGCAGACAGGCTTAAGGTCACGGGATTTTATAAAGCTACTTATTTTTAAGGTGATGTCGAATGCCAGTTTATCCTTTTTACTGTATCGGTGGGAAGTATTACGATAATTTTTATCAAAATTTGGGATGGGCATTGGGCATGGGGGATTGGAAATTATGGGTAATAGATACATCACCCCATCACAATTTTTAATCGCTACTCGCTACTCACGACTCATTATTTTTCCCTATGACCCATGCCCAAGTTCTTTTTATTTTCGGAACAAAATCCTAATCTATATTGTCATCTCATAGATGTTGCATAGCAAAAAAAATCATTTATATTGCAGCAACTAATACCAGCTATACAAAGATTTAATGATTCTTTAAATTACACTATTATAATATCTCTAATGGTGTGAGTAGAGTTTTGGACTTAATAAGTAGTATGTCTGTATCTAGTGTTTCCGAACGCAAATCCGAAAAGTCTGTTCTCAATTCAATTGATACTTGTTACAAAGTTGACCAACAAGTAAAATTGATGGACTTGCAAGCAGAGGTAGATTTACTGTTGTTAAAGTTACAAAAACTTAAGCAGCAAAAAGATGTTTGTACTCACGAACAATCTTGTTAAATCTATTTCGAGCAAGTGCTTGCCTATATCTCATATTTGATTAAACCTATGGCAAGCACTAACAAATAAAGCGCTGCTTATCTTACAACCAGCGTTTAATCTTATTTATGGTTATTACTTATGGCTATTTTTTTAGTAGAAGTAGTAGTGCATTTTTCAGCCTTACTGCAAATCTTTTGTGAGTAGATAATGACTGCAATTAGCCCTGATGAATGCTACTTTAACTTACTTTAGCACTACTAATCATATTTTGGGTGCATATACGTGATTTTTTTAGTGTTATTTTTGATTAGATGTACTGATTGAGTTGAATACTTCATAGCCTTAGCGGAAATAGTATCAACTATTTCCGCGTTTTAAATTTGCGCTAAAAGCTTTTGAATATAGGTTTGTGAAGTTTTAGAAATATTAGATTGTGTTTTAAGCCAGTAGTAACCTTGGTTTGTGCTTTGTTTGGATGCAATGATTAAAGCTTTCCAAGCTTGTACTTCCGAACGATTGGGATTTACTTCTAATGCTGCATCAATGCGACTTTCTATCCTTCCCGTATCAGATTTGAGTAAATTTCTGATCTCTGCGGGGTTTTGCGGTAATGCTTCAAATACTTTTAAAGCTTCTCCCCATCTACCATCAATTAAATAAGCTAAAACTTGTTGAGAAGGGCTTGCCCAGCTTGTATCGGCTAATTTTTTGGTAAGTTGAGAATGTTCGCTAATCAAATCGATTTGTGCTTGCGCCGCCGGGGTTATTTTTGCTTTCTGCTGTTTTTTAATAAATTGCAGCCATTTGTTAGATGGTGTCCATAGCCCATTTCTAGCAATTAATAATGCATTTTTGTAAGCCCTATCTTTTAAAGCAGGTGGTTTGAGGGTGATTTCAGCTAATGTGATTGGATTGATGACAAATTCGCTGGGTTTAGTTTGGTAAATTCGCAGACGAGGTTCTAAACCAATTGTTTGACGTATGACTAATTCTTTGTCACCGTCACCAGTTACCTGTTGCCATTGGGGTAAATCTCCTGTAGGGCTTGTCCAAGATATCATTGTTTGTAGTTTACGGCGTTTTAAATTGTAGTGAAGAATATAGCCGTAAGCGGTAAGATTTGAACCTGAAGAACGGTTGCCGCGTAAATAGTACCAAATTCCCGATTTGGGAGCATCTTTCTCAAAACGTTTAATTTCTGTTACCGGTAAAGCAATCGTAGAACCGGGGTTTTCTTCTATACCTGCTTCCACCAAGGGAGCTATGACTTCAAATTCTTCTGGCCCGGTAACAGCAAAATTGTTAGTGAGATGATAGTATTTCTCTATACTAGACTGCCATTCAAAATCCGTAGCTCGTTGATAAGTTCTGAGTTCAACTATATATTTACAATCGGAATTACAATTTTTGCGATCGAGATAAATAGGTAACAAAAAAGATTCATCGGTATTGTTTTCTAAAGGAAGAATTTTTCCGGATATACGTTTTTGTCTTTTTATTTGTGCCTTAATCTGCTTTAGTGTATGGGGCTTTTTTGAACCAGATGTAATTTGTGCCCATTCTGGTAAAAATGGATTTAACCAGCTCACCATTTGCGGATTGAATATAAATAAAATGCTAATCCAGCCAATAGCTATCACCATACCTGCACTTGAGAGTAAGGTAACAGCAACAAACATTGATGTTGCTAAAGTTTTTCGTTTTTTAGCTTTTTGGCGATGGCGTGAATAAGAACGAATTCCTTTAGTAGGAGCGGTTTTATGCTTAAGATTATTTTTAGATTTTTTTATTTTTGTGCGAAGCTTGCGAACCTTCGTATTGGGCTGCGTTTGACCTTTATTTATTGGTTTTGATGAACGCGAAGTATTTGCCATGCTAATCGTTACTCGATTTAGAATTGCGGATTATAGATTAATGCCGCAGGTTTTATTCGACTGTTGAAACTGGAATATAAAAAGACTTTGTTAGTAAATTACGGTAAAAAAATTAATATTGAAATTAAACGCAGTTAAATATAAATAAGGCTCTTCAATAAAACTAAGATGAAGATTTTAACTCCCCCTAACAGTACTAACTTTTTATTTTATACTCGCGCTTCAGAGATATTGCCCAATTTTTATCAAATTGGCGGTTGTATTATTTACGTATAATTACTCATGCCATCCGCATCATTTATTGAATAAGCTCAACCGTTATATATATACAAAAGTGTAAAAAATTGAAAGCTAGTAAAATTTCCCTAATAATCTGTTTTTTAGCTGCGGGAATTACCGGGTTCCAAGATAAAGCAGTGTCTAAGGAACAAGCTTCTGTAGATTTAGATTTAGATTTTACTATCTCTGGGAAAGAGGCGCTAGAAACAAAACAGTTTGAGAGTAAGAATACAGAGCAATTTAAAATTTCTCAGCCTCTGGTTGAATCTATCGACAAAACCTCATTGGATGAAAATCCGATGGGACAAGTTAATTCGGTTTCTCAACTTCGAGATGTACAGCCAACCGACTGGGCGTTTCAAGCTTTGCAGTCTTTGGTGGAGCGTTACGGATGTATAGCTGGTTATCCTAATGGAACTTATCGCGGAAATCGTGCTTTAACACGTTATGAATTTGCAGCAGGTTTGAATGCTTGTTTGGAAAGAGTCAATGAGCTAATTGCGACTGCTGCGAATAATGTAGTCACCCGTAATGATTTAGCAACTTTACAAAAATTACAAGAAGAATTTGCTGCTGAATTAGCAACATTAAGAGGGCGAGTTGATGCTTTAGAATCTCGCGCTGCTGATATTGAAGCCAAACAATTTTCTACAACAACTAAACTTAGCGGAATCACAATTGTTGGTATCCAGGGAAGAGGGGAAAATCGTGCTGACACTTCTCCGAGAGATGGGGTAAGAGATACTAACGATCCAGGTACCAATATTAATGTTAGTAATTTTAATCAACTGTATTTAACTAGCCAATTCAACCCCCGTAGTTTCTTAGTAACCGGACTTCTAGCTGGTGAGGGTGGTACTCGACCTAAATTAAGCAACGATTTCATACTTGGTTATGAATATGATTTTGGTAACGATTTTCAATTAAGCGATTTGCATTTTCACCAACTTCTGACTAAAAATTTAGCGATGATGGTGGGAACCAAAGGTGTAGATATGGTACGTTCATTTCGAGGTCCCAACCGCGCTGAAAGTGCAGCTAACGGACCTTTATCATTTTTTGCACAGAGAAACCCAATTTTAAATTTAGATTTCGAGAATGGTGGTATTGCTTTTGATTGGCAATTTGCAAAACGTGCCAGCTTACAAGCAATTTATAGCGCTCGGGATATAGGCAATCCGGGAAAACGCGCAGGCCTATTTGATGGAAATACGACAGCAGCCGCACAATTGTTACTAACACCTGCTAGGACGTTAGATGTAAGTTTATACTACGTTAACAATTATTCGCCTAATGGCTCTTTGTTTAGTTATGCTGGCGACAGCTGTTTAACTGCTGTTAATTGTTTTGCAGTTCCAGGAAGACCTTTACAAACAAATGGCTTTGGAGCTACCGTTAACTGGGAGATTTCACGAAAAATTACATTAGGTGGTTGGGCTGGTTATACCAATTCTCGTATACCTGGAGAATCGGGAGATGTTGAAATGACAAACTATATGGTTTATCTCAATTTTCCCGATTTATTTGGTAGGGGTAATTTAGGTGGAGTTTATGTAGGGCAGCCACCGAAAATTGTTAGTAGCGACTTGCCTGTAGGTAATAATGTACCCGACCTTTTAAACGGTGGTAATGGAAGCGAAGGGGGGCAACCCGGAACAACTACTCATATTGAAGCTTTTTACCGTTGGCGATTGAATGACAATATAAGTTTGACTCCCGGATTTATTCATATTATTGAACCCGGTCATACACCAGATAGTAATTCAGTTACTATTGGTATTTTACGAACTAGTTTTACTTTTTAAGAATAGGGAGTAGGGGATAGGGCATTGGAAGTTAAATTATAATTAAGTGCCTTATTGTATTCGTAAATATAGTTATTCAGAGCATTTATCTTTCTTTTTTTTAGATATGATTCTTTAATTATTTTTTCTACGAGTTAATTATTATTATTTTATTTTTATGCAATTTTAAAAATGAGTTTTCCAATATTTATTTATCTAAAATATGTTAGTACATGCCCAATCCCCGATGCCCCATGCCCAATTCCTATTCACCATAAAGAATTCATATAGTTAAACAAAATAGTTAAATATGCGGTAGTGCGATTTTAAAAATCTTAGCAACAAAATGAATACCTCGCTTCAGTATTTTTCCTCTTGGAAAGAATATTGATTTAGTACTACATTTTGAGTAGTTGCACTTAAGCCATGTTCTAACAAAAATCTGATTTTATGAGTGCATCTATGAATTCTATATATGTCGTTGAGGCACCGACAGCCTTTTTTCAAAAATTTTTGCTTTTCTTGTGTTATATCTAGTTGCTTTATAAAAAAAACATTTTTTGGTGCAACAAAGATATTGAAAACAAGATTTTTATCCAATTTTAGAAGAAATTAGGAATTAAAATGCATAAAAATACTTCTTATCTGCTTGCGTTAGTTTTAGCAGTTGGTTCTGCTTTGGTTGCAGTTCCATCTCATGCACAAACAGGAGCAGAAAATAACCAGAATATAGCTGTATCTTCCCAATCTTCCATAAGTAATGAAAGCATAGTATCAAAGTTGAAAAAATCAAAAGCTGCTAATCAAAACGAGGCTATTAAGATTTCCCAATCACAATCCTCATCAGCAACTGCTAACACTGAGGAACCTGTACGGAAAAATCTGTTACACAGTCGGATTGGATGGTTAAGTCAATAACTGTAAATAGTTATACCAATTCTGTATGAGGCTGCGCTCAATTGCCCTCACTCTATAAGAGTGGGGCTACCTAAACAAAGCCCGTCTACACGGGCTAAATTCGGCGCATCTTTATAAAGAAATGGTATTAGGAGTTAAAAATAAAATAGCGAATAAACCGATGTAATTAAATGTAGAGACGTAGCACTGCTACGTCTCTTAATGTTTTATAGAATTCTTAGTTGTGTTTTAGTGAGCTAATCCCAAATATGAATATGCGGAGCTACCATTCTCCCGCATGTTTTTAGGTGCTTTGGCGCTAAAGCGCAACTACGAACCTTTACCGACACAAACCTGCTCGTAACGTCTTCCCGCGCTTTCCCAGGTAAACTCGGTTTCGACTAATTTTCTGGCGTTGTAAGATAATTCTGCTCTTAATTGGGGATTTTCAAATAACTTACTAATAGCGTTTATGTATTCTTGCGGTTGATTGGCTCGTAATGCTCGCAATTCTAGGCTGTCACCGTCTACATTCAATCCTTCTAAACCCCTATCGCTGCCGACGACTGGTATACCAGCAGCCATTGCTTCTAAGGTTTTGTTTTTGATTCCGAAACCAGTCCGCATGGACACTATACAAACTGTAGATTTGTGCAAATATTCTGCCATTGAAGGCACCTTTCCAGTTACGTTGACTCCCGGTTTCTCTTTAAGCGCTAATACCTCGGCAACGGGACGAGAACCGACAATATCAAAAGTTGTATTGGGATATTTTTTTTGAACTTCGGGTAATACTTCGTTACAGAAAAAGCATACAGCATCAATGTTTGCCAAATTATCCATTGCACCAATAAAAACTAAACGATGCCCTCCTGGATCTGCGATACGATTGGGAAACATGACTAAATCTACGCCGTTGGGAATCACCATCATTTCACTCTCAGAGTTGAATTCCCGTAATTGAATCTTATCTTCTTCGGTTGTTGCGACAATTGCCGAAAATTTATTGCAGTAAGTATTTTCGTAACGACGCAATAAAGGTAAGTTAATTCTATCTCTGAAAGTATTTTCAGATATCCCATTTTGTAACTGATTGAGACAGGTACCGTATACCGAACTGTGAACGTTGACTACAGTACGTATCTTTTTATGAAAATTAGGACGTATGTAGATTTCATTAACGCTGTGTTCGCTGGTAATGGTGTCGCATTTACCAGCTTCGACATAATTATCAATCCAGTTTTGCATATCCACAGAGTAGCGATTTAATACGCTTGGTGGGATACCTTTGCCGACAAATTTCGTTAGACGCTGAACTTTTTTCAGTATTCCTCCGGTGGTACCGGAGTCATGAGGACGATTAAAAAGGACTAGTTCATCTACACAATCCCGTAATCCTGTAATTTCTGATTCAGTAACTCCAGTTTCAGGTTGAGTCACTAAGGTTACGCGATGATTTTTTGTTAAATACTTAAGTAAATTAAAAGTTCTAACTTGAGTTCCACCACGAGTTGGAGGATAAGGGAATGTAGAGGACAACATTAAAATTTTCATCTCAATTCAATTTAATTAGTAATTAATATTTTTCTTAATATATGTTATTTCATTTAAATAAAGTAGTTACTATTTAAAGTATTTTATTAAAAATAAAGATATCCAGTGTTAGTTCTAATTCGACAATATCTAGATATTTTTATATATATGAAATCATTTACAATATTTTCATTTACAAATATATACATACATTAGTTATTAAAGCAATCAGTAAAATAATTATATAAGTCAAGTCTATTCTCAAAATATAAAAAATACTTTTACTAAATAGTAATACATTCAAATAATTGCAAGTATTGAAAATATACCAAAATTATTCTATAGCTTCCAAAAAAATCAGTATTTTTACTATGGTTTCATTAAAAATGAAACGTTAAAAAAGGTAGTAGTTACAATAAAAAATAATATTAATATTTTCGCATCAGTAGATTTAAATTAGTTTTGTAGTTATTAATAGGTTTTTTTATTATGCAAAGATTCGGTATCTATACTTTAGCTAATGATATTGTTTATGACCAGTTAGTTGCATTATTGAACAGCATAGAAGTTAATGTTAGTCCAGATATTTCCGTTTGTATTATTCCTTATAATAATCGCTTAGATTTAGTAAAGCAGGAAATTAACCGTCGAGAAAACGTAACTTTATTTGATAATATTGAATCTATTCAAAGATGGGATGAATTTGCAGAAGAAGTTTGGGCAGCTCATCCCTATGCAAAAAATTCTAAATTATCCCGTAATACTTTATACAAAAGTCCTCTTTTGAGAAAATTGGCTGCTCTTGATGGTGACTTTGAAAAATTTGTATTTTACGATGCTGATAGTTTGGCAATGAAGCCACTAGAAGATTTGTTTTCTAGGCTTGATGAATATGATTTTATTTTTGATGATTGGGAGCATGGAAAGTCTTCTGATGTTGCAGCATTAAACATACCTCTGATAGAAAAATCAGGTTTGTATGCTGAAGAGGATGTCCGCCCAAAATTACATTGTTCTAGTTTTTTTGCTTCAAAGCAAGGTCTTTTGGCACCTGAAGAAATTGAAAGATTGAAGACATTATTGATTGAGAAAAATGAAATTGAATGGGTCACCCGTTGGTGGGATGATGCCTTTTTGTTTAATTACTTGACTTTACGAACCGAATGTCAATTATTTAATTTTACTTTAAGTCCGAATGGGGAAGAAAGAACTGGAAACTGTGCGAATGCTGACCCGTTTGTAAATATAGATAATGTTCTTTATAACCAGCAGGGTTTAAAGCCAATTTATCGTTTACATTACATGAACTATTCTACTAATGACTTTGTACGTTTATGTAAAGGTGAAGATTTAAATATTCGCTATCGTGATGAATTTTTGCATTACCGCTTCTTGAAAGAACCAGAGAAAAAACCTCTGCGCCTGAAAAAACCAGGTTTAGTATCTAAAGCGAACTATTACATCAAAAAGGCGATGAATAAAGTTAGATTAGCTGTTTCTTAATGGCGGCAGCAAATATCAACCGGAAATATGATGTTTCAGAAAATGATATTTCCAAACCCCGCGAAAAAATAGGACCTTTATAAGTCCTGATAAAAATTAAATTTAAAGATTGCGTTCGGTTCGATTGATAGTAAAAATTTAGGAAAAAATTTATGAAACTATTTTACTTTAGCTTTCCTAACGGAATGAGTAATTTTGGAGACGATTTAAACCCTTGGTTGTGGGAAAAACTACTACCTGGTGTTTTTGACCAAGATAATAAAAGTATTTTTGTGGGAATTGGGACGCTATTAAATGATTACGTTCCTAAAGCCAATAAAACCGCTGTATTTGCTTCCGGTGTAGGTTATAGCAAAGGTTTACCTGCAATTGATGAGTCTTGGAAAATTTACTGTGTGAGAGGTCCGCTATCGGCTAAAAAGCTGGGAATAGATCCACAATTAGCCGTAACTGACGGTGCTTTACTCATCAGAAAGGTATATGAGCCGAGTTCTATTAAGAAAACAAAGTTTGCATATATGCCTCATATTACCCACATTATTCATGGGGGTAATGCTTGGAAAGATATTTGTGAAGAGGCTGGTATTTCATATATTGACCCGCGTTGGTCAACTGAAGAAGTATTATCTGCTATCTGTGAGACAGAGGTATTGCTAACGGAAGCGATGCACGGTGCTATAATTGCCGATGCACTGCGAGTACCTTGGATTCCAGTATTGACTAGTACCAGAATTTTTCCGTGGAAATGGCAGGATTGGTGTTTAACTGTCGGCGTAGATTACAAGCCCCAATACCTTATGCCTTGGGAAAATGTGTATTCACCAGGTCATGGAACTGTCTCATCACTTCGTTTCAAGAAAAATTATGCATGTCAAGCTCCAATACGCTTATTCAAAACTTTATTGCAAAAGGAGTCTCAAAAAATGGCAAATCAATTAGCAGATATTGCCAAGACTTCTAAGCCGAATTTGAGCAGCGACACTCGTATTCAACAATTAACCCTACAGTTGGAAGAAAGATTGCAGCAATTCCAAGAAGATCTAACTGCTGGTTGTTTTGCTGTCTCTAACTAAAATTTGTGAGAAGATAAATTGTAGTTCACCTTTTTGACTACAGTTTATCCCAATTTATATAATATTATATTTTATCTATTTAGGAATAGCCGCAACTGTCATAACACTCGGCTGGTGCGTGACACTGAAAACCTTATAACTACGTTAGAATCAATCAGTGTACTAGCACCCTAATATAAAAATGTGCTGGTTGCGTAAGTCTTGTATCTATTAAAACTTTTTTATTTAAAATGTTGATTGTAGTTTTGTAAATAGAGAATCGGTTTGTGCCAAAAGTTAGTATTTGTATCCCTACATTTAATCGCATTGATTTATTACCTTTCGCCATAGATAGCGTATTGAAACAAACTTATCAAGATTTTGAGTTGATTGTTTGCGATGATGGTTCTAGCGATGGTACTGCGGATTTAATGTCAAAGTATGAAGATAGTCGCATTAAATATATCCGCCATCGGCAGAATATTGGTAAAAGCAACAATATGCTTTCCGGTTTCGATGCTGCGACGGGCGATTATTTTATTAAGTTTGACGATGATGATAGATTAACTCCTAATTTTATCGCGGAGACTGCTGCAATTCTTGATAGAGATTCTAATATAGATTTTGTTGGTACCGACCATTGGATAATTGATATTGATAATGTCCGCGATCAAACTCAAACTGAAGAAAATTCGCGTCAATGGGGAAGAGAAGATTTACCCGGAGGTGTGGTAAATAATCTTTTGCAAGCGGTGTTTGTAAATCAAAGTTTTCAAATTGGTGCAACTTTGTTTCGCCGCCAAACTGTGGTTGAAGTCGGGTTTATGCAGCCAAATTGGCAAAATTGTGAGGATAACGATTTATTCGTGCGTTTGGCTTTAGCCGGGAAGAAAGGTTATTACTTGCCAAAGTTGCTGATGGAATATCGAGTTCATGCCGAACAACAGGGAATTAATCGCGCCATCCCTTATTTAACAGGCAAGCAGCAGTATTTGCAAAGCTATAAGTTTGATTCGCAGGAATTAGAGAATATTCGATTAAATCGCTTGCGGGAAACTCAGTTATTATTGGGTTTGCGACTGATTGAAAGCGGTGAAACTGAGAAAGGGAGAGAGTTGGTTAACAAAGGTAAATCTTTTTCTACCGCAAAAGCGTGGACTGGGTTGGGGTTATCTTTATTACCCGTTGGTGTTCGGGGTAAGGCTTTTGATGCTTTGCGGAAGGTAAAAGGGTGACTGATAGAAATACATTTGAACCAATTTCCAATTCTAACTTAAGTCTTTTTCACAACGAATCTAGCAGCGTACTAACAGCACATGAAGGTTAGTATAAATAAGTAAACAAAACTTATGCCCTTCGAGGTAAAGTGGTGCTGGTTAAGATTCGGGCAAGATTACTTGTATGGATACGAATGAATTAAAGTTCTTACTTAAGTTATTGGGTTGTGAAAATTATCGCTCGACTTTAAGCGGGAATGCTTTTAAGTCGTTTAAGGGTAAAAATACAATTTGCCAAAATTTAGGCGATCGCGAAATTATTGATTTTTCGCGGGAGGTTGCTGCTGTAAAGATTTTACCTCCCGGACAAGCGTTGTTAAAGTTGGATGCTGCGGAGGTTCCGATTGAGGAGAAGGAACTTCGGATATTGGAGAATGTTGCTAAAGTTTCGGGTAAGGTGGCTCCTAGCAAGATAAAATCTTCTTTAAAAGCTGCACAGAAGGAAGAAATTTTAAGAAGCTTAAGCGATAGAGGATTGATTGAAGCTGAAATCAAGCTGAAGAAGAAGAAAGCGGAAGTTTGGCTAACACAACGAGGGATTGAGTTTTTACGCGATGATTTTAGTCCGAAGAAAGGGGCTAATCCTGCCATCAGTTTAGATTTGCTGAATAATTATTTGCGTTTTTTGCGGAAGTCTTTGAAAAGTCAGTCGCAAGAAGCTACTGTTACTGCACCTATTAATAACAGCGAGCCGGTTACTCAGAAGAGTAAAGCGATTAACGATGAAGAAATTTTACAAATTATCCAGAAATTAGATAACGAGTTGGGTACTAAGGATTATTTACCTATTTTTTATTTACGAGAAAAATTACAGCCTTCAATGTCGCGGAATGAATTAGACCAAGTGCTTTTTAAACTGCAAGCTGATGACAAAATTGAATTGAGTACTTTGCAGGAAGCTAGTGCTTATACACCAGAACAAATTGAGAGTGGAATTAAACAAAATGTTGGCGGTCCGTTGTTCTTTATCTCTATATTTTAGCTGTCAATAATTAGCTATCAATAATATTTTTTGCTGCCAAATATTCGCTATTATTATCGTTTGAGCATGACACCCATCAACAACATTATTAAACGCGAGCTTAATCCTTTTGACCTGATTAATTTAAAACCGGGAAATTTTTGGGGAGAGAAACAAGATTCTGATAACAGCGTTGACTCAATTCATCAAGAAGTTATTACTGAAATCGAAGGGCTTCTCGATTCAGTTAATCAGGATAATCGCAGTCGCAGCGTGCTGCTTTTGGGTGATTCTGGTTCCGGTAAAAGTTATTTGTTAGGTCGTCTCAAACGGACGCTGAACAAAAAAGCTTTTTTCGCTTATATTGGTCCTTGGGCTGATAGCGATTATATTTGGCGACATGTTTTACGCTCTACTGTTGATAGCTTAATTCAAATTCCGGAAGGTCGGGAAGAATCGCAGTTAATACTATGGTTAAAAAGTTTATCCGCATTCACCAGACGCAACCTCAAACAGCGGCTTTTTAGCGATAGCATTTGGCAATTTATGCAAAGCGATCGCCGCAAGTTTATTCATCATTTAAAAACAACCTATAGTCAAGCTGGATTATACAATCCTGATTTTTTCTTTGGTGTTTTGCACGATTTAACAGATCCCGAATTATACCCTATTGCCTGCGAATGGCTGCGGGGAGATGACTTAAGTGAAGAGTCGATGCAAATCTTGAAGGTGAAAAGCTGTATTGATACCGAAGATGCTGCAAAAAATATTTTGGCAAACTTTGGTAGAATTTCAATTCAAACTCAACCTATTGTTTTATGCTTTGATAATTTAGATAATATTCCTCGTTTGTCAGACGAATCTCAGGATTTTCAATCTTTATTTAATGTCAATACAACTATTCATAATAACTATCTGAAAAACTTTTTAGTTGTTGTCAGCATTATTACTAATACATGGAAATTAAATTCCGACCGCATTCAGCAAGCGGATAAAGTTAGAATTGATAAAGAATTACGATTAAAACGGATTAATTTAGAGCAAGCAGAAGCGCTTTGGGCTTATCGTCTCAAGCCTTTGCATCATCAAGTTAAACCTCAGCCTATATCGCCGATTTTTCCGTTAAATAGAAAGCTGTTGCAGCAAAGTTTTCCCAGCGGTAAAACTCTCCCCAGAGAAGTATTAGTTATAGGTCAAAAAGAATATAAGAAATATAAGTTTTCGCTGGTTGATTCTACAGTTGTTAAACCGATTCCAGAACCGGAAGTAATTACTGTTCCCGAAGAAATAAAGTTACCAGTACCGCAGCCACAAATACAAGCTGAAACAATTGATGCAGAGTTTCAACTATTATGGCAGAAGGAATACAAAAAAACTCAGGGAAAGAACCAGAAAATAACTTTGTTCTCCGCACCCGATTTAATTCGGATGCTGGAAGAAGCTTTGCAAGCGCTAGAAGTACCAGATATCAAAACTAAGCTTTTACGAGGAAAATATACGAGTTATTCTTTGAGCTATCGCAAGTCTAAAAAAGGGAATCAAATTGGAATAGTTTGGACGGAAGATTCCGGGATGGCAAGTTTTTATAATGTGATGTCAGCTTCGCAAAAAGTTATTCAGTCTAAGGGTTGTGAAACTTTATATTTAATAAGAAGCGGTTCTGTTGGAACTTCTAAGCTTAAGGGTTATCAACTATATCAGAAAATTTTTCATAGCTCTAAAAGCTCTAAACATATTCATCTTAAGCCGAGTCTTGCTTCAGTGCATCAATTAGCGACTTATCATAATTTGGTTAATTCTGCCGTGGCTCAAGAATTAGTACTTTCTGGAAGAGTTATTAAATTAGATGAACTACAAGAATTAATTCGTAATTCTCTAATTTTTGAAAAATGCACTTTATTACAAGATTTAAAAGTTGTTCCCGAACCAGATGATTCAGAAGATGGTGAAGATGTCATAGACTTAACGCCTGTGAATGATTTCTTATTTAATTTAGTCAAAACTCAAGGTTTTATGGGGGTTCCTACTTTAATTTCGCAATGTATGACTCAGTTTTCTGATGCGAGGGAGGATGATGTAAAAATGTTAATTCAAGATTTATGTCAAGAAGAAAAAGTTAAAATTATTGATCCAAAAGCGAAATCGGAAGACCAATTAATTTGTTTGATTGCTTAATAATTGCTTAATAATTATACCGGTTTTAACTGGTTGCTAGTCTCTGGTTGAAAACTCTTGGAGTGGAGGCGGAGCCTCCGTAAATGCATTACAAGGTAGAACCTTATAACGAGATAGTGAGAGTTTTAAATAATATTTAATTAATAGAAACTGGTTCCCAGCCGGAGACTGTGAATCCCTAACAGAAGGCTCCGCCTTGACTCTGGAGGTAGAACCTTGTAACGAGATAGTGAGAGTTTTAAATAATATTTAATTAATATACATTCTAAATGCATTACCTGACAGATACGGCTCAAATAAGAGCTACAATTAATCAATTCCGCTCGTCTAAAATATTATGGCTGGATACAGAAGTTGCGGATTGTCGGACTCCCAACCCTAGATTATCTTTAATTCAAGTATTAGCGAATCCTGATGATTCAACAGGTGAGTTTGCTTATATTCTTGATGTTTTAGATAAACCAGATTTGGCAAGATATTTTATCGACCAGATTATGGTTAATCCCCAAATAGAAAAGGTATTTCACAATGCCAGTTTTGATTTAAAATATTTGGGGGGAAAGTTAATTCCAAATGTCACCTGTACGCTGAAAATAGCGAGAAAGATTACTCGCTATAAATTAAAAACTTCTAATTTAAAACTTAAAACCTTAGCAACAGAACTTTGTCAATTTACCGATGTTGATACTGAATCTGGAGCTAGCGATTGGGGTAAACGTCCTTTGATAGGAAAACAGTTGTATTATGCGGCTATGGATGTGGTTTATTTAGCTGCGGTGCATCGCCAATTAATCTCTTTTAATTCTGTTGATAAAAACAGTATTCTAAAAATGGCAGCTAATAAAAATAAATTAACTGTTACTAAAGTTAGAATTGCATTTGAATGTCCGCGTTTGTTTTACATAAATGATAAGTTTGGTGGAAAAACATTATTCCTTCCTAAAGATACCGCAACTGGAATAGGTTCTGTATTTCACTCTTTCGCAGATGAATTTGTTCGCTTCACTTTACGCGAGCCTAGATTTAAAGAATTATTTAAGGCAGAAGCATCGCAGTTAGATATTGAAGAAGTTGCTGTAGAAATGCAGCAGCTTTTTTATAAAGCTAAATTTTATCCTTATTTACAACAAGTTACTAAAACAGACAAAAGTAGAGCTACACCTCTGCTGCTAGTTTGGCAGGGATTGCAAAATGTAATTAAACGTTTCGCTCAAATACTAATAGTAAATAGAGGTTATTGCAGTGGTTCAAGTGTAATTCGCAAAACTTTTGTTTCCGAAGCACGACAATTAGAACATTTTTTTGATTTACCTAATAAAACCCGACAGTTGATTAGGGGAGAGTATGACTGTTTAACTTATAATTTTGAACGTCAACGGTTGTGTTTGCTGGAATTTAAAACTTATCAAAGTATCGATCCATCGGCGCAATTAGCTCAAGTTTCTTTGTATGGTTATATGCTTTTTCAACAAAAGCAAGTTCCCGTAGATTCGGCTGTTTACTGCGTTTTACCGGAGTTTAAGGAATATTATTATGGTTGGGAAGAATTAGAAAATACTGTCAATCAGTTAATACCCTACAAATTACAGCAGATGCAGGAATGGTTGAGTTGGAAACCGTCTCAACCTAATTGCCCACCGTCAACGACTCAGCCTTATTTATGCGAAATTTGTCCGCAGCAAGAAAAGTGTCAAAGTTATTTTGGTGATTCAATTGAGATCCCCCCAACCCCCCTAAATGAAGCAGGGCTTAAGGATGAGGAAGATTTAGATAGAGAAAATAAAAAATATATTGTTCCAGATATTCAGATACCTTCAACCCCTCCTGAGAAAGAGAAGCTTAAAGAAGAAAATTCTGTTAATGCTGATGCCACTGCCGAGGAATTGGTGACAACGTTACAATCTTTCGGAATTAATGTGGATTTTGTTGGTGCTGCGGTTGCTCCGAGCTTTATTAGGGTGAAATTAAAGCCGCAGTTGGGTGTAAAGTTTAATTCGATTCAAAAGCTATACGCGGATTTACAGATACAAATGGGATTGGAAAATCCGCCGTTAATTGCTCCTCAAGCTGGTTATGTCAGCGTTGATTTACCTAACCCTAATAGAAAGGCTGCTTTTTTTGATGATTATCTCAAGCCGCAAAAATCACAGATAACTGCTTCAGTGAAAATTGCGATTGGAGTGAATTTAGAAGGAAAATTAGTAGAAGCCGATTTATCAGATCCCAATACCTGTCACTTTTTGGTTGGTGGTACCACCGGAAGCGGGAAAAGTGAATTTTTGCGATCG
This sequence comes from Rivularia sp. PCC 7116, assembly GCF_000316665.1. Taxonomy (GTDB): domain Bacteria; phylum Cyanobacteriota; class Cyanobacteriia; order Cyanobacteriales; family Nostocaceae; genus Rivularia. The sequence goes on along the minus strand of NC_019678.1, from coordinate 5,171,378 downwards.
CAGCTTCTGAGTTTATTAATTCGCTATTCTCCTCAACAGCTAAAAATTGCTTTGGTAGATCCCAAACGAGTCACTTTTCCCGAGTTTGAAAAAATGCCTTGGCTGTATTCTTCGGTGGTAAAGGATAGTGAAAAAGCTATCGACTTGATGGATAAGTTGGTTTCGGAAATGGAATTCCGCTATCAGCAATTTGAAAAAACCGAATGTGCGGACTTAGGTAGTTATAATCAACGCTCCGATCAACCTTTAGCGCGAATTGTTTGCATTTTTGATGAATACGCCGATTTTATGGCTGAAAAAGAATCCCGTAATGCTTTAGAACAAAGTATAAAACGTTTGGGTGCAATGGCTCGCGCTGCCGGAATTCATTTAATTATTGCGACTCAACGTCCGGAAGCTAAAGTAGTTACACCGATAATTCGCTCTAATTTACCGGGAAGAGTTGCTTTACGAACAGCAAGCGAAGCAGATTCTACAATCGTTTTAGGTGGTAAAAAAACTGCTGCGGCTTATTTATTAGGTAAAGGTGATTTGCTATATCAGGTAGGTGCTAAACTGCATCGGTTGCAAAGTTTGTATGCGAAGAAGATTAAATTACCTTAACTGACTTCTTGCATCATCCTCAACAAGCCGAAAGAAACCAGGTTTCTTAGCGATCGCACAATCAAAAAATCATGCTTTCACAAAAAGAAACCCGGTTTCTGACACTGCTGCGAAATCTAAACTTAATTAACTATAAACCTTTCTATCACTCGCCTTCCATTGCAGGGGAGGCGATTGGGGGTTAGGTTAGTACCTATTTACGACCCAAATTCAACAACTCTTGAGGAGATGCAAGCATATCGATAGCCACAAAGAAAATCTTGCCTTGAGGATTTACCAAAAATCGCCATGCAATATTCATTCCTACATTTGCACCAAACCAAGGTGTTTCTACCACACCAGTGATTTTTAACTGCTTGGAACCATCTGGACGACTCTCGGAGATACCTTTTTTAGGCATCATATTCAATCCTTGGGCTTCTTCGCGCATGTATTTACCAATTGCTTGCTTGCCAACGATTGGCTTGTGGAATGGTGGTTGCAGCGCACCATCATCAGCAAATAATGATACGGCAGCATCGAAATTGTCCGCGTTCATCGCTTCAATATACTTAGTTACCGCAGGCTCGTTAACACCCTCGATTTTTACATCACTCACAGTCTCTCCACTACGCTCAAACATAGGCTCTGCGGGAGCTTTAGAACTACTTGGAGCCATTCCGGAAGTGTCGAATCCCATGTCTACTACGGTGTTACGCAGTACTGTAATTTGCTGACCTGCATCAAGCTTCTTAGTTGCTTCGAGAACTACTTTCACACCCTCGGACATTTGATAATTCGCAGGAATCGGAGCGACTACTCCCTGCTTCATCAATTCTCCTAACTCAAACCAAAAAGCTAACTTGGTGTTAACGCTGAAGAAACCATAAGAACGGCTGATGGGGCTATCAGAGCGGTTAGCTAAATCCCGCATTACTCGAGTTTGTTCCTCAGCAGACATTTCTTTAATTTGCTTGAGCAAACTTTCTGCTAGCTGCAACCTTGCTGCTCCGGGTGCTGCGGGGGTAATTGTTTTGCCCATTTCGGTATATGCATACCACAAATATGCTAATTTGTCGTCTACACTAAGCTGGTCAAACAGCGCGATGGTCGCAGGTATTGGACTGGGAACCTGGGTTCCAGCAAAAATATTCTGAGCGGAATCGATAGTTAAAGCCATAATTTTAATCTCTTATAAGTCCGATCTATTTCTCAACTACCGAAGATTCTCAAAGCAGATACACCCAAACTCTCAAAGCCATAATAACCAAGCATTACGGTTAAGATGCTCACTTTTCAAAAGCAGTTTATTCAACCAATCCCAGGTGTACCTAACAGATACATCTCCGGCTCAACAACAAGGTGGTTTTAAATTCACCCTATCATCAGTTTTACCTTTCTGTAAATCAGACTACCATTAAATGTTAATTATTGTAAATTTATTTTACGAATCATGTCGATTATTGTTTTCTATGATGACTGAAATGCTTTTCTGACAATGCTTACAGCAGCTTAACAATATTAGTTACATTTTTTCTTTATTTTGAAGTTTGTAGCGAGAGCTTCTTGCAGCAATCTTTATAACCGCCCTGAAATAAATTTCCAGGATTATAGCCGAAGCCTTAAGAAAGTTGTTGATTATACAAATATCGTCTTTAGTTAAATATTTTTTTAAGACTAGGACAGTATATTCAAGAACTAATAACAAATAATTAAAGAAATACATTAATTAGGTTTACCAATCATCAACACACAGGTATAATCTGACTGCTTTAAATAACAAAACAAGTCCAATTTTATTTTTGGAGTATTGAAAATCTTAAATCTCGCGCTCAAATTAACCGACCAATCTAAAATCTAATTGACTCTTATAGATACGTTTGCTTGAACGAAATAGGAATGCGTTGACAGAGGACTTTTTGAATGGGATATGTAATTTCAACTGCAAATATGAAGGGCGGAGTGGGTAAAACTACTCTTACCGTCAATTTGGCGACTTGTTTGGCTAAAAATCATGGTAAACGGGTGCTGGTGCTGGATTTGGATACTCAAATCAGTGCGACTCTCAGCTTGATGTCACCGATTGAGTTTGCCAAGCTGCGGAAAAAAAGACGGACTTTAAGATATTTAATCGATGATATTGTCAAGTCATCGGATAAGGCAAAGTTGTCAATTCAAGAAATCATTCAACCTTCAGTTAACAATCTTTCCGGACTTGATTTGCTACCTGGAGACATCGATCTCTACGATGAATTTGTTGTCTCACAAATGCTACACCAACAAGCTGTCAACTTGAGCGAAAATGACTTTGAAGTAATTTGGAATCGGTTTGAAAGAGTTTTGCTGGGTAAGATATTAGAACCTGTACGCAATGACTACGACTTTATTTTGCTCGATTGCGCTCCCGGTTACAATCTTTTGACTCGCAGTGCTTTAGCTACCAGTAATTTTTACGTTCTTCCTGCAAAACCAGAACCTTTATCTGTGGTGGGTATTCAATTGTTGGAAAGACGGATTGCTCAGTTAAAGGAAAGTCACGAACATGAGGCAAATATTGATATCTCTATGTTAGGAATTGTGTTTACAATGTCTAACAGTAATATGTTAACCGGGAGATATTACAAGCAAGTTATTAACCGCGTTTATCAAGATTACGGTGCCGAAAAAATCTGTCAAACGCAAATTCCCGTTGATGTAAACGTCGCTAAAGCTGTTGATAGTTTTATGCCTGTGGTGTTAAATAGTCCTCAATCGGGAGGTTCAAAAGCGTTTAATCAATTGACTCAGGAATTGTTGAATAAACTTTAACAATTTTGGATTTTGCGGAAAGTTGACGTGGAGACGTTTTTCGCGTCAAACTTTCTAAGACGGATTTTAGATTTAATCCAAAATCTAGCATTTAATCTTGGTTAAGTGTTTGCTAATTACGAGTTATATCATAAACTACATTGGAAGATGCCAATTTAAATCTAATTATCAATTACCATACACTCTTAATTTCCTGTTCCATCAAATATTTCACCTATTTAATTGTTTCAATATGTTTCTAAGTAGTTGACTATGAATTTGATTACACTTAGATTAACTACAGAGTTGCGATACATCAAAATCGACACACTCCGCCAGAACCTTGAAAACCCTATAATTTCGTTGGAGTGTGTCGATTGCTTACCCAGCAAGGCTTTCAGGCGACGAAAATCAACATTTGCCCGGAAAATTTTTCCATTTTTTCGGAGTGTGTCGATTGGGGCATCTCAAACCCCTGTTGTGTAAGGGTTTCAAAAGTGAACTCTTTCCAAACCAACTCCCCTCAACGGGGATGGAAACAATCACAGCAAAATTTGCGGCTGCCATTTTTGCAACCTTTCCAAACCAACTCCCCTCAACGGGGATGGAAACAGGTGAGGGGGTGGGCACTGGCTTTTCCTTCTTAGCCTTTCCAAACCAACTCCCCTCAACGGGGATGGAAACGTTCTAGAGTTTCCAGAATCTAATAAGCTAGCATTTGAGAACTTTCCAAACCAACTCCCCTCAACGGGGATGGAAACCAATAGATGCGCCTTCCCATTGGATAGCGTCTTGATATCTTTCCAAACCAACTCCCCTCAACGGGGATGGAAACTTTCCGTCTGCTGTTTCGTACACCAGAACTTCACTTTCCAAACCAACTCCCCTCAACGGGGATGGAAACATATAATGCCGGAATAATCCAACATCGGACGCTACTTTCCAAACCAACTCCCCTCAACGGGGATGGAAACTGTGGCTTTTCTTGAAGCTACAAGAAGTTTTGGGTTTCTTTCCAAACCAACTCCCCTCAACGGGGATGGAAACTTTCTAATATAAAAGATAATAAAGCCTTTGCCTCGGTCTTTCCAAACCAACTCCCCTCAGCGGGGATGAAAGCCCTCACTCTGGAAGAGTGGGGCTAAACAAACTAAGCCCCTCTTCAGGGGCTAAATTAGGCGCATCTTTATAAATAAAGAAATGGTATAAGTGCAAGATTATTGATATCGATAAAATTTTAATTGATAAGCGAAGAAGTGGTAGGTTGGGTTGAACGAAGTGAAACCCAACATTATCAACCAAACGCAAGATTATTGATATCGATAAAATTTCAATTGATAAGCGAATAAGTCGCGATCGCCAAATTTAATATAATTTTAAATTATAAGTCGCGATCGCCAAAATTAATTGTGTATTTGTCATTACGAGTGAAACGAAGCATTCACCGAAGGTGTGGATCATCGCAACACTTTGAGATTACTTCGCTATCGCTCGTAATGACATAAATAATTTTACATACCTACTTATGAATGGTGGGCTTGTGGGATTTTTGATGAGCCACAAACTTCGGCAGGAATAACGATTTTAACAACGGATGTGTTTTTTTAATGGTAGGTTGGGTTGAACTGACATCTTACGCCATTCTCAACACCACCGGGGGTTGCAAACCCCCCGCAGTCGCTACAACGGGGGGAACCTCGGCAACGCGCTGCTCTCCGTCTGATAGCAAAAGTCCTATGAATCTTACATCTTGCATCATTATCAACAACCGCCTTAGAATAAATTCTCAGGCTAATATACAAAGTCTGATAAATCAGACTGGGTAATGCTTTGAGTGCGTTTTAACGTACTTTGTGTATGAGCCTTGAAATTAATTTCTCTGCGTTCACGCAGAGCGTGCGGGCTAGAAAGCCTCCGGCTTACAAGGCGGGTATTCGGGCTTAACGACACTGGTGGAAGATGTCAGATAAATAGGACTGGGCAAGACTTTTAGTCTACTTAAGTAGACTTGAGCTATTAGCCTGGGATTTTCAATCCTAGGCGATTTTGAGCGCTACATTATTTCTTCTTTTTGGATTTTTTGTTGAAACTTGAAACCATTTAAAATCCAGAATCTAAAATCTAAAATTCTTTCATCTTTAACCGAACAAGCCCGATTAAACGGACTCATCCGGTACAACAATTGCAAACTAAGCGCTAACGTCAAAGCGGTCGAGCATCATGACTTTGTTCCAAGCTGCAACAAAGTCTTTAATCATGCGCTCGTGACCGTCATCTGCACCATAAACTTCTGCTACCTGACGCAGTTCGGCATTTGAACCGAAAATCAAATCGCAGCGTGTCGCGGTAAATTTCGTTTCACCGGTGTTGCGATCGCAGATATTAAAGAGCATCTCGCGATTGTCGATTGGCTTCCACTCGTATTCCATGCTGGTCAAGACACGGAAAAAGTCGTTGGTTAAAACACCGGGTCGGTCAGTGAATATACCGTGCTTTGAATTATCCCAGTTTTGGTCGAGGGCGCGAAGTCCACCAACAAGAACTGTCCACTCGGGGGCTGTGAGTGTCAGAAGCTGTGCGCGGTCGAGGAAGATGCGCTCTGCCTTCACTTTATAGCCCACAGCCTCGTTATGATAATTTCTGAAACCGTCGGAGACTGGTTTGAGCCATTCAAAGCTTTCAACATCTGTCACTTCTAGAGTAGTATCCATTCGACCTGGTGTGAATGGAACACTGGTATCAATTCCAGCATCTTTCGCAGCTTTTTCCACAGCAGCGCAGCCACCGAGGACAATCAGGTCTGCCATTGAGACTTTTTTGTTACCCGACTGATTGCCGTTAAATTCTGCTTGAATTCGCTCAAGAGTGGATAAAACCTGACTGAGTTCTTGCGGACGGTTTACTTCCCAATCTTTTTGGGGGTCTAAACGAACGCGAGCGCCATTCGCACCACCGCGCTTGTCGGAGTCGCGATAGTTTGATGCGGAAGCCCAAGCTGCGGACACCAGCGCCGATACGGAAAGTCCACTCGCCAAAATCTTGTTTTTAAGAGAACTAATATCGGCATCATTAACAACATCGTGGTCGAGTTGTGGAATTGGATCTTGCCAAGTCAGGTCTTCTTCCGGAACTTCTGGGCCAAGATAGCGTACTTTTGGTCCCATGTCCCGATGAGTCAGCTTATACCAAGCACGGGCAAATGTATCGCTAAAGTACTCGAAGTCACCGAGAAAGCGTTGACAAACTTGATGATATGCAGAATCTTCCTTCAAGGCAACGTCCGAAGTCATCATCATTAACGCATGTTCGACACCAGTTTTGTGCGCGTCTGGTGTCTTTGGCGCACCGGGGTCAACTGGCTTCCACTGAATAGCACCGGTTGGGCTTTTGGTTTTTTCCCAATCGTATTTAAACAGATTTTCTAGGTAGCTGTTATCCCATTGAGTTGGGTTTGGTGTCCATGAACCTTCAATCCCATTGGTCATGGTGTATTCAGCAAAACCAGTACCTTCGGGATTCTGCCATCCCAAGCCCATTGCCTGAATCGGCGCACCTTCGGGGGCTGGCCCAATTTTGTCTGCCGCAACCATACCGTGGCTTTTACCAAAAGCATGACCACCCGCAATCAGCGCTACAGTTTCCTCATCGTTCATTGCCATGCGAGCAAAAGTCTCGCGGATGTCGCGGGCAGATGCAAGCGGGTCTCCGCTGCCATCAGGACCTTCTGGATCTACGTAAATTAAAGCCTGGTGCGAAGCTCCCAAGGGGTTTTCGAGGTCGTAGTATTCATCTTTCGGTTCGCCTTCCCAGCGAATTGTTCGAGTCACCATCTCATTTGGATGTCCCTCGTGTTCCTTGCCATTTTCTCCGAAGGCTTCACCATTCCAGAACTCGGGACCCCAGTAGGTGGCGCGGTCTGCTTCCCAAGCATCAATGCGACCACCACCGTAGCCAAAGGTCTTCAGACCCATGATTTCCAGCGAGCAGTTGCCGACCAAAATCATTAAATCTGCCCAACTTAGTGCTGCACCGTATTTCTGCTTGATTGGCCAGAGCAGTCTTCGTGATTTATCTGTGTTGCCATTATCCCACCAAGAATTAATCGGGGCGAAACGCTGCATACCTCGGCTCGCTCCCCCGCGACCGTCTGCAATGCGGTAGGTTCCCGCAGCGTGCCATGCCATGCGGATCATCTGAGGTCCGTAGTTGCCGTAATCGGCTGGCCACCAGTCTTTTGAATCTGTCAGTAGAGTTTTGATATCCTTCTTCAACTGTTGGAAATCAATCTTTTGAAACGCTTGTTTATAGTCAAAATCTCCTAGCGGGTTAGCCAGGGGTGAATTTTGGTGAAGCAGCTCCACCTGAAGCCGATTCGGCCACCAGTCATCAGTTTGCGGCTTAGAACCGAGCGCTCCTCCAACGCGGGTTCCACGAAAGGGACATTGTGCGGGAGCGCTTTGAGGGTTGTTGTTCATTGAGTTCAGTCCTTTCTATAGTTGTTGTGATGGTTTAGTTAGAGGTTTTACTTGAGGAGATTGTGTAGGCTAAAGTTTGTGTCACAGCAATTCCTACATTATATGGAAGATAAGGATTTCGGCGTTACTTGATAAGTAATATTAAGTAGTGAGTAATGAGTAGTAAGTAGTGAGTAATAAGTATAGGACTTACGCAACCGGCACATTTTTTTGTAGGGTGCTGTGACACTTTGAGTAACTGTGAACGTAGTAACAATGTATTCAGTGTCACGCACCAGCATTGCGTACCAATTCTGTATGAGGCTGCGCTTAATCGCCTGAGATACAAAAATTACCTCACCCCCGATAAAGCTGTGCTTTATCTCCCCTCTCCTTGTTAAGGAGAGGGGTTGGGGGTGAGGTCTTGAGGTGTACTGTACCTCAATAAATTGGGAACAGCGATAGTAAAAATTCTGGGCACAATTTTATTATTCTTGATTGCGCTCCTGACTACAATCAACTAAAATTCCTCTGCTAAAAAAGCTTGGTTTACACAACTTTCAATCCAACCTATAATTCTAATGGAAAAAATTCTATTAATATTGGCTAAGTGTTTGTTAAGTAGGTATTGTACTTTCAATCACAATATAAATGCTAATTTCAATATACTTGTCAATCATCGTAGATTCCTGATTTCCTTCTCCACAGGATATTTCCCCTATTTAATTGTTTCAATTTATTTCTAAGTAGTTGACTATTAATTTGATTACACTTAGATTATTCACAGAGTTGCGATACATCAAAATCGACGCATCTCGCCCGAACCTTGAAAACCCTATAACTTCGTTGAGATGCGTCGATTGCTTACACAGCAAAGCTTTCAGACGACGAAAATGGCAATTTTCTCGAAATATTTTTCCATTTTTTCGAGATGCGTCGATTGGGGTATTCCAAACCCCTGCTGTGTAAGGGTTCTAGAAGTGAACTCATCTTTCCAAACCAACTCCCCTCAGCGGGGATGGAAACAGCTGCTGTCACTGCTTTTTCAGTAGCAGAAGGCCTTTCCAAACCAACTCCCCTCAGCGGGGATGGAAACTCTGCTGTTCCTCTAGTCGTATCACCCTGATGCTTTCCAAACCAACTCCCCTCAGCGGGGATGGAAACTCGGCTTATCCTTTAGAGAGTAAGTTCTAAGACCTTTCCAAACCAACTCACCTCAGCGGGGATGGAAACTATCACCCTGATGTTATCGTGACCTTTTGGGGCACTTTCCAAACCAACTCCCCTCAGCGGGGATGGAAACTATTCCAAAACGCAAAGGATCTAAAGTGACGCATAATTCTTTCCAAACCAGCTCCCCTCAGCGGGGATGGAAACCTTCTCATTAAGAAAGTTCCTTTCGGGCACTTTCTCTTTCCAAACCAACTCCCCTCAGCGGGGATGGGTGCGACTATCAGTCGCTCACGAGAGTGAGTAGCTTGTAACTACTCCTGGTTAATGTCTGACCAGTACCTGCCCGAAGGGGCATCACGGGTAACTATGATGTCTCAGAGCTAGAGGGAAATGCGTAAAATCTACTAGCCGAAAAGTGGATGAGGCGCTAGGGTAAAATCATTTTTGGGTTAACGAAAGTGAATCTTTGACGAGGCACCGTGATGAGGAATTATCGAAACGGCTGACACGATAAATGGAGTTAGATATTTCGCCCTGTCCTCGGAATATAAGGCATCAAACAACTTCCGGTGTATAGAAGGAACCCGTAATGGTTGTATCTCTTGTGTGTGATATGAAGTAACCCCATTGAGGTCTTACAACTAGAATCGACGCTGTAAGTAGGGATTGGAGTAATCCGATTTTTAATTCCACAGTGGGTGTAAGACGCTACAAGAAGCGAATGCTGCCAAGCCCAACGGTAAACAGGAAATCATAACTGGGCAGATAGGTCTAATGACTAACCCGAAAGAGTGCTGACGTGTAGCGAGTGAATCCCTTGAATTCTATGCAACAAGAAAAGTTAACTTTTCGGGAAAAGTTATGGTGCAATCTACAATTGTGAACGTAACCGAGAGGGCTACCGACTGGAATAGCATTAAATGGAAACATGCTAACCGGGTAGTCACCAGACTTAGACAAAGAATTTTCAAGGCAACCAGAGACGGTGACTTAAAAAAGATTCGTAGTCTTCAAAAGCTACTCATGCGTAGCTATTCTAACATAGTACTTTCCGTTAGACGAGTCACGCAATTAAATTCTGGTAAGAAAACTGCGGGTGTGGATAAATTACTGGTTTTGACCCCAGGAGCTAGAGGAACTTTGGTTGATATTTTAACAAGGTGTCCTCCCTGGAAACCACTACCAGTAAAACGGGTTTATATCCGTAAATCCAACGGTAAACAACGTCCCCTCGGAATCCCTTGTGTCATCGATAGGTGTTTACAAGCCATTGTGAAAAATGCTTTAGAACCTTATTGGGAAGCACAATTCGAGAGAACATCTTACGGTTTCCGCCCCGGTAGAGGCGTACATGATGCGATAGAAAGAATACATTCAATGTCTAAAGCCAACTCAACTAAAAGCTGGGTTGTGGATGCAGATATTGAGGGTTGTTTTGATAATATCGCTCACTCCCCTTTACTTAAAACCATTGGTAACTTCCCCGCAAAGAAGTTAATTCAACAGTGGTTAAAGGCTGGATATGTAGACAAGGGCGTTTTTAACGATACAGAAACTGGTGTACCTCAAGGCGGAATAATCTCGCCTTTGCTTGCGAATATTGCTTTACACGGTATGGAGTCTGCGCTCGGCATTAGATACGATAAACACGGTCATACTATTGGAAATCGTGGTATCGTGCGCTACGCAGATGACCTTGTGGTTTTCTGCAAAACTCAAGAAGATGCCGCTTGCGTGGTTGAGACGCTATCCCACTGGATGAAATCTAAAGGTTTGGCTTTATCCAAAGCTAAAACTAACATAGTACATCTGAGTGAAGGATTCAACTTCTTGAGCTTTAACATCAGATGGTACAAGGATAAAAATACCAAAATTGGGCGGAAAGTACTGATTAAACCCAGTAAAGAAGCGTTGCAAGATGTACGGAATAAGATTAAGCAAGTTTGGTTAGAAAATAAGAGCAGTAATGTTAATTATTTGATATCCAAACTTAACCCGATTATTCGCGGAGTTGCTAATTATTACCGTACAGTCGTTTCCTCCCACATATTCCACAAACTAGATACTTGGATGTATGTCAGAGAAAACAGGTACGCCAAAAGAGTGCATCCAAAGAAAAGTTCTGGATGGCGTAAACATAAGTACTGGGGACGACTAAACTTTGATAGAAATGATAACTGGGTGTTCGGTGAACCAGTTGCGGTGGACGGGTTCCCCGGCATAAGCAAACTGGTGAACCCGGAGGGGGATAAGCGGACAGGTCAGTATCTTCTCAAGTTTAGTTGGTTCAATATTAGAAGGCACACTTTAGTCAAAGGTGATGCTTCTTATGATAACCCAGATTTGGTTAAATATTGGGAGTCAAGAACTAAGAGAAAATCTCAAAATCTAATTCCTTCTTACCAAAAGCTAGCCCGAAAACAAGGATATAAGTGTTGCGTTTGTGGGGAATCATTGTTTAATGATGAACCAATTCAAAAACATCACAAAGTTCCTCAAAGTAGGGGTGGTAAAGATACTTACGCTAATCTAGAATTGATGCATTACTACTGTCACCGACAAGTACATTCAGTAGCCCCTGGGTGTGAAGACGAGGTATTTGTGCAGGACTTACAAGAATTAAACCCAGTCCCTGGAAGCGTTAGGATTGGCTAAAGCCGGATGCTTGGTAACTTGCTTGTCCGGTTTGTCGGGGGGAAGGGGGTAGCGATATCCCTGACCCACCCATTAAACTTAAGCGCCCCCTTAAAAATCGGGAGATTTTTCAAAACTTTCCAAACCAATTCCCCTCAACGGGGATGAAAGCCAATCACCTTAAACGCACCAAGTGCAACGTTATTGATATCGATAAAATTTTAATTGATAAGCGAATAAGCTGCGATCGCCAAAATCAATATAAGTTTGAATTATATGAATGGTGGGGTTGAGGGATTTTCGATGAGCTACAAACTTCGGCAGGAATAACGATTTTAACAACGGATGCGTTTTTTTAGTGGTAGGTTGGGTTGAACTGACCGAACAGCAGCATTCTCTACACCACCGGGGGTTGCAAACTAGGCTGTGTACTTTGTGTTTTTTAAAGCATAAAAATCCATACAAAAACGTGTCTTAGCCTAAAGATATTGCCCTCTCCCAAGCTTGGGAGAGGGGAGCCGAAGGCGGGGTGAGGGCTTAATATTTCGATTATTCCCGACATAAAAGTTGTATGAATCAAAAATGTCGAAATTTTATCAAAGTACACAGCCTAGTTGCAAACCCCCCGCAGTCGCTACAACCGAGGGAACCTCGGCAACGCGCTGCTCTCCGTCTGATAGCAAAAGTCATATTTATCTGATATCTTGCACCAGTCGCGATAACCGCCTTGGAATAAATTCCCAGGCTAATATACAAAGTGCGTTAAAACGCACTAAAACTCTTACCCAGTCTGATTTATCAGACTTCGTGTATGAGCCTGAGAATAAATTCTCAAGCGGTTGTTGAAGATGGTGCAAGATGTGAGCCTCCGATGAAGGTTAAAGGTTAAAGGTCGAAGGTCAAAGGTGTTAAAATCCTTCACAACAAATGAAACTAACCCTTTTTTTTACTTTGGCTAAAAGCTTTACTGTATAAGGGTTTGAAAATGTGTTAGTTAGGAGATAAATATGACTGGGAAAGATTTTCAGTCTACTTAAGTAGAGTTGAGCTATTAGCCTGGGATTTTCAATCCTAGGCGATTTTGAGCGCTACAATATTTCTTATTTTTGTGTGTTTTGTTGGTGAAGGATTTTGTTTTAGGAAGTTATCGGTACAATCCTAAATGCGGGGAGACGTAGCACTGCTACGTCTCTACATTGGTGACTGTGTATTTTAGAATTCCCCTGCTAATGCATTAACGCATCTTTCGCACAACAGCGGATGCTCTGTTGATTCTCCGACTTTGGTGGAGTAATTCCAGCATCTATCGCATTTGTGCCCATCTGCTTTTGCGACACCAATTTCCCAGTTATCTGACTGCATTTTGTGTTTACAATCATCAACTCCGGGATTATCTAATATTTCTGCTTGAGATGTCAGAAACAGGTAGCGAAGTTCGTCTACGTTGTTATTACTATTATCATTTAATGATTTAATCGCATTCCGCAATTCTTCGTCTTTGACGTAAAGCAATACTTTCGCTTCTAAGGAAGAACCAATCATTTTATCAATTCTGGCTTCTTCTAATACTTTATTTACGTCGTTACGAATTTGACGGATTTTATCCCAGAATTTTACGATGTCGGGATTTTTCCATTTATCTTCTAACTGTACCCAACCGGCTTCAAATACTGATTTTTGCGGGGTTTCATAGGGGATAAATTGCCAGATGTCTTCTGCCATATGAGCCAATACCGGAGCAATGGCTTTGGTTAAGTTCTCTAGCGCGATTTGCATTACTGTTTGACAGCTGCGACGACGGGAACCGTTTTCACTGCTGATATACAATCTATCTTTACCGACATCTAGGTAGAAGTTGGATAAATCGACGATGCAAAAGTTCTGTACTGCTTGGAAGAAGCGAGAAAATTGAAATGTTTCGTATGCATTGGTAATTTCGGTAAACACTTCTGTCATCCGATGCAGCATGTATTTGTCGATTTCGGCTAATTCTTCAAAAGCTACTGCATCTGTCTCGGGGTTGAAATCATGTAAGTTACCCAATAAGAAGCGCGTTGTGTTGCGAATCTTGTTACGGATATCCATGATTTGCTTCAAGGTATTTTTACCAATTCCGACATCGTTGGTATAGTCTACCGATGAAACCCACAACCGCAATACGTCAGCACCATAAGCAGGTTCTTGCTTTTGATTTTTACCACCTTCAATAACTACTCTGGGGTCAATTACGTTACCCAAGGATTTACTTTGCTTGAAACCTTTCTCGTCTAAAGTGTAACCGTGAGTCAACACTGTTTTATAAGGTGCGACACCGTTAACTGCGACGCTGGTAAGTAAGCTCGATTGGAACCAACCCCGGTGCTGGTCGGAACCTTCTAAATATACGTCGGCGGGATAGCGCAGTTCGGGACGCTGTTCGACTACGGATGCCCAGGAGGAACCGGAATCAAACCATACATCCATCGTGTCCATACCTTTACGGTATTTTCTGCCGTCGTTTCGGTATTTTTCGGGCATTAAATCTTCTACGGACAGTTCCCACCAAGCATCGGAACCTTTTTCGGCGATAATTGCTTGAACGTGTTTGATGGTGTCTTCGTTCAATACCACTTCGTTGGTTTCTTCGTCGTAAAATACCGGAATCGGAACACCCCAACTTCTTTGACGAGAAATACACCAGTCATTTCTATCGGCAACCATTGGTGTTATCCGGTTTTGTCCTTGAGCGGGAATCCACTGGACGGATTTGATTTGTTCGAGTGCTGTTTCGCGGAATTTCTCTACGGAAGCAAACCACTGTTCGGTAGCTCGGAAAATGGTTGGTTTTTTGGTTCTCCAGTCGTAAGGATATTTGTGAGCGTAGGGTTCGTGTTTGATTAGCGATTTGGCTTCGGTTAATGCGTCGATGATTGCTTGATTACCTTCGCTGATTTGGTCTTTTGCACCAACGACTTTTAATCCAACAAACTTCCCTGCTTCTTCGGTAAACTTTCCGTTTGCGTCTACTGGAGCCAAAATTGGTAAATTATACTTTTGTCCGACGATGTAGTCTTCTTGACCGTGACCTGGTGCGGTATGAACTAAGCCGGTACCGGATTCTGTGGTGATGTAATCTCCACCGATAATTACTGGAGATTCTCTGTCAAATAAGGGATGACGGTAAGTAGAATTTTCTAATTCTTTTCCTTTGAAAGTCGCTTTGACGGTTAATTTAGCGCCAAATGTTTCGGAAAGACGCTCGGCTAAATCCGCAGCAACGATGAGATATTTAAAGTCTACAGCAGATAAATTCTCAACTTCCACCACAGCATAATTAAGGTCTGGATTCACCGCGACGGCTAAGTTACCGGGAATTGTCCAAGGTGTTGTCGTCCAAATTGCTACACCCAAATCGGGTAAAAACTCTGATAATTTATCCTTTGCTGCATCCGCTAAATTGGTCATCGGGAAAGCAGCATAGATACTCGGTGAAGTATGTCCTTCGGGATATTCTAATTCAGCTTCAGCCAAAGCAGTTTTTGAGCTAGGACTCCAATGTACGGGTTTTAAACCGCGATAGATGTAACCTTTCAAAAACATATCGCCAAAAACAGCAATCTGTTCGGCTTCATATTGAGGATTGGAAGTTAAATAAGGATGCTCCCAATCACCCCAAACACCATATCTCTTAAAACTTTCGCGCTGCTCGTTGACAGCTTCCCAAGCAAAGTCTTTGGCTTTATTTCGCAGCTTCAAAGGAGTTAATTCCTGACGCTCCGAAGACTTCATGGTTTGCAAAACTTTTAATTCAATTGGCAAACCGTGACAGTCCCAACCGGGTACATAGCTAATTTTACGACCTTGTAATATCTTGTAGCGGTTAATAATATCTTTAAGAATTTTATTTAAAGCGTGACCAATATGTAGCGAACCGTTTGCGTAGGGCGGTCCGTCATGTAATATAAATAATTCGCCAGGATTCTCTTGAGAAAGGCGTTCGTAAACTTTATTTTCAGCCCAAAACTTTTGGATTTCGGGTTCGCGCTTCGTAGCATTAGCCCGCATATCAAACTTAGTCTTAGGTAAATTTACCGTTTTTTTGTAGCTTCCTGATTCAGTCATTCGATTTTGGGTTTTGGGTTTTAGTTTGCTTCTTCAAAGAAGGTGTTAGGGCAATTCTATATTTTCAATATTTTATTTGTAATTCCCATTACGGTAATCTTACCCAAACTCTTTAACTTAAGGGAAAATAATTTGAAAAGGCGGAATTCACCAACCGCAAACAAAAGCAAAAGCGATCGCCGTTATAGAGCGATCGCCTTAAAAAAATCCCAGAAAACATTTATCATATTTTCCTCAAACTATTGTATTCTATTTCGGGCATATAGTTAAGTTGGGATTGGGAATTGGGCATTGGGCATGGGGCATGGGGCATTGGTAATTGGTAATTGGGAATAGGGGAAAATTATTAACTATCTACTTGCTACTTGCTACTTACTACTTACTACTTGCTACTTACTACTTACTACTTACTACTTACTACTTGCTACTCTTTTTTCGCTACTTTAACAAAACGGGTTTGGCATCAACTTTGGTACGAAATATGCTGTAGGGTTTCTGGCGTAAATCTTTGCCGTTGTGAAAATTGGGCTGACGGTGAAGCTGGTTGGCGGTGAAGTACAAATATCCGTTTGTAGCTAATGATAATGTATCTGGCCACAATAAGCGGGAATCGTGAACTACGGTTTCGTACATTCCATTTGGTAAACGTCGCAATATCGCGTTGTCTTCATAGTTGGTAACGTAAATCCGGTTTTGGGCATCGGATTCTAATCCGTCGGAAGCACCACCTTTATCGCCGTGATTAATTACAGTTTTGGCAACTTGTTCTTCCGATGCTGGCTGTACTAATGCGTCTACATTGACGCTGTACAAAGTTCTACCTGAAAGCGGACAGTAATACAATCTTCCGCCATCGCTACTAATTGCAATTCCGTCTGCACCAACTTTAAAAGGACTGGGTTCTGCATTTGGTGGACGAGACATTAAAGGTTGTCCTTCCACTATGGGCAAAAATTTGTCAATATCTTCTGCTTTTGTTGATGGATGATTGTTTAATCTTCTCCAGCTTTTCCCCGTAGCCAAATCAACGATAATAATCGCATTTGCTCCAGTTAGTGACGAATCGGTGATAAAAGCCATTCCTTCCTTGCCCCGTCGCAAGTCGAAGCGAACATCATTTAAATATGTGGTTTTCAAGGCTACGTCTTCTGGGAAAACTATTTTCTTGAAAATCTTATTTGTCTTTAAGTCAACTCCGACTAATTTTGCACCACCATTGATTGTCGGAGCAAATTCAATGCTTCCCGTATCTAAAATCCACAAACGGTCTAAAGCATCAATAACTACACTCTGTACTGAAAGTAAAGAATCCTTGGGTTTATCTTTATTTGCAACATTAATTTCAGCATTGGGATAAGGAATACTACGATTATTTTTGACCTCAGCCACCGTAAAATCAACCTTGTCTCCCCAACGGGGAAAATTAACAAAAACTCTTCCCGTTTGCGATACCGTCACACCGGTAGGCATAGCATCGTTGAAAGTTGCAACTGTTTCAATATTGCCGACAGTTTTTTCCTGCGGTAGATTCCTCTGTGCATTGACAGGATTATTTATTAACACCAAACCAACCGTAATGCAGACAGCTATGGAAGATAATAGTAATTTAGAAAAACGCATTTTTAAAGGTTAAAGGTTAAAGGTTAAAGGTTAAAGGTGTAGAATTATCTATTAGCTACTTGTTACTCATTACTTACTACTCGCTAACAATAACCATTAATTTTCATATAGCTGAGTAACCAATTTGCAGCAGTTGCTCTACGTGTTTCCCTAGGACCAAATTCGCCTATTTTGTAACCAGTAAATCCCAAAAATTCCTTGAGCATTTGTTTGTTTTCCTTGGGAATCGAACGGGTTAACTTAACCGTTGGCGGACGATTAGCAATAAAATCTGGTGGCTCTGGATATTCGCTACGCCATTCTTCAGAGGCATTATTTGCATCCCACTTACCCGTAGATTCATCGTAACCATAACCCAAGTAATGCCATACCAACTGGTTAACAGTAGTATCGTCAATTTCTTTGTTAAGAATTGCCCAAATTGTATCTGTAGTGAGGGGAGGTAATTCCATTTTGAATTTTAGATTGTAGATTTTGGATTTTGTATATATTGTTAAGTTTATAGGTGTTGAGTTTAAAAATTTTTATTTTAAATTGATTTTATATTGAATAAAGTACGAAAATCTCACTTTTACCCTCTTCTTTAATACTACGGTGTAAGCGCAGATAAAAAATCATAATTATCTAATATCTTCCTTTGTGGGGTGTATTATAAACGGAAGGTTTTAACGCATCATACACCTTTGACTGATAACTGTTCGCTGTTCACTGATAACTGTAAAATCATGTCAAATCCCACTTTACCAAAACAAACTCGCGCTCATGTATTCATCTCGGGAAAAGTTCAAGGAGTCGGCTATCGTTACTCTACGATGAATGCAGCTAGAAACTTGGGTTTAAACGGATGGGTAAAAAATCTTCCCGACAGTCGCGTTGAAGCTGTTTTTGAAGGTGCTTCGGAAACTGTAGAAAAAATGATTCGCTGGTGCCATCAAGGTTCAGATGCTGCTGTTGTCAAAGATGTGCAAGTAGAATATTCGCAATTAGAAGGTTTGCAGGGGTTTGAGATAGTCAGTTGACAGTGAGCAGTTAACAGTGAGCAGTGAACAGTGAACAGTGAATAGTGAATAGTGAATAGTTAAGAAGTAAGAATTTTCTTCCCCCTCTACTCCCTCTTCCCAATTACCAATTACCAATTACCAATTACCAATTACCAATTACCCATGCCCCATGCCCAATTCCCAATTACTCATTCATTTCTTTAAATGTAGCCAATGCCGAAGGTGAGATACGACTTAAATAACGAAATATCCAGTATTTACAAATAGTATCTAGGATGACGGGGAATGTGGCGATGAATAGAAATATTACATCTCTTGTGGGTGTAATTCCTAAATGTTTTGCGATTCCTTCAAGCAGTACTTCCCATCCGTGGGGTGAGTGGAAACCGACAAACATGTCTGTTAATAAAATAATTAAAAAAGCTTTGGCACTGTCACTAAGTCCGTAGACTGTATCATCAATAAATAATTGTAGTATTGCTACTTCTCTTTTACTAGTAGCAATTATGAATGCAAATACGATTAATGAGATGATATCGGCGAATACGTTGCTGATGGCGCTGTTATTTTTGTGATGAAATTCTTCTGCTATTTTTATTGCTCTTTCTTTTTGTTTTTGCTGTATTTCTGAAGATAATAATGGAGCTTGCAGAATTAGTTTTTCAAATTTAAGTTCTTGCTGATAGAATTTGAATTCTTGCAAAACTTGCTCTTCAATATGACTATTCAGAAAAGCATCGGTAGCTGCATCGGTTCTGACTCGCTCTACTATCGGATAAATTACTAATTGTTTTAAAAATAAATATGTTAAAAAAGGTACTATTATTAAGGTAGCTAAAAATTTCAGAGCTATTCTCGTTCTTTTGCTGGAAGTTCTGAAATCTCTGACAGTTTTTTCTTCTGCCCGTGGAGATAATTCCTTAATTATTTTTTTGAAACTTCTAGTAATTGAACCCGGAAACAAGCCCGTTTTTACAGTCACGGGCTTAACTTTCATTTTATTTATATCTGTATCGTCATAATCTAATTCATAATGTTCTTTCTGTTCTTGAGTATTTGATTGGGTTGTAACTATTCTTCTTTTAGTAGTAAATTCTTTGTCAACTGCATATCTTGCGGTAACTTCATCAATAAACTTGAGTTTATCTAAAAATGTTTTATCGGTTACAGTTAACAACGAACTGCTGCGTTGAAATTCTGCTAACCTAAAATTAATTGTTTTCAGATATTTTTCAAGCTCTGCTTGCCAATAAGATAAAACGTTTGCTGTATATATATTAGATTCTTCAGATATTTTGTTTCCTGAAAAATGTTTATCTTCAATATCCCTAATCTTTAACGCCGCTTCATAAGCTAATAACAGCGCCCTTTGGGGTGTATCCAAAAACCATTTGTTGATAAAACGCCAACTCTGTTGAATTGCCTGAAAGAGTGATTTTTTAGATTTGTACATAAATGATTAATCTCTTTCTCTGGAATTGGATAAATTACAGCAAGTTGGATAACTTTTATTCTCCAATAAGTGACGGTTTTTTTCAGCAGCAATATAGTCTTGACTTAATATTTTTTTACAAATTATGCGTTGTATCTTACCGCATCTATTAATTATTCTCCATTAGCTATTTGTAAATCCTTACTATCTCTATCTGAAAGATTATTTTTTTATACAAAAATATACTTAGTTAATTTTGCTCTTAACAATATCTTTATTAAAAAAGCGATAAGAACAGTGATATATCTAGGCATAATCCGAAATGCTACTCCTTACGCTTGTAGCTGGAAAAAGTTAACAGAAAAGTCGAATTTACGCTTTTATATAGAGTGGCGTTGATTTATGAAACTGGGTTTACTTGTAAGAGTATTAAGTGGAGCTGCTATAAGTTCTTTGACTGTATTCACCGCAGTAACTTTTAGTAACCAGCCTTCCTATGCTGGAGGTGCAACTTTTTATTGCGGTACAAGCACGTATAGGAATAAGTCTGTTCCTACAACTTTTGCTCGCACTCAAGATGGTAAAAAAGTGCCGATAGTTCGGTGGATTAGCAATTACTTTCCACCACCGTGGACACCAAAGAAGCGTTGTGGAGCAGTATCGAACAAGTTTCAAAGGTTTTACGACCACGGTATTCTAAGGTACATTACCGCCGATACTCTCAAAGGACAGCCTGTATTGTGTGCTACTCCGAGTCCGGGAATTGGCTGTACTAGCGACACTGTTTTATTTACTTTGAAACCGGGTAGCAATCCTCAAGCGACTATACGCAGGTTGTTAGATAGACGTGGATTAGCCGGAGGAATGGTACTCAACGAAAGCGCTAATTCTGTAGATGTCGATTTTGAAATGTATTTACAAAGCGGTAGCAATGAAGCGAGGAAGAGGAAATAGAATCATTTTTTATTTTTTCCGTATACCCCTCAGAATTAATGTGGCGGAGTAGTAGTTCTTTTCATTAGTTTTGACGATTTTTATTTTAGTCCTATGAATCTTACATCTTGCACCATTCTCAACACCGCCGGGGGTTGCAACCCCGAGCGGGTATGAGAGAAAACCCATCAGATTTTATGAAAAGTAGTACTAGTTTGAAAAGTTTCGCGAAACTTCTTTTTGCTAACTTTGTGCAAAATCCAATGTAAAAATATATGATGCATTTTTGGCACAGATGGAAATTTATCGGCTGTTTTAGCTGTTTATCGCTGGTGCTGTCTGTGTCGAATTTATGCTGTACTCTTTCGGCTGGAAGCACTAATGCTGTTTGCGAAAATCAATCTCAAGCAAAACAGTCATCAATATTATCAGCAAAACAACTACGCCATCGAGCGGAACAGATTTCTGTAAACGTCATGGCTCCAAGTATTGTAGGAACGGGATTTTTACTCAAAAAACAGGGTTGTGTTTATACGGTGGTAACTAATGCTCATGTATTGCGAGCTGGTAAACCTCCCTATCGGATTAAAACTTCAGATAATCGCATTTGGGAAGCTCAAACACGATATGTTGCTTCTGAGAAAGGTGATGATTTAGCAATATTAGAGTTTCGTACTAGAGGCGAGTCTTATCCTGTTGCTCCTATTGGAGTAAAGCCAATTCCAGGTACGGCAGTTGTTGCTGCTGGGTTTCCTTTTGTTGAAGGCGATACTCGTGTCAAGTTTCGGTTGACTGCCGGTAAGGTTTCTTTAGTTTTAGATAAAGCTTTACAGGGAGGATATCAAATTGGTTATACCAACGATATTCAAAAGGGAATGAGCGGTGGCGCTTTGTTGAATCTTCGAGGTGAAGTTGTCGGTGTCAATGGGATGCACGCTTTTCCATTGTGGGATATTCCTTCTGTATTTGAGTCGGGAGAAGAGGCTGATAAGGCTTTGCATGAAAAGATTGTTCGTTTAAGTTGGGCTGTGCCGATGCAGAAGGTTGAAAGATTGAATAGGTAATGGGTAATTGGTAATTGGTAATTGTGCTTTCGGAGTTGAACAAATGAAATTAATTTACGCACTTTCTCCTGTAATGTTGACTGTATCAACTATATTGGTACAGCCTCAGTTTGCTTTGGCTCAATCTTCTGCTGATGTGGCAAAGATTGCGAAGAAAATTACTGTTTTAATTGATAATCAAGATTCTCCGGGTAGTGGAGTTATTATCCAACGTTCTGGAAATACTTATACTGTTCTTACTGCTGCTCATGTTGTCAGAAAAACGAGCGATTACAATATCGTCACTTCCGATGGGCAGCGTTATAAGTTGAATAAAAGCAATATTAAACCCTTACAAGGTGTTGATTTGGCTGTTGTTCAATTTGACAGCAATCAACAATATGCGACTGCGAAGCTGGGAAATTCTAGTAACTCTACGGAAGGAACTACTGCTTATGTCGCTGGTTTTCCTAAGCCCACTGCGGCGGTTTCTAATTCGCTTTATACTTTTATGGATGGGCGAATTATTGCTAATGCTTCTCAGTCTTTACGTGATGGCTATTCTTTAGTTTATAGTATCGATACTTTACCAGGAATGAGTGGTGGTCCGATATTAAATCAAAAGGGTGAATTAATCGGTGTTCACGGCAGGGGAGATACTACCGAAAATTTCAACATTTCTGATGTTAACCCTAATATAATTATTAAAACCGGTAGAAATTTAGGTATTCCTATTAGTACTTTTACCAAGCAGTTTAAAACGGCTGGTTTAGATACGCCAAAAGTTGCTGCGGCTCCAAATAATGCCGCTACCAATAAACCATTAGCTGACGATTTTTATCTACAAAGTGTTGAAAAGCGAAATAAAGCAGATTTTCAAGGAGCTATCAAAGATTTAAATCAAGCTATTAAAATAAATCCTAAATATGCTTTTGCTTATTACCGTCGTGCTGAAGCCAGACAAAATACTGGAGAGCGCGAAAAAGCGATTAAGGATTTACAGAAAGCTGCCGAGTTGTTTTCCGAGCAAGGTAATAAGAGCGATGCTTTTAGAAGCCAAGGTTCGATGCGGATGTTGAAACAAGATTATCCGGGAGCAATTGCGGCTTTTTCTCAAGCAATTAAACTCAATCCTAAAGATACCGATGCTTATAACGAAAGGGGAATGACTCGGGTACAGTCGGGAGATTTAAAGGGAGCGCTCGCCGATTATAACAAGAGTTTATCCCTTCAACCCAGCGATGCTTATGCCTATATGGGTAGGAGTTTTACTCATTTGAAACTTCAAGACAAAATAAGTGCGATCGCCGATGTAAATCAAGCCATCAGCATTGCTCCTAATTATGCGCTTCCTTATCTAATACTTGGTGTGATTCACTATAATTTCGGGGATACACCAAAAGCTATTACTACTTTTAATAAAGCTTCTCAACTACTAGCTGCTCAAGGAAACCAATCTTATGCACATGGTTCTCAAGCTTTAGCTTTCCAACTATCAAATAATTATCCAGCAGCAATTAATTCATTTACAAAAGCGATAAAAGCTAATCCTCAAGATGCAGAAATGTATGAGTTACGAGGAGATGTTTACAGCAGAAATGGAAATATAAAAAAAGCATTAGCTGACTATGCTCAAGCGATTCGTATTAATCCTAATGACGCTAGTGCTTATACAAGTAGAGCCTCGATACGCTTAGTTCAACAAAAAGATTCTCAGGGAGCATTAACCGATCTAAATAAAGCTTTGAGTTTAGACCCTTCTCAAGATAAAGCTTATTTTTTCCGCACAATTATCCGCATTCAGCAAAAAGATCGACAACGAGCGCTAGCAGATATTAATAATGCAATTAGATACGTTGTTAGTGATGCTGATAAATACATGTATAAAGGAATTAAAAGCGCTTTACAAGGGAATAAACCAGAAGCTAAAAATAATTTACAAAGGTCTGCAAATCTGTATCAATTGCGAGGAGATAAAGCTTCTTACAATGAAGTTATGAAGTTAATTAGCATGATTAACTAATAAGTTTAAATTTAGAAATTAAAGCTGCTCTTCAGTTAACTTTAATTTCTTTTATTTACACTTTTATCAGTATAATCCAGCCTGTAAGGATAGTTTTAGGACTTTAATCATGAGATATAATCATCTACTGTTACCGTTACTAATAGGAACATCAACTACATTAATACAGCCGCAATCAGCTACAGCCCAATCTTCACCTCAAGTTGCAAAAATTGCAAAAGAAATTACTGTTTTAATTAATAGCGACAATAGTAGTGGTTCTGGTGTAATAATCAATAAATTGGGAAATAACTATACAGTATTAACTGCCGCTCATGTGGTGGGGAGACAAGATAAATACGAAATTATTACTAACGATAATCAACGTCATGCTATTAGTAGCGTCAAAAAGTTACCTAATGTTGATTTAGCAGTGGTGAATTTTACTAATAATAATAATAATAATTACACTTCGGCTAAAATTGGCAACTCAGATACTAGCACTGAAGGAACAACAGTTTACGTTGCAGGATTTCCCAAACCCACGGCAGCAATTTCGGAATCTATTTACACTTTTCTCGATGGAAGAATAAGTGCTAATGCTTCTAAACCTTTACGCGAAGGCTACGCACTAGTTTACACCATCGATACTTTACCAGGAATGAGCGGTGGTCCAGTATTGAATCAAAGAGGAGAATTAATCGGAATTCACGGTAGAGGAGATACAACTCAAAATTATCAAATATCGGAAGCTAATCCTAATATTATTATCAAAACTGGTTTTAATTTGGGGGTTCCGATTAATACCTTTAAACAGCTTTATGCTTTTAAAGATACAAAACCTAGCATCAAAAAACCTCCTACTACCGTTGCTAAAAAGCCTAAAGCTGATGACTTTTACCTACGAGGAGGTAGTAAGTTTAAAAATAAAAACTATCAAGCTGCCGTCACAGACTTATCTAAAGCAGTAAACTTAAATCCAAGATATGAAGACGCTCATATGAAATTAGGAGATGCTTTTTATAAATTAAAGAGTTATCAAAAAGCGAAAGCATCTTATGACAAAGTATTGCGGTTAAATCCGAGGAATTCTATTGCTTATATAAAAAGAGGAATGACTCGAAATATTTTAAAAGATTACCGTGGTTCTGTTCGTGATTTTAATGCTTCATTAAGAATTGATAGAAGAAGTAATTACGCTGCGGTTGCTTATCTGGGGAGAGCAGTTACTTACATCAGATTAGGAAATAAACAAAAAGCACAAGCAGATTTACAACAAGCAAAGTATGTACTAAATCTAAATAAGAAGCGTAGAAATAGTAAAACTAAAAGGTAATGATTGAAAAGCTGATTTGTTGAAAAACCGGGTTTTTGATAATTAACATCCGCAACCTCACCCCGCCTACGGGCACCCCTCTCCTTGTTAAGGAGAGGGGAAAAGCTACTGCTATATCCTTAAAGATTAAAAACTTTGAAAATGTCTTTGTAATTAACGTACAAGTTTTGTTCAGCTTGTTTGCGATCCTCTGCGCTGATATTATTTATTTTCTTTGACTCATAAACATCAATTTTGGAAGTCACTTTACCATTACTATTAAAAACGTAAAGGTCTCCACTTGCTAAGTATCTAGCTGCAACAACTTTACCATTTGGAGAAAACCAATAGGCTAAACCAGCGCCTACTTCGGCATTATATTCGCTAGCATTTACAATGCTATTGCCTTGTTTACAAATTTCATAATTGTTGCCGTTTTGGGTTTTCTCAGTTTTTTGACAACCCTTAGTTATCGAATCTAAAGATTTTGATATGGTTTGGAAGGAAGTTTCGTCAATGATTCCGTTTTTAGATGTTGTTGTTTTTGCAGATGATTTGTGATTAAAAGCTGAAACTATTCTTTCATAACCATCGCGATTGTACAAGTATTCCCCATCTTTACGGTCTTGATTGCTGATATTTCTGACTTTCTTAGGGTAATTAAATTTAGATTTGAGCTTACCGTTCTTATCGTAAAGGAAAAGTTCTTGACTATGAGGTCTTTGAACTGCAATTACTCGGTTGTCAATAAACCAAAAATCAAGACCTGCTCCTGCTTCAGAATTATATTCGCTAGCCTTGACAATTTTGCCATCAAGTTTACAAATATAGTAGTCAGTAGCTTGTGGAGTTTTTTTACTTTCTTGACAACCTTTGGTAATAGAATTTAAAGATTTTAATGCAGTATCGTAAGAAGTTTCATCAATAACCGATTTGGTTTTTTCATCACTTTCAATACAATCATCGGGTATTCCATCACCATCGTAATCTATACGCGCACCATTAGATATTCCATCACCATTACAGTCAAATCTTGGTCCTATTTGTTTTCCAGTTTTATTTTTTTTATTGTTTTTTGCGGCTGCGATTTTAATGGAGTTACTTGGTTTATTCGCCTTAGTTGTGGTTGTCTCGCTGGCGGAATCAGAATCTTGATCTTGATCTTGAGATATAGTTGGTTCAGTTGATTCTATTACATTGTCATCATTACTTACAGCAGAAGTTTGATTGCAGCCGAACAATGCAAATGCTACTAAACCCACAGACAATACTTTTACGAATTTCATGTTATTAATTCTTCTATAGTGTGTAAATTTATTTACTCGCTTCAGATAATTTGTGACTTACTCAAATAGCAATTTTTCAGTTGAGAATAAAGCCTTTGCTGTCACGCACAAAGTTGGTATTGTAACTGTTACAATTTCTATAATTAATCTGCGCCAAAAACATTGAAAATTTCTTTATAACCATTAAGTAAGCTTTTAGCGTCTTGAAGTTGTTGATTATTGAATTCTAGTATTGTTCTGGAGTTATTCATTTCAGGACCGAAAAGTTCAATTATTGAACTGAGTTTGCCATTTTCATAATAGATAAAATATTTATTAGTAATAGAACTGCCGTTATCATCAACTTGAAAAACCGCAATTGGTTTCCCATCATAAAACCAATAATGAACCGAGCTAGCAGAATTCTTTTCTGATTTGATAGCTTTTACAATTTTGCCATCTTTTTTCCAAAGATAATAATTATAATTACCTTCTTTTCTTGAAGTCGTTTGAGAACCCTTTTCAAGATAATTCAGAAAACTGGTAACACCATCAAGAGTTTCTTCTGAAAATAATGGATGCATTTTGAGATTAGCGGTAACGCATTCATCTGGCATCCCATCACCATTAAAATCAACGCGAACATCATTTTCTAGTCCATCATCATCGCAAGTCGCCGAGCCGATAATTCGTCCATTACGTTTTTTGATTTTTGCGTTTAATTCTTCTAAGGTTCCGTATTTAGAAGAAGTCTGTTTTTGTGCAACTATTTGAGGAGAAGTATTCTGTATTGGAGTAGTTGTTTCTACTCTTTTAACTCTTTGAGGAGAATTATTCTGTGTTTGAGTAGTTGTTTCTACTCTTGCAACTCTTTGAGGAGAAGTATTTCTTGTTTGAGATACTTTTGGAGGTTGATTATTTGTAGCTACTGGAGGAGTTGAATTTTCTTCCTGGGGTGTAGTTTCTGCTTCTATAGGATTAATTACTTGGTTTGCTGATGGTGGTTTATTACATCCGAATAATGTAAATAATACTAAACTTAAAGACAATAGCTTTGTGAATTTCATACTAATAAAACTTTCCATAAATTCTTACTTTATTAATTCATTTTCAATCTATTGTTTTCAAGATAAAATCTGAACAATGATGAAAGAATGCTGTAAATACTTAAAAAACCTGAAGAAACCTGAAGAAACCTGAAAAAAATTTAATATTTTAAATCGCTCTAGAAAAAATGTAGGGAGCATCCCGATTTTGAACAAACATTTTGCCCGACACCCTGTAAGGGTGCGGCTACATAAACGAAGCCCACGGAGGTGGGCTTGGTACTATTAGCCCCAGGCTTTTAGTCTGCGGGATTTTTGCATAATTGGGATGCTCCCAAAATGTATCTCATACTATTAATACGTTCAATAAGTTACAAAATTATCTACTTATGTTAACTAGACGATTTCTTAAACATAAGCGAAACATTACTGAAACTTGATAAAATGCGGTTTTTACTCAAATCAATCTGATGCTTACAGATTATAAATGCAGCGATAAATTCTTAATATGAAACAAATTTGGTAATATCTCAGTATTCATACCCAATTACCAATCACCAATTATCAATTACCTAATTATTATTCCCATACTTCTTTCTCAATTCTTCCAATTCATCGTCTATTTTGCTATTTTTAGCTGACTGCTGTGTATTTGGAGAAGAATTTGAGTTTTGATTTTTATTTTGAGATTTTTTACCATTCATAAATATAGTTTTCATCTCCTCCAATTCCTTGTCTATTTGACTGGGAGAAGAAGAAACAATCGGGGGTGGAGTTGTATTTGATGGTGTTACAACTGGTTTTACAGTATTTCCAGTTTGGGAAATTAAAGTAGGTAAAGTATTCAAATCTGCCAATACTTCATCAACAGTTTGATAGCGACGTGCGGGGGTAGTCGCCAGCATTTTATCTAAAATATTGCCTAAATTTTGATTAATACTAGCCGAAAGATAATTTCTCCATAACCAAACATCATTATTGATATCGTATATATCAAACGGAGATTTCCCAGTTAACAAATGAATGCAGGTAACTCCCAAACTGTAGATATCGCTAGAAAATAACGCTCTACCTCTCATTTGCTCCGGTGCAACATATTCCGGGCTGCCGATGCTGGTACCAGTTTGCTGCATCGAAGCTTGAGTTACAACTTTAGAAGCACCAAAATCAACTAATACAATTTGCCCTTTAAGTTTGGCAGGGTTTTGACGACGAATAATATTTTCGGGTTTAATATCGCGGTGAATAATTTGTTTTTGATGGCAAAATTGTAAAATTCTCAACAATTCATTCAAAAAATGCTGAATTTGAGTTTCGTTATACACTCCGTTTTGCTGTAATTCCTGCCCTAAATTCAAACCATCAATAAATTCTTGCAGCAAATATTGTCTATCATCTTGAGTGAAATACGCCAAAAGTTCGGGTATTTGTCGATGCTTCCCCAACTCTTCCAGACGCATTGCTTCATGGTTGAATAATTCTATTGCCTTAGCTAAAGTACCAGTACCTTGAGCTTGAGGATAAAATTGTTTGATAACGCAAAAAGGTTGAGACGGTTTATCTTCATCCCGAGCTAAAAAAGTCCTGCTAAAACCACCTTGCCCAATCGGTTTCATCGCACGATAACGTTGCTTGAGCAGTAACTTAGAGCCACAACTCAAACAAAACTTTTCACTATTCGTATTCTGCGGATTTGGACAACTAGGATTAAGACAGTAACTCATTGCACGCGGGCATTTTATGCTCTTATATATCTTTATTGTGCCCTGTTTCAGATATATTGTGTTTTCTTAAGAGTTGTCAAGAATAGAAAGATTTTGGATTGATATAAAATTTGATTTGATATTTATCACCAATTTACCAATCCCCCATGCCCCATGCCCCATGCCCAATTACCAATTACCCATTACCAATTTTAGGTAAATTCTCAAGCTTTTTCGCAATAGTTTCCGGTATATTCGCTTGTTTTCCTTTGGCGAAATAACAATCTCGCAATGCTAAGAGAAAACCTTGAATAGATTCTGGTGCATCTTCGGTATCTGCGGCTTGTTGTAATTTTTGTAACAAATTATGCCACAATTCTTGGTTATTACCGTTTATTTTTAGTAAGTGTAAACAGGCGAGATATTCCGCTAAGGGGTCGAGTACAAAACCGATTTGGTCTTGTGCTGCACCGATGAATTGGATGATATCTAAATCTTTGAGATATTTGAGACGGTTTTCTGCGTCGTCACCACCTAAAGCTTTTAAAGTGTCTTCTATGGTGATAGGTATTGGTCTAAATGGTTTAACAGTCTGCCTACAACATTCCCAAGCCAGGATCTTTGCATCTTTATGAACTTTTCTATCATCAACTTTTTTATCTCTAGTAACATCCTGATTAATTTGGTTGAGGTATTGCAGCATTAAATCGGGAATGTTATTAGGTAAATCTCTTCTGTTTTCAATTTTGTTTTCAATCAAATCAGCAAACAACTTAACTAGTAGAACATTGATGTCACGAGTACCAACCATCTTGGAAATTTGCTTACAAGCATCAAAAAACTCAATATCGCTTAAATTATCTACTTTACCACGATGTAAGAGATAAGAATGCATAAAAGAAGAAAGACTATTGACCTGAATGGGTTTGGGATTAAGTTTAGTTTTGGTAATATTCCCGAGTTTTTCTTCTTCATCTAAGCGGGAAGTGAGAATCAAAGCATTTATGCAAAAACTGCCAATACCAGGGTTGATTAAGTCGCGTGTATTTTGGCTCATTCCTGAGAAATTATCCACAATTACCAAGATGCGTTGTTTTTCGAGGAGTTTTTCTAGTAATTCCTGGGAAATTGTTCTGTTGCCATAATCAATTAAATTTTTAAGTGTTCCCTCTACTGCTTCGAGTAAAGAGCTTTGTAAGTCTCTTTCAATCAAAACTGGTAGCATTAAATGCTTAGAAGGAGATTTTTCACAGTCTCCCGACATAACCCACCTAGCAACCTGACAAGCCAAACTAGTTTTTCCAGTACCACCTTCACCAAATATGAGTAAACAAGCTCGATTGCTTTCAAATGTCTCCTTTAAAATTTCAGTGATAGTTACAGGCTTTCCATGGGAAGTTGCTTCAACTGGGATATGAGTAGAACGCTGTTCTACAGTTTTCCATAATTCAAAGCGTTCTTTAGCCTCAGAAATATATTTTTTTACCCACGCATCAAGTGCTCTTGGATGGAACCTGAACAAATCAAATAGGAACATGAATATCAAAATAGACCCTGGTTTTATTGCTCGTCCATTTAATATTGCTGGATAACTTAATTTGTAGGATAATAGCCATTCACTTATGTTTATTAGCCATATTGGTTTAAATCTCAGGATAATAGAACATAGTGAAGGGTACAATATTAACAATATGAATATTATTAGCAAAAGATTATTAGTTTGATTATTCCATTTTTTAATTTTTTCCCAAATAATACTCGGCTGACGGTATGTTATCTTATTCAAAGAGTGTTTTAATTGCAATTCTTCGTATTGATAAGACTTCTGATCGTTTGTAATTTTGTCTGGTGCATTTTTCAAGTGTGTAATAGAATTGTTAAAATCATCGGGAATGAATAATTGTTTTCTCGTGTATATTTCAATATTATTAGCAATTTTTACTAGAGCAGAACCAACCTTTCTTTTGACATTTTCCTCTACTTTTTTTCCAGCCCAAAGTTCAGTTAATTTTTCTACTGATGATTCCTGTTTAGCTACTTCTATACCCAATGCTCCTAAAGCATTTGCAGAATTACCCTGTACGTGAGCATCTTGTTCATACAAACCTTTACTCAGCTTTGTTATTATTTCATTGGTTACTCTACTGATATTTTTATCTTTTAATTTCTTACTGTCTGGTTCATATAGTTTTTGGTATATTAGCTTTAAAGAGTTAGCAGAAGAGCGAAATATACTGGTATTTTTTTTGGGGTCAACTAATTTATGATTTAATCCTTGTATAACTTCATCTTGACATAGTTGTGCTTCTTCTTTATTCTGATTTATATTTTTTATTTTGTATTGGCATATTTTCCCTAAAGCATCAGCAGTATTCTGAACTACATTATTATATTTTGGGTTTGAGAATTTCAAAAGTTCAGTTAAGTGAATTATTATTTTACTGGTATCTGTATTGCTATTTTCATCGGTTACATTCTTTTGATAAAGTTCTTGGTATATTTTTCCTATAGTATAAGTAGCATTACGAAGTAGAGTTACGTCTGTTTTATTCTTATTTAAATCTTGACTTAACTGCTTCATAATTTCGTCAGATTTCGATTCCATTTTCCAATTTATCTGACTCAATAATATAATCGCTCTGCGACGGATTGTTGCATCTTTTGTATCCTTTAAAGTAGTTATTAAGTGTTCTGGTACTTCCTCGTTAGTATTTTCAAAAACCTGCTTAACACCACTTCGTACTAATAATTTTTTATTTGTCAAAGCTGCTTCCAACAACAAAGGATCTGCATTCTCACTCTTACGAATTTGCTTCAATAGCTCAATAACATCATCCCTTAAAATTTCATCATCTTGACTCAAACACTTAAGCAGGGTATTAACATCTTTTTTCTGACAGGAGTTTGTTCCCCAACTAATATCACCAATCATTAAAGACGACGAAACACACAGCAAAACAATTGCTAAACGAGCAACAATATTCAAAGAAAATGTTGGGAAAAAGCTAGTATTTTTACTCATTAGTAGACTTTAACTCAAGCATTATTAATTTAGTCAATAAAAACACGTAATTTAAAGATTTTCTCGATACCTTTATGTAATTAAAAATGCCAAACAATATCTAATAGGTAAATTTATTGTTTATGGAGATGGTGCGTGACGGCAATTTCCAATTAGTTCGTTATGCTCGATAAATTGTTTCAGCCGTCACACACCCTACAAATATTTTTTCCCTCTCCTTAATAAGGAGAGGGATGTCCGGAGGACAGGGTGAGGTTTGCTATTCCACCCAACCAAAAACCTCCAATCAAGACGCAGGCACAACAGCAATTCCAGTCTCCTGAAAACTATCAAAAAACTCGCTATATTGCTCTTTAACTTCATCTAATTGAGCAAAAATTCCGTGAGAATCGGCAATTCCATCACCTTCATACTGAACGACTACCCCTGTATATGGTGTTCCATTTTCTGAGACTAAATTATTAGCAACTGGATAAGGAACAATACCATCTAATCCTTGAAGCGCAAGAGATTCTTGCATTTCTGACCACAGTATTTCCCCTGCTTGTTCGACTCCCGCAGCAAGAGCTTGAGCGTTAAATACGTTTTCGGAAACTATAGTATCTCCTTTACCTACGGGCTGATATATCGAGCGTACTGGATTACCTGGTAACGGTCTTTGAGCAATGTGTGGCATATATACAATTGGCTCTACTGCTCCCCATGCAGTTTCAACCAAGTTAAGAGCGGGATAAATGGGATTCAGTTCCTGTAGTGTTCCTACAAGCAAACGACCAAGAGATGCAATTTCTTCGTTTTCAACTGCTTGTAAGGCAAAATATGCTGGCGAACCACTTGATACTACAGTGCCAATTTTTGGCTCAATAGCACCAATAACATTAGCTACCTGCGCTCCATAAGACTGTCCAAACGCCATTACAGGTGAACTTTGAAATCCGAAATCAGTTTTGCCATCAGGAAGCAGAACATCTGCTTGAGAACCTATTACCTCTGAAGGAATTTTTAAATCTTCCATTGCTTCCAGTAGTAATCTTTGCTCGATTACAGTTTGTCGGAAGGTGTCTCGGAAAGCTGCTAAATTCTGCACGTTGTAATAGGTAGTATTCGAGCCATCGGGAAAGCGTTGCTCGTTAAGCGGTAAAGCACTACTTACAGCAGCAAATCCCTTTTCGGCGACTACGAATGCAGGTCCTTCTCCGGGAGTTGGTTCTCCCCCTGGTTCGGTTATCGCTCCTCTATCTACTAATTGAGTAGTCAAACCGCTGGAACCGTGGAAGTAAGCCATTAAAGGATAACCACCATCTGGCATCGGTGTTTTGGGTATGGTAATTGTTACCGGAACTTCTTCGGTACGCTGTTCTATCAGAAAGCCGTTTTGGTCAAACTCAAAAAGTCCTTCGGTATCAAATGGGGGAGTTCCCTCCTGAAACTGCGGCATTGTCACCGTTCCCTGTAGTTCGTAGAAACGAGGATTGCTCGCACCATCTTCTGGAGCTAGCTGCAAATTTTCAATTGTGACATCGTACCGTTCTACTATTTCATCGGATAATTTAGCAAATTCCGCTACAACATCTCCTGTGGTAAATACTGTAGCTGCTGCCACGTCGTCGGGATTAACTTCAATGTCGTCTAATGTTTCCCAAAGTGGTTGATAAAGTTCCCTGGCTTCATCTCCTAGTTCACCTTGAGGAGTTTCACCATCAATTAATTGCTGCAAAGTTGGGGAAGCATTCAAAGGTCTACCGATCGCATTATCAAGAGAGCTTTTAACTACATAAGCATAAGTGCGATTGGGATTAAGTATTATACCCGGTGCGGGGGCAACACCGAGTAAGAAAGGTGGAACATAATTAACATCTGGTCTAAAAGTTGATGCAACAGTTGGTAATAACTCACCTCGATTCGGAGAGTCCGGGTCAATATCTATTAATAAAATTGGTGAATCGGTATCTGCTGCAATAACGTCATCAAAATCTTGGGTTGCAACAGGAAAGTTAAATCGAAAATAGCCCGCAGTGTTTGTAGGGAAACCGGGGCTATCGTCTGCAATACTCTTTATACTTTCGGCGAATATATTATTATCTGGAATTGGAAATCCTGATAAGTCTGGGTTTCCATCTGGAGTTAATCGTAAATCGTTTGGATAAGGAAGATTATAAAAATTATCTTCGTTTGTAAGGTCAGCTTCAAGGTCAAAAGTAGATACGGTATTCAATCCTGTAATTAAGTCAGATATTGAAGTTTGCGGTGTAGGATTATTACCAATAATATCTTCTAGGTTATTAACAAATGGGTTTGCTAGCGTTTCTAAAATATCACCTCCGAACTCTAGGATATTACCCCCTAAATCTACTAAATCAATACTCGAAACAAACTCATCAAAAAGCTGCGGGGCATTAGTTAAAGGAATTACAGTAGCAATATTAGGCAATAAATCTTCTATTGTATCAGTTAAATTAAATCCTTTCGTAACAGAATTAAACGATTCCGACAGGTTATCACTCAACCTGGAAAAAATGTTATCCATAATACCATTACATTAATTTATATCAATATTTTCACGGTAAAAACTAGAGATAATTATTATCACATTAACGATAGGAAAACAATAAATAAGTTTTATGTCGGCTGCTTATATTAATACATTCATACCAAAAAAAGAGACGCGAAATTTGCGTCTCTACAGATTAATTTATAGTTGAATCAGGATTTTACAATCTAAAATTGAATTACCCAACACTCGCTAAACTTTTTCGACTCAAACACTCTACCTTTTCATAAATTCCAATCAAACTATCACCAACTTCAAAAAATAATCCTTCAGATTCATCCTTTGAAAAACTTAAATTGGGGCAAAGTGCAGCAAGTTGAATCGCACTCATGGCTTTCCCTTCCATTCCATCTGGCAACAATCCCGTAGAACCAATGTAAAATACCAAAGGTGAAATTTTATCTTGATAAATCTTCTCTACATATTCATCTAATTTGACTTTAGTTGCGGTTAATGCTGCAATTTTTTCTTGCTTACCTAACCCTCCAGCCCCCTTCCCTAGTAGGGAATGGGGAGAATTCAAAGCCTCTTTCCTTGCAGGAGAGAGGTTTTCCAGATACTCTAAAATCCCCGCAACTTTCCCATTATTATCAATTCCTAGAAAATCATCAAAAATCGGTTTCATCAATTCATCAACTTTAGTAACTTTCATTCTTGGTGAAAGTGGCTTTTGACGAACGGCAATATTTTCCCTCAAAGTCATTTCAAAGGTAGGTTTGCTGAAAATCTCCCCTGTTTCCGTATCGTAAACCTCATATCTTCTTTCCAAGAATTTATTTGCAGAATAAAGTTTACTCAAGTTGAGAATATCTTTACTACCGATATCGATTTTATAGCTAACCTTTGTATCAATTGTACCTTCAGCTTTAACTGTAGGGAAGTTGAGATAAAGATTTTCGGATAAATAATGTTTTTTCAATTCATCCAACTGTTCCGGTACAAATGTATCGGATTCCTGCTTCAGATGCGCGGAAATGATGCTGGCTAGAATTTTGATTTCAGCTAGTTGGTTGAATAAACCGTCAATGTTGCGATATTTTCCATCTAAGCTTACTAACGGCAGATTTTCTAAATTGATTATATATTCAGAACGAAAATCAAAACTTTCTGCTGCAATTATACCTTTGTGCTTAAGTAAATCAAAAGTTTTCTTGCTACTGATTTTCACTTTCAGCGATTTGATATTCAGTTGGCGATCGCTAACTACTGTATAGTTGTTATAACTGGTCAAATCATTCGCTAACAAACCGGCGATTTCAATTACCGGGGTTTCATCTTCTGTTTTTACAAGTTTAACTTTACGAGTAACAAGCATATTTATCGTGGCAGTGTTGCGGTTGATTTCAAAACAACCCATATCCACATAATCACCTTCATCAATATATTCTGTCTTTAGCCAAGGTTTAAGTAAGTTACCGTTTGCATCTCGATAACCTTTGACTCTTTTAACACTTTGGTATTGGTAATTTTCTCGCAAGTGTTTCAAGTTAACAATAATGCTATGTCGGTGTTTTTCTAAAATTTGAATTAGTTCTAACAGCGAAATACGATTATTGTTTTGATTTAAGTTAAAATCCGATTCTTGCATTACTTGATGAGAAAATATTGCTGTCTCAATATCGCGCTCGAAGCTTGCAAGTTCCTGATTAGTCAATGCTTTAGCGTGCCTATCGATTAATTTTTGATTGAAAGTACTGAATAAAGCATATTTCGCTAAATTCCAATTACCGCTCATTAAATTAGCTTTTGTAAATGCATAAACAGCTTGATGATTTTGCACTACGGGTATTTCTAACTGCGCGAATGTTTCTTTACTTATTTGCTTGTACTTAAAGATAATTCCGCGATTATCCGGCTTTAAATCGTTAATTTTCAGTATTCCCGCAGTACATTTAATTATCTTGGCGCTTTCAGATAGAAAAACCTGATAGCTATAATCAATAGCAAGTGGTTCTTCTATATACAAATTATCTATTCTTAGTTTATCTGCAATATAGTAAGCTTTCTCTTCACCCATCAAGCTATAAATTGCAAACTTAATTCTGTTACTAACAATGTTTGTCATATCTATACTACCTTCGCTACTTAAAAATGGATTGATATAAATTGCAAGATTCTCACACGACACCTAAAACCCAACTGATTGAGGAGACAGATTACTCTTAAGCGTGCCTTTCTTACTGCCAAACTTCTTTCATATGCATATAGTACAAAAATACTATAATGTTGTCAATACCCTTGTATAAACTAAGTCCTCACGCCATGCAAATTGTGAAAATGATGCTTGAGCCAACATCCTATGAGGGCGCGGCTTATAAGCCTCGGGATTTTTGTCAATGGAATACTCTGTTATTTAAAGCATGGAGAGATTGTATAAAAATAAAATATAAGAACGCTATATCTCGATCGAGATACCCACCTACAAATTAAATTAGCAACAACTGAATAAGCCAATATTTTTAATGACTATAAAGTGATTTTATACTTGTAATATTTTACTGGCTTAATGTTTCTTTACTTTAAAAAATAAAATTTAACTTTTAAGTAGTTAGCATTGAAAGTCTTGCCTGACTTATGTTTAATAAAGGTCGAAAAAATCTTCTATCGAAAGTAAGATTGATGCTTGGAAAGGAGACTACCCAAGGGGTGGTATTATCGCAATTAATTAATTATAAATTTTGCTCGCAAGATTGATGAAGCTATTGACTTTCTTGTATTACAACTGTACTAGAAAGAGAATAGGAAAAATATCTTGCGATGAAATCCAACAAAAGTAAAAATAAATTACATATAGTAAAGCATTACTGTCTATCAGTTTTTAGCTGTGTTTTACTATTAAGTACCGTATGGTTTGGTGTATGGTTTGATTCCTCACAACCAGCCATTGCTAACCCCATTAGTAACTATCCACAACAAATAATTGCAGCTAATCCTTTAAAGGGCGCGGGCGATAAAATTGAGGGTAATGCAGAGCAAGCAGTAGGGCAAGCTCAACGAAACTTAGGAAAAATTACCGGACAAACAGAAGGTGCGGCAAAAGAAGCAAAAGGCTTAGCAAAAGAAGCAAAGGGTAATGTTAAACAAGGAATTGAAAAAACTAAATCTGCTGTAGAAGATGCTTCCGATAACGTAGAGGAAGGCAGCGAAAATGCAATTGATGCTATCAAAGATTTTTTTGGTAACTAAAAGTAAATAATGCTATCATCGGCTAATTTCATACTAGTTGTCTGATATAGTTAAAAAAGGTTAAAAAAGGTTGAAAACCAATCGAGTTTGTAAAAAACAACTCGAAATATTTAAACATAAAGTAGACGAGTTGAAGATAGGAGCAGAACAGCTATAACTGAATATTGATGATTGAATGTTTATCTGAATGCTAAATGCTTAATGCTTCGTCATGATTAATATGAATAGAAGCTATTTCAAGATAATTCAATATCAAAATTTTAATGTTTGGGAAAAATCAAACAATTGTATAATTATGTTTAATGATTCCCTTCATTCTTTTAGCAGCCTTGTTCCCAACTTTTAATCCAAATACAACAACGGTTTGGTTTTCCCAAATTAGAAAAAGTTCCGTCACCTTGGAGGAAATACTGTGAATTTTACTCGTTTAAAACTAAGTAACTTGCGTCCACTTCGTTTTGTAATGGCAGCATTTATGTGTGTAATGCTGTTATTTTCTACTGCCCTTCCTGCGGCAGCAGTTGGTGCTTCAAAAAGTGCTCCCGAAAAAGGAGCAGCACAGTTAAATGAAATTCAAAAAAGTGCTG
The DNA here is from genome assembly GCF_000316665.1 of Rivularia sp. PCC 7116. Classification (GTDB taxonomy): domain Bacteria; phylum Cyanobacteriota; class Cyanobacteriia; order Cyanobacteriales; family Nostocaceae; genus Rivularia. The sequence goes on along the minus strand of NC_019678.1, from coordinate 5,132,941 downwards.
AAGAATTAACTGAAAATAACGCTCCTTCCAAAAGCAGAGTCGTTAATAAATCTAATAAAGGATTGAACGAAGTTCAAGGAGCTGCTAATGCCGAGAAAATGAATCGTCCATCCAACAGTCAAGATGCTACTACTGTGGAAGAAAAGGTAGAAGGTTTTCTCGAAAGCATCACCGGTAAATAGTATCTGTAACAATTCTTTGATATATAGTGGATAGAGTTATTTTCCCTATATTTCTTTCATAGATTAAAATTTTGGTCAAGTGTAGATTTCTAACTTGACCAAAATTTTGGCGTTGCTGATTAAAAGTATGAATTGCCCCCGCGAGCCTCCAATTATGGGGGAACAAGATAATTGAAAGTCCTCTATTTTGGGGGATTTAGGGGGCATCACTAACCAACTTGTTAAAGTGACTGTCTTTTTGTACAACTCAATAGCACATCAGCCTAATTTTTAGCTTGAGGCAATTAAGCATAATCACTACCATTAATAAAATATAAATTCAATTCACCCACGGGCATAAATTGTAATTACCCCGTAAGAATGGTTATTAAATATCAGTATTTTCTGTAGCATAAGGCTTGTAGATTAAAATTTGATAATCAGGGGTGTTAAAAATGAGTGAAGCAAAAGTTCCTGAAACTAATACTCAATCCAATCAAGAAGCAGAATTAACAAAAGAAGCTGTCAGCGAAGAAAAACAAAAGACAGCAAATGTTGATGTAGATAAAGATTACGAAGCGGCTCAAGACTATAAAACAGGCAGCATGAGTCAAGATAAAGAACAAGGAGACAATCAAGTTACTTCTTCGCTGTAATTTAACTAAAATGATTTATTCTAGCCTTATTTGGAGCCTCAATTATACGAGGTGAAATCTAAGGCGATAAATATTTTTTAGTTAAATTACTGACTTCATTTAGTTTCTAATAATGCAGCAGAGACCTATAGCTGTTGAGTCACAATCAATATTTAGAACAATAAAATTACTAATTATTACTAGCATCATAAGCAATTTAGTGATTATTTAAGATTGATTGTTTGAGAAAAGATAGATTATTAAACTATACAAAAAGAATTAGGTATTTATCTTTAAAATCTAACCTGAAATTATCACTTACGATTGATTTATGAAAAAAACGAATATGGTCAAATTGAGAAAGAGTTGAATTTAGAGTAAATAAATTATGCGAAGCATTAATATTGGACTAACAGAAGAACAACGTAAAGGCGTTTGCGAACTATTAAATAATGACTTAGCAGACGCTTACTTATTATTAGTTAAAACTAAAAAGTACCACTGGGATGTAGTCGGACCTCAGTTCCGCAGTTTGCATACTCTATGGGAAGAACACTATCAAGCTTTAACCACAAACATCGACTCTATAGCAGAACGAGTTCGTGCTTTAGGTGGCTTCCCCGTAGGTACTATGGAAGGATTTTTGAAGTTAACTTCTTTGAAAGAAAATCCAGAAACTTTACCTTTAGCAACTCAAATGGTATCTAGCTTAGTTGATGACCACGAACAAGTTATCCGTAACTTGCGCGGACATATTGATGCTTGTGGCGATAAATTCCATGATGAAGGTACCGCTGATTTTCTTACCGGTTTAATGGAAGGACATGAAGAAATGGCTTGGATGTTACGTTCCTTTATTGAAGGAGAATCTCTACAAGCAGACGGTAAAGCACCTACAAAAGCTGCCGCAGGTGTTAACTAGAAACACTTAATCAAACATAAATTTCATTTTAAGTTCAAATTATTTGCGAACTGCATCTATCTAAAGAGGGGAATCAAGAGAGGGGAATAAAATGTCCGATTACAAAGCAGAGCGTACTATTACAGCCGTATTTAAACAGCAAGACCAAGTTGATAAGGTCATTCGTCGTTTATTAGATAGAGGTGTATCCCGCGACCATATTTCGGTTATGGGGAATAACTTTCAATCTGAAACTAGAATTTCGGGTTTTATTTCTAAGAAAGACGTAATATTTGGCGGATTGAGATCCGGCGCAATTTTTGGTTCTTTGTTCGGTTCGTTATTAGGTTTGCTTTCTGGTGTAGGCGTGCTGTTTATTCCCTTCGTAGGCTCGGTTGTAGCAGCAGGTCCCATCGGTGGAGCGCTTTTGGGGGCTGCCAGTGGTGCTTTAGCGGGTAGCGCTGGTGCAGGTTTAGCATCGGTATTGGTGACTTTAGGTATGCCCAAGGAGAAAGCTGCTATTTACGAAACTCGCTTGAAAGCTGGGGAGTTTATTGTAATGGCAGAAGTACCTACAAATAAAACAGGAGAGATTTCACTGCTTATGGAAAGCGCGGGTGGCGAAGAAACTCATACCAGTGAATCTACTTTACCTCGTGCTTGTCCTGATGGCTGCAACAATCCGCAAGATTTAGCCCCTGAAGTACGTTCTCATTTATCGGAAGACGCTCAAAAAACTTTTATCGAACGCTACAAAGCTGTATTTGATAAATTGAAAGATGAAAGTAAAGCAGAAGAAGCAGCTTGGAATGCAGTTCACGAAAAATATGAAGAAGATGAAAATGGAATTTGGTCTGAACAAAAGGTAATTACTTAAATGCTTTTGAGGATGAAGTATCAGCGATAGAAATGTATTTCATCCTCAATATTTTGTTTGTGACTATAAAATTAGATATTCTTTAACCCTAGCAATGTAAAAGGAAGAAGTATGAAGTAATTACTATACTTTATACTTACTATTTTGTTATGCACAAAAGCAAATTTGATATATTTTTACTATTACTTTACTAAGTATAGAACTAAATTCTTTCCTTGAACCTAAATAGGCAAGATAAATCTAATAATTAATCATCAATAATTAACAATGACACAAAGTAAAGAATTTCGACCAACTCCAGAGCAGATACCCGGACAAAAATTAGATTACCCTGCCAAGCAGTCGGATATGACACCCCAGCCCGACAGCGATTTATCTAATTATCGAGCTGCTGGTAAATTGCAAGGTAAAGTGGCTCTAATTACAGGTGGTGACTCCGGAATTGGTAGGGCTGTAGCTATTGCCTATGCAATGGAAGGGGCTGATGTGGCGATTATTTATAATCAAAATGATGAAGATGCTCAAACTACCCAGGAAGCTGTTGAAAAGAGGCAGCAAAACTGTTTAAATATCAAGGCAGATGTCCGCGATTTTGAAGCTTGCCGTCAAGCAGTAGAACAGACTATCAAAAAATATGGCAAGCTGAATATTTTAGTGAATAATGCAGCTTATCAAATGGTGCAAGAAAAGTTCGAGGATTTAAGCATTGAACAATTTCAACTTACTATCGAAACCAACGTTTACGGCTATTTTTATATGGTGAAAGCGGCGCTACCTCATCTCCAAGAAGGCGACGCTATAATTAATACAGGTAGTATTGTAGGTAAAATTGGGAAGCAATTTCTAATTGATTATTCTACTAGTAAAGGTGCAGTTCATACTTTTACTAAATCCTTGGCATTAAATTTAGCAGAACGAAAAATTAGAGTTAATGCTGTAGTTCCCGGTCCTGTATGGACACCAAATATTCCGGCGACTATGCCAGAAGAAATGGTAGAAAACTTTGATAAGGATTCAGCTTTAAAGCGTGCGGGACAGCCAGAAGAACTAGCACCAGCTTACGTATTGTTAGCATCTCAAGACGGTAGTTTTATTACTGGTGCCCTTGTTGATGTAACCGGCGGACAGCTATCGAGTTAATCAACTTTATCCTTGTAGTAAATGTGTCTTTATTGATGTAAGCATAAGTCATAAGGGCACATAAATAGATTCTTTATCACTAAAAATTAATAATTAATAACAAATAAACTATCAAATAAATGCAACAATATTACGACATAATAATTATAGGAACTGGTGCTGGAGGTAGAACCATTACTTATGATTTATTGTTGCGTTCGGCATCTGAAAATTATCTCCAAAGGTTGGCATTTTTTGCGGCATTGGTAGGGCGTAATTTAGTCAAGCGTAATACAACTAATCTTTATGCGATTCCTGCAGTTAAAAAAGAAACATTTTTTCATAAAACACTAGTAATTAATGATTTTTATTTCGGTTCAATCGGATATGTAAAACCATTAAGGCATAAATGGGCGATAATGCGAGAATCTTTTCTACTATGGGCACCTAACAGTTTATTGAAAGTTTTTGCCAATCTTTATGTTAATTGGTCGATGCAAAGTGAGGACTTACCCAATGTTGAAAATCGTGTCGAAATAGCAAAAAACAAACAAATAAAAGTTTATTATCTTTCAAATAACCAAAAAGTTCATCGTCGTTTGCGATATCAATTTGAGAAAATACTTCGCAATGCTCGATTCCCGAGAACTTTCGGGATACTAATGCCTTTAAAAATTCTGAATTATCAGGGAGGAGCTTGCCGACTTGGTAGTGACTCAACACTTAACGTCCTCAATGTAAAATGTCGTAGCCACGATATAGATAGTCTTTATGTGGTAGATTCAAGTTTCTTCCCTTCAATTGGGGCAATGAATCCGACATTGACAATAATAGCTAATGCCTTAAGAGTAGCCGAACATCTGAAACAAAGATTGAATGTCAATTTAGATTCTAGGGCTTTAGTTTAGTAATACAAAAAAAGTTTGATCTTGAAACGCACCTGACAGCGCACAAAAACAATATTGAGTTAAAGCCTTTAGGAGTTTTTGATTAATATGCAACCAGTAATCGATAGGGGACAAAATAACGCATCCGCCACTCAAAGACTAAATACAGATACCGTAAGGTCTTTTTTAGTCCAAATTGGGCGCGTACCATTGTTATCTCGTGAAGAAGAAATATTTTTTGCTCAACGAGTTAAGCAGTTGATGGAATTGCTGCAAGTGAAAGAAGATTTAACAGAAAAATCAAGCTCCGAACCCAGCTTATCTACTTGGGCAAATGCAGTAGAAATGACACCAACTCAACTCCAAGAAACTCTCGATAATGGAGAAATCGCCCGACAAAAAATGATTGAAGCTAACTTACGCTTAGTTGTGGCGATCGCTAAAAAATATCAGCATCGGAATTTGGAGTTTGTCGATCTAATTCAAGAAGGAACTTTGGGTTTACAAAGAGGAGTAGAAAAGTTCGATCCAGACAAAGGTTATAAATTTTCTACTTACGCTTATTGGTGGATTAGACAAGCAATTACCCGCGCCTTAGATCAAAAAAGTCGTTCTATCCGTTTGCCGATTCATGTATGTCAAACTCTGAAAAAAATCAAAAAAGCGCGTCGCGATTTAACTCAACAATTAGGACGTAATCCGACAATCAGCGAGATTAGTTCCCATGTGTCTTTAAAACCTGCCCAAATTCAAGATTATTTACACATGTCCCGTCAACCCGTATCCTTAGATTTACGAGTTGGTGAAGGACAAGACACCGAACTGCAAGACTTACTCGAAGATACAAATTCTTCCATAGATGATTACGTCAACAGCCAATCATTAAAAGAATGTCTTGACGAAATGCTTGTAGAATTGACACCGCAACAAAGAGAAGTCGTCAACTTGCATTTTGGCTTAAGCGACGGACGCGAATTAACATTAACAGAAGTTGCAAAGCGTATGGACATTTCTCATACCAGAGTTCGACAACTACAGCGTCAAGCAATCGCTCGTTTGCGTCGCAAAAAAATGAAAGTAAAAAGTTTTATGGCAAGTTGAAAATAAGGGAATAGGGAATAGGGAGTTGAAAAAGTTATTAATTAGGAATTGGAGAATTAATAGTGTTTTCTTTATCCCTTTATCTCCCCATTTCCCGGAATTATCCATGTTCAATGCCCAATCCCCCATGCCCAGTTTAAGACAATGTTAAAACCTTGGATGATAATCGGAGCCGTAACTGTAGTAGTGGCTCTCGGAAGTAATATAATTAGACCAAAGGATATCAAATGGTTTAAGCGGTTGCAAAGACCGAGTTGGTTAACATTTGAAAAATTAATTCCGGTAATTTGGACGGTAATTTTTATCTGTGGTGCTTGGTCTGCTTATATAATTTGGGAAAGCGAACCAGGTAGTTCGCAAACTTGGTTTTTAATGGGTTTCTATCTACTACTTGAAATTGTTGTTGTTGCTTTCACTCCGGTTTCACTTTGGTTGCAAAGTATGAAAGTAGGGGCAATTGTGGGAGGTATTGGATTTGTTATTGGATTAATTCTGACTTTGTTTGTTTTACAAATATCCGGTTGGGCTGCATTATTATTAGTGCCTTATTTAATATGGAGTCCTATCGGTACTTTTACAGCTTGGAAAATTCATCAATTGAATCAGTAATCAATGAGCAGCGAACAGCAAGCAGTTAATTTATATTTTTATTAAGTAAATGATTGGTTATCTTATATAGGAAAAACTATTTTTAATAATCATCTGCTGTTTGTTTAATTTCATATTATTATAATTATCATAATTGAAATAAATATTTGGTAGTGGGAGTCGAATAGCTCCCTATTTACTGAAAGCAAAAACTAAAAACTAAAAACTAAAAACTATTTATGATAATTGCACAAGCTCCGTCTGCGACAGAAAATGCCAAAGAGGAAATAACTTCAGCTTGGGATAGGACTCTACAACTGTATCAAGATGCTATCGATAGATTGCCAAGTATAATCTTGGCAATTATTGTTTTTATAGTTTTTTTTCTAATTGCTAGAGCCGTAAAAAGATTAATTAGAAGATTTACGCGCCATCGTCGCAATGCTCGCAGTTTAGGGATGGTTTTAGGACGTTTGGCGCAGGGTGTAATTATATTAATTGGTTCCTTTGTAGCGCTAACAATTGTTATTCCTTCGTTTAAGATTGGCGATTTGGTGCAATTGTTTGGAATCAGTGGGGTGGCAATTGGTTTTGCTTTCCGGGATATTCTGCAAAACTTTCTCGCGGGAATTCTAATTTTACTTACCGAGCCTTTTGAAATTAACGACCAAATTGTATTTAAAAGCTTTGAAGGAACTGTAGAAAATATTGAGACAAGGGCAACTACAATTAGAACTTATGATGGTCGTCGGATTGTGATTCCGAATGCTGAATTATTTACCAATTCCGTTACCGTGAACACTGCTTTTGAACACCGACGTATACAATACGATTTTGGCATCGGCTATGGGGATGATATTGACTTTGCCAAACAGTTAATTTTAGAAGCAATAAGGGAAACTGATGGTGTACTTAACGACCCCCCACCGGATGCGATTGTAGTCGAATTAGCGGACTTTACCGTCAACATTCGCGGTAGATGGTGGATAAATCCTCCTCGCCGTGCCGATGCATTAGACTTTCGCGATCGCGTACTTAGTGCAGTTAAAAATAAGTTAACGGCTAACGGCATTGATATGCCATTCCCAACTCAACAAATTTTATTCCACGATCAAACTGAAGAAACAGACGGGGACAGAAATCGTCAGCGAGAGGGATGGCCAGCAGCAGCTCGCGGGGAAGTTCCCAACAGCCGCAATATCGCCGGTTCTTTAAGCCGACTGATAAAAAACCAATCCCGAAATAGAGACGGTGACGCTAGCAATGCTTCAATTATTGATAAGTAATGAGTCATGAAAAATATCAGACTCGGTAAACTGTGGGATTCCCTTAACTCCAGCTATTGGTTTGTACCCACGGTGATGACAACTATATCTACCTTGCTAGCGTTTTTTTTACTCAGATTAGATAGATTAAGTTTCTACGGCCCTTTAGAAAAGTGGGGTTGGATTTATACAGGTAGTGCAGACGGTGCCCGTGGCGTACTTTCAACGGTAGCAGGTTCGACAATAGGCATTACTGCAACGGCTTTTTCTATCACTATTGTGGCGCTTCAGTTGGCTTCCTCAAATTTTGGTCCTCGAATTCTGCGTAATTTTATGCAGGATATAGGTAATAAAATTGTACTTGGTAGTTTTATTAGTACTTTTGTTTATTCTTTATTGGTATTGCGAGCAATCTATGGAAGCGCTGAGGATAGAAATCAATTTGTGCCACATCTTTCGGTAACGGTAGGAATTGTTTTAGCCATATTCTGCACCGGAGTGCTGATTTACTTTATTCATCATGCATCAACTATTATTCAGGTTTCCTATGTCATTTCCCAAATCAGCCAGGAATTAGATAGCACTATAGAAAAGTTATATCCTCAAAAAATTGGTTATAGCGAACCCGAGCATAAGCATTCTCAAAAACTGATTCCAGATAATTTTGATCGTGAAGCCTTTCCCGTCAGAGCTTCAAAAAAAGGTTATGTGCAAGCGGTTGATACCGATAAATTGATGGATATCGCCTGCAAACATAATTTGATGGTGAAAATATTAACTCATCCGGGAAAATTTGTAATTCAGGGGGGCTACTTAGTCAAAATTCTTTCGATGGCAAGCGATAATTACAAAACACCCGATTTTAAAGACATTCAAAAGCAGATTCAGCAAGCATTTATTTTAGGTAGAGAACGTAACGAACAGCAAGATGTTGAATTTCCCATCAATCAATTGGTAGAAATAGCTCTACGTGCTTTATCTCCGAGTCTTAACGATCCTTTCACTGCGATTCGCTGCATAGATCATCTTAGCGCGGGGCTTTCTCGTTTAGCTCAAACAAATTTTCCTTCTCCTTATCGTTACGATGGTTTTGACAATCTCAGAGTAATCGCTTATCCGGTAACATTTGCAGGATTAACCGATGCTGCTTTTAATCAAATTCGCCAAAATTGCTGCGGCGATGTAGCAGTAACTGTGCGTTTATTAGAATCTATTGCAGTTATTGCCGAATATACTGAAAATTCTCAACACAAAAAAGCTTTGCGTCGTCATGCAGATTTGATATTGAAAGGTAGTCGCCAAGAATTAGCTTTCGAGGAAGACAAGCAAGATGTTGAACAACGTTATGCAGCCGTACTTAAAGCGAATGGGGAATAGGCAATATCATGTCCGGTTAAACAGTTATCATATCTGTGAGGGCTAAGTAATAAGTAATAAGTAATGAGTAATGAGTAATAAGTAATGAGTAGTAGATAATAACCGCCATCTTTTCAGTAGGGTTATATCGTAAGTAATTAGCCGGACTTGATATAATTGGGCATTGGGCATTGAACATTGAACATTGGACAAAGAAAGCTAGTTCCTAGTAAGACAGTGTGGGAAAAATAACAGAAGTCTCTGCCTTCTTAGCTAATTTGGGCAATAATAGCGAAAATAAAAAGTTAATAGGTAATAGGTAAGGGGTAATTTTTACTATTAAACCACCATACTTATAGTTTGAGGGTGCTGATTTTTTCTATCAAACTGAGTACAAAATACTACTAGCGGAATATATCTTAAGCCAGTTGTTTTACAGGTTTTCTATTTCTACAATTAGAAAAATAATAAAAATACTCACAAGTTCCTCAAAATTTTGTTTTATAAATAGAATAAATTACCTAAAAAGCAGCGTAATACTGCTGAAAAACATGCCGTAAAAATAAAATATTTTCTTTATCTTTAGACCGATACTTTATGAAAATTACCTTAATATTTCGTAAAAGATCGGACTGAAAAGTTTAGTTTATGTTTTCAGTTGTTACCAAATATTAAGCTATTACGATAGCAAGTAATCTATAAAAATCGGTACAGTATTGCTCCCTAGCAATATTCCGACTAAATTCTCTGATTTGCGCTAGCTACACATAAAATAAAAAATACTTGTCAAATTAGAGATGATTCGGATACGATTATTTACTGAATCAGGGTCATAGCAATATACATTGGTAATAGTAATAAATAATTACCATCTTTAAAAAAGGATACCAAAATGAATACAACTGTTGTAAATCATGTAGAGGAAAAAATAGTTTCAATTGAACTTGATTCTATTCGTTTACAAGCAGAAATAGTTTTGCCTAAAAATTGCCAAGGAATGGTAATCTTTGTTCACAATAGTGGCATTGGTCGCTATAGTACTCGGAATCGTTATCTAGCTCATCTTTTAAGGCAAACAGCAGGAGTAGCTACGGTACAAATTGATTTATTAACTCCTCAAGAAGAAGCAATTGATTTACGCAGTAAACATTGCAGTAGTAATGTGCAATTTTTAGCTAAAAGATTAACTGATGCCACAAAATGGTTGCTTGAATACCCTTTTACCAGCAATCTAAAAATTGGTTATTTCGGAGAACAGACGGGTGCGGGTGCGGCTTTGCTTGCAGCGGCAGAGAATTCTACATTAGTAGGTGCTGTAGTTTCTTGTAGCGGCAAAACTTGTTTAACAAATGAGACTTTGTCTTCTGTCAAAACTCCGACTTTATTGATTGTTGGTGAGAACGATTTACCAGCAATTCCGACAAACGAAGACATAATTAAACAAATCCCAACGGCTGACAAAGAATTGAAAATCGTACAAAATGCCAGCCGTCAATTTAAAGAATCAGGTGCACTAGAAGAGGTGGCTCGTTTGGCAAGCCATTGGTTTAAGCAGTATTTATCTGATGTGAGTTATTCCCAGAGCAGTACGAACTTATACGAGTCATTGCACAAAAGTTATGCAAATACTGTAACTGACAAGCCCATGACAACAAGTAAATAAGTTTTTGGAAGTTCTGAATAAAATATTGTTTCTTGTTCTTGTTTCCAGTCTTCGGCTGGGAACAGACTGCATGAGGTTCTGCCTGGAGTATTTTCAACAGAGGTAGAGCCTCCTTTCACGTGTATTCCTTGCCGGAGGTAAGAAACAAGATATTAAGCCTCCCAGGAGGGATATCACCAATTAGCAATTAGCAATTACCTAATAACTATTGCTCGCGCCATCCTTGATAGCCAGTAACTAATCGACTGCCATCTTTAAATACGTGAATTTCAATTTGATCGCTAGCCCAGGTTATTTTGTCTTGAAAATCCGGGTTGAATATACGCACTCGTTGATTGCTCGACGAAACTGGTGAATTTGGGGAGTTGATTGCTAAAGATTTTATAAAAGGACCATCAATTAAAATATCTAGCTGTTCTAATAATTCTTGAGAGCCTACTGGTGCTTGTTGCGATCGCAGTTTATCTAAAGTGAAGCCAGTAAAAGCCATTACGTTTAATCCAGATGCTTTGACTCGACGAGCTAAAGATGCTAGTTCAGTTGCTTGCAAAAAAGGTTCTCCTCCCGAAAATGTCAGTCCTTTATTTCCAGGTTTACTAAGAATTTTTTTAGCAAGAGAATCTACCGATTCCAGGCGATTAATTTCAAATGACCACGATTCTGTATTAAAACAGCCGCCACATTCTCGCTTGCAACCCTGTACCCAGACTACAGCACGACTTCCGGGGCCATTTACTTCTGACTCATCAACGTAACCCATGATGTTCAAATAACCGGAGGGAACGTTTTTAAGTGAAGAATATGGGTTAGTTGACTTTGTGTCCATTTTTTGCTCCTTGTTTCCGTTCTCTTAATAATGACGGTTTTTAATAGAGGAGCGCATCCGCAAAGTCTGCGTTTTCAGATGTCATCAATAATTTAAGTAATTTGATTTGGCAGCATCCCAGCTTTTTAGCATTGCTAAATCAAGCTATAAATTGGGAGCATCCCAAATTTCTGTCATTGCGAGCGAAGCGAAGCAATTGCAATAACTAGGGTTTGCAATTGCTTCGCTCCATTATGTCGTATCGGACACGCTTCGCTAACATTACGCTTGCAATGACAATCTAAATCTTGATGAATTTACCTTCATTGGGATGCTCCCTATAAATTGTGTTTACTCACATTTATGTCGCAAATTTGAAACCGATGTCCCGAAGTGGCATTGCAACGCCTCAAACAATGTGAAATCGCGACTTTATATTTCTAGCAACCCTCGGTTTTTTTTATTTCTATTTATTATTTTATCTGTCAGTGATACTTGTCACTGTGTGAGGATAATTTCTGCTGGTAGGGTAGAAACTTATGATTACTATTTGTTTCTCTACAGAAGAAATGGAAAAATATTTCTGCCAAGAACCTATTAAAAGAAATATTTTAATCTTCGATAATTCTTTAGAAAATCTTAAGCTTTGGTTCATTAGATTATCTGATTGCGGCTATATGGTGCAGTCAGGAATCATTAATCCGATGGCTATAGATATAGCATTCAAAACTTTGCTGGATGTAATTTTGTTGGATATTCTTATACCAGATCTGGGTAGTTACAGAGTTTCTATAAAGCTTAATGAATCTAAACAAAATCGTCATTTTCTGATAATTATGGTCGGTGCATTAGGTGATATTGCCGATAAGATTAAAGCGTTTCTATTAGGAGGCGAAGATTATATAATTAAGCTGTTTTAAGTAGAGGAAGTTGTAGCTATGGGAAAACTTGAGAAGGGGTATTTGCATCTTCAGCTAAAAAATGCCTTTAGCTAATATGAGTCATGAATTACGAATATATTTAATGCAATTATCGGTTTTTCCCAATTAATCAGCGACGAATATGTTGATGCTTCATTACTGTCGTAATTCACGAACTAGAAGATAATTCATGCTTATCTGAAAGCTTGGCGAGATAGATGACAAATTCTTCTCTAGATACTATTGTTAATTGAAATCAAAATATATTAAATTAATCGACCTATTCAATTAAAAGCTAGCGACTAATACATATGTATGAATAAAAATACAAGAATTTTAATAGTAGATGATAAGGTAGATGATTTAATTTTTTTATCAAACATTCTGGTTAATCAAGGTTATAAAGTTCAAAGAGCAACTACAGGAAAGTCAGCTATTAATACTGCAATTGCTTCTCCTCCTGACTTAGTTTTGCTCGATGTTGTGATGCCTGATATGGATGGTTATGAAATTTGCCAATATCTGAAAGCTAGTCGAGCAACTCGGGATATTCCAATTATTTTTATCAGCGCTATAAATGATGTATTCGAGAAAGTCAAGGCTTTAAATTTGAGGGCTTTTGATTATATAACAAAACCGCTACATCCTACAGAAGTTTTAGCTCGGGTAGAAAATCAATTAGCTGTTGTGGAATTACAAACAGAATTACAAAAACAAAATCATCGATTAGAAAATATTGCTTCAGAGTTAAGCATTCGCAATCAACAGCAAAAGTCTCGCGAACGATATTTAACGGGATTGGTAGAAATTCAACGTATTTTACTCGGTTTTAATGGTAGTGCTGACTGTTATGCTCAAATTATTCGTATTTTGAAATTGATTTCTTTAGCTAATGGTGTTTGTATAATTGAAAATAATCCCTTAAATAAATGGTGCAATACAGATATTAATGCCGAGCAGGATAATTGCTGCGAAAGGGTTTTTTCACGCTGGCAAGATTTACTCAGTAGTGGCAATGTTATCTCTAGTTTGGTTGCAGATTTACCTGAAGAAGAACGTTTGGTTTTTCTACATCAGGGTATTAAAGCAATTTTAATAATACCAATTCTAGTTAAGGATGATATTTTTGAGTTTGTTCGTTTTGAAAATCATTCAGAAGCGATAACTTGGAAAACTGAGGAAGTTGCAATTTTGCAAGCAGTCGCATCTGCAATCTCTTTAGCTAAGGAACGGTTGCAAGCAGAAGCGAAGTTACAAAAAGAATTTAATAGAAGTAAATTATTAAAGAAAATTACTGATAAAATTCGTGGTAAATTTGATGCTAATTCAATTATAAAAACTGCAATTAAAGAAATTGGTTCTGCTTTTAATATAAGTCAGGGAGTAATTTTTAGCTACAATACTTCGCAGGTACCTGAAATTATTCCTCAAGGGGAATATCTTGCTTCCGGCTATAGTTCAATTATTGAAGAAGAAAGTTTTTTATTAGATAATACATATTTAAATTTTTTATTAAGCCAAGACAAAGCTGTTGTTACTGAAGATGTAGAAAAACAACCTTTACTGCAAAATAATCTTGCAAAATACCGAAAACTTGGCATTAAATCGATGCTGGGGATACGAACTTCCTATAAAGGTAAAGCTAATGGGATTATATACTTGCATCAAGTTAATTTTAAGCGTCGGTGGACAACTGCTGAAGTCGAATTTCTCGAATCTATCGCCGCGCAGTTAGGAATTGCCATCGCTCAAGCTCACCTATTGGAGACAGAAAGTCTTGCACGGCTACAGCTGCAACGAGAAATAGATAATCGCTTAGAAATTGAATCTGCCCTGAAAAAAAGCGAAAGTAAATATCGCTTATTAGTCGAAACATCCCAAGATATTATCTGGTCAGTCAACCTGAACGGATGTACTATTTATGTGAATTCGGCAGTAAGGAGAATTTTAGGATATGAGCCTGATGAGATAATTAATCGCTCTTTCATCGAATTTTTATTGCCTTCACAAGCAGTAACAGAATTATTGGCTTTTGAGCGGGTTAAAAATGGCAAACCGATTTTTGAAAGAGAAGTAACTTATTTAAATAAGTATGGCGATGGTGTTGATTTTCTGTATAGCTCTATGCCTTTGTACGACGGTGAAGGCAATATAATTAAAATAATTAGCACCTTGCATAATATTACTGAAACTAAAAGAGTGCAGCAAGCACTGCAAATAAGTGCTTTTAAGTTACGTAGTAATAATTTTATATTAACTAATTTAGCAAGAAATTCTGCGATTTATGATGGAGATTTGCCAGTAGCTTTGAAGAGAATAACTGAAGCTGCCGCTGAGAATATTGAAGTCGAGCGAGCTAGTATTTGGCTCTACGATAACAATGCTGCAATAATTCGCTGCGTTGATTTATTTGAATTAAGTTTAAACAGTCACAGCGAGGGTTTTAGTTTTAATTATGCAGATTATCCGGTTTATCTGCAATCTTTGAATGCGGATGAAATTATTGCTACGAATAACCCTTATATTGATGCCAGAACTCAAGAATTACGGGGAACTTATTTAGAGCAATTTAATATTAGCTCTGTGTTTTGCGTTCCCGTGCGTGTGTCTGGTGTTACCACCGGAATCTTATGTTTGGAAGCAGTAGAAAAAAAGCATTATTGGACGCAAGAAGATATTAACTTTGGACGTTCTTTAGGTAACTTAATTTCCCTGGCATTAGAAGCCCGTTCCCGACAGGCAGCAGAAGCAGCAAGCCGTTTGAGCGAGCAGAAGTTAGCAGCAGCATTTCGTTCGAGTCCCGATCCCATTGCTTTAAGTACTTTTCCTGAGGGGAAATATATAGAAGTTAACGATAGTTTTTGCGATTTTTTTGGGTATACCCGAGAGCAAGTTATTGGACTCCAAAGAATAGAGTTATCAATTTGGCACAGTCGAAAACAATACGATGATTTACAAGAGCTATTAAGTGCAAAGGGACGAATTAGCAATCAAGAAGTGGATTTTCGTATTGCCCGAGGAGAAATTAGAACCACATTATTAAGTGCGGAGTTAATCGAAATTGAAGGGCAGCGACATGTTTTAGCAACTGCCCGCGATATTACTAAATTCAAACAAGCTTTGCAGGAAACTCGTTTGTTATTGAAGGCAACTCAAGCTATTAGCAAAGCTATTGATATAGATAGCGCTTTTGGTGTAATTTTGCGATTAATTTGCCAACATATTGATTGGGATTTTGGGGAAGCCTGGATTCCTAGTAGCGATGGTAGAGATTGGCAATATTATCCGGGTTGGTATAAAAATCAAGATGACTTCAAAGAATTTTTCCGTTACAGCGAAACTTTGAGATTAAGTGACAAATTAGGAGTTCCGGAAATAGTTCGGAAAAGCCACAAAGCGCAATGGTTGCCAGATATTTCTCAAGTTTCTTCAACAAAATTTATCCGTAAAGAAATGGCTGTGAAAGCAGGCTTAAAAAGCTGCTTTGCGGTTCCAATTTTGAATGGAGAAGAATTGTTAGCTGTCTTAATAATTTTCAAATGCACTACTAAAAACCGAGATAAACGTTTATTGCAATTAATCAAGGCTGTAGCAGCACAGTTGGGAGGATTAATTAAGCGCAAGCAAGCCGAAACAGCCCACAGACGTAGCGAAGAAAGATTGCAGTTGGCTATAAACGCCAGCAATTTGGGGTTGTGGGATTGGAATATTAATTCTGCTCATATTTATCGCGATTCCCGTTGGAAGGAAATGCTTGGTTATGAAGACTCAGAAGTTGGTGAAGATGCTTCAAGTTTACGCAGGCTAATACATCCGGAAGATATAGATTTTGTTCGGCAAGAGTTGAAAGCATATCTAAAAGGTAAAATTCAGACTTATAAAGTAGAATTTCGGATGCGCTGTAAAAACCAAAATTGGAAGTGGATTCAATCTAGCGGGAAAATTTTCGAGCGGGATGGGAAGGGATTACCTGTACGGATGACGGGTACCTATAAAGATATTACCGAGCGCAAGCAAGCTGAGGATATCTTACAAGAAAGCGAAAGACGTTTTCGAGCAATTTTTAATTCTAGTTTTGGATTTACCGCTCTGCTACAACCGAGTGGCAAAATTATTTCACTCAATCAAACCGCTCTTGATTTCTTTGGCTTGAAAGAAAACGATGTTGTAGATAAATCTGTTTGGGAATGTTTGGGAAACAATATTTGCTTGAGTCGAAAGCAACTACAAAAGGTAACTAAAAAAGCTGCTAATGGTAAATTTATTCGCTTTGAAATGGATTTTATCGCTGAGTCTGGTTCGATATCGACTTTTGACTCTTCTATTAAACCAATATTTGATGAAAATAATCGTTTAGTATTGTTAATTGCAGAAGGACGCGATATTCAAGAACGTAAAATTTTAGAAAGAGAAGTTGCTCTACGGGAAGCTCGCTTAAATGCTTTTTTCAACAATGCCCCTGTAGGATTAACTATTATAGATAGGCAGTTAAAATTTATTCAAATCAACGAATTACTGGCTGAAATTAACGGTATTTCGGTAGAAGAACATTTGGGTAAAACTATTCAAGAAGTATTGCCTAATATCGCTTCTGAAGTTGAACCAATTTACCAACAGGTTTTCGCCAGCAATCAACCAATTCTTAATCTTGAATTAAGCAGTGCTTCGATTTCAGAACCTGAAAACACGCGCAACTTTCTAGTTTCTTATTTTCCCATACCCGGTGAAGATAATACCCCCGTAGCAGTCGGAAACGTATTAGTAGAAATTACCGCACTCAAACGCGCTGAAACAGCTTTACGTGAAAGAGAAGAAGCATTCCGCGCCATATTTGAAAACGCAGCGGTAGGGATTGCTCAAGTCTCAAACGAAAGTAAATTTATCAACGTCAACCAGCAATTTTGTAAAATTATCGGTTATTCTAAATCGGAACTATTACAACTCAAATGTTCAGACATTACTCATAATATTTCCCTTACAGAATATACGAATTATTGCCAGCAATTGGCAAAGAATGAAATCGATGCGTTTGCAATGGAAAAAGCATTTGTGAGAAAAGATAAACAGCAAATTTGGACAAACTTAGCAGCATCGGCAATACGCAAATCTTCTGGGGAAATTAAATATATCATCGGTGTAATTGAAGATATCAGCGTTCGTAAAAATGCCCAACAACAAACGCGCTTGGCAACCGAACGCTTGCAATATTTACTGACTTCTTCCCCAGCCGTTATTTTTAGCCGTTTGCCTTATGGAAACTTCGATCATACATTTATCAGCCAAAACATTTGTGAAATAGTGGGTTATCAAGCAGAACAATTTTTATCAAAATCCAGATTTTGGGATTATAAGGTACATAGAGAAGATTTGCCGAGAATACGAAAGCACCTATCGCAAGCTTTAGATCGAGAATATGCTACTTATGAATATCGCTTTTTGCACGCGGATGGTACTTATCATTGGTTCCAAGAACAAATCCGATTAATTCGCAATAAAAACGGCGAACCTTTAGAATATGTAGGTTACTTGGCAGATATCAACAAACGCAAAAGAACGGAGTTAAAATTACAATTTAGTCAGCGACGGTATAAAACTTTAGCTGAAGCTTCTCCAGTTGCCATTATTAATACTGATGCTGATGGCTCGTGTATTTACTTCAATCAACATTGGAGCGAAATTACCAGACTTTCCACTAAAGAATCATTAGGAGAAGGCTGGATAGAAGCATTACATCCAGAAGACTGCGAACGAGTTGTCAGAAGATGGAAGCAAGCGGTAGAAACTCAAATCCCCTTTGTTAGCGATCACCGCTTTCTGCGTCCCGATGGTAGAGTGGTTTGGGTGATATGGCAAGCTTTACCAGAAATTTACGAAAATGGTGAATTTAAGGGATATATCGCCACTGTTACCGATATTACTGAGATCAAACTTGCCCAGCAAGCTTTACGAGAAAACGCTGAAAGAGAAAGAGCCGTCGCTCATACTCTGCAAAGAATGCGGCAAACTTTAGATATAGAGAAAATTTTTGCCGCTACCACAGAAGAATTGCGGTTTTGTTTAAATTGCGATCGCGTTGTGGTTTATCGCTTAGATGGAGATGATTGCGGTAGTTTCGTTGCTGAGTCGGTAGCAAAAGGCTGGCGATCGGTAATGTCCCCAGGAGAAGATAATACAGATTTTACTCAACTTGTTTTAAAAGAAGACGGAACTACAATCCGCAAACTCAACAGTAATTTAAATAAAGCCAGCAATACATATTTACCAGGATACCAAGAAGATAGCTACAACAGTGGAGAAAGTTTTATCTACGTTTCCGACATTTACCAAGCTGGTTTTAGCGAGTCTTACGTTAAATTATTAAAGAAATTTCAAGTCAAAGCCTACGTAACTGTTCCTATATTCTGCGGAAATCAACTTTGGGGATTGCTTACAAGCTATCAAAATTCCGCCCCCCGCGAATGGAAAACTGGAGAAATCAGCATTGCAGTACAAATCGGCAATCAGTTAGGAGTTGCACTGCAACAAGTACAGCTACTTTCCCAAACTCAACATCAATCGGAAGCCCTAAAGCAAGCCGTCATCGCCGCAGATGCAGCCAACCGCGCCAAAAGCGAATTTTTAACCAACATGAGTCACGAATTGCGAACTCCCCTCAACGTAATTTTGGGCTTCAGCCAATTAATGAGTCAAGATGAATCGATAAACACAGAGCATCAAAAAACATTCTCGATAATTAACCGTGCTGGCGAACATTTACTTAAGTTAATCAACGACATTCTGGAAATGTCCAAAATCGAAGCAGGTAGAAGTTCATTAAATATTGATGACTTCGACTTATATAAACTTTTAGATAACCTCGAAGAAATGCTCCGCTTCCGCGCTTCGAGCAAAAATTTACAGCTAACATTTAAAACCGCCGCAAACCTGCCTCGTTATATCCAAAGTGATGAAAGCAAACTACGTCAAGTTTTAATCAACCTGATTGGAAACGCCATTAAATTTACTAATCAAGGTGGCATCGAGTTAAGCGTCAGCACGGGTGAAGAGGAAAACGCTTCCTCTACTCATATAATCTTTGAACTTAACGACACCGGAGTCGGAATTTCAGCCGAAGAAACCAAATTTTTATTTGAAGCTTTTAGACAAACCTCTGCTGGTAGAGAATCCCAAAAAGGAACCGGATTGGGTTTAGCAATCAGCCGTAAATACGTGCAGCTCATGAAGGGAGATATTAAAGTTGAAAGTACCCCCAGAGTCGGTTCAAAATTCACTGTTGATATTCAGGTAAATCTTAGCTCTCCGCAGAAAATAGAAAAAAAGAAAATTACTGCTCAAATAGTTGGATTGGCACCATCTCAAATAAAATACCGTATTTTAGTAGTCGATGACCGTCCCGAAAGTCGTTTGTTACTAGTAAAAATGCTTTCTCAACTAGGATTTAGTACCAAAGAAGCTACTAACGGAGTACAAGCAATAGCCGAGTGGGAAGAATGGGAACCACATTTAATACTGATGGATATGCGAATGCCAACTATGGATGGATATCAAGCCACCAAAATCATCAAAACCAGACAGCAAGAAGCAGATTTGAATAGTGGCATCCCCAGAAAAACTGTAGTTATTGCCTTAACCGCAAACGCATTTGAAGAACAAAAAGACGAAATTATTGCCGCCGGTTGCGATGATTTAATTAACAAGCCCTTTGCCAAAGAAGAATTATTAGAAAAATTAAACCAACACCTGGGAGTCGAGTATTCTTATCAACAAAAAGCCGACAACACATCAAGCACCGAATTTACATCAGCTAAATTACGTCAATCATTAACACAGGAATCCCCCGAATTAGTAAACGAAATCAAACAAGCAGCAGCTCAATGCAGCGACAACTTAATTTTTGAAATTATAGAAACAACTCCGCCAAATAATTCCCAAGCTACACAAATCTTAAAATACTTCGCCGAAAACTTTCAATTTGACAAAATAATCGAAGCAATTGATTGAAATTGGGAATTAGGAATGGGCATGGGGCATGGGGCATGGGGCATGGGGCATTGGGCATTGGGCATGGGGCATTGGGCATGGGGCATGGGGCATTGGTAATTGGTAATTGGTAATTGGTAATCACTGCTCACTGCTCACTGTTAACTGTCTTCTGTCGCTTCAAACCGTCGATAGCGTCACCTAATGCAGTAGTTAAACTTTGGCGGGTTTGGGAATGTTTGTCTTGTTCGGTTTTCAAAGCTTGTAATAAGCGATCGCGCTCTTTTAAAGCTACAGTTAGTTTGGTTTTCAACTCTTCTGTAGAGGAAAGTTGCGCTATTTCCTGCTGAATGGCTGTAGCTGTATCGCTATCGGGGAGTGTGGCATCTTCTATACCTTGGAGTTTTTGAATTTCCGCTTTTAAAGAAGCAACAGTTTGGCGAAAAAGTTGAGAATCAGTACGACGTTGCTCTGCTTCGGTGTTGTAAAGTTTACGCCACTTTTCTGCACTTTCCCGAGTTGCAACTTGCTCCGTTTGAAGTTGTGCTATCTGCTGTTTTAATGATTGAATTTCTGTCAACCATTGTTTAGTCAAATCTTCACTCATAGAACAAATGTGTCTCTTTTTTATTCTTCTTAGAAATTTTATTACTAACGGTGCAACTTAGTATCGCACCACTATATATTTACGATAATTTGGTGCGTAGTATAAACAGTGAGCAGTGAATAGTGAGCAGTGAATAGTGAACAGTGAACAGTGAATAGTCATTACCAACTACCAATTACCAATGCCCAATGCCCAATGCCCCATTACCAATTACCAATTACCTATTACCTATTCCCAATTAAAAATTAAATATCATGAGTCAGCAAGATAAAGAACATAAAACGGTTGGTAAGTTTCGAGATAGGCTTTCAGATAATTTAGAAATTGATGCAATTCGTAAAGAAGAGGTTTATCTGGATATATGCCATTCGGTAAGCCTCAGAGATGTTAGTTATTGGATTGAGGTGCTTTTTTCTGCTGGTATTGCAACTGTGGGATTGGTGCTTAATAGTGCGGCGGTGATTATTGGAGCGATGTTAATTTCTCCTTTGATGGGCAGTATTTTGGGTAATGGTTTGGCTTTAGCTGCTGGTGATGTAATTTTGGCTATGCGGGCAATTATCAAACTGGCGCTTTCATGTTTGCTGGCTATCTTGTTTGCAGTGCTGCTGGTTTCCGTACTGCCTTTCAAAGAAATGACTCCGGAGATTTTAGCCCGCACTCAACCAAATATTCTGGATTTGGTAGTAGCATTATTTTCTGGTGCTGTGGGTTCTGTGGCAATCTGTAAGAAGCCCAAAGGTGTTGCTACTTCGATTCCTGGTGTTGCGATCGCGGTGGCTTTGATGCCGCCTCTGTGTGTTGTGGGCTACGGCTTTGGGATTGCGATTAGCGTCAATATGGTTAATGGATTGCGGGTTGCTAGAGGTGGTGGATTGTTGTTTTTCACCAATTTAGTGGCAATTACTTTTACTGCAATGAGTGTTTTTCTGGCTTTACATATTGTTGACATCTCCCAGCTTTGAAAAAAACTGGGATTCTAAGCAGTTGTCACTCCGTAGTCTAAAGACATACTGCGTGACATTGTTTGCTTGCGATAAGACCTTTTTAGATTACTAAAAATATCGTACCGTTTGGGGTGTGTCAAAGCACCCCGTTTAATTATTTCAAAAGCTAGTTTTGCGATGCCGGAGTTAATAAAAATCTGGTCGGCAACCTTTCGTAGAATGTTAGATGCTGCATTTAAATCTGCATGAATCAATAAACCGTCTTTTGTGCGGTATACATCTCTACTAATTCTTTTACCTGATGGCTTCCATTCTATGGGTTTTGCACCGTATTGATGTAATTCATCATTATCAATAAAAGAAGCTTTAGAAGTATACTCCTCAGTGGTTATGTGGAATCTAATACCATATTCTTCACACAATTGTCTTAACCTCTCAATAAGTCTTTTGGTTGGCATTGAAACAACTTCATAATTATTGTTTCTACCAATATTAATGTTGGTTTTATTTCCCTCATTCCAACCAATTACTAAATTCCCGATACCGTCTTTTAAGCATTTATTGATGATAAACCTAGCGGCTTTATTTACTGCATCTCTGACTTGTAAATTGCGTTTTGCTGTGATTCTATCAAGGTAATTGTCCCAGTATCTACTAGGTTTGTTTTTCTTATGTTGCTGTACTTGATTTCGATATTTATGGAGTGCAGTTTTTTAGCTGTGGAGATTCAACAATAAAACTTTTACCAAGGGTAGTAACTGCTGACAACCAAAACTTTACACCGTGATCAATGCTAATTGCATGATTGTAGTTAAGACTCTTATTATTTATAATTGGCTGTTTACCATCGTCTATCACCCAATCAACCCAAAACTCTCCACGACTAGGACGAATAATTACTTCTTTAATCCAATCAAAGCTAATAAATTCGGGCAAAATAAGCTTAATTGATGTTATTAATTCAGGCTTTGTTGCTTTACTGATTGAGGGATAAATATAACCATTATGACAAGCCAAGGCTTGTTTTGGGAACGTAACTGCGAATAAACCACCAGACTTTCTGTACTTGGGAATTGATGGCCTACTGCCATCTCCTAAGTAATACTTATCCACTAATTTATTGTAACTAGTTATTGATTCTCCTACTAACTTTAATGTTTGTTGTGCAGCTTGTGCAGCCAATGAAAAGTAGTGAATGCAAGTTTTAAGCTGTTTATCTAAATGATAATAATTAGTTTCTAATCTGTAAGTTTTCCAACCACTTCTAAGTTCATCTCCACACCAGTAAGTTGTATTAGCCTTTCTTTCAAGTAGCATTGCATAATGATTCTGGCGTGCCAGATAAATAGCAGAGTTATATAAACTGTTTGAATGCTCACACTGATCTACCCAGAAAGCTTTTTCTTCATCCGTAAATTTTGCTTTTATTGGAACTGTTTTGTACACTTGACCACCTCCTTGTTTATTAATATAGTTGATTCAACATAAATAATCAACAAAAAACCCTGATATAAAATGGCTAAGTTGTCAGCGTCAGATTATGAATACAGAAGGGCTGAAAAATCCGTGTCATCGATAAATTATCACTTTGTGTTTGTCCCAAAAAGACGTAAAGCAGTATTAGTTAATGAAATCGCTATGCGGCTACAGGAAATTATTTTTGAGTTAGTAAAAGAACATGGCTGGAGATTAATCGCTCTTGAAGTGATGCCAGATCATGTACATATGTTTATCAACTCACCGCCACATGAGTCAGCTTCTCAAATTGCAAAGTGGGTTAAGGGTAGAGCATCTAATATTCTAAGGAAGGAATATCCACAGTTAAAAAAATTACCTACTTTGTGGAGTCCTAGTTACTTTGTAGCTACTACAGGACAAGTAAGTACCGACGTTATTCGTAAGTATATTGAGAACCAAACTAGTAAATAAAAGAAACACGGAAAGTTAAAACTTTACCTGTCCGTTTCATCCCCTGGTTATAAACCAGGGGTTCTCACGTCCCAAGATATTTTGATAGCGTTAGAGCAAAGCAAAGAATTCGAGAATGGCGAAGAAAGCATAGAGAAAGCGGTTGGGTAAAAACGGTTTTAGAATTATTTCCGCAATCGAAACGCTTGAAACAAATTGGCAGTCTTCCCGGTAGATTTTTATTGATTATAGTGACGATTTTGACTATTTTGGTTCCACTCTATCAGTCATTTATTCAACTCAGACAGGAAATAGTTACTAAACAACAGGAAAATAATATAACTTCGGCAGTAAGGAATATCTGGCAAAAGGAATTTTCGACTTCAAATGATGGCGAACCGCGTTCTTTTATTAATCAAATTTCAACTCGCAAAGTCAATCAACAGTTGAAGATTCAGCTACATATTTTTACTAGCGAACTGTATGCGCCAGAAGAGCAAAACTATTTTATCGAACTGTTAGCCAATCAGTTGAATAAACCTCCAGAATTATTATCTTTAAACTTAATTGAAATCCCTACAGCCCAAAGCGATATTTTAAACGCCATTCCTGAAGAAGAACCTCCAGAGCCGATAATTACTATCGCCGAATTGCAATCTGATTTTCTTCAAGAAGTCAAATCATCTTTACTTAATTTAAAACTGCCACCACCCGCAAAGTTGATTAATTACGAAGTCATTACCAGCCCAAATAATTCGATGGCTATCCGTATCTTCTATTTAAGCCAGCGGGAAATTGACAAAGATGCTCAAGTTTTACTTGCCAATGATATTAGACAAAGATTAAATTACCCATTAACACAAGTCAGCATGAAGAGAATTGCTGAAAATCCTGGAAATATTGCCTTTGAAGAAAACTCAACAGTACTCAAACCCCAGAGTCTAGAAACTTTAGATAAAACTGCCTCTATCCTAAAGGGGCAACCGGCTTTAAACTTAAAAATAATCGCCAATCAAAAACCAGAAGAAGCAACAGATACTAACAAAGCCCGCGCAAAAGTAATTAAAGACTACCTAGAATTAAAATGGCAAATCAATAAAAAACGCATAATCCCAGACATTGGAAAAGAATCGCAGACAAATGCAATTTTAACAGTGAGCAGTGAACAGCGAACAGTTAGCAGTTAACAGTGAACACCTCTTACCCATCTTCTAATTAGGTAGACGTAATTAAATATAAGAAAATCACCTCACCCTCAATCCCTCTCCTTAATAAGGAGAGGGAAGCCGGAGGCAGGGTGAGGTTTTATATTTAATTTGATCTATCTTCTAATCTCAGCACCGTCTTTATAAACTGCACTCAAAGGGTGATAATTAAAAATTGGTGATTCAGAATCAAGCAACCGACATGATAAACCCTCGCTTTATGAGATTTTTTCGTCATCTTAATTTTAAGGTTTTGAAAGAAATTGTTACCAACGTAGGTAAACGAAGACTCTTAGGTTTATCTTCCGAAATTGCTTATAACGCTATATTATCTTTATTCCCGGCGATTTTAGCTATTTTGACGGCAATAGGTTTATTGGAAGAAGGCTTACAAAATATTTTTAAGGATTTAGCACAGCAAATTAGTAAAGTTGCACCTGAAGACGCTTTAAATTTAATTACTGAATTTGCTCGTAACGAAATTGCTAATTCCAAGAATGGCAGCTTGTTTTCGTTAAGCTTTTTGGCTGCGCTTTGGACTTCTTCCGGTGCAATTAGTACCGCAATGACAGCTTTAGATCAAATTCAACAAACATCCTCGGCAAATATACGTCCATTTTGGAAAGCTAAATTAGTGTCTTTAGGACTAACAGTTGGTACTATTATCCTTTTACTTATAGCTTGCCTTTTAGTATTTATTAGCGGAGAACTTTTAAATTTTGTAGTTGATAATTCCGCTGGTTACTTAAATTTTCTATTATATTTGTGGAACCTAATGCGTTGGCCTTTAGCATTAGTAATTGTAGCTTCAGCTTTCGGTTTTATTTATCGTTATGGTCCTAGCAATTGGAAAGAAGGTACGCCAATTATGCCGGGGGCTATATTCGCGGCTATCTGTTGGGCATTTGTATCAAATTTATTCCGAATTTATGTAGCAAATTTTGGCAATTATAATAAAGCATATGGTGCAGTTGGCACTGTAATTGTACTTATGCTCTGGCTTTATATGACTGCTGCGGTAATACTAATAGGCAATCAATTAAACGTTACTGTAGGTGAAAGTATGTATCCAAATTCTATAAAAAAAATGGATTAGTGTTTCACATTACATACAAGCTGCAACATTGCCTAATATTCAACTATAACAGTAAAAGAAACGGTCATTTCATCATCTAAAAGTTATTAATATCATGTCCTTGCCACCCTCACAATTTTATTCTCTAAATCCAGATGTTAAAGCACCAACTTTAAAGCGTCTGCGTGCTTTAAGTCGCATATTAGATAAAGCGATTACAATTCCTGGAACTGGAATCGGCATAGGTTTAGATCCAATTCTAGGATTACTACCCGCAGGTGGTGATTTTTTAGGTGTTCTGCTGTCAGCTTATATCGTTTTAGAAGCCGCACGACTGGGTGCTTCTCAAGCAACTTTAGGCAGAATGACAATGAATATTATAATTGATGCCTTGATTGGTGTAGTACCAATTCTAGGAGACTTCTTTGATTTTGCTTGGAAAGCCAACGACCATAATATTAAATTATTAGAGGAACATTTAAAATTTCCCAGTCAAAAGAAACGAGCCGATACTTGGTTTGTGTTTGTACTTATAGCTGTATTATTATTGCTTGCTATCGGTTTAGTAACCTTTTCCGTAGTCGTTTCCAGATTTGTTTGGGGGCTAATTACAGGTAGTTAAAAGTTAACAGTCACCAATTAAAACTTCAACATTTATCACTCCTAACGGCTTAAGATGACCCAATTTATACCGATAACTGCTAATTGATATGAAAAACTGGTGGCAAGATACTTTCCCACAAGGAAAACAGACAATAACTATTACCGACTCTCAAGGTTATCCCGTAAAAATTGCCTATGGTGAAAAAGGCAAGGGAAAACCTTTATTTTTGTTACATGGTATTGGTAGCTGGAGCTATAACTGGCGCAATCTGATCGAACCTTTATCTAAATATTTTCGAGTAATTTGTTTTGATGCTAAAGGTTTTGGCTTTTCAGAAAAACCTCTGCATCGCGAAGAAACTACAGGTCATCAAGTTATTGAATTACAACGAATTATTACTGCATTATGTAATGAACCAGTAGCAATTTTATCCGAATCTTTAGGTGCTTTAGTTGCTCTGGCTTTTGCTCAAGAATACTCCGAACTAGTTTCTCATTTAGCAGTTGTGAATGTACCGATATTCACGAAAAAACTTCCTCATTGGGGAATGTCTTTATTAGCTAAAACACCCTTAGAAATAATCGAAGTAATTGATAAATTGCGTTTAAGCTACTTATTCGCACCACTGATTCGAGAAATCATGGCAATCGAAAGACGTAGCGTATTATTCGATCCTTCTATTTTGACTCAGGAAAATGTCTTTTGGATAACTTATCCCTATATTGAGTTTCCCGGCACTTTTCTTAAAGTAGCTCAAGAATTACAAATTGCAGCCCGAGAAATCGAAAACGCTCAAAAAAATCAGCCCAACTGGTTGAGTAAAATTCAGAATAACTTAATTAATATAGAATGTCCCACATTAATAATGTGGGGAGAACAAGATACTTGGTTTCCTATAGAACACGGAAAACAACTGCATCAACTAATTCCATCATCTCTATTTCAAGTACTGCCTGAATGCCACCATGATGCTTCGAGTGGTGCATCTGATGCTATCGAAATAGCCACCGTTGATTTTTTGAGAAAGACAAATTTTTTACAGCTATAGTGATTGTTAACGGAAGACTTCTAGCTGTTTGAAAATAACGAAGATAGGGCAATAAGTCCTGTGAATATGTTGTATTTGCTATTTTGAGCTTAAAATTCCATATGTTTATCCAAAAATCAATCTTTATTGTGTCACTTTAAACTATGTTAGCCCTCTTGTAGCATACAACCGTATTTACCCATAAACTATATCCATATGTAGGAAATTTTTGGGGGTGACATATCGTTAAAGGATTGCTTGGCATACTAACAAGTACTTTGGCGGTAGGTGTGGTGTTCGCATACTCTACCACTGATGCAAGGGCGCAAAACATCACCCTAGATGGCAGCTTGGGAACTCCAAAAACTTTAACAGGACCAAATTATCAGATTCCCCAATCGGTGGGAGAAACTGCTGGGAATAATTTATTTCACAGCTTTGGGAAGTTTAATCTTAATCGTAATGAAGCCGCTATTTTTGAAAGTGCAGGTAATATCAGAAATATTCTGTCGCGGGTGACTGGTGGTAGCCCTTCTTCAATTGACGGATTAATTCGCACTCTTGGTAGCGATGTGAATTTTTTCTTAATTAATCCCAGTGGAATTATTTTTGGAGAAAATGCGCGTTTAGATGTGAATGGTTCCTTCGTGGCGAGTACCGCGAATGCAATTCAATTTGGCGAGCAAGGTTTTTTTAGCGCCACAAATCTTCAACCTCCCTCCCAACTACTAACAATAAATCCTTCAGCATTATTTTTCAATCAACTTCAACCGGGAAAAATAGAAAGTAAGTCAAATCTACGAGTACCAAATAATCGTAGCTTCTTGCTGGTAGGTGGAGATATCAACCTTGATGGAGGGGGATTGAGTGCTTTAGGTGGAAGGCTGGAGTTGGCAGGGTTAGCAGGTAATGGAACAGTAGGTTTAAATGTTGATGGTAACGACTTGAGTTTGAATGTACCCGATGATGTGGCAAGAGCCGATGTATCGCTCACCAATGGTGCAATTATTGATGTGAGTGCTGGTGGGGGAGGCTCAATTACAGTTAATGCTAGGAATTTAGAGGTAAGAGAAGAGAGTCAACTTTTGGCTGGGATTCGTGAAGGTTTGGGTACGCCAGAGGCTCAGGCAGGAGATATTACAATTAATGCCACCGATACTGTTTTGCTTGATAATGATAGTAATGCTTTTAACGATGTAAATTCTGGAGCAGTGGGTAATGGCGGAGATATATTAGTTACCACTGACTCCCTTCAAGTTACTAATGGTTCCGGACTTACTTCCAATATTGTAAGACAAGGACAAGGAAATGGGGGCAGTATCATTATTACCACTGGCTCACTTCAGGTACTCTCTGGAGGCTTTCTTGGTGTCAGTACCAAAGGAACAGGTGATGCAGATAGTATCATTATTAATGCCACTGGCAAGGTAATATTTGATGGCGAACGTAAGAATGGAATTCCCAGTGTGGCAGTCAGCGATGTGGAACCTGGAGCAGTGGGGAATGCGGGGGGTGTATCCATTACAACTGGCTCCCTTGAAGTTACCAATGGTGCTCAACTTTCTGCCAGTACCTTTGGAAAAGGTGATGCTGGCACTGTCACCATTAATGCCACAAACTCTATCAAGTTTGATGGAGAAACTAAGGATAGATTTTCCAGTGGGGCAAGAAGCAATGTGGAATTTGGAGCAGAAGGCAAAGCAGGGGGTGTATCTATTACGACGGGCTTCCTTGAAGTTACCAATGGTGCCGAACTTTCTGCCAGTACCTTTGGAAAAGGTAATGCTGGTAATGTCGCAATTAAAGCCGCTGACTCTATCAAGTTTGATGGGGAAACTAAGAATGGATCCTTGGGTAGTGGAGCATTCAGTCAGGTGAACTCTGGAGCAGTGGGCAATGCGGGGGGTGTATTCATTACAACTGGCTCCCTTGAAGTTACCAGTGGTGCCCAACTTAGTGCCAGTACCTTTGCAAAAGGGAATGCAGGCGGTGTCAACATTAATGCCACCTCCATCAAGTTTGATGGAGAAGGGAAGGATAGAGTTTCCAGTGGGGTATTCAGCAAGGTGGATCTTGAAGCAGTGGGCAACGCGGGGAGTATATCCATTACAACTGGCTCCCTTGAAGTTACCAATGGTGCCGAACTTAGTGCTGCTACATTTGGAAAAGGTGATGCTGGCAGTGTCACTATTAATGCCACCTCCAAAGTTAAGTTTGATGGGCAAGGTAAGGATGGAAATAGGGATAAAAGTCAGGCATTGAGCACTGTTGAATCTGGAGCAGTGGGCAAAGCGGGGGGTATATCCATTACAACTGGCTTCCTTGAAGTTACCAATGGTGCTGAAATTAATGCCAGTACCTCTAGCAGTGGAGAAGCCGGAGATATTACTTTGAATGTGAGTGAAAATATTACCCTCTCAGGTAGCGAAACCGGAATCTTTGCTAGTACTTTGGAAAATTCAACGGGCAAAGGTGGTAGTATCATCATCGATCCCAAAATTATGACAATTCGAGATGGTGCGAGAATCGCTGTAGATAGTCAAGGGAAAGGAATTGGCGGCGATATCGAACTTGCAGCAGGCTTCCTCACACTCGACAATGGAACCATCTCCGCCGAAACCCGCAGCAATACTGGCGGTGACATTACTCTAAATCTGCAAGATGTATTATTACTCCGCAACGGTAGCCAAATCACCAGCACCGCAGGGAATCAGCAATTTGGTGGCGACGGCGGTAACATTTCTATTGATGTTCCCAACGGTTTTGTTGTTGCTGTTCCTAATGAGAATAGCGATATTACAGCCAATGCATTTAGCGGCAGCGGGGGAGGAGTTTCGATAAATGCAACCAGTATTCTGGGAATCGCACCCCTAACTAGAAACAAACTGATTGAACGGTTGGCAACCAATAACCCAGAAGAACTTAATCCTAATAATTTATCCAGTAGCGACATTACGGCAGTTTCTCAGCAAAGTCCCGATTTAAGTCGCGAACCTGTTATTAATACTCCCGATGTAGATCCGGCTAGCGGTTTAGTCGAACTACCCACAAACTTAGTTGATGCATCTCAAGAAATCGATCAAGCTTGTACTCCCAGAGGAAGACTACTGCAAAGCAGCTTTATCGCAACGGGAAGAGGTGGGTTACCTTTAAGTCCTAACGAGCCTTTAATAGGACAAGCGGTAATTACAAAATGGGTTGATTTACAGTCGCAAATCACTCCAAGGAGAATAGGTAAATTATCTAGACAATCTACGACTAAATATACTCGTAAAATTGTTGAAGCCCAAAAATTTTTAGTTGATGAGAATGGCGATACTTTTCTTGTAGCAGAATCGAAGCAAGGTGGTGATAGTCATTCTAGTACTTCACCAAACCAAAATTGCAGGGTGAGGGAAGGGAAACAAGAGAGGGGGGTAGAATAATATTTTATTTTTTCCATAATGAAATGCAAACAAGCTGTTCGCGATCGCGCTCTGTTAGCGAAGCTTGGAACCTTAGCTAAAATAATCATCGCAATCCGCCAAAAATTATTAATGTTGTAATAGCTGACATTTATGTGCAGGTTTTGTTATGTCTCGCTATCTACGTTTAACAGTTATCTTGATGCTGGCTTTTTGCTTTGCAATGCTCACAGCTTGTGATGCATCATGGGATAGGAAAGTAAAGCAATCCCAGTTAACTTTGGCTACTCCTAGCGATGTAGCTACATTCAATTATGCAATGAATAATTCTCCTTTCAGCGTTTTTCCTTTCATCTATCAGGGATTAGTTACGGAGAATGGTAAAACAAATGAATTAGAACCTGCTTTAGCTGAATCCTGGAAAGTTTCAGATGATAAGCTAAGAATTACTTTTAAGCTTAGAGACAAACTAAAATGGTCGGATGGTAAACCTTTGACTGTAGATGATGTCATATTTACCTATAAAGATATTTACCTTAATAAAAAGATTCCGACTTTATTTAAAGATTTTCTGCGGATTGGGAATCAAGATGTGTTTCCTGAAATACGGAAATTAGATAATCGCACCATTGAGTTTAGTTTACCCGAACCTTTTACTCCTTTTTTAAGAAAGTCCGCGAGTCTTGCTATTTTACCGGCTCATGCTTTGCGCGATTCAGTTTTATCGAATGATGCTAATGGTAATCCTCAATTTCTTTCCACTTGGGGAAGCGATACAGCACCAGAAAAAATTATTGTTAATGGTGCTTATCAAATAGAAAGCTATACTCCTTCCGAACGAATTATTTTAAAACGGAATCCTTATTATTTTCGTAAAGATGCTCAAGGGCAACAAATGCCATATATTAAAAGTATTATTTGGCAAATTATTCCATCCACCGATAACCATTTACTAAGATTTCGTTCGGGGGAATTGGATAGTTTGAGGGTTAAACCAGATACTTTTGCTTTGCTGAAACGAGAAGAAAAGCGGGGTAATTTCAGTATTTATAATGGTGGACTAAGTCAAGGAATTCGTTTTGTTACTTTTAATCTCAATCAAGCTAGTAATTCTCAAGGAAAACCTTTTGTAAATCCTGTTAAATCTCGTTGGTTTAATAATTTAGCATTTCGCCAAGCAATTGCTTATGCTATCAACCGCGATAGAATAAAAACTAATATCTATCAAGGAATCGGTGAGTTACAACATTCACCGATTGCAGTGCAAAGTCCTTATTATTTATCTCCAGCACAAGGTTTAAAGACATATAGCTATAATCCTCAAAAAGCAAAGCAATTATTAACTAAGGCTGGTTTTCAGTATGATTCTCAACAACAATTACTGGATAAAGATGGCAATCAGGTAAAATTCAATATATTAGTTAAATCAGAAGACCAAACTCGTGTAGCTACTGCGGTACAAATTCAACAAGATTTAAAACAGATTGGTATTCAAGCAAATTTACAAACCCTCAGCTTTAATACTGTACTACAAAAAATACTCACAAAACGAGATTGGGACTGTTATGTCGGTGCTTTTGAATCAGCAATATTTGAACCGAATCTTATCGCTTTGTTTTGGACTAGTAACGGTTCGTTTCATATGTTTAATAAAGGTTCCAAATCTAAAAAACGTCCTATTATAGGTTGGAAAGTAAATGATTGGGAAAAACAAATAGACCAACTTTTCCAAGAAGGAGCTAAAGAAGCTGATGAAAATAAAAGAAAACAAATTTATGCTGAATTTCAGCAAATAGTAGCCGAACAATTACCAGTATTTTTCTTAGTTAATCCCGTATCTTTACAAGCAGTGCGGAATCGTGTGGAGAATGTAGAGTATTCTGCTGTGGGGGGATTGTTGTGGAATGTTGATGAATGGCGTTTGAAGGGGGAAGGTTAGGGAAGAGAGGGGGAAGAGGGGGGAGAAAATTTTTATCATTAATCTTAGAGTGGCTTGGTAATGTTTGATATAGATAGATTTTCTAATAAAAAGGAAATATGATATCTGGGATTAGTGCTATTTTCTGAATAGAATTTTCCGATTTTTAATAAAAGTTGGTCTTTGAATGCTTCAATAGAACTATTCCAATGTTCGGGTGCCTGGATTTGATTCCAGTAATATTTGGCTTTTTTAAGTGTCAGTAAACTATATATTAATTCATGCTTCCGTAATTCATCGTTACAAGCTTTAAATTCTGACTTCCATGAATTGCATAATTCTTCTACTCCACTACAATCTAATCCATTACAATAATCAATACGATTAGATGCTTGTGCTATGTGACTTTGCAAATCAACATCGTTAATAATATCATCTGCCATTTTTAGATAGATTTTTTCGAGACAGAGTTTGTTTCCTTCATAAATTGGAGTGTTTAAAGAGATATCAAACATTTCTTGAAGTTCGGGTGTCAGAAAATAAGCTTCTTTATGGATTAAACCCGTAACCCAAATACGATGTTCCGCTATATTTTCTTGGTTAACTTTACCTTTATCATAAAGATGTGTAAAAGCTGCTTCTGTATCTGAAAATTTATAATCGTATTCTGTTGTTATTTTTTTAATTTGAATATCTAAATCTACAATTGCAAACAGCTTTTCTGGACTTAAATATGAGTTATTAGTATCTTTACTATGTAATTTTAAAATATTAAAGTAAGTATCTATTACATCTTTTCTATCTCCACAATTAAAAAATTGTGGTCGATACTGTCTCCAAGAACTTGGAACGCACGCATGATAAAAATTTGCATCTGGCATTTGTTCCATTTTCTTATATGATTGAGGCGATGGTCTACCTTGATTTTTTCTGATTTCACCTTCACAAAGAATAACTATTTTATTTTTAATTCTACGTTGCTTAATAATTTCTTGACAATGCTGCTGTAATTCCTCCGAATTCAGACTCATATTTATTATTCCGATTCTTGCTTTATTAACCTTGGTTCTAATTCCTTAACGTGAGCGGGAGTAACTGCTTGACACAATTCATATGAGTGAGTAGCAATAATATATTGATTCTTTGGTGCCCATTCAGCAATATCTTTAATTATTTGATATTGCCAATCTGGATGCAATCCATTTTCAATTTCATCTATTAAAACAATTGAATCTTCTATAATATTGTACTTTATCCAAGCATAAATACTAAGTCGTTTTAATTCACCGTGGCTTAAATCTTCGGGATATAGCTCTATATCATTTCCTTCTGCATCTAATTTAAAAGTGAAGCCAGATAAATCAGGATTGATATTTATTTTTTTGTTTAATAAGACTTGATTTAAGTCGTTTACAAGTTTTTGATAATTATTTCCGTATTCTCCTGTTTCTATAGCTTGTTTGAAGTCTTTATCTCTTGCTGCCTGAAAAATATCTATAAGTAGGTCTACAGCTAAAAAATCGTATGTAAAAAAAACGGATAATTTATACTGTGACTGTTTGAGTTGTGAATAGTAATTATTACTGTAATCATTATTTTGGTGTTTAAAAAGAAAATCTCTAGAGTCTTTATTAAGAAACAGAAAAACTTGAGTGGCAGGAGCTGCTAAAAAAATATTGCTTGATAAATTATTTAGAAAATCTTTAGCTTTATCGATATCCATCTTATCAATACGACAAAATACAGTTTCTGATATCGTAATAAGAGGTTTATTATTCTGATGTAAGAATCTTCTCGCATAAGAATCTTTATAAACAACAAATTCCAGATTAACTGTCTTCTCCCCATCCCAAATATCAAAACGCGCTAAAACTCTTTTCTGAGAATCATCATCAATCTCAAACCCATGAAGCATATTTTTGATAAACTCATGCTTATCACTATCACCAGAACAATGAAGCAATACAAAAATTAACTGTAAAAGCGTACTTTTACCACCACCGTTTTGACTACCTAATGGAAAAATATTTGGTACAAAATCCTTTTCAAAAGATATATCAACGTTTTTCAAAACGCGAAAATCTGGAACTTGAACTCTTTGTAATTTCATAATTAGTTCCTAATGCCAAACGAAATAGATGATTAAATTCAAGTTTATCTATAAATCTAGGACTTACCTTTCTTCCACGCAACGTGAAATGCTGAAAGATATGATGTCTCGATGGTATCCCCAAGATTTTTACTTAAAGCATTTCTCAAATCATCAAATAAAGCATCTCGCTTTTGAACATCCAATACTATATAAGGTGATAGCGTACTCAACAAGGTTAGATAATCATCAATACTGTAAACGCGATCGCACTCCCTACATTCAAATACCAAATCTTTGAATAACCCGGATTTTGCAATGTTTTCCCCTAATTTCCGAATAATTCTTTCTGTAGTTCCCCTGTCTTCGTATCGGGAAAGGGAAGGAACTTGTTTTTGATAAACCTCATCTAAAATTTGGTAAACTTCGTAGCTGGGTTGGGGTTCTTTGTTCCATAGTAAAATCAAACTGCCATTATCTTTTAATGCTTGTTCTAGTTTGGGATATCCTACTTCCGGTGAAACCCAATGGAAGGAAGTTGCAGCAAGTACGGTATCAAATTTATTTGGCTGTAGTTCCCATTCTTCAAAGGTGGTATTGATAATTTCTACGTTGGGAAAACTCTCACAATTTTGTCTCGCTAAATTGCAGGAGTCTTGACTGGGTTCGAGGCACACCATTGGGCAATCTAGTTTAGCAAACTCTACTGTTGCAGTTCCAGGACCGCACCCTATTTCTAAAATATTCGTATTTTTACTGAGTTTAGCTAATTCTACTGTACGATTAATCAGTTCCTGGGGATAGCGCGGTCTGGTTTTGTTGTACGCATCCGCAACTTTACTGTACCAGTTCTTCCTCTGCTCTAAACTGTAATCATCTCGATAGTTTTTATAGGTATTTTGGATTTGTTCAAAATTGTTCATGATTCTTTCTATATTAATTAGAATATTGGATTTAACCTTTAACATACAGACCTCTAATACACAAACCTATTTATATAAAGTTTTGATAAATAAAACAGGAACAAATTATTTAACGTATAGGTCTATTTTCGTATACAAACACACACGCGAAACTTATATTTTTTCCTACTAAGCTTTATAGTATGGGATAATTAATTCTTTGTGTTTAGCTGCTTTAAAGCAGTATTTGCTAGAAAGGTCAAAGATTTTATATTTTATATTTTTAGTTAAACATCAGAAACAAATTTTAACTATTTGTAAACTAATGACGGATACAGGTAATTTTGCTATGACTTCATCTCAAGGTAATTATACTACTAATAGGACACAGATATTTGCAGCTTTACTACTAACTGGTATTGTGTCTGTTGCGTCGGAATTTACACTACTAAAAAGCGCGATCGCAACGCCGGTGGTTGTACCTACATCGCAAAATTATAAGTTAGGTAATACCGAAAATAATAGAGTTGTTAGCCAAAGACAAAACAATTCTCAAACCACAATTCAAGTACAGAGACAAAATAGCAGCAGAAGCGGTTTACCTCTTACGGTAGTGAATGCTGTCATCAAAGATGTATCTCGTAATCAAAATATACCTCAAACACAATTAAGAGTTGTCGGTTACAGCAAAGAAACTTGGCGTAATGGATGCTTGGAAGTACTAAAGCCCGGTGAAATGTGTACCCAGGCTTTAGTTCCGGGTTATCGAGTTACGGTATCCGATAGAAATCAAAGGTGGGTTTATCATACTGATAATAACGGGCGGAAGCTGCGTTTGGCTTCTGGAGGTAATTCTAATGATTCTGGTTCGCAATTACCAGCATCGGTTAAATCGCGAGCAATTGCAGATGCTGCTCGACGCTTGCAACAGCCGGTTTCTAGCTTTTTCATTATGCAGGCACAGCAGAAAACTTGGAAAGATGGCTGTTTGGAATTAAGAGACGCTAACACCATCTGTTCCCAAGTTTTAGTACCGGGTTGGCGAGTTATCGTAGGTACCAAAGGGCAAAGTTTGGTTTATCATACCAACAGGTCAGGCTCGGTAGTTAAACTGAATGTTAAAGCTAGTGAAATTACCGATAACGGCTTACCTTCTCAAGTCAAAGAAACCGTTTTAAAAGCTGCATCGAAATTAACTGCTAGCTCCAGAGTTAAAGTTACAAAAGCTGAACAAGTAACCTTTACCGATAGCTGCTTGAATTTAGGAGGTGCCGCCGAATCTTGCTTAAGAGCAAATCAAAGAGGATGGCGAGTTACTGTCAAAGGTGCCAGACAAACTTTGGTTTATCACACTTCCATTGATGGAAATCAAATTCGTTTGAATGCAGCAGCTAGCAAGTTAAGATTGCCAAGAAGGGTTCGCAATAGCGTATTGAAAGAAGCAAGAAATATTTCTGGTTTATCGGGAAGAAAATTAGGAATTGTTTCGTTTAAACCAGCAAACTGGGCATACGGCTGTGAAGATTTTAGTTTCAATAATCCTTGTGACAGAGTTGCTGTTTCCGGTTGGGAGGTAGCTGTCAGTGGAGATTCGCAAACTTGGGTATTTTTCACCGATGCTACCGGAAATCAAGTCAAATTATCCAACCAAAATAGCCAGCAAACTCAATTACCGAGAATTGTTGCCAATAGCATCCTCAAAGATGCTTCAAAATGGAGTGGTTTACCTTCAAGAAGAATACAAATTGTCGGCAGCCAGCGCAAAATTTGGAATAATCCTTGTTTCTTAACCTTCAATAGAATTTGCAACAAAGCGTTGATTCGTACTCCCGGTTGGATTGTGACATTAAAAGCAAACAACCAAACCTGGATTTACCATGCTAACGATAACGCTTCAATAGTAGCTCTTGACCGTACCCCCAGCTTAACTCAAAGAGCCGCAGGAGTAATTAAACAAGATGCCGCAAGACTTTCTCAAAGGGCATCCAGCGCTTATCAAATCCGAGTTATCGAAGTTGAACGACTCAACGAAAGAAAAGATAACGTCCCCCTGATGAAAGCTACCTTATCCGACGGTAGAGAAACTTGGACTTACCGCTTTAAACAAGATGGTTCGGAATTTCAACTAGATGGCACCGTCAGCTTGCCAAAATCTATTGAAAATGGGGTATTAGCCGATGCCAGGGAACGCCTCCAAGGTAGAGTTAGAGTATCCCCGGAAAATATTGTAGAAGCCGAAAAAGTCACATGGCGCAATGGTTGTTTGGGTATAGTTAGCCAACGCAGACAGCGCTATTGCTTTTACAGACTTGTAGAAGGCTACCGAGTCACGGTAAAAGTTGGTTCGGAAACATTGGTTTACCATACCGACAGTAGATCCAGAGTCATTTTAAACGAAACCGTCAGCACAATTAACAACAATCCCACCACAGTTTTACCCGTCAGAATTCCCAGAGGTGAATTACCATCACCTTTAACTAGAGGAATCGTATTTCGTCAAATTACCAGCGGTGGTTTTGCAGGACAAACTTACGAAACAATATTATTTGAAGATGGGCGGATAATGCGCTATCGCATAGGTGACATGAATGATTCAAGTCGAAATCTTCGTCAAGTTTCTCGCAAACAAGTAAGTGATTTTCAAAGATTATTGCAGCGTCAGCGCGATGAATTTAGAAATATGAGCTACCCCGTCGCCAGAGGTGCCGCAGATTATATGGTATACACCCTTACCAGCCGTAACGGTACGGTGCAATTTAACGACACTTCCCGCCAAAATTTACCCAAAGATTTGCTGACTGTTGTCGAAAGTTGGAATCGGATTTTAAGAAGTTAATTTTGGGAATTTAGCATTGGGAATATATATGTTCGTAGTTACGCTTCAGCGCCATAAACATTTGGCGCTGAAGCGCAACTACAAGCCCCATCTTTTGATATATTGGCAGTTGTAATAAATATTTCTGTAGATAGATGAGCGATCGCACTCACCGCGAATCTCATAATAGACAACACTTGCAGCCAAAGGAACCGATGTTTTATTATTTTGCTTACGGTTCCTGTATGTGTCCGGTAGATTTAAAGCGTACTATGGGTGAAAATACCCACCATTATGTAATGGGTGCGGGGGTTTTAAAGGGCTATCGATTGGGATTTTACCGTTATAGCGCTTTTCGTAAATGTGGCGTTTTGGATGTGGTAAAAGATTCAAAAAGTACTGTGCATGGGGTACTTTATCGATTACCTTTAAGACTCAGCGCCAGTCTAGATAAACGCGAAGATGTACCCCGTGGTGGCTACCGTCAAGAATTTGTCGATATTAGTTTTCGAGGAAAGACTTACGAAAAAGTCCGCACATACGTGGTGGTGAACAAACTTTTGCAAGAAATTGCTCCCAATGATTGGTATTTCAACGTTGTATTGCGTGGTGCGATTACCTGCAAGCTACCTGAAGAATATTGCTGGAATTTGTTTAATCATATGCATGGCTTGCAGTCGTCTCAATAATCAATAGTCCGAAAAAGAAAAACACCCCTCAATACTGCTCGGTTAAGAGGAGATCCTCCCTAACCTTCCTTAAAAAGGAAGGAACTTAGCCCCCAATTTAGCGGGGGTTTGGGGGATCTAACCATTGTGTCCAATTCCTTAACCGAGCAGTATTGAAACACCCCTTGTCTTCTCCTAGATTACCTCTCCCCATTCCTGAGAGGGTTTAAAACTCCACTTCCCGTATCTGGGGAGTGGGGTTAAAGGTTTGCGTATAGATTTAAATTTACACTACACAAATTTTTTCCAGACAGCTTTGGGCATCCCTTCAACGAGGAGAGGGGAAGAAAGTGAGGTTTACCTGGATTTCATCCAAGTGAAAATCGTTAATTATGAATCGATTCGGGAATAAATGCTTGTATAACTGAATTATATAAGTATATAAACTTCGGTAAAAAATAATGACAACCAAAAAAAGCTTGTTAGCTGGTGGGATTCTGCTCACCATTATTGGTTCCGGATTACAACCCGTTTTTAATCGTGCATTTGCTCAAACAACACAACCACAAACACCGCTTGAAAATCAGCTATCCCCACAGCCAGAAACTAAATCCCAAATTCGATTAATTACACCAGGAGCACAACCGCGTCAAAGATTACGTTTTGTACCCCAAACGGGACAAAAAGAAACTGCTGATATGCAAATGGATATGAATATGTCCATGTCTGTGAATGGTAATGAAGCACCATCATTTAAAATACCTGGAACCAGCTTGAAATTAAATACTACCGTCAACAAGGTAGAACAAAATGGCGATATTTATTATGATTTTTCTTATGACAATGTCGATATAGTCGGAGAAAGCAATCTACCACCCAGCGCTCTGGAAGATATGCGCCGTGAAATAAAAAAAATGCAAGGTTTAAAAGGAAATGTAATTGTTGATAATAAGGGGCAGACTAAAAAAGCTAATTTTATTGTCCCGAAAAACTTCAACCCAGCTTTAAAACAAACGATGGATCAATTGAAAAATTCCATCGAACAGCTATCGGCTCAAGTTCCCACAGAAGCAGTCGGTAAAGGTGCAAAATGGAAAGTTACTTCTAACATTAGCTTCAATGGCATCACCCTTGTGCAAACTGCTAACTACGAATTGGTTGATATTCAAGATGGCATTGCAACAATGAATATCAATCTAACGCAAAAAGCACCCGGCGCACAAAAAATAGCATTACCCCAAATTCCCAAAGGTATGACTATGATTATGGAATCTTACAACGCCAATGGCACGGGACAATCAAAAATCGCTTTAAACCGACTTATGCCTTTAAGTACATCGCTCAAAATGAATGCAAATACTCAAATGCGTACAACCGTGCCTAATTCTCCAGAAACAATGATAATGAATCAGCAAATATCTACGCAATTAAATATTCAGTCAAAATAGTAATAAGTAATTAGCAAGCCAAAAAAACCATCAGTGTAATTAAATTATTTTAGCTTCAGGGGACGCTATTTTAGTAATAGGACTTACGCAACTGGCATATTTATCTTTTAGGGTGCTGTGACACTTCGACTATTTATGAACGTAGTAATAATGTTTTTAGTGTCACGCACCAACGGGACACTGTGACAATTGCGGACATTCCTGACTAAAATCAAATAGCTTTACTAGCGCCCCTGATTATTTATTGAATCTGACTTAGGGAACTAAGACAATTCTTAAACAATTCGATTGTAGACAATAAGTATGAGGAAACTGTGAGGGAATCTAGAACGGATTAACTCATTATTTGTTAATCAACTGATAGTATAGTTGCACTAAAAAGCTAAAATAAAAGACATTAACTCAATTAAACGTGAAGAAAAATTAATAATTAGAAATTAGAATAATCTAGAGATTGTAGTTTTGTAACAAAACAAAAGCATAGCTTATTGAAGTGAATTGCATATGCAAACTCTATCTAATTCTTGTGGCAATAAATAGCAGCAAGAGAATATATCAAATGGCGTATATTAATTAATCTAATCGTTTTTAGTGAAAGTTAACCATTATGTAAAAAAGAATATCAAAATTTAGCTAAATATATTTAAGCAAACAAAAATTAGATACAACTATTAGTAGTTAAAGAGATTGAAATCAAAAATCATTTTTTGTTTTAACCATCTCTTTGCATATTCACTCTTCAATATCAAGCCACAAAGGATTTTTGACATGGCTACTAATAACAATGATTTTCTGGTAGGGACAAATGGTCCTGACTTAATCAACGCTTTAGCAGGTAATGATACGGTTATTGGTTTGAGAGGTAACGATACGTTGCGGGGCAATGCTGGTAATGACAGGTTGTTTGGCAACGAAAATAACGATAGTCTCCAGGGCGGTATAGGTAACGATAACCTTGATGGTGGTTCGGGTAGAGATACTCTGCGCGGTGGTGCTGGAAGAGATACGCTTGCAGGTGCTACAGGCAATGATAATTTATTTGGCAATGGAGGAAACGATAGTCTTTTAGGCGGCAACGGTAACGATAATCTCAACGGTGGCAACGGTAGAGATACTCTGCGCGGTGGTAACGGAAGAGATACGCTTTCAGGCGGTAACGGTAACGATAACCTCAGAGGTGGTAACGGCAACGATCTTCTACGGGGTGGTGCCGGTAGAGATACTCTTTCGGGTAACGCTGGAAATGATAATCTATTTGGCAATAGAGGAAATGATAGTCTTTTAGGCGGCAACGGTAACGATAACCTTAGAGGTGGTAACGGCAACGATATCCTACGGGGTGGTGCCGGTAGAGATACTCTTTCTGGTAACGCTGGAAATGACAATCTATTTGGTAACGGAGGAAACGATAGTCTTTTAGGCGGCAACGGTAACGATAACCTTAGAGGTGGTAACGGCAACGATATCCTACGGGGTGGTGCTGGTAGAGATACTCTTTCTGGTAACGCTGGAAATGACAATTTATTTGGTAACGGAGGAAACGATAGTCTTTTAGGCGGCAACGGTAACGATAACCTTAGAGGTGGTAACGGCAACGATATCCTACGGGGTGGTGCTGGTAGAGATACTCTTTCTGGTAACGCTGGAAATGACAATTTATTTGGTAACGGAGGCAATGATAGTCTTCTAGGCGGTAGCGGTAACGATAACCTCAGAGGTGGTAACGGCAACGATATCCTACGGGGTGGTGCTGGTAGAGATACTCTTTCTGGTAACGCTGGAAATGACAATTTATTTGGTAACGGAGGCAATGATAGTCTTCTAGGCGGTAACGGTAACGATAACCTCAGAGGTGGTAACGGTAACGATATCTTGCGGGGTGGTGCCGGTAGAGATACCCTAAACGGTGGTAACGGCAACGACAGGTTATTTGGTGGCGCTGGTGCGGATATTTTGATCGGCGGTGCTGGTGCGGATACTTTGACTGGTGGTGCAGGTGCAGATTTATTTAATATTCAAGGCTTTGACACCATTACAGACTTTAGATTCTTTGAAGGTGATAGATTCACTTTTGGCTTTAGCAGCAACATTAGTGATTTCGATATCCAAGGCAACCAAATATTGTTCCAAAATCAAGCCATCGCTAGTTTGACAACGGCTCCTTCGGGGTTTGAAATCCAAGACGCTATTATGATGTAAAGGGCATCGGAATAAACCAAGAGTTTACGGAAAGCGATAGCCATGAAATTTTGATTTTGCCTATCGGAGGTGTTATCGCTAGCAATAAAAATTGATTCTGCTAGTGAAGAAATATCAAATAAGTTTGCTACGTTCGCATCTTGCACCAGTCTTAACAAGAGTCGGAGGCTCTCCAACTAGTTCTCAAGCAAGGCAAATTTGCTGAGTGAGGCAAGGGAGGGGGAAGAAAAAATTATTTTCTTACTTTTTCTTCTTTTTATGGACTCCGCAAAGTTAGCTTGGTGAATTACTAGTTCCCTGATTAAACCTGGTAACTAGGTTCTAAAGGCTCCGGCTCTAGCGAATGAGAATGGTGCAAGATGTGAACTATCTTTCTTTTATGACTTTCTAGTTTTAACTAATATTGGAAACAAGTGCTAATTTCTCAAAAGCTACTCCTATCTCACTCTAAAATTACCTATCTATTTTTAGCTCTTTCCTCTGCGCTCTCTGCGCTCTCTGCGGTTTTTTATAGGAAATCTTCTATCGGGAAGGGAGTATAAGTACTTAGACAAAATTAATTGTATATAGCGCTTTTCACTTGGGTGCAATACAGTCTGAACCTCACCCCTTACTAAGGAGAGGGGTGTCCAAATGAGTAGTTACCTGTTGTATTCTACTCAACTGACAACGGCTATATTTGTCATTGCGAGCGACAGCGAAGCAATCGCAACACTCTGCGATTGCTGCGTTTCACTCGCAATGACACAAATAATTTTGCATACCCACTTAGATTGTAAGGATTTCGATTTAACTACTCAAGTTATCCTCACAAGTTCCTCATATTTTTATAATAGATTGAATGAATAGCAGTTAGTAAGCATTGTTTGCTCTTAATGAGCTTATATCCTTTGGGATAAATATGCTCCATTGCAGATTCCTTCGACTTTTATGAGTGCAAAGATTTTATCTTGAGGCTGCTTTCTCCAGGCTTGTCAACAGGTAATGAATTCTTTGCACTTGTTTTTTGACACTAATTTTTTCAATCGAGAATAACCATATATAGCAATCCTGAATAGTTTAGGACTGCTACAGATAGGGATTAAAAATAAAGAGAAAACTAAAATGACTTCTACAAAAGTATTTTCAGGCTTTCAAAAGCATATTCCCATCATGGGAGATATATCTTTAAAAGACCCAATTGCGTATAAATCTACACGATTAATGGCTGGAATTCTTAATCAGGCTCACATGGTTTCAGCAGAAGCTTACATCAATGGTCTAGAAATACCAGATTCTGCTTTTCGATTGTTGTTGCACGCATCGATGCCCATTTTCTTTAAGTATTGTCCCGCTTTATTAGCTCCTTATGAATGGGTATTAAACGAATCCGATAGTCTGGCTAAATCTTCAAAACAGCTAATGAAACTTCAGTACGATTTACCCCAAACTATGCTGAATCAGATGTTGGGAGATTGGGAAGTTATTTATCCCAAATACAGTATGGGATTATGGGAAGATGGAGCTAGGAATCTTGAAGAATCTCAAATGCACGCAATCGATCTGATAATCGAGCGACTAGAAATAGCTGACGGCGACCATATTTTAGATTTAGGCTGTGGCTGGGGTTGCGTGGCTAACTACATTATGTCTAAGTTCCCTAATGTACGA
Organism: Rivularia sp. PCC 7116; assembly: GCF_000316665.1. Lineage (GTDB taxonomy): Bacteria > Cyanobacteriota > Cyanobacteriia > Cyanobacteriales > Nostocaceae > Rivularia. Next base: position 5,088,217 of record NC_019678.1, on the reverse strand, counting down.
TTTACGGGACTGAATTTCAGCTATCAACAATGCGAGTATATACGCCGCAAAATGCAAGACTCTCAGAGTTATCTAAGTTCAGGTAGATTTACGCTTTATGAAGATGATTTAAATCGCGTAGAATTCGTCGAGAAATTTGACAAAATTCTTTCAGTCGGACTTTTTGAGCATGTTGGAAATCTCACAAATTCCCTGCAAAAAGTAGCGTCGTTTCTTAAAAGTGATGGGAAGGCATTCATTCATATCATTACTGTTCGTATCCCCAACAATATGTCATCAGGCTTTACCCATAAGTACATTTTTCCTCACGGGCGCTACTGGAATTATAATGCGATTCCAAATCATAATCGCGATCTTAAAACCGTCAGTCAGTGGTATATAAACGGCATCAACTACCATCAAACCTTAAAAGCATGGTTGCAAAGATTTGATAATTATCAAGATACAATCAAATCTTTAGACTATGGCATGAACTACGACAAGTTTCGTCGAATGTGGCGCTTCTATTTACTCATGTTAGGAACAATTTTTGCAACTTGCGACGGTGAATACAACGGCAACGGTCAGTATCTTCTAGTCAAAGTATAATCTCATGACTGGTAAAATATTTGTCATATCTATGGAACTGGGTAATGGGTAATAGGTAATAGGTAATAGGTAATGGGTAATTAATAATAATTCTGGCATTACTGAAATAACTGTTGATTGATTGCTAATTACTACTCGCTGATAAAACTCCACTTATAGTATTGAGCAAGTCGTATTGGGTGAATGGTTTTGCTAGAAATCCTTGAATTCCAGTGCCTGCTGCTTGAGCTAAAGTCTGAGTAGATGTTAATCCGCTCATGGCAATAATTTTGACTTGTGGGTTTAGCTGTTGCAAAGTTGCTATAGCTGTTGCTCCGTCCATTTCTGGCATCATCATATCTATTAACACGATACTAATTCCAGTTTTATTCTGGACATATGTTGAAATTGCTTCGATGCCATCTGCTGCTGTAAGAATATCGAAGTTTTGACTTTCTAATGTAGTTTTAACAATTTCACAAATTGCTGGTTCGTCATCTACTATTAGAATCTGCTCTGAGTTTCCTAAAAGCGCTATATTTTCTTGTGCTGGTTCGATTCTCTTATCCTGAGTGCTTGGTAAGTATACTTTGAATTGACTACCTTTTCCTAACTCACTAGTTACTTCAATAAAACCACCGTGGTTTTTAATGATGCCAATAGCAGTTGATAAACCTAATCCCGTTCCTTTACCTACTTCTTTAGTGGTAAAGAAGGGATCAAAAACTCGCTCAATAGCTTCTGGAGAAATTCCTTTCCCTGTATCGGCAATGGTAACTACAACATAATTACCAACTTTTGCCTCGATGTTCATTTTGGCATAGCTTTCATCAATGTACAGGTTTTGTGCAGAAATAGTTATAGTTCCACCGTTGGGCATGGCATCGCGAGCATTAACTACTAAGTTCATAAAAACTTGATGCATTTGTGTAGGATCTGCCGAAATTGTCAATAGGTCTTGCGGTAGATACCTGTTGATTGCAATTGATTTGGTAAATGTTCTGTTGGCAAACTGCTCAATTTCTTTTAGAAGATGCTTGATTTGCAATACGGTGCGCTTACCTTCATTTCCGCGAGCGAATGTCAGGATTTGCTTAACTAAGTCGGCTCCGCGTTTGGCACTGTCTTCTAGCATGGAAAGCATTTCCCTACAATCTTGCTCTTCGTTATTCAACTTGAAGGGTAAAAGTTGAGCGATCGCCAAAATTGGTGTGAGCATGTTATTCAAATCGTGAGCGATACCGCTCGCCAAAGTTCCCAAACTTTCTAAACGTTGAGTGCGGAGAAACTGGTTTTCTAGGTGCTTTGTCTGGGTGATGTCGGTATCTACAGTCAAAACTGATTCGGGTTTTCCAGTTTTGTCGCGCACCAGTGTCCAACGGCTAGCAACAATAATATTTTTACCTGTTTTAGTAATTTTATGTAATTCTCCCTGCCAGGAGCCAGCTTCAACAACTTCGCTCAATGCTGATTCTAATTCTGGTGAAATTTCTTCATATAAAATTTCGTTGGCTGTCTTTCCGATTAATTCTTCTTTCTTCCAACCATATATATTTTCGGCGCTGTTGTTGCAATATAAAATAGTTTCTTCTAAATCTTTAACTAAAATTGCATCGGTAGTAATATCGAGCAATTGAGCTTGTTCTTTAATTTTTTCTTCGGCTTCCTTGCGTCGCGTGATGTCAGAAAAGGAAGTGACTACACGATAGGGAAGATTTTGTCCTGGTAAAAATAGCGGTTCGGAGTTAATCAAAATCCAAGTAAGTTTTCCATTGGGTTTGTAAACTCCCATCACCGTATATAAACATGGTTTACCGGTATGCAAAGCAACCATCGCCGGATGAGTTTCCCCTGGGAAAGGAGAACCGTCTTCGTGGATTGTACGCCAGCGAGGATCTACAGAATTACGTCCCTTTATCTGTTCGGCTGATAGCCCTAAAATCTTTTGGGCACTAGCATTACAGGAAATTATAGTACCATCGGCTTGCTGAATAACTACACCTTCATGCATCGATTTTACAACCGAGCGGTAGCGTTCTTTACTCTCTCTTAACTCCAATTCTACTTGCTTATATTCGCTAATATCTTGAACAATGCCATAATAACGACACAAGTTTCCTTGGGAATCGCGCTCTACCCTTCCGCAAATAAACACGTAACCAATGCTATTATCGGCATTTAGAAAACGTACTTCAGTTTCATAGGGAATACCCTGCTCGATACAAGCCATTACCATTTGATAAATTTTATCGCGGTCGTCTGGATGTACATTTGAATTAATTACGGTTTCGACATCGGGCATAGCATCACCGGGATTCAAGTTAATTATCCGGTAATATTGTTCGGACCACCATCTTTCATTTGTCGTCAAATCTCTAGACCAACTGCCCATTTTTGCTATTCTCTGGGCTTCTTGCAGCAAAGCCTGAGTCCAGCGCAGTTTTTCTTCAGCTTGCTTATGTTCGGTAATATCGGTGACAGTTCCTAGATACCCCGTAATGTCTCCTGTTTGATTGCAAATAGCGATCGCATTGCCAAACACCCAACTAACTTTACCTTCAGGAGTGCAAAAGCGATATTCCATTGCAAACTCTTGTCCTGCTGTGGCAGCATCGTACCATGCGGTAAACACTTGCTCTTTATCATCAGAATGTAGCGCTTTTGACCAACCTTCTCCTGATGCTTCTTGCTCGGATAATCCAGTAATTTCTGACCAACGTGGGTTGACAAATAAACATTCTCCCTTTGCATTAGTTTGAAAAATTCCCACAGGAGCATGAGTTACTAATACCCGAAAACGTTCTTCACTAGTACGTAACCTATCTTCAGCTTGAAAACGTTCGGTAATATCTCTATCAATACCGCGATAACCACGAAAATAACCGTTTGCATCGAATATAGGTACGCCGCTTGTTTCCATAATTACGGAATTTCCGTTTTTATGAAACTTGATATTTTCTAAATTTTTAAACTGCTGTTTTTCTATAATAAATGAGTTAAGAACCTCAACAAGCCGCTTACCTTCTTCGGTAGGCAGCAAATCTAACGGCGTTTTACCCAAAATTTCTTGAGGAGTGTAACCGAGAATATCTAATACTTTTGGACTAGCGTAAGTAAAAAAGCCATATTCGTTGACTTCCCATACCCAATCGCTTGATATTTCTACCAAAGAGCGAAATCTTTCTTCAGAAGTTTGTAGCGAAATTTCTGCACGTTTGCGAGGTGTTATGTCAATATCTACTCCATCTACAATTAAATCGCCATTTGTATGATTGGAACAGCGAAAATTGTTTCCCAACCATTTTACTTGTCCTAAAACATCAATGGCTCGATATTCCATATAATGCGATTGATGTTGCTCCCCAGTAGCAGTTATTAACGCTTGAGCAAATTTCTCTCTATCATCCAGATGAATTGTTGCGAGTACATCTTCGGGATAAGCGCTCATATCAGTCGGATTTAAACCCAATAGTTGGCGATAACCAACGCTAGCATAGGGAATAGACACTTTGCCATCAGTATGATAGATAAAGCGATAGATTCCTATAGGATTATTGTTAACAATTGTTTCTAGTTGCTGTAGTTTCTCCCGTATAGCTATTTCTGCACGTTTGCGCTTGGTAATGTCGCGAATCACAGCAATTAAACCGATATTTTCGCCACTATTATCTTTGAGCACGTTAACTGATGATTCAACGAAGATTTCTTCGCCATTATTTTTTATATGAATATTCTCTCCCTGCCAAGCTTCTGTTGCTGACAAAGCATCACGTGCAGCTTGCTCGTCTTCTGAATTCACCCAACGAGAATCATAAGCTTCTTCGAGCCGTTTACCAACAAAATTTTCAAGTTTAACATTATATAACTTTTCTGCTGCTTGATTTAAATAAATAATGCAATGCTCGTTATCGATCCCAACAACTGCATCACCAAGTCTATTCAAGACATGAGTCTCAAAATTGACTTGCTTGTGCGATTCGTAACAATTATATGTTTGAGTTTGGCGTTGCAGTAGCGCTTGCAAATCAAAATTTTGCAGCAAACTATCCTGAGTGATAATTCCGACTATTTGCTCGAAATCATTCACAATCGGTAAATTTCCGATTCTATGCTGGCGCATTAATTGCAATGCTGTAAATATATTATTACTTTGGGACTTTTTTAAGGTTACTACTTGCCGAGTCATTACTTCGGCAACCTTCACTTTATTTAAATTGTTCCTAGATAAAATAAATCTAATTATATCTGAAGTCGTTAATATACCCTGAAGAAGTAAATTTTCACAGACTAGTACGCAATCAGTTTGTTGATTGTTTGCTGTAACTGTTATTTGAGAAATATTAGGTGCATTCAAGTTTTGATTGATATTTTGAACCGGAATTCTCATTAAAGCAATCGCATCAATCACCAAAGTCTCTGGGGTAACTATTGCAGGAGAAGTATTTATAAACCGAGTTAAAGGAGGTAAATCAATAGGTTCGGCATTTGATTGCATAATTAAAATGCTTCAGAAAAACTTGAGGTCAAAATTGATAAAACCTTATACCTCTAACTTTAGCGCCGATTGTAGTCTATATAATTAGTCAAAAACATGAAACAACATTTAATTAAATAGCGAGCAACCACTAATATTATCTCAATAATAGACAGTGCGGGGATTGCAGAGAATGTTTTAATTACATGCAAAATTATATTAATTATTGTAAATAAGTTATTGAAAAAAGTCAGCATTTATCTATAGCTAAAATTTATTGCTGGTATAAAAATAGATGGTTTAAAAATATGATTGCCGCACATCTCAGAATTAATATTGTTGAGTAGTGCATTTCATTAATTTTGAATGGTTGATTTTCTGCATAACGTTGGGAGACGTAGCAGTGCTACATCTCTACATTACGTTGGAATTAATCAAAAAGAATAGTAGTGCATTTCATTCTTCTGAGCGGCGCATGGAAAATATAAAAATTTATTCTCCCACCTCTGTGCCCTCACCATTCTTACTCGTCAACATTACCTCATCGCAGAGCGAAAAGCAGGCGCGGGAAACATAGCTTGAAACCCCGCTTTTCTGTACTGTTTCGATTCTTGGGTGCGATTCCATAAGCTTTCATAATAAAAGAAAGATACACCCAAACCATGTTGACGAGATGCTCTAACTTGAGATTGAATTTGTTGCATGGAAACCGGCTTGTTTCGCAATCCTGCCATAATTCCTACTGCTGTTGGAATCTTCTTTTGCGTTTCTTGCATTTCTTCGCGGTTAATTGTAGCAACGAATGACTGCAAATCATTACGGTAAATTTGCACGATTAGCTCATCTACAATATCTTCTCTCACCCATTTAAGCCAATCTTGCAAGTGCAGTTTGTAAGCGAAATCATAATAATTTGGAGAAACAGAGAAAACCGCATCTGATTTTATGGCTTTTACAGCATGATTGAGTTCGATCATAAATTCGCTAATTTTATCCGCTCTCCAGCGTATCCAGTCTGTATCATCAGCATTTTTAGGGGGATTGTTACCAGTTTCTTGCCGGTACAAAGCAACGGTATATTTGTCATAACCGAACTCGCGGGGTAAGCTCATATGGTCATCAAACTGAATTCCATCTGCATCATATTGGGTAATTACTTCAGTTACCAATTCGGAAATAAATTTTTGAACCTGGGGATGAAATGGATTTAACCAAGCATTTTCACCTGCAACCCCAATCGTGGTTTGGCTTCCATCCTGTTTTTGGGTTAACCAATCAGGATGATTCAAGGCTAATTCCGAACTTTGAGGAATCATAAAACCGAATTCAAACCAAGGAATTACTATCAGATGTTGTCGGTGTGCTTGAGAAATTAAGTCTGCTAAAATATCGTGCCCTTCCTCACCTCTGTAAAAAAAAGGAATCCCGGCTCTTCGTGCGGCATTAGACGGGTACTTTGTATAACCAGAATTCCACACTACGGGATAAATAGTATTAAAATTCATGCGTCGCAATAAACCTACAGCATCATTAACTTTTGCACGCGACTTAAGAATATTGAAATCATTACTAGTCATCCAAACGCCACGAATTTCATCACGGGGTTGTTGTGCTATTGCCGGAGCCAAACTATTTAGAAGTAAGCAGAAAATTATCGATGACAGAAACAAAAAAGGCAGAATTTTTTTTAGAAACGCATCTTTAATATAAACTTTCGCCAACTGCGCTTTTACATAAAACAATTTGCTATTCATACCACAAGTATTTATATCTATTGATGTAAAGAGATTTATTTGTGGTAGCGCATTCCCTACTTATGCTCGATACTTTTTGTATTTTATACAGCAAAATAATATTTTATCTCAGTGATATTACTTCAAGTTACGATGAAGGATAGCGGCATAATTATGCTCCATGTAAGGATTTCAAAAATAACGCGATCGCATGATGCATATTTGCAGATTGATAGCAATGTCTGAACAAAAAGCAACGGCGATAAAATTTCGGCTTAATTAAAATTCATATACTTTCATATTCATCGAAATTGCATAAGTCTCTATAAAGCCGCAATTACAAGATTAATGAACTATTTTCTGACTGCATTACAGAGATTTTCTCAGAAAAATTAATAAATAAAATTATATATTTACATTTCTTAACTATTTTGTTAAGTTAATTAATATAAATACGATCGATTTGCCTGCATAGATAATTGAGATATGACTAATACCGCACTAATAACAAACATTTTCAAACCTAATACCAGCCCTAATTTATTTTCGCAAACAGGTTGGGCTGTTCTAAGAGCCGTAGTTGGTATCATGATGATTCACAACGGTTTGGATAAATTGGGTAATATTGAAAGCTTTGCAGAAGCTTACGTAAAGGTTATCGGTTTGCCTTTCCCGATATTCTTTAGCTATGTGGCAGCTTTTACCGAGTTATTTGGTGCCCCATTATTGATACTTGGTTTATTGACTCGTCCGGCAGCTTTCGGTTTATTCTCAACAATGTGCGTTGCAATGTACCATCACGTGTTGGTTGCAGGCTTCAATATTTCCTACTTGGAATTATCAGCGATTTACGCAGCTTGCTTCCTATTCTTTACCATCAATGGTGCGGGTTTGTTTTCAACCGATGCATTAATAGCAAACTGGCTTGATAAAACTGCATTATCAATGCAAGCAAAGCAGATTATGCGATTGGAGAAAGCTTATGAAGCTAGCAGCAGCGAAGAGAAAGCAAAAGTTGCGATCAAGTAGTAATAATTCTGTATGAATTGTAATTGCTTAAAGTGATTAAAAGCCCGGTTTCTTTAAGAAGCCGGGTTTTTAAGTTATTTTATAGACTACAATCTTTACTGACTTAATTTTTATCAAGCAAAATATATTCGTATTTATTAAAGCTCATGAAGAACAACTTATTCGCTATCAAAATATTGTCTACAGTTCTGATGATAGGTGCTATGGGGTTAGAAATATGGAATATTTATGCGATAACACATCAACTTCAAATACCATCAAATATTAAACCGATTTTTTGGATTGAACGTGTTGCTGTTGCAGCACATTTGTTTGAGGCAATCATAGCAGCTTTTAAAGCAGGTTCTAAAGATAAAATTTGGTATAAATATGGTATATATACTTTTTTCGTTGGCACAGTTGGCTTGATGGAATTATTTCAAGAAGAAAAGAATTAGCATTGTGTAAAATCCGAAATTCTTTCTAAATTAGATTGAGAAACCCGGTTTGTACAAAAACCGGGTTTATTTTATAGTCGCAAATTGTTTTCTACCTTATTATCTGCTTATTTTTTCATCAAATTCTTGAACGACGAGCAAAACGTGGAAATAAAGACTTAAATCCAGATTGCCGTAATTCTACACTTTCTTGAGCATAATTCCAGAGACTTTCGTAATAAAAGAAAGTTACACCCAAACCGCGTTGTTGTGCTGCTCGTACTTGAGATTTAATTTGCCGCATTGAAACTGGACGATTTCGCAAACCCGCCATAATACCGATACCAGTAGGTATATATCGCTTAGTTTCAATAATTTCTGGAAGGTTAATTTTGCGAGTAAAACTAGCTAAATCATTACGGTAAACTTGCATCACCAATTCATCTACAATACTTAAACGCACCCAGTTGAGCCAATCTTGCAACTGTAATTTATAAGCGTGGTTGTAGTAATTGGGAGAAACAGAAAAAATTACATAAGGTTTTCTGGCTTTTACCGCTTGATTAAGTTGTGCCATAAAAGCTGTAATTTTATCCGCACGCCACTTTACCCATGCTTCATCTGCGGGATTTGCTGGCGGTGGGTTTTCGGTTTCTTGAGTGTACAAGGCAACGGTATATTTGTCATAACCGAAGTCCCGAGGTAGACTCATGTGGTCATCAAATTGAATGCCATCGACATCATATCTACTAACTACTTCGAGAACCAGATTTTGGATAAACTGCTGTACTTGAGGATGAAAAGGATTTAACCATGCAACTTCCCCTGCCGCACTATTAGAAGTTCGGCTTCCGTCGCGTTTTTGAGTCAACCATTCAGGATGATTCAAGGCTAATTCCGAGGTTTCAGGAGTCATAAAACCAAATTCAAACCAGGGAAGTACCAATAAACCCTGACGATGGGATTGACTAATCAAATCAGCAAGAATATCCTGTCCATCAGCACCTTTAAAGAAAAAAGGAATGCCAGCACGTTTGGCTGTAATACTAGGAAACTTAGTATAACCAGAATTCCAAACAACAGGATAAATAGTGTTGAAATTTAATCTTCGCAACTGAGTTATAGCATCTTTTGCTCCAGAGCGAGTTTTGAGAACATTGAAATCATTAGTACTCATCCATACTCCCCGAATTTCCTGACGAGGTAGTTGTCGGGGCTGGAATATTTCCGGTTGGATAATAGTCGCCGGAGGAGGGAGTTGGGCTGTAGACTGCAAATTGTCAAGCAGCAATACCGTAGAAAATGATATTGCAAATACAAGTGGAAGACAGCGCTTTAACAGCCGTCTGTATTTTTTGAATAAGTTAACTAGTCTTACGCGAACTTGTAAACTTCGATTGGGAAACTGATTCGTCATTAGTCTACAGGTATGTCTGCTTACTCTATAAGAGTTTGATTTATTGCGCGTTAATTTGTTGCATTCAATGAAGCAAAATTATCGCGGCAGGATGATTGACGTATTTGGCATTTTATAGTGCCGTGCCTAGTATACGTGCTTATGTATCAAGATTGACAACTATTTTTGATTTTGATTAATTAATTTGATTTATTGACTTTAGCCTATTTAGGAAAATGATTATACAACTATCGAAATAAGTATTTTTATAAATAGAATTAAAACGAAAACAAATTTTAATTTAGAAAAATAAATTACATTGAAGCCATTAAAGAAGATAGAAAGTGGATATCTGGGATTTTCGGAGCAAACAAAATACAGAGAATTATTTTCAGTTGATTCCTGAAAGCATGAAGAAATATCAAATAATAAAGTCGGTGAGTTTTGAAGAATATCCCGTATATCTGATAGAAGCTGAAGAATTTTGCTTTGTTGATTTGAAGGGAGTTAGTGAAGCAATAAATAGGCGTTGCTGATTAAAAGTATGAATTGCCCTAAGGCGTGTTTTCAAACCCCAACCGCTCTCAGGCTAAAGCCTGGAGTTACATCTACAAAGCCCCCAAAGGGCTAGAAAACCCAGATTTTTCTAGTCCGCGCAGGCGGACTTTGTAAATATAGCCTCACCCTTATAGGGTGAGGAGTACTTTGAAAACACGCCCTTACTTACTATTTAAGCAATTGTCACATCTTCAGACAAGTAAACATCCTGAATCATGTGGAACAACTTAACACCATCTTCAAAAGGACGTTGGAATGCTTTACGTCCAGAAATTAAGCCGGTTCCCCCAGCCCGCTTGTTGATAATTGCTGTACGTACTGCTGCTGCAAAGTCGTTTTCACCGGCGGCACCACCGGAGTTGATTAACCCTGCCCGCCCGCAGTAGCAGTTTAATACTTGATAGCGAGTTAAATCGATGGGGTGATCTGTGGATAATTCGCTATAAACTTTCTCGTGAGTTTTTCCGTAACTTTTACCGATCGCCTTAGCAACTGCACCGTATCCGTTATTGTTTTCGGGCATTTTTTGCTTGATAATATCGGCTTCGATTGTCACGCCCAAGTGGTTGGCTTGAGAAGATAAATCGGCAGATAGATGATAATCTTTGTCTTGCTTGAAGGCGTTGTTACGGAGATAGCACCATAAGATAGTAGCCATTCCTAGCTCGTGAGCGCGTTTGAAGGCTCTACTTACTTCTTGAATTTGTCGGGTGGAGTTTTCCGAGCCGAAGTAAATTGTTGCACCGACGGCAACAGCACCTAAATTCCAAGCTTGTTCGACATCACCAAACATTACCTGATCGTAATCGTTGGGAACGTTGAGTAATTCGTTATGGTTAATTTTAACTATAAAAGGAATTTTATGAGCATATTTACGGGAAACAATTCCTAATACTCCTAAAGTTGAAGCCACCGCATTACAACCACCTTCAATTCCCAACTTAACAATATTTTCGGGGTCGAAATACATCGGATTCGGAGCAAAGGAAGCACCCGCAGAATGTTCAATACCTTGGTCTACAGGTAAAATCGATAAATAACCAGTATTCGCAAGTCTTCCCGTAGAGTACAAAGATTGCAAACTACGCAATACATGGGGGTTTCTGTCGCTCGATGCCCAAATTCTATCTACAAAATCGCTTCCCGGTAGGTGAAGCATATCTTTTGATACTTTTGCTTTGTGGGTAAGTAAATCTTTAGCTTCATTACCTAATAGTGATTCGATGAAATCGGGTACAGATGAGATGCTAGTCATAATAATGTTGTCCTAATAGACTTTCGTCTTTGATGGTAGCTATGCTAGCGAAATTGAGCCTATACCGAAAGTTTGACAAAAACTATTTTATAAAAAGGGAATGGGTAATTGGGCATGGGAAAATAAGATGGGGAGACAAGGGAACGAAGAAGAAACTATTTTTGGTGTTCGCATGTTGTTACTACTACTCGGTTAAGCCATTAAACTCGTTTTGAGATCCCCCAACCCGCTTAAAAAAGGGGGCTTTTATTCCCTCCTTTTCAAGGAGGGTTAGGGAGGATCTCCTCTTAACCGAGCAGTATTGCATTACCTACTACCAATTACCAATTACCAATGCCCAATTACCATTAATCGCATAAATTCCTATCTACAGAATCTACGTCTGCACTGTTTTGTAAATAATCTCGGACTAAATCGCAAGCGTAAGTAAGGACTTTGTCGCTATCAATAACTTTTTCTAAATTCCACAACATCAAAGTTTTGTCTTCGCTGCCAGAAACAAGAGTTTTTCCGTCTGGAGTAAATTCGACATCCCAAACAGCACCTTTATGTCCTTGCAAAGCTGTAATTAACTTGCCATTTGTATTCCATAATTTAATTGTACTGTCACCACTAGCCGAAGCAATTATGTAATTCTTAGAATTCTGTTTATTAATATTGGAAGAATTAATTGGAGTAGAAATAAATGCCACTCCTCTAGTATCAGTATTATGCCCTCGCAAAGTACTAATCAATTCACCATTTCGCTTCCACAGCTTAATATTTTTATCCAAACTAGCAGAAGCAATCATCTTGCCGTCGGGACTAAATGCAATTGCTACGACAGTATCGAAATGACCTTTCAAAGTATTTAAAGGTTTACCTTGAAGATTCCATAATTTAATAGTTTTATTTTTACCACCCGAAGCAATCATCTTGCCGTCGGGACTAAATGCAACTGCTCGAATAATTCCTTGACCTGTATTTATAGTATCTATTAAAGTACCGTCAATATTCCACAATTTAACTGTTCCATCTTCACTTCCGGAAATAATTATTTTACCATCAGGACTAAAAACTACCGACCAAACTGGAGCGTTATGTCCTTTTAAAACACTTAATTCTTTACCTTCAGTAGTCCATAGTTTAATTACATTATCATTACCTGCTGAAGCAATGATTTTATTATCCGGACTAAAATTAACATCAAGAAATCCTCTAGAGTTGCTTAGAATGCTTTGAAGTAGTTCACCATTCCGATTCCATAGTTTTATCGTGCTATCATCACTAACTGAAGCAATAGTTTGACCATCAGGACTGATAGCAACTTTGATTATCCCATTTTTATGACCGTAAAGAGTTTTAACTAAAGTATTATTTAAATTCCAAAATCTGATAGTTTTATCTTCACTAGTCGAAGCAAGAGTTTGACCGTTGGGATTCCAAGCTAACCCACGGACTCTACCATTATGCCCTTTCAAAGTTTCTAATAAAATACCATTAATATTCCATAATTTAATCGTATTATCCCAACTTGCAGAAGCAATGGTTTTACCATCTGGACTAAATCTTACTTTCCAAATTCCAGAAACATGATTTCTAAACGTATCAATTAACTTTCCATCTTCTACTTGCCACAGTTTTACGGTATTATCCATACTTCCAGAAACAAGCTTTTTACCGTCAGGGCTAAAATCTATTGAATAAATTTCATCTATATGACCTTTATAAATGCGAATTAACTTTCCTTCTGTATCCCATAGTTTAATAGTTCTATCAACGCTAGCAGAAGCAATGTTTTTTCCATCTGGACTAAAATTAACTGCATTAATTAAATTTTGGTGAGCTTTAAAACTTAGTTTAAATTTACCATCATCAACATCCCAAACTTTCACAGTCTTGTCGTAGCTGCCAGAAGCAATAGTCTTACTATCTGGACTCCAAGCAACTGATGAAACTACATTTTGATGACCTTCCAAAGTTTTTAATAAATCACCTTTGCGATTCCATATTTTAATTACCTTATCTCTACCAGCAGAAGCAATAAATTTACCGTTCGGACTAAAAGCAACAGTTCTTAAAGCATTTTTATGACCGGTTAAAGGTTTACTTTTTGTACCGCTACGAGTCCAAAGTGTAACTGTATTATCTCTATTAGCTGTAGCAATTATTTTACCGTCGGGACTAAAATCTACACCCCAAATCTGAGAATCAATTCCAGTAATCCGATTATATTCAATTGCTGTAAAAATAGCTTTCCTTAAAGCAGTTGTAACTTCTCTTGCAGTTTGAGAATCAGTTTTGCCAAACTGTTTAGCTTTTTTATTTGCCTTTAAACCTTGAACTAATGCATCCAAACGTTTTTCTAAAACAAATAATGCTCTAGACGAAGTAGCTATTGCTTTAATTTCATTCAATTTTGCTTGTCGATAAGCAACAAATGTAATAGCCGCTAAAGTACTAACAGCAATCAAAGCGCTGCTAACAGAAAATAATAAGGAATTTAAACGTGCTGCACTTTTTTCTTCTGCTTTTAGTCTTGCTTCAACAGCTTTAAGTCTTTGTGCTTCTAAATGCTCCTGAGTTTCGTAATTGTCCAATTCTTGAGAAGCTGTTAAATAAAGATAATCTAAATCGCTTAAACTTTTGCCCAAAGTCCATTTTTTAGCATCTTTTAAAGCTTGTCCTCGTAACAATCGCGAAGTATCTGTTTTATTTGAAGCAACCCAAGCATCAAAAGCTTGAGAGTAAGGACGTAATTGACTTAATTTTAGCGATACCCATTTTAAATCAAATACTTCTGCATAAATTGGATTTTTAATTTTGAGGAGATTATTCTCTTTGATAATTAAACCAGATAAAAACAATTCCATTTGTTCTCTGCTAATATCCGCTTCAACTTCTATACCTTGTAAAATTTGCTGATATATACCAAGCAATCTTCCCGCTTTCTGCTGCTGGAGAATTCTATCTCTTATAGTTTTCAAATGTTCGGGTTCGTCTTGTGACTCCCAATTATGAATAATTTGCGTTACAACTAATTTATCAACTTCAATTCGAGCTTCGTTTTCTGACTTTGCAATTATCCATTCCGCATTCCTCACCATTTTACAAAGCTTCTGAGTTAAAAATGGCTGTCCGTTAGTCCAAGCTAATATTTGTTCTAAAATTGCTTCCGAATGACTTACTTTATCTTCTAATCCCTTTAGCAAAGGTTGCGCTCTATCTAAAGTGAATCCCCCAAGATTTATTAATTTACCAACATTGAATGGAGTCCGATTTTTATCAGCAATTAAATCGCTTGGTGTAGCTACTCCAAAAATAGCAAAAGTAAGGCGATGATATTCTGGATTTAAAGCTCTTTGGTTATAGCAGAAACGAATTAAAGCAAATAAATCATCTACAGGAAAATCTAAACTCAGAATACTATCAATTTCATCAATAAAGATAATTATTTTATCTTCGGGAAACTGTACTAAAAGTACATCTTCAATAAAATGGCTTAAACGCTGAAGTACGGAAATATCTTCCTCTTCACGCCACCAAGATTTTAAGTTAAATTTACCGAATAAATGAAATCCTCGCCATAATTCAGCAACAACTCCTTTGTACCATTGAGCATGAGTAACTTGTTCGCTACCAACGCAACTCATATCAACTGTAGTACATTGATATCCTTCTTTGCTTAATTTATGGCTGCTGCGTACCATAATTGACGATTTACCCATTTGCCGAGAGTTAAACACATAGCAAAACTCTCCAGACTTCAAAGCTTGATATAGTTCTTCATCAGCCTGACGCACTACATAACAATCAGCATCGTTTTCTAAACTGCCGCCAACCTGATATTGATAATCAACCCTTTTTGGCTCATTAATATCTTTTATAGAAGTCATTTTTTACAGAGTATAATTCTGTATTTTAAACTTTAAAAATTGTAATTCATAAAAGCATATTATGCCATTAGCTTACATATTCGTATCGTTGATAAGTATTTACTTCAGATTTGTGCAAAAATATAAATAATTAATTTTTATAAGAAGATATAGACTATCAACAATTATTTGACACATAATTTAGTTGTCTAAACTCTATTGTAAAATGATGAAATATTTTCAAACTCAGGAGATAAAGCTTCATCAAAAATAGCTTCTGTAAATCCAGACGCTTGAATTACGAGTCATATTGCTACCGCTTGCGGTACTTTAAATGTTAGATGATTTAAAGTACCTTTGGAAAAAGTTGCAGAATATAGAGAAAAACTTACTAATAAAGGCATTTAAAGAACGCTAATTTGACACCATGCCGATGCTCCTTCTGATTATGTTGCAGAACCTGATGCAAACACCTTCACTTCTTAGTTTTATTTTTCGACCCGGATGGGATATTATTAAAATTTGCTGCAAATACTTGTTAGCTAGGTAATTTAGAGAAAGATATTCAACACCAACCGAACACAGCTTCAAATGATTTATCAAATTGATTCTGCTGTTTTAAAGATGACTCATTTTTTTAGTATCAATTTTTTTATATATGTTTTTTCAATGCGCGGAAGCTTTTGTCACTATTGCTACAAATAACTTTTCAGAACTGGTAGATTTCTACATTCAATTCCTCAGTCAAAAACCGAGTAATTATATTCCAAATGTCTACGCTCAATTTCAGCTTTCAGGATTAAAAATAGCTATTTTTAAACCAAAAGAATCTCACCTGGCTGAGTTCAATGATTCTTTTAAAAGCAGCATGAGTTTGTGTTTGGAGGTTAAAGATTTAGAAACTGTTATGTCTCATCTCGAAAACTTAGGTCATCCTCCCTTTCACGAAATTACCAACGCCTCTCACGGTAGAGAAGTTTATGCTTATGACATTGATGGCAATCGCATTATTTTGCATCAGTCCCATGCAAAAGGTAAATTTTAAACATATATACAAAGCTATATACTTAAATTTAATTCCTATTCCCTATTCCATACTCCCTACTGACCTATTCTTATGTCTATAACCCATAACTATAAATTAAATATAATTCAATGGTATCCCGGTCATATAGCTAAAGCCGAAAGACAGCTAAAAGAACAACTGAAATTAGTTGATGTTGTTTTAGAAGTTCGAGATGCTCGGATTCCCTCATCAACTCACCATCCCCAAGTATCTGAGTGGATAGGAGATAAAGCCAGGTTATTAATAATCAATCGGTTAGATATGATTTCATCTGAAGCCAGGGAATTATGGACGGATTATTTTAGAGCTAATAACGAAGTTCCCATTTTTACCAATGCCAAACAAGGAAAAGGGGTAAATGGAGTTGCTAAAGCAGCACAATCTGCTGGCAGTCAAGTTAACGAAAGACGTAAAGAAAGGGAAATGTTACCTCGTCCTATACGTGCTGTAGTAATTGGTTTCCCTAATGTGGGAAAATCAGCTTTGATCAACCGGCTATTGGGTAAACGTGTTGTACAAAGTGCGGCTCGCCCTGGTGTAACTCGTTCTTTGAGATGGGTAAGAATCTCCAAGGAATTAAACTTATTAGATGCTCCCGGTGTAATTCCGCTCAAGTTAGAAAATCAGGAAGCAGCATTAAAATTAGCAATTTGCGACGATATTGGAGAAGCATCCTATGATAATCAAAAAGTAGCAGCAGCATTCGTAGATATAGTGGGAGAAATGCAGGAAACTGCTCCCCAAATATTGCCTGAAAATCCATTTTTATTGCGCTACAAGCTCGAATCAACATCCTATACCGGAGAAGAATATTTATTCGCTTTAGCCGAACATAAATATCAAGGTGATGTAGAGCGTAGTGCAAGAACTATTTTAACCGACTATCGCAAAGGAAATCTGGGTCAATTTCCTTTAGAAGTACCGGAATCAATTGACAGTTAATAGTTATCAGTGAACAGTAGCTCGTTCCAAATCTCTGGCTTGAAATGCATTCTCAAGAGGCTCTGCCTCGTTTGACGACAGAAGGCAGAGCCTTCCACTAACGTATTCTTTGCCGGAGACAAGGAACAAGTTGTAATTAGTTGATTAACTACATTCTCAATATGAAAATTGATAACTGTTCACTGTTGACTGTTGACTGTTGACTGTTCACTGATAACTGTTCCCGTTCTCGCTTTCAATATAAACATTGTACCGGCTGTAAATAAGATTCCCAAAAAGATATTTTTGGGGCTGATACTTTTACCGCTTTCTTGTACGAGAATTCCTTCTAATATCAAAGAAGGTAATAATATCCCGGCGGGAAGTAACAAACGGTAAAAGTTGATTTTTCTTTTGGCTAATGTTGTAAGCAACGCTAAACATAAGCCAAACGGAATAAATGTGATTCCGTAATAGAAAAATCTTTTTTCTTTGGGTATTAAGTCGAGTAAGTTTAAGGTATGAATGTTGCTAATGCTGTCTACATAAATTATTAACGATGATTTGGAATAAGTGATAACTATTTGATGTGGTTGGATATCGCTAAATACACCGGGCACTTCTAATTTTACATCGGAAGCGTTGGCTCCTGTGAGGGGAGTTCTCAGCCTAAAGACTAAATCACTTCCTTGTTGTCCCAAGGTAAAGTTACGACGAAAAGAATCATTAGAAAGAGAAATAATTCTTGCTGGACCAACTTGTTCTGTTTTATTAGTAGCCAGAGTAGTGCTAATAGTAAATTCGGAAGCTTTACTTATACTTTTGCTTAAAGATGTGACTGGTGTTGCTGTTTTTAGCCAGTTATTTGAACTTATAAATACTCCTTGTTCATTTTGGATTGCTGATTCTCCATTCCATAATAAGTCTGGTTGTTTTCCAATTCTGTCTTGATATGGTGCTTTTCCTTTAAACTCATAAGCAGCAATTGCAGAATTTCCGAGATTTTCAAAACTATTATTCGGCAAAAATAATTGCTTTACTTGATTCTGAGAAAAAGCTTGATTAGCAATATTGAGTTGCGATATATAACCTTCCCATCCTCTATTAGCTGTTCTTTCGTTACCGACGATCAATGGAAAACTCGGATTCCAGCCAGTTAAATTGGTTGTAGCTTGCCAGGGAATTGTAATTAAAAATGTCAGAATCACATAACCAGTAAAGAACAAGGTAATCTTGCTGATGGAATTACTTGCTCTACTAGTTTCTATTCTATGCAATATTGCTTTAAAGCTTCGAGAATTCCAAATATAAAAGCAAATCAGCCCGAAAAAGCCACCAAAGCTATTGTTAAAAATATCGGCGGGTGTTGGAGTTCTTGAAGGTACCAGAATTTGCAGCAATTCTACCGTTGAAGATAAAGCGGCACTGGCTAAAAATGCTGCGAAAATCTGCCAAACCAATTTCACTTTTCGCTTTTGCAGCAAACCCGTCAAGCCAAATCCTAAAGGCAAAAATAGTAAAACGTTGTTTACCTGGTCATTAAAGAAACTGTTGTTGTCAAAACTATTCACTAATTCTCGTTTAGAGATACTATCTGGTAATGCGAAATTAAACGGATATAATGTCGCAGCTAAGACTATTACTACGCTTGTAATTACTAAAATTAAAAAAATAGAAGTTTTAGATTCAGTTGAATTATCTTGATTCATAAATACGTCGGTTAGATAAAATAATCGATAGACTTTGATGTTGAATGACTCAAATATTAGTTATATTGCTAAATAATGGGTTTTTCTAAATAACTACACCATCACAAATAATTAAGTTCGATTGTAGCGCTTCCTTTTGTATTCTTTCTTCATATACAGCAAATGCAACCCCACTTATATAAAGAATTAGTGAAGTATTTCCATTTATTTGAATAAAATAGGCTACAGAGCTTATTGTTAGGTTGATTTGGGGGAGGGTTAAAAGACTAGTACCGCTGCGCGGAAGTAAAAAGTAAAAAGTAAGAAGTAAGAAGTCTTATAGGATGAGGATTTTAATCGTTAGCAATGGTTGCCAAATTTACGCCTTACTGTACTAGGCTTCCAGGTTTTTGAGAGCTTCTCTGGGATTAATCGTTTCTCGGACAAGAGTTATAGTTGTCGGAGTGCCGTTTGCAGTGTCATAAATGAAATGTATTGCTTTGAAAAACCTATAGTATCTTTGTATCACATATCTAACAGTTGACGGCAGCAGAGTTTTCTGCATTCGCCAACCCATTTAAAACCTAAAATAATAAATCCGAAATCGAATGACCGAGTTGAAACTACGTCTCCAACGGGGAAATACCCAAAAAACGGTGACGGTGGATCAAGATATTTATGTTGTTGGTAGGTTGCCAGAATGTAACCTATGTTTACCTTTTAGCGGAATTTCTCGCAGTCACGCGCGTTTTGCTAAAGGGGAAAATGGTTTGTGGATGGTCGAAGATTTAGGCAGTAAAAACGGCACAATATTAAACGAACAAGCTGTAATTAAGCCTACCTCAATTTCTCATGGGGATGTCATTTGGGTTGGAGATATTTCTCTTGTGGTGCTTTTGACTATTCCTCCCGAGCCACCACCCCAAAGCAGTTATACAGCTTTTTCTGAAGGCAGAACAATACTTCGTAATGTCAAGCAATTACAAGAGGAGTGGATAGGTGCCGATAGTCAAGAAGACAATACTAACAAGAAAGATAGAACTATTGCTCGTCTTAAAGATTTGGTAGATATAGCCAAAAACCTTTCGGGAGCTACTTCTATTGAAGAAATTTTCTCGCAGGTACAACAAGTTGTATTCCGTTATCTTAATAGCATTGACCGTCTGGGATTATTAATTGATGTTAGCAACTGCGGTAAATTAGTTTTGATAAATGCTGCGAGTCGGGATGTTAACAATAAGCAGCAATTAATGGGTGATGATAGTTGGATTAGCCAGAGTATATGCCAGCAAGTCTTTGGAGAAAAAGTTGCAATTCAGTCAGCCGATACCCATCAAGACGAACGATTTGCCGAAGAACACAGCGTTTTTCTCAAGGGTATTCGCAGCGCAATGGCAGTACCATTATGGGACGAAAACAAAGTTGTGGGGGTACTTTATGCTGATGCCAGTTTTTCTTCCTACCATTGGATTAAAGAAGGTTCGGAAGATTTGAGCTTTTTTTCAACTTTAGGAAATCTTGTTTCTTCAAGCGTTCAGCGTTGGCTGTTAGTAGAAAAGCTCAAGAATGAAGAAGTAATCAGGCAAAGATTGGAGCGCTATCACTCACCAGCGGTTGTACAGCAGTTGATAGCATTGGGAGCTTTACCTGACGGACGTTTACCACCCCAAGAAAGCGAAATTAGCATTTTATTCGCCGATGTAGTGGGGTTTACGGCAATGTCTGAAAGGTTTACTCCTACGGAAATTGCGGAATTACTAAATAAATTATTTGAGGAAATGCTACAGGAGGTATTTGCTTGTGGCGGTACTTTGGATAAATATATCGGCGACTGCATCATGGCGTTTTTTGGCGCACCCGAACCGCAGAAAGACCATGCAGATAGGGCTGTGGTTGCAGCGATGAGAATGTTAGCTCGTTTAGAAAAATTGAATTTTAATCATTTTTGGCAAGAACCATTAGAGTTGAGAATTGCAATTAATAGCGGTAAAGCTGTTGTGGGAGATGTAGGTAGTTCTCAAAGAGTGGAATATACAGCTTTAGGAGCAACTATTAATTTAGCAGCGCGCATGGAAGGAATTTGTCACCCAGGGGAATGCGTAGTTAGCGAAGAAACTCATAAAATGCTTTCTAAGCCCAATAGATTTGAGTTAATGGGCAAATATCGCTTCAAAGGTATCAATCGCTTGGTTAAGGTTTATCACAACCGTAGACGATATTAAATATTGGGGATTGGGCATGGGGGATTGGGCATTGGGCATGGGGATTTGTCATTTTATTCATTGCGTAAAGTAATCGTCAGAGCTAGAGTTTTTTATTGAAAACTTATTTTAAAGGCAGCGCAAATTTACGTAATTAATATTATTTCTATTAAATCTTAAATAAAAATGAATAATTTGCATAAATCCGGATAGTTGAGGATGTCAAATAGTACTCTCTATGTTAACCGTATTCAGAACTAATTTCTATACCCGGAAGTATTGACAATTACATTCATTACTATTGCTAATAGATATAGCTCGAACTATTTAACATAGTGTTTATACTGATATTTTTTCCCGGAACATTTATGTGAATATACTCAGTCTATTGATAAAAGTTTTTAGGGAACACATACCATGCTTTTAAATACAGACAGTTTAATATACCTATTCTCGCTATTCTTTCTAACGATGTTTGCGGTTCAGTTTTTTGCGCGCTGAATTGGCGATCGCATCAATAGCTTGGAAAATATCGGATTCACTCTAATGGCTATAACATAAGGGTTTAAAGTCCGAGGCATTTATAAATCCCGCTTCCATCTATAAAACCATTGCTATAGGTTTTATAGATGGAAGTAACAAAAAGTCATCTTGGGAACTGCAATAGCTAAAGGTTGAATATATCAACTCAAGTAACCAAATCAAAACAACTCTGTATAAATACGGTTTTGATATTGGTGCATTGCGGTGAAATGAGCAAAATAGAAATACAGCCCATCGAAATTAATTTTCCCCTCAACTTCTTCAACTTCCTCTTGTAAATCTTCATTTGAGATTCTTTTCATTGAGAATCTTTAATATTTGGCAACTTTTCATAAAAGGTATAACTAAAATTTAAGTAGTGGTTTTCACTTTTAGCGTGTAAAACTATTAAGTCATACCAAATTGTGACGAATAGATTTCATGATGACTTTGTGCTATGAGTCCGTGACAATCCCAAGTCTCAAATCTAGGATGGTATGGCTTCAACCAATTATTTCGAGAGGTGAGTTATGGCGATCGCCACGATAAATCCCACAACTGGGGAAACTCTCAATTCTTTTGAGTCTTTGAACGATACCCAAGTCAAGGATGCTGTATCTTTGGCTCATAAAGCTTTTGGGGATTACCGCAAAACTAGTTTTGGGCAGCGTTCTGAGTGGATGTACAAAGCTGCTGATATTTTGGAACAAGATAAGGCAGATTTTGCTCAAATAATGACTTTGGAAATGGGCAAGCCTTATAAAAGCGCTCTGGCTGAAGTGAGTAAGTGCGCTTTGGTATGCCGTTATTATGCAGATAAGGCTGCTGGATTTCTAAAGGATGTTTCGATAGAAACAGATGCCAGTCATAGTTATGTCAGTTACCAACCTTTAGGGATAGTTCTGGCAGTTATGCCGTGGAATTTTCCTTTTTGGCAGGTATTTCGGTTTGCAGCTCCGGCACTGATGGCTGGCAATGTGGGCTTGCTCAAACATGCTTCTAACGTACCTCAGTGCGCCTTAGCTATTGAAAAAATTATTCACAGAGCGGGTTTTCCCCAAGGTGTTTTTCAAAGTTTATTGATAAGCTCGGACAAGGTAGCAGATATAATTGCCGACGAGCGGGTTAAGGCTGCCACTTTGACAGGAAGTGAAGGAGCGGGAGCTTCATTAGCTGCTGCTGCTGGTAAGCATATTAAAAAAACTGTCTTGGAATTAGGAGGAAGCGACCCGTTTATCGTGTTAGCAAGTGCTGACTTAGAAGCTGCGGCTGTGACTGGAACTACAGCAAGAATGTTGAATAACGGGCAATCTTGTATAGCAGCGAAACGCTTTATTGTTGAGGAGGCTGTTGCTGACAAGTTTGAAAAATTGCTGTTGGACAAATTTCACGCCTTGAAAATTGGCGATCCCATGCAGATTGATACTGATATCGGGCCTCTCGCTACTCACGATATTCTCAAGGAATTAGACGAGCAAGTACAAAAAAGTATTAATAGCGGTGCAACCGCATTGTTGGGAGGAAAGCCTTTATTAAATATGAAAGGGAATTATTATCCACCAACAATTTTGACTAACATTTCTCCCGATTCTGCGACGGCTAAAGAAGAATTTTTTGGCCCGGTAGCGATGCTATTCCGAGTTAAAGATATTGATGAAGCAATACAACTTGCTAATAATACACCCTTCGGTTTGGGTGCGAGTGCTTGGACGAGCGATACAGTTCAACAGCAACGGTTAATTTCCGAAATCGAAGCAGGCGCTGTATTTATCAATGGTTTAGTCAAATCCGATCCCAGAATGCCTTTCGGTGGCACAAAGCTTTCCGGCTATGGAAGAGAATTAAGCATTCAAGGCATACATGAGTTTGTCAATGTTAAAACTGTGTGGGTGAAATAAATTTGTTAGTTGTTAGTTGTTAGTTGTTGGTTGTTAGTTGTTAGTTGTTAGTTGTTAGTTGTAAAAGCCACTAACTACTATCCACTATCCACTATCCACTATCTACTATCCACTAACCACTATCTACTAACTAAAGCAGGGGAATCACAATGGATACAGCAGAATTACTAGTGAAGTGTTTGGAAAATGAAGGGGTGCAATACGTTTTTGGACTCCCCGGTGAAGAAAATTTACACGTATTGGAGGCTTTGAAAAAATCTTCAATTCAGTTTATTACAACCCGTCACGAGCAAGGTGCGGCTTTTATGGCGGATGTCTACGGACGTTTGACGGGAAAGGCAGGAGTATGTCTTTCAACATTAGGTCCTGGTGCGACTAATTTAATGACTGGGGTTGCAGATGCAAACCTTGATGGTGCCCCTTTAGTGGCAATTACCGGACAGGTGGGAACTGATAGAATGCATATCGAATCCCATCAATATTTAGATTTGGTAGCCATGTTTGCTCCCGTAACTAAGTGGAACAAACAAATTGTCAGACCAAGTATTACACCGGAAATTGTTCGTAAAGCTTTTAAAAGAGCGCAGAGAGAAAAACCGGGAGCGGTACATATAGATTTACCAGAAAATATCGCCGCAATGCCGGTAGAAGGTAAGCCTTTAGGTAAAGATAATGTAGAAAAAAGCTTTGCTTCTTTTGCAACCATAAGAGCTGCCGCCGCTGCAATTTCTCAAGCTACAAATCCAATAATTTTAGTTGGCAACGGAGCAATTCGTGCAAAAGCCAGCGATGCCGTAACTCAATTTGCCACAGAGTTAAATATTCCGGTTGCCAATACTTTTATGGGTAAAGGGATAATTCCTTATACTCATCCTTTAGCTTTATGGACTGTAGGATTGCAGCAACGAGACTTTAGTATATGTGGTTTTGATAATACTGATTTAGTAATTGCAATTGGTTACGATTTAATTGAATTTTCTCCTAAAAAATGGAACCCTAACGGTGAGATTCCGATTATTCATATTGCTTCAAAGTTAGCGGAAATTGACAGCAGCTATATTCCAGAGGTAGAAGTTGTTGGTGATATAACTGATTCTTTAAATGAAATTTTGAAGGTAGCAAATAGACATGATAAAGCTGCACCCTACGCGATTAAACTAAGAGAAAATATTCGCGCCGATTACGAGAATTATGCTGACGATGATGCATTTCCGATGAAGCCGCAAAAGTTAATTTACGACTTGCGGCAGGTGATGGGGCCTGAAGACATTGTAATATCCGATGTAGGGGCGCATAAAATGTGGATTGCCCGTCACTACCACTGTCATAGTCCCAATACTTGTTTAATTTCTAATGGTTTTGCAGCAATGGGAATTGCAATTCCCGGAGCTTTAGCAGCGAAACTGGTTCATCCCAACCGTAAAGTTGTAGCGGTAAGTGGTGACGGTGGTTTTATGATGAACTGTCAGGAATTAGAGACTGCATTGCGAGTCGGTACGCCATTTGTGACTTTAATTTTTAATGATGGTGGCTATGGTTTAATCGAGTGGAAACAGGAAAATCAATTCGGTGAAGGTAAAGCATCTTTTATCAAGTTTGGTAATCCCGACTTTGTGAAATTTGCCGAAAGTATGGGATTAAAAGGTTATCGAGTTGAAGCAGCTACCGATTTCGTTCCGATGTTAAAAGAAGCTTTAGCCCAAGATGTTCCTGCGGTAATTGATTGTCGAGTAGATTATCGCGAAAACATGCGGTTTACTAAAAAAGCTGGCGCTTTAAATTGTGCGGTGTAGGTACAGACTGAACCTCACCCCGCCTGCGGCACCCCTCTCTTTATTAAGGAGAGGGGTACACGAGGTTGGAGTGAGGTCTAATTTTTTACTCAACCGAAAAGCGCTATATTTGACTGCTAATACCAATTCTGTATGAGGTTGCGCTGAATCGCTCTGTGCCTGGAAGGCTGGAGCTACCAATACAAAGCCAACCTACGTTGGCTAAATATGGCGCATCTTTATAAAGAAATGGTATAAAATGTAGAGACGTAGCAGTGCTACGTCTCCCAAACCTTATCTGAAATTAATTTTGCTGCTAATGCTTTCATTTCACCTTGAGTATGGGAGTTAATTTTTCCGGAATCCCAGCCATTGCAATACTGTGACATCCGAGTTTGTAAGCAAAATCAATTGACTCTCTCGCAGCTAAAGCGCTATAAAAACCCACTGCAAATTCAATCGCTGCTTTATCTCCAATAGCTTTATTCATCCCAATCGTGTAACTCACATGTTGCGAAATTGCAGTTGCCTGCACTTTAGAATAACAAGCATTTAGAATCACGCATTCTATATTTTTTTGATTTTGATTATTTCTTTGACTAAATAACTCAAATAATTCCGCGATCGCAACTGTAGAAATATAATGACTTTCCTCGTAGGTTTTGCCCTGAGTAATCCACAGGTATAATTCCAAAAGCTCTGCTACAAGTTTATATTGGTGTGAGTCGAATTAACTTATGCAGTTGGAGTAAGGAGTAGTGAGTAATAAGTAAGGAGTAAATGAGTAAGGAAAGTGAGTTGAGAAATTAATTCTTCTCCCCATGCCCCATGCCCCATGCCCCATGCCCAATGCCCAATGCCCAATGCCCCATGCCCAATTACCAATTACCAATTACCCATTACCCATTATCTTAAATGTATTTATTCACTCTTGAAAAACATTCCTATGGATAGTTTTCTAGTAAAGCAGTGAAAAAATATTTTTAAATCCGATGGATGAAAAGCGTCTCCAAATTTATTTCAATATAATCAATCAGCTACTTACCAATGCGACGGGCGAAGAAGAAGAAATAGCTTTAGATACGGAACCCGAATATATTGATGCCGGGTTAGTGCAGACGATGATAGAGGTAGCGCAAGGACTTTCTGAAGAAGGTAATGAAGACGCTGCGGAATTCTTGATAAATATTGCAAATCAGCTAGCTGAAGCTTTAGGATTATCACTTTCAGATTTTAAGGCAGACAATCAAGGTGAATTACTCATACAAGCATTGCTAATTACCGAAGAGACTGAAGGTAATCCAGAAGCTGTATACCCATTACTACATAAGAATATAAATTTCCTTGATGCTACTTTTGCCGAATTCTTGCGAAATTGGGCTATGGATGCAATTTCCGAGTCAACTACTGAAGAAGCAGAAGATATTACTGCCACTATTGGTATTTTCAGCAGTTTGATTCAAGAATTTCCTTTAGGGCAGCGTGCAAACAATTTAGAAATCGCTATTGCTGGTTATGAAGTGGTAAATTGTGTATTCACTGCTTCCAATTATCCCGAACAATGGGCAGCGACTCAATATAACTTGGGGAATGCTTACGCCGATAGAGTTAGCGGGCAAAAAGCCGAAAATATTGAAAAAGCAATTGTCTGCTATCAAAACGGATTACAGCATCATACCCGCGAAACATATCCCTACGAATGGGCAATGATCCAAAATAACTTGGGTACTGCTTATAGCAATAGACTCAAGGAAGATAGAACAGAAAATCTTGACAAAGCGATTCATCATTACCAAGCCGCATTACAAGTTCATACTCGCGAAGAACATCCCGATGAATGGCAAATGGCTCAAAACAATCTTGCAGCAATTTATCATCACAAAGGTAAGAAAATGTAGCAAAGAAATTAGGGCATATATTATATGATGTCCGCAGCGGTTAAAACAAAATGAAATAGTTTTCGTAGCTAGCAATTTCAAGACTTTGCCATTGATTGGGCATCATATGATTTAATCTCTAATTTCTTATTTAAAATGAAAAAAGTACTGTTTTTATGTACGGGTAATTATTATCGCAGTCGCTTTGCTGAAAAATTATTTAACGATTTAGCTTCTCAGAAAAATTTGAGTTGGGAAGCCGATTCTCGTGGTTTAGCACTTGAACGTGGTGTTAATAATATTGGTGCAATTTCTCGGTATGCTGTTGTAGCTTTGAAACAGCGTGGAATTACTATCACACCAGAAGAACGTTTTCCTAAATCTGCAATTACTGAAGATTTTCAACAGTTTGATTTAGTTATAGCCGTTGATGAATCGGAACATCGTTCTTTAATGCAAGAACGTTTTCCTCAATGGCTTAATAATATTGAATATTGGCTAATTCACGATATTGACAAAACTTCTCCCGAAGAAGCCCTCGGAGAATTAGAGAAAAAAGTTCGAGATTTGATTAGTCAGTTAGGAGTGAACAGTGAACAGTGAACAGTTAGCAGTGAACAGTGAACAGTGAGCAGTGAGCAGTTATCAGTTAATTTATAATTTCGTCTCTTTTGCAGAATGAACTGTAGTAAAGTGACAGTTGGGCAAATGCTATTTAAATTTGAACTGTTTAAATTTAAAAGCTTTTGCAGTACTTTTAGAAGTCATATTAATTCTAACTACTGATAACTGATAACTGTTCACTGTTCACTGATTAACCGATGCTGCAAAAAATAAAGGGATTTTTATTCATAGGTGTTGGCTATATGCTTTCACCTCTATCTTGGTGGAACGATTTATTTTTCAATTTACCAATAGCTTATCTTTTCGGTTATTTAGTTAGCTGGATTTCGCCAGATTTATTCATTCCTTTTACGATTATCGGATATTGGATATCAAATATCTTAGGCATCATCATGATGCAAATCGGGGCTACCGATGTATTTTTTGAAAACAAACAGAAAAATTTCAAGAAAGATTTACTTATTGGTTTAGGAAGTTCAACCCTCTACACTCTGCTAATTTTAGGATTGGTATATTTTCATATCTTGCAAATTCCTTCTTTTTTAAATGAGATATGAATGGACTGAGAATTTTTAAAGGTTAATAATTTCTATACTTCATTTTTTTGAGTTTTATACAAGCATTTGATAGTAATTTTACGTCTTCTACCAAAGGTTATAACTTTTTCAGTAATAATTCGGAGATTATTTTGCAACTTTTTCTACTTAGGTAATCTCCCGATAGAGATTATTATCTAAAAAATAAAGCATTGTTGAAATTATTACCAAAATCAAATGAAGATGGTAAAAATACGTAAGAGGTTAGTTAACATAAGCTTAACCTTTTAATAATCCTTAGACAATATTCAGATGAATAATAAATTATTAAAACCAAATTTTGGGGATAAACAATTACAAACAACCCGGCTTAAGCAGACAAATATTATCCCTTTTACGATATATCTTGTAGCATTTGTTATGTTACTTATTGCATGGTTGCAGCCAGCAGTTAGTTTTTCTATATTATTCAGAGACGTGTTTGTAGCTGCTTCTGTAAAACCTTATTATGGGTTGTTTTCAAATATAGGAATTTTTCTATGGTCAGCTACAGCCGCAATATTATTATTCTGTGGAACTGTATTAATTAACGTCAATAAAAACCATAAATACTCTAAGTTTCTGTTATCTTTCGGCAGTTTAACGCTGTTGCTAGCACTAGATGATTTCTTTATGCTGCATGAAACAGTTTTTCCCGTGCTTTTGAAAATATCTGAAAAAGTAACTTTTCTTGCCTATGCAATCATTACAGCCTATTGTTTGTTTAAGTTCAGAAAAATTATTTTTAATAGTTATTTTACAATATTTATAATAGCAATAACATTTCTGTTGTTATCAATTATTGTTGACCAATTAATCCCTGCAAGTAGCTATTTATTTAAAGTAGATGATGGTTATTTTTTTGAAGATAGTTTGAAATTCATTGGGATTATTTCTTGGTGTTTCTACTTTATCAAAATTAGTGGAGAGCAAATAATATCTTTGTCGAAATAATCAAGCTTCTGCTATTCTTTGTTAGTAACTATGGTATGGCGAAAAGAGATGTGGTATTGCTACATCTCTAAATTTTATTAGACTATTTGTATAATCGGAATTTAAAAAAGTGCAGGTTTTGACCTTAAAGCAGGTTCTATTGTTTTTCAGCGACCGAAGGATAAATTGAAAGTTTTAAGCATATTTACTTAGGATTCATGTAAAAATAACTTGAACAATTAACCAGAAATCTGCGGTTTAATAATGTAGTTCCACTCACCATGAAAAGAGTTTCGTTCAATGGCAATATTATCAAGCTCTTTATCTGTAACTTTAATTCCTGTTTGATAGAGGTTTTCGTCTAGTCGAGCTTCGACAACCAAGCCCTGTGTAGTGGTAGTATTGCCAATCAGATTAATCACTACTTGTAAGCTAGTTAATGGTCGACCTCGCCAGTTAGTTGTGATGTGACAAAATAAACGATGCTCTATTTTGTTCCATTTACTTGTACCAGGAGGAAAATGGCAAACATGAATACTTTTACCAATTTCGGTTGCAAACTCTTGCAGCTTTAACTTCCATAGTCGAGAACGATAACTATTGCTACCACCCGAATCTGCTGTAATCATTATATGCTCAGACTTTGGATATAAAAGATTACCCATTGAGTACCACCAATGGCGAATAGACTCGACCGCAAACTCTGCGGTGTCATGGTCAATGCCGACATTAACCCATCCTTTATTTAAGGTTAGATCATAAATTCCATAGGGAATTGCCTTACCGGCGTTAGGGTCAACAAAGTCATGCATCCTTACTTTCAACTGGCTGTTCGGAGTCACACCATTCAGTTCCAGGATTTTTAAAGTTTCCGATTAACTCTTTTTTCTTAGTATCAACTGAAATTACAGGTTCGTTGTGGGACTGAAAATATTTGACTTGGTTAGAAATATATAAAAACTGGTCGTCTCTATCCTCATGAGATGAACCATCACGAGTCTTACGATTTGATTGTAGGCTGTAGCCAAGAGATTCAAGTAAGTTGTAAACACTTTTTGGACTAATACTATGCCCTCCCTCCTTAAGTGCAGCAGCAAGTTTTACAACACTTTTATTCGTCCATTTTATCGGTGATTCTGGGTCTCCTAAAGTCATTGGTTCAAGCAATGATTCTAAATCTGATAGCAGCATCGCATCTTTTTCTTCGAGCAGTTTCCGTCCACCACCTACTGTGCGGATTCGAGTACTCTCATCCTCCGTTTTTACTTCATCCAATTTTGACAGCAAATCAATTCCACTATGAATTGTAGTTCGAGATAAACCAGTTGCGATCGCAACTGCTGTTACACCTCCCCACCCAAGGCTTTGGGCTTCAATTGCTGCCCAGATACGCCGTGTTTTCTCGTTCAGATAAGGAGATAAAGAATCATATTTGTCTTGAATTATTTTAACTTTGTGATTATCAGGCATCTAACACTGCAATTTACACTACATTATAATTATTTAACTTTCTGGCTAATTGTTCAAGTTATTTTTACATGATTCCTTAATTCATAAACCTGTTTTTCTAAGCGCACATACATAAAATTTTATATGCCATGAGGAAGAAACCAGGTTTCTATAAACAGATTGAATTTGATATACAAGATGCAAGCATTTATTTTAGTAAAGAACTAATGACAGAGCAGATTTGAATACAGTATAATTAGCATAGTTTGATATATTTTAATGTATGTAAACGAAAATTTATGTCAGTTGTTGATTTGTTGAAAGGTAATTGTAGCGGTTTTTTTAATCCTCAAACAAATTCATGCCTTCCGATGAATTGCGTATATATAAGAACTCAGGATATAAATAGAAGTCTGAATTATAAATATTTCCTGAAATACTGCGATCGCAGTTGGTAGCTAAGTATATATAGCGGTTTTCATTTGGGTAATTTATAAACTATACCTCATCTTGGAAAAAAAAGAAGATGAGATTGCGGATGTATTGGACTCAATCGAAAGCTGCTATGGGCACATTGAATTTCTAAGTTGTCGCGAGCGGTGAATATGAAAAGGCAAATTCTTGGTTCAACAATTGCAGTATCAACAATTCTCTTAACTGCCTTTCCTGGTTTGAAAAACGCGGTAAAGAACATTGCATCGGGTAAAATCCATAAAGTTAAATATCAAGCTGTCAAGCTAGATAATTCAATGGATGCCATGTTAAATCCAGAACAAGGTGGCATCAGACCAATGCCTCCACCACCACGTTGGATTCCACCAGTAGAGGAAGGTATAAATCATCAGCTACCTCCGGCTCGTATGCCTAAAAAACCTGGTTACGGTAACTATACACCGACACGATATTTACCACATTCAACACCTGGGAGAAATCCTTTAATCAAAGATAAACTTCAACTCAGGAACAAACCTGCTTATCCCATTCGCTAACGTTGCTGTTCCATTTTAGGTAGTCATCCAACCAATGACATCCTTGTGCGAGTAAAGCATTTAATTTTAAGGGTTGGAGTTCTACTTTTTCTAAATTCCAAAGCTTCACAGTTTTATCGGCACTAGCGGTAACAAGAGTTTTACCGTCTGGGCTGAAATCTACGCTCCTGACGTTACCATTATGTCCCTTAATGGTTTTAATTAATTGACCGTTTTTGCTACTCCATAATTTTACCGTATCGTCATCGCTGCTAGAGGCGATCGCCTTACCGTCAGGGGAAAACACAACGCTAGTAATAGAATCAGCGTGTCCGTTAAGAGTTTCGATTAATTTGCCGTTGCGCTGCCAAATTTTGATGGTTTTATCGGCGGAAGCGGAAGCAAGCATATTACTATCGGGGCTAAAATTGATATCCCAAACGCTATTAGTATGTGCGGTAAGATTGTGCAGCAATTTACCGTCACGACTCCAAATTTTGACGGTGTTATCGGCACCAGCAGAAGCAATAATTTTACCGTCGGGGCTAAATTTAACTTTCGTAACCCAACCATTATGATCGTTAAGAACTTTGACTAATTTACCATCACGAGTCCAAAGTTTAATTGTGCCATCAATCCCAGATGAAGCAAATACTTTACCGTCGGGACTAAAGTTTATATTAATTATCCAACCGCGATGTGCTGGTAAGGTATGTATTAAGCGATTATCCTCACTCCAAATAGTTAAAATTCCATCGTCACTACCAAAAACAATTTTTTTATCGGGACTAATATTAAAGCTAGTAACGTTATTTATCGGTGCAGACAAAGTTTTAAGTAATTTACCATCTTTGCGCCAAATTTTCATGGTGCCGTCATCGCTAACAGAATTTATTTCTTGACCATTTTTAGTAAATTTGACGCTAGTAACTTCATCTGTATGTCCGAAAAAAGTGTTTGTTAATATGCTATTGATATTCCACAGTCGTACTGTATAATCATCACTGGCGGTAGCTAGAAAATTACCACCTGGACTCAAACTGATACTATTAATTTGATTGTTATGGTTGATAAAAGTATCGGTCAAAGTATTATTTTGATTCCAAATTTTGATAGTTTTCCCCATAGGCACGGTATTTAATAAATCCCCGTTACGACTCCATAACTTAATAGTTTCGTCATCGCTTGTAGAAGCAATAATTTGTCCGTTGGGACTAAAGCTAACGCTAAACACATCTTTGTCATGTCCCTGCAAAGTTTTTAATAATTTACCGTCAGTACTCCAAAGTTTAACAGTATTGTCATTACCAGCAGAAACTATCATTTGATTATCTTCGGAATAAATAGCTTGATTTACACTTTCAAGATGTCCTGACAAAGTATTTAACAGTTTGCCATTTCTATTCCAAATTTTTATCTTAGTATCGTTACTTCCAGAGATGATTTTTTCACCATCCTTAGAAAAATTAATACTGTTAATTCCACTATCATGTGCCCGAAAACTTTTGAGTAAATTACCTACAGCGTCCCATAATTTAACTGTTTCATCGTCACCAGCAGTAGCAATAAATCTACCATCGGGAGAAAAACTGACAGAATTTACTCCAGCATTGTGAGCAACTAAAGTATTAACTAATTTGCCATCTCGCCGCCATAATTTAACAGTATTATCGCTGCTAGCAGAAGCAATTATTTTACCGTCGGGAGAAAAACTAACTGAATTTACCCAAGAAGTATGTCCTTGAAAGCGGTTTTTTTCGCGAATTTTTGACATTATCTGTTGCAGCGCATTCAATGTTTGATAGCGTATCGGTGACGGTACCGCAATAGTTTTTTGCAACTGCTTTCCAGCTTCCACACTATTAAGTAAAGTTTCTAGCTGCCTATCCGATAATAAATTAGCTTTCGACGAAGAATTTAAAGCTTGAATCTCTCGTATATTCGCTTCCCTGCCTTGAAGATAAGCCAAACCAGCAAAACCGCAAGAAGCAATACCTAGAATACTCAATGCAACTAAACCCCTTTGTGCCCGTCGCAATCTTCTTTTTTCTTCAAATTGTTGATACTTTCTTTGCTGTAAACAAGCTTCTATAAACTGTTTGACATTACTAGATAACTCATCCGTATACTGAAGGTAAATATCTTCCGCTTCAGCCAAGCGCACACCCTGCAACAAAAAATCGTTATTTTCCCCATTTTGTTTCCACAGTTGAGCAGCTTGAGAAACTTGACGTTGCAAACGCAGACGACTGCGATTTTCCTCCAGCCAACCCCGTAAAGTATTCCAATAACGAATTAAAATTTCGTGAGCGACTTCTACTGTTATGGAATTAGATTTTGCACAAAGCTCGGTTTTCTCCCCATCTTCATTACCAACAACAATCAACTTTACAGCCACAAAAGCAGCCAGTGTTTTCTCAACTAATTCTGCGTGGAATTTTTTAACTATTAAGTCAGATTTAAATATTCTTCTTCTAGTATCTTCCCTACCTTCTCCCAATTGAGTTAAAGAAAGAAAAATCCATTTTGCACATTCTTGGGCTGAAGGAGACAAATTGTCGTATACAGCTTGAGATGAACGTTCTAATGCACCTTTTATTCCACCTAATTTTTCTTCATATGCTTTTAAAGTTAACTCTCCTTGATGACGATGCTGCCATAACTGCTCTAAAACAAATTCTAATAAAGGTAAATCGCCAACAGAATTATCTAAATCTCGCAGCAGTATCTCAGTTAATTCCGGTTCAACTTTTAATCCTACCTGCTCGGCTGGTTTAACTATCACCTGACGATAATTATCTTGATTTAACTGAGGTGGAACTAATAAACTTGAATCCTGCAATAATTTTGTTAAGCTGGTAACTTCCAAACAAGAAGCAACAAAATCGGCTCTTAAAGTAATAATTAATTTAAATCTATCCGATGCATATTGCACCGCAGATAATAATATTTCTAAAAATTTTACTCTTTCTTTTACTGATGCCAGAGTAAATAATTCTTCAAACTGATCTATGACTAAAACTGTAATTGTTTGGGGAATCTTTCGCAATCGGTAAACAAAGTTTTCGGGAGAAAGGGGATGAAAGAAAGAAAATGTTGCGGCAACTGTTTCTAAAGGATTATTGCCTGGGCGTAAAATTTTAATTAACCACTTTTCGCTGTTAGGTATTTGTTTTCCTTTTCTTAACGTAGGAATTAAACCGGCTTGCACTAAAGAAGACTTACCGCTACCGGAAGCACCAACAACTGCAACAAAGGGATTGTTTTTGACTTGATAAATTAGTTGCTGAGTTAAATTTTCTCTACCGCAAAAGTACCTGGCATCTTCTGGAGAAAAAGCATTTAAACCCATATAGGGACATATGTTTAAATCAATGGCTTGCTTTTGATTTCTAGATGTAAATTCGCTTTTACCGGGAATAATTTCAATAATTCCTTGGGTACCGGAAAGCCATACTTTCAAATTGTCGCTACCTGCTAACTGTAATTGTAGTTGCGATATGCATCCAGCGGCAGATAATCCAGTTGTTGCAGGAGTTTTTGTCAAAGTATCGAGTAAAATCTGAGAAAATTGCGATCCAGCAGAGACTACTAAACATTGCCCTTGCTGGGAATCAATTTGTAAATCTTCTAACCATTCTTGTACGTTAGAAGAATTTGAATCAAAATTGGGACAATCTAGAATAACAATTTGCTTGGCAGCAATATCGTGCAATAAATGTTTTAACCAAGAACGTTTGATGCGGATATTTTCCCCTAATATCAATCCCTCCCAAGTAGAAGTTTCTTCTATGCTTCCCCGCAGATAAAGTAAAACCGTTTCTGCGGCATTTGTTTTTAAGCGATCGCTAATTATTTCTTTTAGTTTTTGGGCGGATAATTTTGCTGCTTGTAAATATTCAAGCTGGAAATTTCCTACGCTTCCCAACAGTTTACTAATTTCTAAAGTTTCTTGGCTATCCGAGAATCCTTCAATCACTAAACCGACACGATTATTGACTGAAAGCGCATTTTTTGGGGGAGCTTTCGCCAAAATTATTTCTCCCACTCCTTCCACAATCCTTTTTGGAGTTTGTAAAGAATATTCCCGTTGTAGTAAAGTATTCCCCTTAGCTTGTTTCTGCTGATTAATTAGCCTTAACTGCTGGTTGGTTTTATCGACATACTGGAGAGTTTGATAATAAACATATTGATATAAACCATCCGCAGAAATTACACCTTGCGAGTTAGCCGCCCCACCAAGCAAACCCCGCATTAAAAAATAAGTAAATACTCCATGTCCTAATTCTGGAAATTCCCAAGACTGTTGATTGGTATCGCAGGAAAGCAATGCATAAAAACCTTTACTATTAACGGCATTTTGCTGTAATATTTCAACTAATTGTGGCGTTACTCCTCTTAACGTCATACCGCCACTATGACAAGCATCAAGCCATACTAATTGATTTTTTGCCGCACAATTATTCAAAGATTGTAAAAGTTCGCTGACAGCTAAACCCGTATCAAGTAATTTTGATTTATAGGTGTCTCTTAAACATAAAAAGGCTTGATTAGTAGATGATTCGAGAACACCATGACCGGAAAAATAAAATAAAACGGTATCATGGGGTTTTGCATCAACAATAATTTTTTGTAGAGAAGTACGTATATTTTCTAGACAAGGAGTTCGAGGAGTTGAATCGTGATATATATTAGCTTCTTTTCGGGAGAATTTATCTGTTGTATCTTGTAAAGCCGAACTTAAACCCTGACAATCTACCGCTGAATAACGCAGGTTAGGAATTTGTTCATCCTGATATTGGTTCACCCCAATCAAGAGCAACCATAATTTGGCTGCACTTTCTTTATTTTTGTAGTTTAAACGACTGGTTGCAATACCAATTGGAGACATTTTAATACCTTTT
Source organism: Rivularia sp. PCC 7116 (assembly GCF_000316665.1). Taxonomy (GTDB): domain Bacteria; phylum Cyanobacteriota; class Cyanobacteriia; order Cyanobacteriales; family Nostocaceae; genus Rivularia. The sequence goes on along the minus strand of NC_019678.1, from coordinate 5,051,537 downwards.
GATTAAATAAAATGTAGCTACCCCCTGCTTTGTTTTTCTTTAAATAGAAAAATCGGACAAAATCAGTTAGATAATACTGACTTTACCCGTTAATAAAATATACGATTTTTTCGATTTATTCTAGTTTTACCCGAAAAAATTAACGCTTGCGGAAAACGGCTCTAGATGTGTAATTTTGTCTGTTACTGTTATCTTTGAACTGGGTAAAGCTTTGTAAACTCAATCTATCTCTACCTCTGAGGTTAATAGTCAACAAAGTATTTGCAAAACTCTTGTTATAGGTAGTAGTAGCAGAGCGATGATTTCTATCTTGAACGCTGTTACCGTAGGTAGTTAGTCTAGCTCTACCCCAATCGCAATCTCTGGGGCTACAGCTACCGTATGTTCTGACAATTAATCTGTTTCCAGAAACTCTTCTAACAACCAGCTTAGTAATTCCGCGAGTATTAGAATTTGTATTTACCCAGGTACCAACGAAGTCGCGGGGTGCAGCCAAAGAGGGGCTAATAGAACCGATGCTTAATACTGTACCAACAGCCGCAACAGCCAAGGAACGCTTTAACATATTTAAACTCCTAGAAATATTGTTTAGTTTTAGTGTGTTTGGGTTTGAATCCCTTCTAATATCTATTACGTTTGTGCTGGGATTTTTATGCGGGGTTTTCGGAATATTTTTTGAGAGTTTTTTTGTTGAGTTATAGTTTTTGGGAGAAAAAAACCGCAGAGGAAGAAAGTTATAGAGAGATTAGGGTTTTATTTGTAGGGTGCGTTATCGCGGAGCGTAACGCACCACTTATCTACAAAACATTTAATGCTTAGAAAGTTTTTCAAAGCGTCAAACACTCTACAAAAAAGATGATTCCTAGAAATTTTATTAAAAAAAACGGTTAAACTGAGCTTTTATATATAGGGGTGTTTTTATCAAATGACTATTCAAGCTTTAATATTTTACGTATTACTTGCTATTACAGGAGCGCTAATTATTTGGCGAATTCGTACCAATCCAGTCACTCAAATACGTGATGGAGTTATTAATGGTGATATTGAAAAGGTAAAACAATGTTAAAAAAAAGGTGTTGATGTTGATATCGAAGTTTTTGGAGGTACACCACTTTTTTTAGCTGTTTGTGAAGGTAATAAGGAAATGGCTGAATTTCTGGTTAATAATGGAGCAAATATTAACCAGGGATTAAACGAAGAAAATGGTTCAAATCCATTATTAGAAGCAGCAACGAACAATCATACCGAACTTGTTGAATTTTTTCTGGCTCGTGGTGCTGTGGTTGGAATTCACTTTGCTGCTTTTAGAGGAGATATCGATGCTGTGGAAAAGTTTATAAAACAAAATGTTCAAATCAATTCCACACGTAGAGGTGGGACTCCATTGAATCTAGCTGTAATGGGTAATCATAAAGAAATAGTCAGCTTGCTTTTAGATAATGGTGCGGATATTAGTCTTTATTCTGGAGGCGGAAGACCTTTAGATTGTGCAATAAGATACAATCATTTAGAAATTGCTGAATTACTTATTGAGCGTGGTGCGTATATAAATCATGATAGTGGTAGTCATCCACTACGCTTAGCTATTTGTCAAAATAAAATACAGATTGTGGAATTATTAACAAGAAAAGGAATCAATTTTAATAGCCTTGATTCGTTACATTTAGCTGCAAGCAAAGGATATTTGACATCTCCCAGCTTTGAAAAAAACTGGGATTCTAAGCAGTTGTCACTCCGTAGTCTAAAGACATACTGCGTGACATTGTTTGCTTGCGATAAGACCTTTTTAGATTACTAAAAATATCGTACCGTTTGGGGTGTGTCAAAGCACCCCGTTTAATTATTTCAAAAGCTAGTTTTGCGATGCCGGAGTTAATAAAAATCTGGTCGGCAACCTTTCGTAGAATGTTAGATGCTGCATTTAAATCTGCATGAATCAATAAACCGTCTTTTGTGCGGTATACATCTCTACTAATTCTTTTACCTGATGGCTTCCATTCTATGGGTTTTGCACCGTATTGATGTAATTCATCATTATCAATAAAAGAAGCTTTAGAAGTATACTCCTCAGTGGTTATGTGGAATCTAATACCATATTCTTCACACAATTGTCTTAACCTCTCAATAAGTCTTTTGGTTGGCATTGAAACAACTTCATAATTATTGTTTCTACCAATATTAATGTTGGTTTTATTTCCCTCATTCCAACCAATTACTAAATTCCCGATACCGTCTTTTAAGCATTTATTGATGATAAACCTAGCGGCTTTATTTACTGCATCTCTGACTTGTAAATTGCGTTTTGCTGTGATTCTATCAAGGTAATTGTCCCAGTATCTACTAGGTTTGTTTTTCTTATGTTGCTGTACTTGATTTCGATATTTATGGAGTGCAGTTTTTAGCTGTGGAGATTCAACAATAAAACTTTTACCAAGGGTAGTAACTGCTGACAACCAAAACTTTACACCGTGATCAATGCTAATTGCATGATTGTAGTTAAGACTCTTATTATTTATAATTGGCTGTTTACCATCGTCTATCACCCAATCAACCCAAAACTCTCCACGACTAGGACGAATAATTACTTCTTTAATCCAATCAAAGCTAATAAATTCGGGCAAAATAAGCTTAATTGATGTTATTAATTCAGGCTTTGTTGCTTTACTGATTGAGGGATAAATATAACCATTATGACAAGCCAAGGCTTGTTTTGGGAACGTAACTGCGAATAAACCACCAGACTTTCTGTACTTGGGAATTGATGGCCTACTGCCATCTCCTAAGTAATACTTATCCACTAATTTATTGTAACTAGTTATTGATTCTCCTACTAACTTTAATGTTTGTTGTGCAGCTTGTGCAGCCAATGAAAAGTAGTGAATGCAAGTTTTAAGCTGTTTATCTAAATGATAATAATTAGTTTCTAATCTGTAAGTTTTCCAACCACTTCTAAGTTCATCTCCACACCAGTAAGTTGTATTAGCCTTTCTTTCAAGTAGCATTGCATAATGATTCTGGCGTGCCAGATAAATAGCAGAGTTATATAAACTGTTTGAATGCTCACACTGATCTACCCAGAAAGCTTTTTCTTCATCCGTAAATTTTGCTTTTATTGGAACTGTTTTGTACACTTGACCACCTCCTTGTTTATTAATATAGTTGATTCAACATAAATAATCAACAAAAAACCCTGATATAAAATGGCTAAGTTGTCAGCGTCAGATTATGAATACAGAAGGGCTGAAAAATCCGTGTCATCGATAAATTATCACTTTGTGTTTGTCCCAAAAAGACGTAAAGCAGTATTAGTTAATGAAATCGCTATGCGGCTACAGGAAATTATTTTTGAGTTAGTAAAAGAACATGGCTGGAGATTAATCGCTCTTGAAGTGATGCCAGATCATGTACATATGTTTATCAACTCACCGCCACATGAGTCAGCTTCTCAAATTGCAAAGTGGGTTAAGGGTAGAGCATCTAATATTCTAAGGAAGGAATATCCACAGTTAAAAAAATTACCTACTTTGTGGAGTCCTAGTTACTTTGTAGCTACTACAGGACAAGTAAGTACCGACGTTATTCGTAAGTATATTGAGAACCAAACTAGTAAATAAAAGAAACACGGAAAGTTAAAACTTTACCTGTCCGTTTCATCCCCTGGTTATAAACCAGGGGTTCTCACGTCCCAAGATATTTTGATAGAAATTGCAGAGTTTTTATTAAAAAATGGTTTACCAATAAATGCTCGCGATGCAGATGGTAAAACACCGTTGCATCATGCAGCATCAAAAGGTCATTTAGAAATGGCTGAATTTCTTATAAACAATGGTGCAAAAGTTAATAGTATCACTTGCCTCGGAGACACTCCTCTTTCAGAAGCAAAAGAATGGAATCATGAGGAAATGGAACGTTTATTAAAAAGTCACGGTGGAAGGGATGTTATATAAATCCACCTACTACTTACCTAATAGATTTAATTTGCAATCTTCTGAAACCTCACCCCGCCCTGACGGGCACCCCTCTCCTTGTTAAGGAGAAGGGAAAAAATTGTAAACTACTTACGCCATTTTTCACTCCAGGCACCCGTAACATTGAAACCAGATCCCGCAGGAGTAAGCTTCAAGGAACCGAAAGCAAATTTATTGCAAATTGGACCGAAAGGAGTATCGCAGATATCGCTGGCACCATAACCTTTATATCCGCGAGTACCGATATGAGAGTAAGTACTTCTTCCCCAGTTACCGTTACCAAACCAAGTAGTATTTTTACGTCCGACGCGAAGCACGCAACGCAATCCAGAACCTCGACGCTTCCCTGTTAAGTCAGAAACTTTATACTGGTCGAAGTAATTTCCGCAAGTTTTAGGTCTGGGTAAAGGCTTATAGGAAGTAGATTTCACTGGAATCCATTCTTCATTCCACGCACCAGTAACTCTAATTTTGGAACCACTAACAAACTGTAATTTCAAATTACCGTTAAAGTTACCGTTGAAATATTCTCCATTGCCGTGCATATCGGAAGCAAAACCAATCAGATTCCTACCTCTGTAAAATGCCTGTCCGACGTGACGATAAGTTCTACCGCTCCAGTTACCTTCTCCATACCAAGCAATCCGAGGAAGACGGTTTCTTCTGCTGCCATTAGCAAATTTTACGCAACGGATACCTTTACCTTTAGCATTTGTCAAAGATTTAACAATATAAGTTCTTGTATGAGGAGCGCAAGTAAACTTTGATGCTGGCTTAATCTGAAACTCAGGCGCGGGTAGAGACGGTTGAGCGAGTGCAACTGATGCTGTAGAAAGCATTAGCATGCTGCCGAAAACCACTGACTTTATAGTATTAACAAACATATTTAAACCTCATTAATAGCTTTTAGACTGTCTATAATCTAGATACGTATAGGTTCAAAAATTTATGCCGATATTTGTAAAATTATTTCGATCAATTCAGAAATTGCTCGGTTGCTATACTCTTGATTACTTGCAGCAGAGTTCTTCTTGAATTTGTAGCGCTATAGCTCTTATACTATATTTCCCATACTGGCTTGTATTGTTTTATGCAATCGAGAAATAATCTTGTTGAGATATTTTCCACTTTCTTACAATTTGATGCAGACCGTTTTCGGGGTTGGGTAACTGATGGTAAACTGCGTCGGAGCATGTCTAATCGTCTAGAAAAAAAACAAGCGGAAACTTCCGATAATTTTTGGGCGCTTTACTGGTATAAAATGTGGCGAATTAGTCCCCAGCCAATTGCCCAAGAACATCTCTTAGCTTATTTACAGGAAAGTTGTTACTGGAGTTCGTTAAAAGCAGCAAACACATTTGCGAATATTCAGTACAATCTTTCCGACTGCTTTCAAGTCGCGATCGCAAAGTTTGATAAAGTTCTCAAAGGGTTTAATTTAAATTCCGGTTATCGACTGAAAAACTACGCTAGTGCTGCTTTTGGAAGTATTATCCGCGATACATTGCGTCAGCGTCACGAAGTTGATATTTGTTCGGTTTGGAGTTTGTTACGCAAAACTAGTCAGAAGCGTTTGATTGAATCTTTGCAAGAGTCGGGTTTGCCAAAAGATACAATTGCTAATTATGTGCTGGTTTGGAATTGTTTTAAGACTTTGTACGTACCAACCCAAAGCAACAGCACCAGGCAGCTTCCCCGCCCTGACGACACAATTTGGTTGGCGATCGCTCAAACCTATGAGAAACAAACGAATACAGTAATTGATTCTTCAACTGTGGAAACCTGGCTGCTCAATTGTGCCACTTCTATCCGTAAATATCTTTATCCGACTGTAACTTCCATTAATGCTCCGGTTGGTGAAGATTCATTTGAATGGGTAGATAATATTGCAGCGAACGAAGAATCTTTATTAAATGAAATTATTGCCGCAGAAGAAGAACAAAAAAAAGTTTCTCAACAATCCGAGATAAATACCGTATTAATAAGTGCAATTACTCAATTAGATATACAAAATCAGCAAATTTTACAGCTTTATTACGCGGAAGGTTTAACTCAACAGCAAATAGCCAAACAGCTAGAAGTCAAACAATATACAGTTTCTAGAAGATTAAGTAAAACCAAAGAAACATTACTACGCTCCTTTGCAAAATGGAGTCAAGAAAAACTGCATATTTCTTTAACATCAGACATATTAAAAACTACCAGCACCGTAATGGAGGAATGGCTGCAAAGTTATTACAGCGAACAGTTAACAGTTAACAGTTAACAGTCAGCAGTCAACAGTTGTTCACTTGCAGGGTGTGAATCATCAATGCCCAATTACCCATTACCCATTACCAATTCCCAATTCCCAATTCCCAATTCATCATGAACAACATTTCCTTATTTACCTTTACTTCCCCAACAGACTTGATTTTGGAAATACCTTTAAACGTTCAAAATCAAGCTTGGGATAAAAGCCGGAATTATTCTAATTCTGCAAATTGCTATCAAGCATATATGAATAAGCTTTGCCTTCTGGCAGTCTTACCCTGGTTAGAGTCAGAATTCGCTCAGCAGGCAAAGCTTTCGCCCAGTACCACTGCATTACCCAGCTTGTGGGAGCTGGTTAATGGATGTTCAATTACGCTTAGTGACGGCACAAAATTTGTGTTAGTTCCCAATGAAGATATTGATTTAAGCGAGTTACAGGTTCCCCAAGAGTGGGTAGATATTCCTAGTTTTGTTGGGGATTATTATTTAGGAATACAAGTACAACCGGATGAAGGTTTTGTTCGAGTTTGGGGTTATTCTACTCATGCTCAACTTAAAATTAATTCGAGTTATGATGCTGTTTTTAGAAATTATTCCTTAGATAGAACAGATGTAACTACAGATTTAAGCGTATTAACGGTAAGTAAAGAATTTTGTCCCCAAGAAATAACCCGTAGCCAAATCCCACCCCTAGCAAATTTGACTTCACAACAAGCCCAAAATTTAATTTTGCGTTTGGGAAATCCAGAAATATTAAACCCCCGTTTGGAAATTCCTTTTACCATTTGGGGAGCTTTCATCGAACAGTTGGGTTATCGCAACAGTTTATATGAAAAAAGATTGGGATTACCACAACAGTGGCATGTAATTGATTGGTTGCAAAATGGGGTTTCCCAAATAGCAGAACAATTTGGTTGGAGAAGTTTTAATCTAGAAACGAGTATGGCAGGCGCTCGTAATCTAGAAGAAATAGAAAAATCGGGAAAAATTCTTTCTCGTCAATTAACTATTGCGGGAAAGCAATATATCCTTTCAATTATTCCTAAAAACGAACTCGAAGGAATAATTTGGCGTTTTCAACTGCGTAACGCTGCGGCAGGTGGTTTTATCCCCGGTGGTTTTAAATTAAGATTGCTTACCGAAGATTTACAAGCTTTTCCCAACAATGAGGATATTACTGCAACCGCAGTTGAAGAACTTTTTGTAGAAGTTATGCTACAACCGGGAGAAGGAATTGTTTGGGAAATTGAACCACTTCCTGAAGATTATGATAGGGAAGTTTTACGATTTTAATATTTAGGGAATTAGGAATTGGGAACCGCTAAATTGCCCGCAGCCTATAAGGCTAGGGCTATTCAAACAAAGCCCATCTACATGGGCTATATTCGGCGCATCTTTATAAAGAAATGGTATTACACCAGTTTCAAAAACCGGGTTTCTTTGGCTTGTTGCGAATGGTGCAAGACAAGATGTGAATAATAAAAAACTCAATTCGTTGTAAATTATAAAATTAACGCTTATCTACATATAATTTACTTTTATGACTGCTGCATCAAAAAATCAACAGGGTGAAATTGGCGTTGCTGTGGTGGGAACCGGATTTGGTAAAAAAGTCCATATTCCCGGATTGAAAGCCCATCCTAAAACTCAAGTAGTAGCCGTTTACAATCGGGATTTGGATAAAGCCAAAGAAATAGCTGAATCCAACGACATCCCCCACGCTTGCGATAATCTTACAGATATCCTCCAATTACCCGAAGTACAAGCAGTCGCCATATCAACACCCCCATTTCTGCATTACGAAATGGCGAAACAAGTTTTACAAGCCGGGAAGCATGTTTTATTAGAAAAACCAGTTACTTTAAATGTCACTGAAGCTAAAGAACTTTACCATATAGCTCAAGAAAAGAATTTAGCTGCTACCGTAGACTTTGAATTTCGCTTCGTACCCGGATGGCTGCTATTTTGCGAATTATTAGCTCAAAACTATGTCGGGAACAAGCGTTTAATTACCATTAACTGGTTTGGTTCCTCCCGAGCTAATCCCGATCGCGCTTGGAATTGGTATTCTCAAAAAGAGAAAGGTGGTGGTGCTTTGGGTTCTTTGGGTTCCCACACCTTCGACTACATTCACTGGTTATTTGGAGAAGTACGTCGAGTCAACGCTCATTTTACCACCGCAATTCCCCAAAGACCAGATGCTACAACCGGGGAAATGAAACCTGTAAATACAGACGATACCTGTGCGTTAACGTTGGAATTAGCCGATGGAACCCCCTGTCAAGTTTCCATTAGTGCGGTGATTTTCGCACCACGTACCCATGCGATAGAAGTTTACGGAGATGAAGGGACTTTAATTTTAGCTAGCGAAAATCAAAAAGACTACGTACATGGATTCCGAGTTTGGGGTGGAAAAGCAGGTAAACCAGTTGCAGAAATCGAAATTCCCAATCGGTTAACATTTCCGAAAAATTATGCAGATGGACGCATTTCCGGATTTTTACGAGTAGTAGATCAACTCGTTGCAGCGATTAATAGCGGAGAATCCACAACACCATCTTTACGTGAAGGAGTTTATTCTCAGTTGTTGATGGATAAATCTCACGAATCTAATGAAACGTCGAATTGGGTGAATGTGCCAAGTTTAGATACTTTGATTTAGGTTTGTAGTTGCGCTTTAGCGCATTCTAATTATGGCAAAGACAGCGCAACTACGAACGTATTTTTATTCATAGTTAAAATTAAGTACACATAATTAATTTTGTCTAAGTACTTAGTTAAGTGTTGGGTTACGCTCCGCTTCACCCAACCTACTAACAGCTTGCTGTCTTCTAACGACGGTAAAGTTCAATCGTATTTTGTCGGATTTTTACGTCGTAGTTACCAAAAAAATCGTGTCCTAAAAGTCCGGTGTCTGCATTAGGGGCTATTGCGACTCGAACATTGTTAACCTTAGCACCACCAACACCAATTGATTTAACCTGCCCCGTCTTTAATTTTATTACCGAACCATCGGCGATACTGGCTTGAAGAGTACCTGAAGGCTTTATTTGTAACGCATTTGCCATTGATTGAGTAATCAAAGTACCGCTAGCACCGGTATCAAATATCATCTCAAAAGTTTGTTTGCCGTTAAATGTAACATCTACTATGGGAGTATTCCCGCTTCGACGTTTGATATCAATTCGATAAACTCCTGTATCCACAGGTTTGACAGGTGTAATACCGCAAAGACTTCCTAAATTAATGGTTCTCCCATCCTCAGTTGTCATGAAACAGGCTCCAGGATCGTTTGCCTGGGTACTATTACCCGACAGTAAAATTAACAATGTAGATATAACTGTAACTCTAGTAGTCCACCAACTGAAAACACTTTTCATATATAATTTTCCTTATTTTGCCGAACCTGCTTATCATTAGGGTACCCATATGCATAGAAAAATTTAGCTCAGCGATATAAAGGTATGGTAAACAGTTAACAGTTAAAAGTGAACAGTGAAGAATGGATGATTTCTCGTTACTACTTGTATATTTAATCTTAGACACTTCAGTATGCTAGTTTTTAAGCTCGAATTGGTAGATGTTTTGATTTATCCATACTTGATATCACTGGTAACTGGTAACTGCTCACTGTTAACTGTAAAAATATGTTTAGTTTTCGTTTACTTGCTTAACATTAATGATGAGAGGTGGTGAATCATCGCTTTTCGCAAGAACAACGTATATATGATAAATATGAATAATCAGCAAAGAAAATCTAGATTAGGTTGGTCTTTAGATGAAAGAGATCCCAAATTTATTGAATCATTTATGCCAATTTGGGAGTGGTTTTACCGCCACTATTTTCGCGTCAAAACGGATGGTTGGGAAAATATTCCTCCTCAAGAGCAAGTATTAATAGTTGGTTCTCATAATGGGGGGATGGCAACTCCCGATATGGTTATGATGATGTACGATTGGTTTCGTAGGTATGGAACCGAACGTTTAGCCTATGGTTTAATGCATCCCTATATCTGGAAAATTAATTCCGACATTGCTAAATTAGGTGAAAAAACTGGTGCGATCGCAGCTCATCCGAAAGCAGCAAATGCAGCTTTAAAAAGGGGTGCGAGCGTTTTAGTATATCCGGGGGGACAATATGATTTATTTCGTCCCTACAACCAACGTTACAATATCAATTTTGCTGGGAATAAAGGTTTTATCAAATTAGCATTAAGACAAGAAGTTCCTATCATCCCTGCAATTTCTGTAGGAGCTCACGAAACTTTAATTGTGTTGGGTGATTTCTACGAAATAATCAAACAATTAAATACTATGGGTTTACCTTGGTTATATAATTTAGATCCAGGAGTATTTCCCATATATTTAGGTTTACCTTGGGGTTTAGCAATTGGACCTTTACCAAATATACCGTTTCCCGTACAAATACATACTCGCATTTGTAAACCAATTATTTTTGAAAAATACGGTAGAGAAGCATCGAAAGATCGCGATTATGTAGATGAATGTTACAACTTGGTTTGCACCCAAATGCAGCAAGAAATGGATAAACTGGCAAGGGAAGTTAATAATAAGTAATTGGTAATTGGTAATTGGTAATTGGTAATTGGTAATTGGATATGGAAGTTATTTTAAACGACATTACCAAGTTAGAAGTGAATGCCATAGTTAATGCTGCCAATACGAGTTTACTCGGTGGTAGTGGTGTTGATGGAGCAATTCATAGAGCAGCAGGAAAAGAACTTGTTATGGAATGTCGTTCTTTAGGAGGATGTAAAACTGGTGATGCGAAATTAACTAAAGGATATAATTTACCCGCAAATTTTATTATTCATACAGTCGGGCCAGTTTGGCAAGGTGGTAACAATGGAGAGCCAGAACTTTTAGCGAATTGCTATCGTAAATCATTACAAATTGCTATTGAGCGAAAGTTTGAATCATTGGCTTTTCCTTGTATTAGCACCGGTATTTATGGTTATCCTAAAGATAAAGCTGCTGAAATTGCGGTGAAAACTTGTTCGGAAGAATTGAAAAACAAAAATTCTCAGCTAAAAGTTATTTTCTGTTGTTTTGGTAAGGATAATTATCAGATTTATCAACGAATTTTAAATCAATTGTAATTGTAGGGTGTGTACGCTCTGCGTAACGCACCATCAGAGTCACTTTATAAGTGAAAAGCAAAAAATTACAAATAAAAAACCGCAGAGACAAGCCACTGCGTTGGGCGGGTTCCCAAGGCAGCCCTGTGCGGAGGTTCCCTCCGTTGAGGGGACTGCCGCCGACTTGTAGCAAGTGGCGCGCAAAGGACGCAGAGGAAAGAGATTATAGAGAATTATTTTTTGTGGAGTAGTTAAGGAGCTATTTAAATACTTTTTCTATCTATTTATATTTAGTTACAAAGCAAATCATCTAAAGAAAAGAAATCAACAACATGAGGACAATAATCTTTCTTTTTATTTACATAATCTCTCCACATAACTAACTCATCATCGCTTAAATAATTAACCCAATCCCCAACCATCCCTTTACGTATATGAGCTTTAGATGGATTATTCTTATCACCAACTTCGCGAGAAACTAAAACATCAGATAATTCTCCCTCAGTATCAATATGTCCCTCAGTAATTGATTTTTGTTTCATACTCTTAAAATCAGTTGCTCTCGAAATTTCTTCAGCGTCATAAGATTCAACTCCAATAAACTCAGCAAGTTTATGTATAGCTGAAATAGCATTATCTTTTTTCATATCCTCATACCTTAAAAATAATGCATCAATTTTCCCTGCTTTAGATGCTTGCAAAAATTCCTCGTGATAATCAAACCAATCACCACCTTCATATTTACTTTGTAATACTATTTCTGAAAAGAAATGACTCCAAGACCCGTTATAATAGAAAAGATGCTTTTTCCCTCTAGTATGATGCCATGCAGAAACAAAAGTATCTAGAGGATGTCTTATACATTGAATTATTCTTGCAGGTTGTTTAATTAAACCTACACTGGCATGGGATTTAAAAAACCTTGGAGATTTCATCTTTTCCAATTGAGAAAACGTTGAACGCCAGTTTTCTACACTTGCAGCCCGATCTAACCACAAACAAGCTTCTGCTGTACTAGCACCAGTTGAAATACCTTTCGGGGGAACTTTATTTATTAAATGCTCAATTATTGATATAGTCCAAGTTGTGCCAGACTTTGGATAAGTTGCGACATAAATATCACTATCTCTATTAACAAAATGGTTAAATACGTTTTGCATTCCACTCTTTGTAATAAAAGGCGGAGTATAGAAATTTACTGGCGCATTTGAATCAAACGAACGGGGTACACAGTTAATTCGTGGAATAAGGGACAGTTCTTGGTTTTCCATTACTTTTAACTCCTTAAATAAACAGATTTGCCGCACAGTGATTTATAACAATAATATCTTTAATCGAGGAAAATTAGATTAATTTACAATATTAAATATGTACGTATGAAATCTTGAATATAATTTTAAATCCTATTTTTTCCCTTCCACACAAGCTTCCAATTAATATCAAGCTTCCAATTATCAGACTTTTCGGAAAGCAAAATAATTTTATCTCGAATTATAGCCATTTCTTCAGAGCGATTTATACTTTGATTTAAAAAACCTTTATCAAAAACTAATTCGTAAACTTCTTTATATTTATAAGCGGCTTGAAATCCCATATGAACGTATAAACTGCGAATAAAATCTCTAGCGATTAATAAATTACCTGTAAATTTAATTGGTGCGTAAACTTCATTATATGTAGCGCAATGACTAGAAACAATTTGAGAAATTGAATTCGGTTTTGTGCTGGGTACGATTCCGAATAAGTTTTGCATTTCTTTCTTCCCATGTTTGATTCTAATTCTATCTAAAGGTTCGGAATAAATAGATACAATTAACTGCTTTAACTGCAAAGAATTATCTGTAATTTCATAACTGCAATAATAACCCCGACCGCAAGCAGTCGTACCAACTCCGGGAGTGATACCGTATTGCTGGGGATTAAATAATTCTCTACCATCCACAGCCACAATACTAAAATCTCGTCCTTGATATATTAAGCTGTCATTAATTTGCCCAGTCATGCGATTTTAGATTTTTGATTAACTCTGTAGATTAATACAACTACTCACTTCTCGCTATAAAATTACCATACCTCTATAACTTCTTCTCTCTGCGTTTTTTCATTAGCTTCCTAACAAAAATCAAATAATCCATTTCACAAAATTCTGGATACTCATCACAATACGGGGAGACGTAGCAGTGCTACGTCTCTACATTAGTTGTAGGTATGACCAAATATAGGAATTTTGACCGATTCCATCCAAAATCTATTGACTTATATCAAAAATGTAGTATAACTGTAATATAAGGACTTTTGCGACTCCTTCCCTTTTCAAAGCCTCTCTTCTCGAAGGAGAGAGGTTTGGAAAGATGTACAACATTTATTAAATTAGGAAAAATATCATGGTTGTTCCCCGAACGCGCATCCGAAATATCGGTATATCTGCTCACATCGACTCTGGAAAGACGACATTGAGCGAGCGCATTCTCTTCTATACGGGTAGAATCCATGCAATTGAGGAAGTACGAGGAGGTGGTAAGGGTGCCACTATGGACTTCGATGATTTGGAGAAGGAACATGGTATCACCATCTCTTCGGCTGCTACTAGCTGTCAATGGCAAGATACACAGATAAATTTAATTGATACTCCGGGACACATCGATTTTACGATTGAAGTCGAGCGGGCTTTGCGCGTACTCGATGGTGCTGTAATGGTGCTTTGTGCTGTTGCTGGTGTGCAGTCTCAGTCGATTACTGTTGATAGACAGATGAAGCGTTATAGCGTACCTCGTATAGCGTTTATCAACAAGATGGATCGAACTGGTGCGAATCCGTTTAAAGTTGTGGAAGCAATGCATGATTCTTTGGATTTGAATGCATTGTTGTTGCAATATCCTATCGGTGCTGAAAGTCAGTTTGAAGGGGTTGTCGATTTAATCGCAATGGAGGCTCATTTTTATGAAGGTAAAAATGGCGAAATTTGGGTTAAACGAAAGATTGCCGATGAGTTGAAGCAAGAAGCGGAAGCTGCACGAGAAAAAATGCTTGATACTCTTTCTTTGTTTTCTGAAGAGATGACGGGGAAATTAGTAGAGGGTGAAGAAGTTTCTCAAGAGTTGATTTGGAAAACTATCCGCGAAGCAACTTTGAATTTAGAGCTTGTCCCCGTACTTATAGGTTCGGCTTTTAAGAATAAGGGAGTACAGAATTTATTGGATGCTGTTTCTCTATATTTACCTTCTCCTGTGGATAAAGATTTCGTTAACGCAACAGTTTTTGAGACTGGTGAATCTGTAAACATTAATTTGAATTTGGATGCACCTTTGGTTGCTTTAGCGTTTAAATTGACGGTGGAGTCTTTCGGACAATTAACTTATATCCGCGTTTATTCGGGTATTCTCAACCAAGGTGACACTATTTATAATTCCCGTACTGGGGAAAAGGTGCAGGTTGGTAGATTATTAAGAATGCACGCCAATAAGCGGGAAGAAATAAAACAAGCTGTTGCGGGGGATATTGTGGCGCTTTTGGGTGTTGAATGTGCTTCCGGCGATACATTCTGTTCGTCAGAAATACGAGTATCTTTAGAAAATATATTCGTACCCGAGCCTGTAATTACTTTGGCGATTGAAGTTAATAAAAATCAGGATTTGGATAAAATTTCCAAAGCTTTAAATCGCTTTCAAAAAGAAGATCCTACCTTTCGCGTAAATGTAGATGAGGAGTCAAATGAAACATTGATTTCCGGTATGGGTGAACTGCACCTAGAAATTTACATCGAGCGGATGAAGCGGGAATATTATTTAGATATTGCAGTCGGTAAACCCAAAGTATCTTATCGAGAAGCTATTTCGCAAAGAGCTACCTTTGATTATAAATTGAAAAAACAAACTAGCGGTCCCGGTCAATACGCTCACGTTGTGGGGTATATTGAGCCTTGTGAAGAACAGTTTGTATTTGAGAATAAAGTCTTTGGTGGTGCGATTCCTAAAGAATATATTGGGGGATTAGAGAAAGGTTTTCTCGAAGCGATGAATTTGGGAATGTTAGAAGGATATCCGGTGATGGGAGTAAGAATTGTTTTAGAAAACGGTTCCCATCACATGGTTGATTCTTCCGAATTTGCTTTTAGAATGGCTGCTCAGCAAGCATTCACTCAAGCTTTTATGAAAGCGAAACCTCATCTTCTCGAACCGATTATGTCAGTTGAAGTGGAGACACCAGATGAATTTTTGGGAAGAGTTCAAGGAGATTTATCTTCAAGAAGGGGGTTGCTGTTGGGTTCTCAAACAATGCAAGGATATTCAATTATCCGTGCTGAAGTACCACTAACGCAAATGTTTGGATATTCCGGTAACTTGCGTTCTTTAACTTCCGGTATGGCTACATTTTCAATGCAGTTTGATTGTTATCGGAAAGCGTAAGTAATTTAGAGACGTTGCGCCGCATTGCAACGTCTTTATTTAAAAATACTGTAAATTAAATTTAATTATATTTTATATAGCGATCGCTGTTATCGTTAATAGTCTTTTTGTAAATCACGATACGGTGTAAATGTAACCTACCTTTTGATATATAAGTCTTAAGCTACTTAATTATTCATAGTTAAGTATTATTTATTACTTTTTGAGAAACATTGATTTTTTAAGGTATTTGAGAATATTTTGAATGCTTATTGATTAAAAAATCATACTTTTATAGAGTCATCATTTATTGCTAACCCAGTAATATTACTTATTAATATGTTTTGGCAAAGTTTTATTTATTTTAGTTAAACAAGTTGATTTTCAATGTCTGATTATTAATATAAAAGCGAATAAGTTGGTAAAATAACATTCTTAGAGCACAAGTGATTAATCAGTTTAGTCATAAGATTATAGTTATAATTACTACTCAGTTTTAATTCAGTAAAATATAAACTACTAAAAAATAATAATTAAGTAAAATTACTTATTGAAAATATAAAGAAAATATTTAATAATACCTAAAGCCAAGAGTTGTTTATACTACATTCAAATTGAGCAAAAAGACTAGCTCGCTTTGAATTTTGAGTATCAGTTCAAGGAATTTTTCGTTTACCTATTTTCAATAAAAATGATGTAAATGACCTTGTTTTAGGCATTTTTATTGATTTAATTACAGAAAAAATCTCATTGAAGACTTTAGAGGAATAACTCTACTAACAGACTTATTTATACCTGTTTTTGTGATTCCTTAAAAAAGACACCGCTCCTTTAAGTAACCTTTCCAAGTGGAAGAAGTAAGTGTTGTCTTATCTGTAATTGCGAAATTATCAATAGTTATTTTTGCCTCTGAATTTATTATCGGACGAAATTTTTGCGGCTGCTTTTAATTATTTGGATTTGCCATCTTGCATCTCTGTTAGCCAAATTCACTAAAACTATAGCCAAAGCTATCCTTTGAGTCTAAAGCTCTTTGCTCTGGTTATTTGAATCGAAAATGACTCTCTCATCAATCTCTTTTTTAAAGGAAGTAATCATGTCAAATATGATGTATGCAGATGCACCAACTTACGAAGCTATAAATGCGGCTGAAATAGATAAGATAAGAATTAAACACGCATGGATAACTGAACCAATTTTTCGTGCTAGCGAAGCAGTGAAACAAATGCCATTTTTTGATTGGGTAGCACAAATCCATTCTCCATCAGAGTTTAAACCAGTGGCACTACAGTTATATTATCACTCTGCAACTTTTCCGAAAGTGATGGGATTAATGCTTGGGAACACCCCAATGTCTGAAAATCACATGATGCCATTCTACGCTAAACATGCTTATGGTGAAGCAGATCACCATCAAATGTTGATGGATTGGATGCTCAAGTACAATCTATTAAATAATTCGCAAGAAATAGAAGAGATAATTCCTACACCAGAGACTAATGCTTGCGTTAATCTGGCTTATCAATTAGCCATAGAGCAGGATAGAGCTAAATGGCTAGTGACTATAAATAGCGGAATTGAGCGCTGTTCAAATGACTTTTTTAAAGCAGTCGCACCGAAAATGCATGAACTTGGTGCAGGGGATTCATACTTTGATATTCATGTGGAAGCGGACGAACATCATAGTATTATGGGCATGGACTATATTGAGCCTGTAGATCCTCAGTCTTTACGAGGGAGACAGTTAATTGCGAAGGCTTTAGAGGGAATTACTCTTTGGGCTGCGATGTTACATTCTTGGGTTGATATAGAATATTTTCCTGTTTTTAATTTGGATGGCACTTTGAAAAAACGTAAACTTATTTAGCTTGTACTTTATGACTCTTGTTTATATTGTGTCCGTTTAAATATTCGTAATTATTGAGGGAGTAAGGAGCAAATGGAATAAATAAATTCCTAACTCCTAACTCCTGACTAAGTAGGTTGGCGTTGAAAATTGTAATTAGGGCAAGGCAGTCGGCAGTCGGCAGTGGGAATAAGGGTTTAAGGGTAGTTTACATTTTGTTATATAGTTCTGTTTTTTCTGCCGACTTACTTATTTTCCCTAATTAATTTGAAAAACCTGAGAAATGTTTTTTAACAAATCTTTCTCTTCCGCAGAAAATTCTGCATCAGCCATTGCTAAATCATTACAGACTAATAGAACCTGAGCTTTGACAACTTCAGTTTCAATACGACTATTGATATCTTTTAAGAAAACATGCATTTTCTCATCATTTGATAAAGCAGTTCTAATTTTTGGCGTAACTTTAGCAAAATAAAATTCTAAAGATAAAGGTGATTCCCATTCTATACTGCTTGCATATTCTTTAATTGCTTCATCTTCAGTTAGCTTAAGGGTTTTATCGCTATACATTACCATCATCATTAGTTCAATGATTGCTTCTCGTTCGTTTTGAGTCACATCTTCCTTAGCGATTTCGCTTAGAGATAAACGTAGTTTTTCTCGCATAAGTTTTTTTACCTAACATAAATAAACCGTTTCAATAATATGTAAGTGAAAAACATTATTAAAGTCTTTCAGAATACATTTACTCTTAGGTTAACATTCATTTATACTCGCTATTTATTACTTCCTATAATTAAACTCTTTCAAAGATTAACCTTCACCTTTGCTTGCTAAATTACCGTTAGTATTATCTAAAATTTTGACATCGAGAAATTTTGGTTGATAGCTTGCAACATAGCTCAATAGCTTATCTAAATCTTCTTTATTGGTTAATCCAATACATCCTGCCGTACCATCTTCCCCATTATTTTTTTCAAAAGATGGATCTACATGAAAACCTAAAGCTGAACGTCCAGTTTTAAATTTAGGCTGTATTGCTAAAAAATGCTCTCCTGCTTCAGCGATCGCACCTGGAATTGTAGAGGTAGCAACAGTATATTTTCCATCTGGTAAGGGAGCCTCAGTTCCGCTTTGGTGGCGGTTTCTGGTTTGCGTAAATTTTCTTCCCGATACACCAATCAAGCTATCCACGAACTTTCCATCAACATATAGACTAATTTTGTAGAGAGGATTATCGAGAGCATTCGTTTGTCCTGTTGGTGTTAGAGTCATAAAATTACCAGAATGATTAAGCGGGTTAGTATTTCCGGTAGCAATTTTGGAGTCTTGTGAATTGGGCTTTTCGCTTTGATTAGGAGTAACAAGATTATTAATTGGTTTTTCTTGTTCTTTTGATTGACAGCTAACAAGTATCAAAGAAATCAAAGAAACCAAAAAGATTCGGATTAACATTAGCCCAGCATGAATTTCGATGTTTCTCAAATGTAATTGCTTTGTTATACATTCCACCTGAGAAAATTCACTTATTTTTATTTTTGTAGAGAATTACTTAGTTTTTGTGGTTGAGTTCAAATATCCTCAAGAAGGGCTAACGCCCAACTACAAGCCCACTATATTCTATGGGATAAAGCACTAACTCTTAACTCCTAACTCCTTCATTACCTGCAACCATTCCGAAGGTGTTCGTAAAGTTTGCTTGAGAAAATCTTTGTCAAGTCCGCTAGAATTTGCTTTATATAGAAGAGTGGCATAACTATAATTCCGAGCTTGTTTTTTAAAGTTATCGGCACCGTAAAGGGAAATTAATTCAGCTAATTTTTCTTCTACCTTTGTAGTTATTTGGGGAGCAAGAGCTAGTAAATTATTCATCCATTGCTCTTTCTTAACCATAAAATTGGATAATTCCGGATTCCGCGAATCCCTATCGCTGCAAATAGCTTTGATTTTGTCCCATTTATAAGTATTCCAAGGTTTAGCCATCATCACGGGTAATTGCCACTTAGGAATTTCTTCACGCCAATAATCTTTCGCAGCTTGTACCTGCACAATTTCAAAGCTGGGTAAAATTAATCCGGTTAATCTTGCACCATGACAAGCGGCGGTATCAATACCGTAAACTTTTCCTGCAACTATTAACGGATTATCGCCGACAACATGATGACCAAAAATTACTGGTTTTTCGCCAGTATATAATTCGCTCCAATATGTATCTCCGTAGCGTTTTGATAAATGCTTTTCACCAGCAGTACAACCGCATAAAACTTCTTCCCTTTGCTTCTGGATTGGGATACCATTTTCTACGGCAGCATGAACCAAAATTGCTTCTGCGGTTTCGTGGTAATAGGGTAAATTACTTACCCATTCTAGAAATTCTTCGTAGCGATCGCCAAATTGCAGTTTAACGATTTCTTGAGAGTAGGAAAGGGTGTTGCGTAAGTGTTTGCGCTCGTGATTGCCCATCAACACGATGGTATTGGGACGATTTCTGAGAAAATCATATACCTTCACCGAATCAGCGCCCCTATCTACAATGTCTCCCAGCGATACCAAACAATCTGATTCGGTAATTTTGGCTTTGGCTAATAGTTCAATAAGTTCCTGATAACAACCATGAATATCGCCAACTACTAATGTTCGCATGGTTCGAGTTTGAGAGTTAGGGGAATGTTGTGCTAATACAGTATAACTTAGGGCTTATTAATAATGCTGCAAGATATCGGAACATAAATGAATATTGAAAGCAAAATATTAATATTTATAACGATTACTGTTTGTATTGCTATTCTTGCAATTAGCATTTATCCCGGTGCTTTGGGTAGTTTATTTTTTGCACTTTTATTGGTTTCGATTATCTGCATACCAATATTTATAGTTGTTGGTATTTTTGCGTTGATAGTTTTAGGTAGACGGGGATTATTCAGTAAAGTTAATATTTCCTGGCGGCTTGTTCGAGCAATTTCTGGGATAGTACTTTTATCTTGTATACTACTTCAATTCTATATTCCCCGTCGTTTGGCATTTTTGGCATCGAAATCGGCATTTGAACAAATTATAGCCAGCGGAAAAACAGCATCAAACCGGCAGCTTGGTTTATACAAAATTGATAAATACGCAGTTGATTCTGGTGGTGGTAAATATTTTCGGGTTAAAACAATCGGTAATGGATTTAGCCCTGATGTAACTTCCTATGGCTTTGTCTATCAACCCAATCGTAAAGCGAGTCCATTTGGTAATGCTAATTATCAAGTATTTAATTTGTATGGGAATTGGTATTGGTTTGAAGCATCTAATGATTATTAGTAAATATGCAGGTGAATGAAAAAAGTCTTATTAATATCGAGCTTTGTTGGTATTCCTATTTTGATAATTTTAGGAGCAATAGTATATTATATTTTTCCAAATGTTTATCCAAAAACTTATACGGTTGACTGCACTCAAGCCAAAAAAATTGCAAAAATTTCAGATGTTTATTTCCCCGGAATGGGTTTTCCAGCTTACGATAAATTAGAACCGGTTGTAGAGCGCTACATCACAAAAGCAGTTTGTCTGAATGATTTGAAAGGAGATTCCAGTTTTAATCCCAAACCATATTTCTTAAAACCATCCGACATGAGTCATCAATATCAAATTGTTGGTTATAAAGGTGCAGTGTTTCGTTCTCCAGGTAGTTTAAAGATAGAATTTGACAATGGAACCTTAATTAATTTCTGTTCTGATGTATTAGTTATAAATTGCGATCGCGGAGAATGTCGCTGCCCTCATGATTTCAACTGGGAACCCAAGCCAAAGAAAAATAATTCAAAATAAAAATTTCGGTGCATTAGGCTATTAGCAATTACCCATTACCAAGCCTCACAGAAATGATATTACAACATAATCAACCCCAACCTCACGCCTACAGCAACAGCTTCGGTGCGCGTCGAAACATTAAGCTTTTGAAAGATTGAGGAAACGTGAAATTTAACGGTATGCTCTGAAATATATAGCTGTTGGGCTACGGCTTTATTACTCAAACCGGAAGTTAGCATTTGCAAAACTTCAATTTCTCTATTGGTTAATGTTTCATGTTGTTGTGAATTAGCTGGCTTTTGCAACTGTAAATTATCAACTATATCGGGATGAAATACTACTAACCCAGAAGCAACGGCTTCAACTGCTGCGATGATTTCGGATTCTGTACTGTCGTGGGGCAATATTCCTTTAATTCGAGCAGCTAAAACTGTTGCGAAGTTAATATCTTCGATTTCATCTACAAGAATAATAGTTGCTGACATAAACTGTTGCGATTGTGAAATGGATTCATAATCTTGACTATTCCAGTCAAGCAAAACTACATCAGGCTGTAGCTGTGCAATATCATCTATGAGAGAATCAATATCCGCAACACTCTTGAGTACTTTGAATTTTGGATTATCTTCCAACATTGCCGACAACCCCATTCTGATAACTGGAGAAACTGCAATGACTATAATTTGGATTGGGAATTGGGCACTGGGCATGGGGAATTAGGCACGCTACACTTCGGAAGTAGTTTTATAGTTGTCGAAATCCAAGTTCAAATTTATCTGTTTTCCTCCTCTGATAATTTGTAATTCTGAGTGATTTCCAACTTGGAGATAATTAGTTAAATCGTCAAGTTGTCGAAATAATCTTCCCGAAACCCCAATCAAAATATCCCCAATTTGAATTCCCGAAGCTTCAGCATAACTGTGACGATTTACCGATAAAACTAATAAACCTAGAGTAGGCTGTTTGCTGGTTCCTATTATTAAAGGCTTGAGGGTTACACCCAGTTTTCGCGGTTTATCGTTATCATTAACAGTTGTCAAAAATCTTTCAACTGTTTGACTTGATATTGCCACTGCTAAACCATAAGCAATCATGGTGTTAATGCCGATAATATTGCCGCTACTATCAGTCATTGCACCTCCGGAGTTGCCGGGATACAGTTGAATGTCAGAAATTACAGAATTTTGGTGAATTTGAGAAATAATTCCAGTTGTAACTGCATTGGTGTCTCCTAAAGGATTACCTACAGCTAAAACGATTTCACCAACCCGCAGATTTTTGCGATCGCTTATAGTTGCAGGATTTAGATTTACATTTGCACAATCAGCATCAATTTTTAAAGCGGCTAAATCTTTTGTAGGATCGATTTTTGTTCTTACTGCCTGAAATTCTCTGCCATCGCAAAGTTCTACAGTTAATTTTTCGCTGACTGCAACATGAGCGTTAGTGATAATCAAACCGTCTGATTTCCAAACAACACCAGAGCCGATTCCAATATTGCCATGACGGATTTTGACAGATGATTGGCTGATTTTTTCAGCTACATCTTCTAATTCTGTTGATAAGTTAGGGAATGTGATGCTCATGTGATTCCAGATTTCCATTTCTTACTTTTTCTTCGTAGGATTACATAACCTATCATCCCCCTCTCCTTGATAAGGAGAGGGGAAGGGGTGAGGTTGCTATTGAGCTATATCCCATCTCTAAACTACTCTTTCACCTACAGTTAAATTCAATTCAACTAATTCACCGCCGCGTACAATTTTAGTTTTGACGCTTTCACCGACGCGGAAACTTTCGTTCAATAATGCCAGAATATCGCTAGTATCTTCTACTGTATTACCGTCAAAACTAACTAGAATATCTCCTAAAAATATTCCTGCTTTTTCCGCAGCACTATTAGGTTCGACGTTGACGACAATTACACCACCATTAGAAGTTAAATTCAAAGAATTTTTCAAATTATCTGGCAATCTTACAGGTTGCATTCCCAAACCTAAGTAACCGCGAGGAATTCTTCCCTTACTAAGTAATTGTTCGACAACTCTATTTATCGTAGAAGCAGGAATAGTTAAAGCCGTACCTCTTCTTCCGGTGGTATTCATTCCGATGATATTTCCCGAAGCATCTACCAAAGCACCACCGCCAAATCCAGGATACAGCGAAATATCGGGACGAATAAACTGGTCGATTTTTCCACCATACATACTCTGCCATTCACCACCGACAACACTAACCGCACCCATTGCGGCGCGAATATCTCCTTCATTGCTTCTAGCTAATGCTAAAACTAAATTTCCAACTTTGAGATTCACAGCTTCCCCTATTGTTGCTACAGGAATATCGGGATTTTCTATTTGAAAAACTGCTACATCGGTACTGGGGTCGCGTCCTAACAGTGAAGCTGGCTTTTTATGACCATTATCTAAAGTTATAGTAATTTCCTCATAACGTTTTATAGATTCATCAGAAGTAACAATAATACTTTTATGCCAGTGAATACCGCTAGGTGAAAAACGCCTGTTGCCGTTGATTGAAACAATCGCTTTTCCCGATTGTTCGACGATTTCGGCAATATTGTCTGATAAAGATTGCAAAGTAGACATAAATAGTTTTTGGTAAATCCGATGTTTGTATTTTGGCATCTGTATCTATATAAAACATCAGATATTTGGGGGGATTAACACCTGGAAGAATGGGTAGGTATGTAATTGTGGGTTTTAGCTTTTCACAATTTCACCAGCAATTTAAACGCCGATCAATTAAACGCAGTTCAATGGGAAAGTGCTTGATTTATAAAGTTCTACAATTAATTCTTCTAGGATAAATAATTTTATCTTCCTAAAAATAGCTCAAAAGTCTCAAATTACGAAAAAAGCTTTCCTCTTTTACCTAATTTATACTTAATAAATGCCTGTATACAATTGTATTCAAACTCAGTATTTTATCGCAGCAATAAAAAAGAATCATCTTATCTATAATGAAGATTGCTTTTATTTCAGTAAATACGCCCTCATCAAGCTAAAAATATTCGGTTCTTCAACACAACATACTTAAGTGAATAGCTGTTAAAAAATTGAATTTTTAGCACGAAGTAAAGATACTGAAATCGCTCTTGCGGATGACATGTTACTTCCATTAGGTTTGATACAGCGAAAACAAACAAAACATTTTAATTTAAGAGAAGGGAGTTAAAAAAAATGAAATTATTTAACAAATTAAGTATTATTGCTGCTGGTGTAGTTTTAGGTGTAAGTGGTTTTCAAGGACAAGCAAATGCTAACGTTTCCGTGTTCACGGATCGAACAGCATGGGAAAATGCTCTTTTTGGTGCTTCATTTGAAACAGAAACTTTTGATGGTGCAGAAACAAGTTTCGACCCTAATTCTACTGGAAATGTAATTGGTAATTCTCTGAATGTCGATCTAATTGGCGGTGTTGGGGATAGTAGTCCTATAGGTCTTACAGGAAATGGCTTTTTAGTGGGAGAAGTTGATGGTTCAGGCAGTGATGCTTTAACGCTTCAATTTAATACCAGTAGTGCTATAGGAGGTTTTGGTATTTTAGGGCTGCAAGATGATAGTACCTCTAGTCCCGGTGGTTTAGACCTAGAAGAAATGGGGGTTGAAGTTAATGGAGAAAAGTTTTTAATCAGTGACATTTTAGGATTAACTGATAGTAGTGATGGTGAGAGGGTTTCTACTGTTGAGAACGACGATCCAATCTCATTTATTGGTTTTATTTCAGATGCCGAGATAAATAGCTTTAATTTTCTTCATGGGGATCTGGTTGCACCTGGTGAAGTTTCAGGTAGTAATGAAAACTTTTATATCGATGGTATTGTTACTGCATCCACTACACCAGTAGCAGTACCAGAACCAGCTTCCATGCTCGGACTTTTAGCTGTAACTGGTGTCGGTGCTGCTTCTCTCAAACGCAAGTTAGCTAAAGCTAAGAAAGCATAAAAAGTTTAAATTATAGGTCGGTAAAATATTACTTTAAGCTCCCTAATCCTTCATTATCAGGATTAGGGAGCTTAATTACAGCATATTTGATTTTAGTGAAGTAGATTAGCGATAGCAGATTAAAAATCCAGTTGACAGCTACCGAAACAATAACTGGGCAAAATCTCGTAAATACCTCCGCCAAACTAACCATTCATGTCCCCCTTCAGTTTGAATCCAAAGGTGATTAATTCCAGCTTCCGTTAATGCTTTACTTGCTTGATTATTAGTAGAATAAAAATCGTCTTCAATACCGCAACCCAACCACAATAAATTTAATTTTAGATTAGCTAAAACTGGATTTGTGAATACTCTGTCATAAGATTTATCAACATCAACATTTTTCAACAAAGAACTAAAACCACCAACCCAAGAAAATTTGTCTAAATTATTTAAACCTACTTCTAATGCTTGTCCACCTCCCATAGAAAGACCTGCAATTGCTCTATAATTACGATTGGCAATTGTGCGATATTGGGAGTCAATCAACGGAATCAAGTCTTTGATAACAACTTCCCCAAAAGCTTCATTTCCCCAAGAATCTGGCGGAAGCTCAACTCCCGGTTTGCGAGCGTAACCGTTATCCATAACGACAATCATCGGTACTGCTTGACGGGAATAAATTAAATTATCAAGGATAAAATTAGCTTTACCTTGTTTTGTCCAAGCTCGTTCGTTTTCACCAGCACCATGCTGTAAATAAAGTACGGGATATCTGCGTTGAATATCGGCATTATAACCGGGTGGGGTATATACAAAAACTCGTCGTAATTCTCCCGTAACTTGGGAATGATAGAAACGTTCGCGCACTTCGCCGTGAGGTACTTTTTTAACTCGATCGAAATCAACTTTGGGATTGGGTATTTCTAACCCGCTAGTATATTGCCCCCAACCGAAATAAGCTTTACTTGCGGAGTCGTTGACTGGAGTACCGTCAATAATTAACTGGTAGTAATGAAAACCGGGCTTTATTGGAATTGTTACTGTCCAAACTCCATCTTCACCACGAATTAAATCCGTGGGTTTTTCGCCAAAGGGAATGTTGCGATCGCGTCCCATAACCTGTACTGTTTTAGCTGATGGCGCTTTGATGCGAAACGTTACTTTACCATCAGAATTTATATAAGGATATTCGCTATTGGGAATACTCGAAGGTGCCGGAAAACCTTTTCTTAACTGCCCGTAAGCAGGTTGGGAAAAAATTAGCGCAATTATAAAACTAATATAAAAGGATTTGACTATCATGGGCATTTTGTAAATTTGCGCTGCCTTTCTTTGACAATCGCAATTTATATTTTCCCATAGCCGATGAAAAAATTATCAGATGCCAAACAAAAGCCCGTAGAGATTAGTACTCGAAGAGGCTAAAATTGCGGACTAAGTACAAGCAGAGGGGGAGGGGAAGAGGGGGAAGAGGGGGAAGAAAAAATTTTCTGTTTCTAGGATACACTCCGCACAGTTGACTTGGTGCATTACTGGGGTAGACATTTGTTCAATTGTATGTGAAGCATCTCAATTTCACGATTCTTTAGCATCGGCTTCACTACTTCCAATCAGTGCTTGAAACAAATTAATACCCAAGTTGTAAATTGCTGCGACAAGTAGTATTAACATCAAACCCGCCAGAGCGCTGAAGGGAGATAAGACGAATAATAATAACAATCCGAATACTATAATTGAAACCAATGGCTTATTCATACTGAACCGATTTAATATAAGAATCAATATTTTTATTTAACAAGCTGATATCTTAAATTGCGTACATCTGAGGTAATAATCAATCTCTCCCATAGGTGATAGATTGAAATCGTAATCGTATAAAGGTTAGGTTCACAGAAATAACTTTATTTTTGTTTGTACATATATAATTGCTGCATTATGGAAGATTAAGAGATTATCCATAATGCAGCAATTATTCAAACGCCGAAGCTCATTTAACTAACTCAACTAATAATTTCGCCTTGATTTAAGATATTTTCGGCGATAGTTGTGTTGATAATTTCAACTATCCCGTCTTGAGCGTTAAACAAATCATCACCATTATCGGCTTGATTGAAAGCAAGGTAGCTCGATAACAAACTCAAGAAACCGCGATTAAATATACCGCCACCATTTTCTGCTTTGTTACGTCTGACAGCGCTACTTGTAACTGTTGCGGTACCGTCTGCGAAATTTACAATACCTCCTCCTTCAAAAGTTGCTTGGTTATCATCCACACTGCTACTGCTTACATTTAGCGTACCAACATTCCAAATAGCACCACCGCTAACTAATGCTTTGTTATTTTGCAAATTGCTGCGACTGACATCGAAGATACTGCTGTTAAAGATAGCTCCACCAATATTGCTTGCAATGTTGTTAGTCAAACTACTGTCAGTTACCATTACTTTGCCGTTAGGATTCGCTGCGATCGCACCACCATCTCTTGCCGAATTATTGTTGAAGCCGGTTCTAGTTACGGTAACATTACCTTTGTCAAAGTTAACGATACCGCCACCTTGAGATTCGGCTTTGTTATCGCTAATATTGCTGTTGCTTATGTTTATAGTACCGCCAGGATTAATTAGATCCTTCAATTCTGGAGTTGCAAAATTGTTACCACCATTTGAAATACCGCCACCTTCAAATGCTTCGTTACCGCTGATAGTACTATTATTTATGTTCAATACACTTAAAGTACCTATATTTGAAATACCGCCACCACTGCTTACGTTTTTACCTTGATTAATTGCCTTGTTATTACTAACAGTGGTGTTGTTGATTGTTAGGTTGGCAATATTTGAGATGCCACCACCACGACTTATACTTTCACCAAAGCCGCGACCTATGGCATTATTATTGCTAATATTGCTGTTATTTAGCGTTGCGTTACCTTTCGTAAAAATACCACCGCCAGAAAGAAGAGTAAAATCAGATACCGTTGATTCTACATAATTTTCGCTCACAGCGCTATTGTTCATCGTTAAGTTACCATCAGCATAAATACCCCCACCGAAAGCACTATTTCCTCTACCACTAATACGCGGAGTTGCAGAATTGCGAGTAATTTTACTATTGTTAATAGTAATAATTCCATTAACCCAAATACCGCCACCAGCAACATTCCCGAAACGAGAACCATTAACTGAATTATCGCTAATAGTCGTATTATTTAATGTAATAATGCCAGTGGCATTAATACCACCACCTCCAATATTGCCGCCCCTAGCGGCTACCACTTCGTTGCCACTAATAGTGCTATTATTAACAGTTAGATTTGCATCTTTGCTGTATATACCACCACCATTTTGCGACACATTATTAGCAATAAAACTATTATTTAATATTAAATTTTTACCAACATTATAGATACCACCACCTTCAGCAACATTGAAAAGACTAATTATTCGATTGTTACTAATAACGCTTTGATTTACTACTAGATTATCGCCAGCGTTATAAATACCACCACCAAAGGCATCACCAGAAGTTGATATACTGTTGCCGGTTATAACACTACTATTTAAAGTGAAATTGTTGTCATTATTGTAAATACCACCACCGTCACTACCTTGATTATTAGTGATGCTGCTATTGCTTAGCGTCAAAGTCTTACCAATATTATAGATACCGCCACCGTCGCTAGTGCCAAAGCCACCTCTTGCACTGTTACTGCTAATAGTACTGTTAATTACCGTTAGAATATCGCCAGTATTATCAATACCGCCACCGTTACCATCTTCAACAAAATTATTACGAACAATAGTATTTTCCAGCGTCAAATTACCGCTACTTTTAATTCCACCACCGTTATCACCAGTGACTTTCCCGTCAGTAATTATTAACCCAGATAAATTCACCGTCGCACCTGCTGCAATTTCAAATACTCGGAAAGCTTGATTGCCGCTTACCGTCACAAATTCTGGTGCGATAATACTAACGCTATCGGTAATATTTAACTGTCCCAAATTTAAACCGATAGTTTGTTGGCTACCAAATAAGGATGAATCAAATACTATCGAATCAAATCCAGCTATAGCATTTGCACTGTCAATAGCTTCTCTTAATGTGGTTACACCGTCGTTACTATCTACAACATCCGCAATGCTATCTACTGTAAAACTTGCCAGTACATCTTGATAAGCATTTTGTGCCCAATTTTGCACAATTACTTCTGTCTCAATACTGCCCGTATTAAATTCTAAATCCCAATCACCTCCCCGGTTTGTGTTTCCAGTTAAATCATCAGAAGCAGCCACATCGGCACTTGTTAAATTACTGATTTTATTAACAAATTGTTTACCTGTATCTGTCGCAGCAAGATTACAGCCGTAAAACAAGATATCCGCATCTGTTGAAAGTGCTTCTCCCCAAGACTGGATTTGATTCGAGTAGGCACCCAAATTAGCATCATTTAAATTATTTCCGGCAAAATCTAAAACGCCAGAATTACCGTGAGAAAAGATATGCAGGCTTTTAATACCCGTGCTACCCGTCAAAGTTTGAGTAATTTGAGTGATTGCATCTTGTGATGAATCGAGCATATGTATTTGAGTCTCTTCCATACCCGCTATCAAGGTTTCGTAGTCGGATATGCTGCTATCGATAAAAGTGATGGAAGTTGATTCAAGCAAGTTTCCATCATCAATAGGATTTAGGAGATTGTCTGAATTTAAGGATGATGAAAATTGCAAACTATCTGAATTAGGGTTAGTTGAGAATTCCATATATTTGTGTTCTTGATGTTCAATTGGCAATAGTTTTTTAGTACTTATGAAGCACAAATGCTCCAAAGCACAACGATTTATTCAAATACATTTAAAGCTCGTTACCGATTAAACAGGAAATGATTTAATGACTCCAACAATAGAAGGAGTTTTACAAGATAATTCCGAAGCTCGCACCCTTATACCAAATAGAAATAATCCATCACTGAAACATTTTGCAATGGAATTTAGTTTTGTAGGCTTATCGACATCTATCTTAAAATAAACGTCGAAAATTACATAACCAGATAAATCAAGCTAACAAGCTGTTGATATGATTTTAAGAATATCATATTACTTAAGTATATGCGTGACTTAAATCACCCATAATTATGTGAAAAAAATGATAAGTTCTTCAAGGCTTTGATTAAAAATAAAGCAATGCAAAAGCGCCGTAATGACTTTACAGACGTTACGGCGCTTAAATATTAGATTTGACATGATACGGCTTGAGCTAAATGTATAAAAATAAGGTTCCTAGGGAAGGATTCATTCTACCCTAGGAACCTTATTTAAGTTATATTACAACTTTTATAACCTATGATTAAGCAGCATCACCCAAGCTAACTTTAACAACCTTATGCTTTTCCGCCTCAGTCTTAGGTAAAGTTAGATTCAAAATACCATCTTTATAATCTGCGGAAACGTTGGTATTTTGAACTCTTGCTGGTAGAGGAATTACACGATGGAATTTACCATAGTGGAATTCAGTTCTAAAAGCACCATTTTCTTGATTTTCGCTTTGATTTTTTCTTTGAGCAGTTATAGAAACAGCTTTTTCTGTTACTTCTATATCTAAATCTTTAGCTTCCATTCCAGGAAGTTCTAGTCTTAAATAAATAGCCTCCTCATCTGCTTGTAATTCGGCTGCTGGTACTTTAACAAATTCTCTATCTAATTGACTTTGTAAAGCGTTCAATTCTTGCCAGGGATTCCAGGTTACTAATGTCATGGTTCTACCTTTATTTGGGAATTATAATTAATTCATTGCCTCGTTGTTCTTATATTAATCAAAGTTAAATGCAAGCGAAATTCGGTTTTTATGAATTTTTAAATGATGAATACCGAACAGTGAACAGTGAACAGTTAACAGTTAGCAGTGAGTAGTTAATAAAGAGTTCGGCTTGTAGGAATAAATTGATTTCGGTTAACCGAAAATAAGATAAATTTTAATTTGAAAAACAAACTTTTTCCCTTCTCCTTAACAAGGAGAGGGGTGCCCACAGGGCGGGGTGAGGTTTTTGATATATTCGACTTATAAGAAAACTACATAAAAAAATGCTCTGGCACTTTAATCACCAGAGCATTTCAAATAAAATTTATTCAATTTTCACTGTTAACTGCTAACTGTTAACTGCTAACTGTTCTTTCTTTCCTGCTGAGAAAATTGCATGTGAATGGTTTTAGCTTGCTCGCTATCAGGTGCTACTGCGGTAATTAAGTAGTTAATCAAGCTTTCGGTAAAGGGCACCCGTAAATGGAAAGTGCCGTCTTGCTTGACTTTGATGTTGTGTCCATCAATAGTTACAGTGGCACCTGGTTCGGTTGCACCATGAATAATTAATTCCGCATCGGCTTCAAACCAGAAGTCTTTATGGGGACGACTGAATACCCGCACAATGGGAGATCGCGATACTAATAACCAATCTTTATCTTGGGTAAGATAGCCGATTTCGGTAATATAATCTCTATCGGCATTGGGTATAGCTACATAACGATGATTAACTGTTTCCTCGCATTCGTACTGTTGTACCATTCTGGGATTTTGATAGCTAAGATCGACGTTAGTTACGTCATACAGTCGCAATACCAACTGATTAGCACCTTGGTTTTGCATTGCTTCTCTATCGGCAGGTGCAATATTCCAAGAAGCATAAGCCCATTTTGGAGTCCGATTTGCTAATAGTATGTTGCTTTCACCGGGTACTGCGGTAGCACCATTATGATGGATGCCGTAAATTCTATCCCAATCAGTATCGCCTGCATCCCGTTTTTGCTCGGGTGTACGAATTTCGGTATCGATTTCTGCTTGGTTGGCAATTTGATCTAAGGCTTCGTTTTCACCCAAGGATGATTCAGGTGTTGAAGTTTGAATATCTTCTAAATCATCTTCGTTATTACGAAGCATCTGAGAAGAAAGGGCAAAGGCTCCAATACCGGCTCCTGCTGCTAATGCCGTATCACCAGTAGATGAGGAATCATTTGCAGAACCATTTTCGTTCGTTACTGTCGCACCAAATTGGGCAATAGCTTCTTCGGAAACGGTTTCTTCTGTGGTAGGTTGTGGGTTTGATTGATTTACCCAAACGTTTGGTAAACCATCGGTATTCGTTTGTTCTTGCGGTAGTGTTTGAGCATCTGCTAGCTGCTCGTTTTCGCTTGTTATACGAACTTCTGGCAATTCGGAATTTTGTGGAATTTCTGATGTTTGAGTATCATCAGTTGCATCCTGTGTATTTCCTCTGAAACGATTCAAAAACCATCCAGTTCCTAAACCACCGCTACTATCCTGAGCATCTTGGTTTTCGCTGGTTGGCTCTTGTTCTACGCTATTATTTTCGCCAGCATTTTCACTGTCATCGGATGTATCGCCATCGCGATTCAATAAACTCGAACCAATTGCCGCAGCTCCCGCCAAACCAGCGGCGGCTCCTGCTGCCATGCCACCCAAAGAAAAAGATGATTCTTCTTCCTCTTCTTGATTACTTGATTGTTCTGTTGGCTGGGTTTGTTGCTGCTCTGGATCGGTTGGTTGTTCTGCTTGGGAAGTTCCCCACAAATCTGAAGGCGAAGTTTGTGGTGGTTGCTCTAAATCGGTATTGTCTGCAATTAAAGATGATGTTTCTTGCTGCTCAGGATCGATTGGTTGTTCTGTTTGGGAAGTTCCCCACAAATCGGAAGGTGAAGTTTGTGGTGGTTGCTCTAAATCGGTATTGTCTGCAATTAAAGATGATGTTTCTTGCTGATTGCTTGCTGATTGCTTGTCAGAATCCCAAACATCAGGTAGTTGAGGATAAGGAACAGTTCCGTTAATTTCTAGGGATTCCGAATCAACTTGCTCGTCTTCAGTGGATTCTGAAGCGTCTTTACCAGCCAATTTAGATTTGATTTTCTCTGCGCCAAGGGCAGCAGCACCAGCACCTGCGGCAGCAGCAGCACCGGCTCCGGCAGCAAAGTTTCCAAGCCAGTTATTTGTGGAAGCAGATGGTAATTCTTGTTGAGGGGAAGGATTGTTTTCTTCTGGTTGACTATCGGAAACTTCCTGTTCTGTTACT
Source organism: Rivularia sp. PCC 7116 (assembly GCF_000316665.1). GTDB lineage: Bacteria > Cyanobacteriota > Cyanobacteriia > Cyanobacteriales > Nostocaceae > Rivularia. Next base: position 5,018,170 of record NC_019678.1, on the reverse strand, counting down.
GGAGGAGTTTCTGCATCAGTTGGAGTAGAAATTCGCGGTAATGAATGATAAGAAGTGTTAACAACAGCGGCTGGTGCTTCTAAATCCAAACTGGTATCGGGAATATCCTGTTGCTGCCAATCTTCTGAGACTTCTACATCTAAATCTCGATCCGAAACATTTGGCAATTCAACATCCGGCGCATATACATCTAAATCTCTACCGGAAGCACTTGGTAATTCCACATCTGGCGTATCTAACCGCAATTCTGGAGAATTTTCATTTAAAGGTGTATCGCGGTTTTCGGATGTATTGTCTTTATCTTTACCGGCAAGGGCTGCGGCTCCAAGTCCCAAGCCTGCTATACCTGCTGCAATTCCTGCTGTATTGATTCCGGGTGTTGTATTGGGTGGAGTTTCTACGGGTTCTGTATTAATTCCTGGGGTGGGTTGATCTAACCGCAATTCCGGAGAGTTTTCATTTAAAGGCGTATCGCGGTTTTCGGATGTATTATCTTTATCTCTACCGGCAAGGGCTGCGGCTCCAAGTCCTACACCTGCTGCACCTGCTGCAATTCCTGCTGTATTGATTCCGGGTGTTGTATTGGGTGGAGTTTCTACTGCTGCTGTATTAATTCCTGCGGTGGGTTCAACGGGAGTATTGGCGACGGGTTCCTTAACTGGCCCAGTTATAGAAGTGGGAGTAAAAGGAGGAGGAGAATCTTTCGGCAATACACCACGAGCTACCGTATCTTCTTCTTGAGACTTGCGTCTTCCCAACAACCACCACAAAGCTAATGCTCCAATAGCTGCTACAGGTAATAAAATCCACCACCAGGGTATAGTATTTTCACCAGCTTCTGCTGCAACACCAGCATTAGTTCCCGGTATAAATGCACTCGGATTACTATCAGTAGCAGATGTATTGGTAGCAGGACCAACACCATCTGTATTATTACCATTAGTTGCAGTGTCATTTCCGGTACCGGCAGCTTTTTCATCTGTGGTAGCGGCTTGTTCGTTGCCAGTACCGGCAGCTTCTCCATCAGCAGTAGCGGGAGTAACGGTTGGCGTAGCTGCTGCATCTTCATTGGGAGCTTCCCCAACTGCACGAGCAACGGTAGCTGCAACTGCTGCCGCTTCGGCTTCTCTACCCGCTTCTATTGCTTCCCGTCCGGGTTTTGCTGTTGCGAAACCAACAAAGCTTTTAACTGCTTCGGAAGGATTTTCCTTAAATACGTAAACTAAAGGTTGAGAATAAGGATATCTGGGGTCATCAGGTAAGGTTTTGTGCATACTCAAAATACGCACGTTATCTAGTTTTGAGACCTGATTTGCTAAAACGAACCCGATACCATCATCACCTAATTGCTTGACAACTTCAGCTGGATCGTCACTATCTAACTGAGTCGCAGAAGCACCAGTGTCTAAATTACCAGCGAAAAGGGGATAGTTACGGAAAGCTTCGCGAGTATCGCTCGAATCGGGACGATCGATTACTCTAATTTTTTTATTAGGTCCGCCAAGCTCCGACCAATTGGTAATTTCCCCGCGATAAATCTTAGTAAATTTATCATTCTTTAAATCACCTTTGTAAGGATTATCCTTACCAACGACGATCGCGATTTTTTCTCTACGCAAACGCTGTTGCTTTAAACCTAATTTTTCTTCTTCAGGAGTTAAACCACGTCCAATTGCGGCAATATCTATTTCGCCTTCTTGCAAAGCCTTGAGCGCGTCGTTTGTTCCATTTGTAGCAAGCTCAACGTTAGTGCCGGAATACTTTTTCTCGAAACGTTCTTTTAACGCTTGATTGGCTGTTGTCATGCTAGCGGAACCATCTATCCGAATTTTGGCATCATTCGGTACTGCCGTAGGAAGCGGAAAAGATGGTGTTTCACTCGGCGATTGCGCCAATGCATAGTCCGATTTGAATAAGCTAGTCATCATCGGTGTTGATGCCAACGCCAACAATAAAGTTAAACTAACTATTGGATTTCTGTTCTTTTGTTTATGCCACATAATGCCCCATTTATGTATTAGAGGAAACAACTTGTCTCCCTAAGGTCAAAATCGTATTTCTTGTTTGAATTTATGTGGAGGAGACGCGCTAGCAACATATCCCTGTGTTATGTTGTTTGTAAGCTTTTAGAGATACTTAATTTAATAGACATCAATTGAATCAACTCTACCGTGTCAAGCAGCAATAATGAACTAGTGTTTAGCTTTTCTTAAAGTATCTAACAATACTCCTTTCCCACATATTCAAACTTTATTTAATCTATCTATAGAAGTATTTAAATACTCACTACTAAAATTTATTTCTGATAATAAACCCTCAATAACATTACAGATTTAGACTGTTTGCAAATCTTGACATAATCAAAGTTAGACTAAGATTTATATAGATAAATTACTTACAAGTAAGTTACCTCAAGCAAACAAATAATACCAGCTATCTGAACTACAGCAGCAATTAATAGGGTTGAGTGAGAAGATGATAACAAATTAGTGGTTTTTTAACAATTTGAAGTTAAATTGGGCATAGGATAACAGGTAAGAGGTAATTAAGAAGTGTTTTCAAATCAGCGATACAGTATTTGATTAGCTAAATCCGATACAATTGCGACTTAAATATCTCACTTAATTACAGAGGCATCATTCCAGCAGTCAAAATACTGGAGCCAGAGCCTTCATGAATTACATTCTCAACCCTGAGGCAGGCAACGAGTCAAGGAGCTAGAATTTACCGGAATCAACTTTGATAAACTGGGTTGATTTTCGCTGGTTGAGATTGATGCAAGATATTTATATATATTTTTTTTTATCCCTAGTGACTAAAATTTTTCAAATTTTTCTTTCCTACTCAACCTGACAAAGCCATGTACCTTCCTCAATTTTCTTAGCAATGGGGTGTATGTGAACTGCTTGATTTTCAGATGTATCTTGATGCCAAGTTTGCCATATATTGGCTGCAAGATTGGAAAAATCACCGCGTACTTGAAACCAGGTGGGATTGTCTTCTCTACTGTATAAATTGCAAAGCATTTCTAAGACTTTTTCTGAATTATGGTTGCTCATAGGATTCAGCTTCTTGATATTTACTTTAATCAGCTTTTCTTCTTCAGTAAATACTCGATTTAATCCTTCTTTGAGGCTAAGACTACCTAGCTTTTGCGAGCATCTATATATATTGAATAAAGAATCGCAAATGCGACGATTCAAACCCAAATATACAGAACCTTTCAGCGCCTGAATAAAATTTTCTAATGCGGCGACCTCATCGTTTTGGATTAATAACAGGTATTCTCCTTTTAACAAATGAATTTCTGAAAGAACTGCTTGACAAAAATTATCGCTGTGCCCAGTTGTGAGGTCAGTTTTTGCAAGTTTTTCCGATAAGTTTAAAGCTTGCAAGGCAAATTTTTCATTTTTTAATCTTACCCAAACTCTTCCTGCTAAGGCAATCCATCGAGATACGCGCTGAATTAAACCGATGCGTAATGCATAATACGCTGCTTGTAGAAAAATACCGGGCACTTGTTCTAAATCTGTGACATCATCAGAAATATAGAAATAAACCCTGGCAATATTACCATTGATTTCCGATAACGATTCATAAACATCTAAACCAGCATCTTTGTAGCAAGAATTTGTATTTCTGACTTTGATAATTTTCTGATGCCATTGACCAAAATCAATCGAAGGATTTTGATGTATTTCTTTAAATATTTTCGGACTGTGCCCCGCAGAAAGTTCGTATAAATAAATTTCGGAATGAATTAAAGCTTCGATAGGAGAAAGCTCATTTTTATCTATATATAGTTGAAACTTTTCGGGATGATTGATAGCATCTGTAAGCTCTATTATTAACGATTTAGCATTAATGATATTACCTTGAAAATTTGATAATCTTAATTCTAATCGTTTAGCCAAACAGTAACAGCGATAAAAATTTAGACGATAAGTAAAATAAATATCGGCAGCAGGAATTTCCATTAAATGCTGCTTCGCTTCATCGGCAATTTTCTTGATTTCCGATACTTGGCAGCCTTCATCTAAAAATTGAAAATTATGAAATGCTTTTCTTACCTTGATTAATCTCTTTCTTAATTGGGCAAGATTTCTGCAAGCCGATACATAAACCTTGCTCTCAAGCTCTTGTTTTCTATTTTTATCGGCAAACCATTGTTTTACAGCACAAACAATAGCCTGCAACAATACCGTCATCGAATCTCTATCAACCCAAATCCCTTGATATTGCTGTTTTTCTCCTAAAATTACCGTCGTTTCAACTAAAGAATGAATGCTGCTATCGAGAGTATTCGTAGAAATTGTTAATAAAGTATCTTCCTTCAAACCCATATTTAAAGTACAGGCACTAATAGCGTTTTCTATCATAGTGTTGCTAGATGTATATACCCACTCTAAAGGTTCGCTATTTTCCTTATCCGTACCAAAATTACAAGTAGCGATCGCCATAATTACGGGTTGAATAGAATCCAAAATTCCGGTTTCTGGGTGCTTTTTGCGAGAGACTCCAGGTGTTTGAAGTTCGGACTCTGCACTATAAGCAATTTTTTCCAATTGCTTATAAATGCCCCTATATTCCTCATTGTCATCAATAGAGCGAGACAAAGTCTGAAATTCTAGCTTTTTAATTCTTGCGTGTAATGAAACTTCATCATTGATTCTTTCTTTAATTAAAATACTGAGAAATAGTGAAATAGCTTCTTCACGGCTAAAACTCTTTTTACCCGCATTCCTGAGATTATTTCGACTCGACTCCAATTTTTGGATTACCTGCAACTTCAACTTTAAACCTAATGTCGGTTGAGGCTGCCAAAGTTTTGCGATTAAAGCTTTTAGGGCATCATCATCCTGATAATCGTCAAACCATTTCGTACTCGCAATAGTTAATTTATTGCTAGCAATAGCCAAAAACTCCTTAGTCGTTGAAAGCAAATCTTCAAAATCCAACAACTCAAGCAATGCAACTATCTGAGCAACTTGAAAAAATCTTTCTGGAGTAACGCGAATACTTTCAGTTTTGTCTGGTAAAAAACCAGCAGATTCCAAAAGCTCGTCAGCACCGATTTCTCCCAATTTTTGCCTCATTTTATCGGGAGTCAGGCTTAATTCATCTTCATCGCTGTCTTTCTTCGATTTTCTTTTAGAAGGTCGGTGCTTGTTCAAATTTTCGCATAATTTAACCAATCCTTCGCTGCTAACTGGTAAATAATCCTTTTCCCGATTCAAAAAATCAATTACTACCGGACGACTAACACCCATTCCCTTCGATAATTCGACCTGTGTTGCTCCCATCTCATTTAGAAAGAACAGCAGCATTTCTCGCAACTTTTCTTGTTTTTCGATTTTATCCTTACCCATGATTTTCACTCCTCTTGTCAATCCCATTTCAATGTAAAACAAATTTACTTTTATTTTGTATATATCCACACAAATACATAAATTGAAATCTTAGATTCAATTTTTGGAGATATTGAATTAAGATAATATTAATACTGAAAGCCATATACATAGGTAGTTTCAGGTATTTTAATGCTAGCAGAGAATTATAGATGAAGCGAAACAAGACTTAACTCTGCTAATCGTGTATCTAGGTAAGTATCTATCTAAAGGTGTATATAGCATTAACAACAAAAATCACATATATCCCAAAAAAGTATCAAAGGCTACTTTTTTATCAAATATTATGTATGTAAAATTTACACAACAATCAAATTTACATTTATAATAGGTACAAATAATGATTCTCTAAAAGTTGAGTGAATACCTGAATCGAGGCAGCGATAAAAAATGGCTATTCTCACGGAGAACTAAAACATGACCTTCCCACAATTGCAGGAATTCTTAGAAACAGCGCAGCCAATGAGGATGTATCTGCGGATAGGAGACAAATCTGGCAAAAAAGCAACAGTAACACAGCAATCAAACTCATCAAATACATTGGTACTACCAGTGGTGTTTTCTCATATGAGTTTTCTATTGATTCAAGCTCTATGTGAAACAGGGCACGGTGAATTTCGTATTAGCAGCGAAAAGAAAAACCACGAACTGGCAGTTTATTTAGGTAGCCATATCTGCTACCGCTACTTATTAAAACCGCAACAGATAGAACCAATTCAGAATGCTTATCATCAAGTAACGAACACTTGGAATCAATGGCATCTGTCCGATTTGTCTGAAAAGTTTATCAAGTAATCAAAAATCGCAAATAAAAAATTAAACTTGGCTATCGATAAACAGGAAGTTTACGAGCCGGTGAAGTATTGTCATGCTTCCCGGCTTTTTTGTTAGCTACATTTCAGATTAGATATTTTCTTCTTCCCAACTCAAACAATCAGGAGTACCTTGAAATGACTACTAATAAATTTAGTCCTCTATTCAGATTAATTTTAAAAGCTCTTAAATATTTCATGTTCATCGTATTAGGCTTTACATTCGCCGCTTGTTTATCCGGGATTCTCGGCACTTCTCATATAGCTATCAGCTTATTTCCCCTAGTATTTGAATGTATTTGGCGTTCTGGAATCGTTCTAATTGGCTTGGCTGGAGCGTCTGTAGTTATTGAATCCTTTCGGTGAGTCATGAATTGCAAAGTCCCATCTCGGACAAAGTGCGTTCAAACTAGTAAATTACACTTCCATGAATAGCTGGAAGCAAAGCCTTAAAAGCTCGTTTATAGGCTCAAGTTAGAAACAAGGACAACTAAAATAGAACATCTATTACAATGCGGGCATCCTTGCCCGCTTTATATGGCGTTTTTGAGGTAATTCAAAATGTATGGATTCACTGGGTTCATACATCTAAAATTATTAAGAAATGTAATGAATAAACCTGGGTGAAAGACTATTTTTTCGTAAAAAGACCATTGTTTTGTAAAGGATAGTTGAGATTAGTAGTCAAAATAACTTTTTATGTTTCACACTAAAAATATAACGAAGCAATTATTTTTTTCATGAATACCATTTCCACTTCCAGCGTAGAATTTAAGCGTCCAGTTTGGCTAAATGTTGTTATTTTAACTTTGGGTTTCTGGCTTAGTGCCAGTGTCATTTTAGATTGGGTAATTATGCCTAGTCTTTATGTTTCTGGAATGATGACTCAATCAAGTTTTGCATCTGCTGGCTATACAATTTTCTGGAGTTTTAACCGCGTTGAATTGTTGTGTGCGGGATTAGTATTAACTGGAGTCTTAGCTTCTAGTCAAATTAATTTAAACTGGCAAAAAAAGATTATTTTTGGTGCAAATCTATTAGTCGCCATCGCTTTTGTTGATACTTATCTTTTAACTCCAGAAATGTCCGCGATTGGATTGCAGTTAAATTGGTTTGCAGCAATTAACGAAATTCCCGCGAATATGAATTTATTGCATGGTGGTTACTGGTTGCTAGAAGTCTCAAAATTAGTAGTTGGCGGTACTTTGTTTACTTGGTGTTGGAAGCAGTTAACAGTCAACAGTTAATATTTACCAGCTAGAAATCTTTTTCATATTTAGGATTAGATATTAAATATTATTTACTCAGCTTGATTTTTCGGGCTGAGTGTTGTTTTTTTGGCGATAACTTGTTCCTTGTCTCCGGCAAGGAATACAGTATTGGAGGCTCCGCCTCCTGTTATATAAGAGGCAGAGCCTCAAGAAAATGGCATTCCAAGTCAGAGACTTGGAACGAGCCGCCACTGGAAACTACTAACCACTAACTACTAACTACTAACTACTAATTGCAATGAGCGAACAAAATAAAGAACAACAGCATCCGCAATACAATCGCGATCGCCCTTTACTAGAAAGTTTATTGGTAGGGGAAGCGAGCGATGTCAATTTGGCAGAATTAGCCAGATTACGAATTCGCTATCATAATTTTCCCGGTGCTTTTGATATTCAACAGGGTTTGGATGAGGTGCTGCAAAAATGGGGAATTACAGAAGACGAGCTTTTTGAGAAAACCCGAGCAATTCACGCCGTTGGTGGAATTTACCGCACTAAAGGGAAGAAGGAAGAACAGGATTGGAATTAATTCAGCGACTAACAAATAGTGACACAAAGGAAGAAGCATAGACTGTATTCTTCTTTTTTTTGCCCAGATTTACCGAAAAGATACAAGATTTTCTTTTGTTTATCCTTAAATTAATTCCGACAATTTAAATTACCGATAAAGTTAAGACCCTGCGTAGATGAATATCTAACTTCTTCGTTAATATCTATATAAACGCTTTACGATGTATTTATATTAATAGTAAAAATTGTATTGTTTCAGTATGTAAACCTTGGTAATTACTGATAAAAAATACATTTTTATTCTTTGAGATTTTTTTTGAATAATTCAGTACATTTCCTCTAATATTTTGCCTTAGATGCAGCGCACAATTTGAATATCAACTCGAAAGAGAAGATTGAGAAAACAAGCAATAATTAAGAGAAGGGATTTTGATCGTGTTGAAGAAACTATTTACTATCGCTGCTGCATCTACTATTGCTACTGTTGCTTATGCTAATGCGGCTCAAGCTGCTGGTTTTAACAGTATTACAATAGGTGATAAAGATGGTTTCGGGTATGGAACAGGAGTAGATTACCAAGGAGCTTATGGTGGTGATGCAAATATTGATGGGAGAGGTGTATTAGGAGTAGGCGATTTATTGCCAGATTTAAATAAAGATGAAACATTAGCTAAAGGAAGTGGAGATGATTTCGATAACCGCTCCGGTATGGAAAAGGGTAATAGTTTAATTACCGGAAGTGGATTTGTGGATAATGGGAGTAGTGGCTCGAAATTTACTGATATCTCTTTATCAACGACTTTTATTAAAACAAAGAAATATAATGATAACGGTAGAATAAAGAACAACTATAATCTAGAAAAAAAAGGATTTACTCAAGAAGAAGTAAAGGATAGTAAAGTACCTCTCCCTGGCTTCAATTTTGATTTTTCTGTAGCTAAAGGTGACATCATAAAAGATACTACTATGTATTTCAACATGTTGTTTGGTGACTATGATGTTAAAGATGCAAAGGTTGAATTTACTAACGCAGATGGAGATACAATTACAAAACAATTAACAAAACAGAAAAATAATAAAGGACAGGATGGTTTGATTCAAGCAGCCTATGTTGAACTGAATTTTGCTGAGATATTTTCTGAAAATGCTAATGGTGATTTTGATGGTTATCTCGAAGCTAAAATCATCGCACCTGACGAACCATACTTAGCATTTGATTATGCTGAACTAAGTACGGATAAGGTTTCATTTGTACAAGCTCAAAGTGTTCCGGAACCAACAGCGATACTAGGATTTATAGCTTTTGGAGCATATGGTGCTGGTTCTGCGTTAAAACGTAAGAAAAAGTCATAGAGAGCAGAACGCAATTAGGAAAGCAAAGCATAAATTTTTGCAAAAAATAAATTTAATTTAATTTAATAAACTAAACCCTGCTAATTGATGTAATTGGCAGGGTTTAGTTTAGAGAGGCTTAGTCAAAGACTGTAGGATTAAAACTTCTACTCCCTCTTCTCACTATCGTGTCTTCTGATATTCCCGAAGTTGCTTCAAAAGTTCTTCTTGAGATGAGGAATTGGGCTGTAGGTTTTTGGTTTGGTTAGTTTTTGGCTGGCTTTTTAAATTCTGAGATGAAGAACTAAATCTAAATGGTTGTTTTCTAGTTGGTGTTGATGTTTGAATTTTTGATTTGTCTAAATTAGCTTTTACCGTATCGAGGGTGGCAGCAAATTTAACTTGCTGTTCCATTTGCTCGGTGGAAGAAACTAAACCACTTAAACCGTTGACTAATTCGCGGAGATTTTGCCTAAATTTTGGATCTCCCGTCAAATCATCTAAATCTGATGTAATTTTCTGGGTATTCTCAAAGGTGACTCTAGCAGAATCTAATGTTTGTTGGAGTACTAATAAATTATTAGGATCGTTAAGTGTTTTGGTAACGTCTCGTAAATTAGTGGAAGCTTCGGCTGCATTTGCTGAAAGTGTTTCCAGGTTCTCAAGCAGCTGCCCTTTGGTAAATTTATTCAGGCTGGGAGATAAACTATTTAAAGTCGTTCTTAACTGAGAACTAGTTGCGGTGATGTCGTTTAATGCACCAACTAGTGAAGAACGATTTGTAGTGACTAAATTATCAATATTATCTAATAATCTATTTGCTCTATTAGCTGTAGAACTAATTTCAGTTGCAGTACCGCTAAATTTTTCTGCTGTATTACTAAACTGTCTTGCTGTAGCGTTTAATTGTTCGGCTGTGCCGCCAAATTGGTTGATGGTTTGGTCGGTAGATACACTGACTCTATTTGCAGCAGTCGCTACAGTATCGGCGGCGGAAGCAAAGGTTTTTAATTGTTGTTGAGTAGCTTTAGTCAAAGAAGAGACATCGCGAGTTAATTGAGCTACTTGTGCTGCTGCTAGGGATGTATTTTTTAAAGCTTGGTTAACATTTTCGTAGACATCAGGTCGGCTGTAAACTTCTGATAGACGGCTGCTGTAGCGAATTAGTTGGTCAACGCTGATACCGATTTCGCCTCTTAGACGTGAGCCATCGCAGACAATAATAGTAGGATCGCATCCTTCATCTTGAGGTCCGGCATCTACATTTTCGCGGGAGACAATTCTTTCTGGTGTAATTTCAACAATGCTTTCGCTAATTAATCCTGACTGGTTGGCTTCAATTTTGACATCACGAGGGATAACTAAATCGGGTTTGCTGATATCAAGTTCTACTTGTACACCATTCACGCCAGCTTTAATATCGGCAATGTTGCCTACCTTAACACCGCGATATTGTACAACAGCGCCTTTTTGCATTCCACCAGCGTCCTTAAACTCTACGATGAAGCTATAGGTACGACCAGCAGCATTGATTCTGTTCAGCCAAAGGAAAATAACTCCAAAGACTCCCAAACCCAATAAAATTAATAATCCCACAGAACCTTCTCTTACCAATCGCGATCGCATTGTTCACCTCCCATAGAATTAGAATTTAAATTTGTAAATAGATATTTATACATTTTCTTATCGTTTTTGAAAATAAGTTTTTGCTTAGATTTGTACTTAAATTTGTGCTTAATCGTAATCGCGATGATACTCTTTTAAATATTTGATGTACCAGATTTGAGATCCCAGATTTTATGTACCGGCAATTTTGATTGGGCCATCAACACTTCCACTCATAAATTGTCTAATAGAAGAATTATCTGTGGTGTCAACTTCGCCAACTTTTCCAGACCACTGCACTTTACCTTGATAAAGAAACACAACTCTGTCAGAAGTACGACGAATTGTACTGTGTTGGTGAGTAACGATAGCGTAGCTGCCACAAATTTCATTTGTATATTGTAATTGCCGAATCAAATCTTCGATAATTGTCGAAGCTATTGGATCTAATCCGGCTGTAGGCTCATCGTAAAGCAAAATTTCTGGTGTTTCCTCGGGTTTTTCTGGATTAGACATAATAGCACGGGCAAAACTTACCCGCTTCCTCATTCCTCCAGAAAGTTCTGCGGGAAATCTATCTCCGACACCAGGTAAACCCACCATTTCTAATTTTTCCTCAACCAAATCTCGAATCCTTTTTTTAGGAAGGTCAGAATGCTGGTACAGTAAAAATCCAACATTTTCATCTACTGTTAGGGAATCAAACAAAGCAGCTTGCTGAAACACCATACCAATTCCCACTGCATCCGCACCATCTTCTATCAAACCTTCTCTTAGTTTGCCTTGCACGTAAATTTCTCCTTCATCGGGAGCAGTCAACCCAGCAATGATTCTTAAGATGGTAGATTTACCAGTACCGCTAGGACCAATTATTCCTAATGAATCTCCCCGGTGAATTGTAAAATCTACCTCATCTAAAATTTTATTGCTACCAAACGACTTAGAAACACCTTTTAATTCAATCAGCGGTTGTTCTAATGGTTTGTCTAGTGGTTGTTCTTTCATTACGACCATAGTACGGGTAAATAGTAGATAGTGGTTAGCAGATAGTGGATAGTGTTTAATAGATAGTGGTTAAAAGTTGCCTTACAACTAAAAACCACCAAACATTCAACTAGCAACTAACAACTAACAACTGAGAACTAACAGTGAAAAATTTTGATGTCATAGTCATTGGTAGTGGAATCGGGGGTTTAACTGCTGCTGCGTTGCTCAGTCGATACGGTAAGCGGGTAATTGTCTGCGAAAGTCATACAGTAGCGGGTGGTGCTGCCCATAACTTCCGACGACAAGGATTTGAATTTGATTCTGGACCTTCATTCTATTGTGGACTGAGTGACGCTAGAAGTTTGAATCCTGTAAAACAAGTTCTAGATATTTTAGAAGAATCTCTCCAAACTGTACCTTATGACCCCCTCGGACACTATCATTTTCCTGAAGGTAGTTTTGCAGTTTACCGTAATTACCAGCGCTATCGGGAAGAGGTGGCTCAAGTTACACCCCAAGGTGCAAGGGAATTAGCTGAATTTGAAAAGCGTTTGTTACCGCTCTACGATGCTATGAAGGGTATTCCCACTTTGGCTTTGCGGGGTGATTGGCAGATAATTCCGATTTTACTAGGACGTTATTTACCGTCTTTATGGAAAATGCTTCCCAATTTACCTTTGGTGCAAAGTTCCGTAGGGAAGGTAATGGATAGCACTGTCAAAGATGCTTGGGTAAGAAGGTTAATTGACTTGGAATGCTTTTTGCTTTCGGGTTTAAAAGCTAGCGGTACTATTGCTCCGGAAGTCGCTTTTATGTTAGGGGAGCGTTCTAATACTGCAATTGAATATCCTTTAGGAGGTAGCGGTGCAATTATAGATGCTTTAGTAAAAGGTTTGAAAAAATGGGGTGGAGAATTACGTTTGGGGTGTCATGTAGAGCAAATTATCGTCGAAAATAATCAAGCTACCGGCGTGCGTTTATTTTCTAAGGGTAAACAAGAAGTTATCAAAGCTCCCGTGGTAATTTCCAATGCCACAATTTGGGATACTTACACGCTTTTGCTACTTCCCCAAGATTTACCAGCATCTTACCGTCAAACGGCTTTGAATACTCCTGCTGTAGAAAGCTTTATGCATTTACATTTGGGTTTTCGTGGTGAAGGTTTAGAAAATTTGACGGGACATCATGTTGTCGTTCACGATTCTCAAAAGGATATTACGGTACCGGGAAACACCTGCATGATATCGATTCCTACTGTCTGGGATAGTTCTTTAGCGCCAAAAAATCATCATGTAGTTCACGCTTATACTTTGGAACCTTATATGGGATGGAAAAAAAATCAAGGTTACGAAGAGAAGAAGAAGCAAAAAGCCCAAACTTTATATCGAGCTATAGAAAAAGTAATTCCGGATATCAGAGAGCGTGCAGTTTTGGAACTTATCGGCACACCATTAACTCACGCCGGTTATTTAAGAAGATATCAAGGAACTTACGGACCAGCAATTGCTGCGGGTAAGGGAATGTTTCCCAACCAAAATACACCAATCAAAGGATTGTACCGCGTTGGGGATAGTACAATGCCGGGAATTGGAGTTCCTGCCGTTGCTGCTAGCGGTATTTTATGTGCGAATTCTTTGGTGAAACCTTCCCAAGTGATGGAGTTGGTGGAATTGTTGGATTAACTTCCAGCCTCTACCTCAAGTGTATTAAGAGGCAGAGCCTCTAATCATGTGTTCCCAGGCTGAGCCTAGGAACAAGAAAGAAACAAGAAATAACAAATTTATCTCAGCTTAAAGGTATCTAAAGTTTGCTGAAGTATTTTGACTTTATCTTGGAGATCGATGATAGTTCGATTTTTGCTGCTTAACTCGATCTTATCGCTGGCTTGTTGCTGTTTCAACAAACTTATCTGAGTTTGGAGTTTTGTTGATTCTTGCTTCAACTGCTGTATTTTGCTTGCCAAGCTTGTCACTTCGCTGCTTTTTGCATTAACCAGTTGCAAATTACTATCTCGTTGACTTTGAAGCTGACTTTTAAATCCTTGAGCTTGAGTTTGAAGTTGTTTTGTTTTAGTTTGAAGTTTTTCAGACTTTGTTTGCAACTCCCTTATTCTTTCTCGGAGTCTTTCAATCGTTTCGTCTTTCCAGTTTAATTGTTGCTCCTTACTGTTTTTTTCTCGTTCCAACTTTTCTTGTTGACTTTGATTTTCTTGAGAGTTTTGTTCAAGCAGCTTCACTTTTTCTTCAAGTCGTTCTACAGCAGTATACTTTTCTGGCGCTAGCTGCTCAATTTGAAAAGTAACGTTTCTATCTTTAGAAAACTCAATAATTTTAATTCTATAGTTGTGAATTCCTTCGTATTTATAAGAATCGCCAATTTTTCCTGATTTAATCATTAGCGGTTCGTAATCATCCGTACCAATCATTGCATCAACACTGTTACCATAATTTTCGCCCCTTACAGCAATTGATAACCCTTTAGGATCGGTAAGATACTCTAATTTTTCTGGTCTAATCGTAAGAGTTTTGAATGGGGAATTTAATTTCTGCTGAGATTGAGAAGCTGTTTCAATTTGTTTATCTTGCGACTGGAATAAGCTAATACCAGAAATCATGATAGCAGGAATAATCAGTACAATTGAAGCAAGCAAGCCTTTTTGTACTTGTTCTTTAATCCGATTCTGCATTATCTGCCTTTGGGTTCGCTTTTCTTCTCGCTTTCTCTCAATATTTTTGATTGCTTTTTGAATAATGGCTGGAGAAATATTGGCTTCTAAACAAGCTTGTTCTAAATCGGCAAAGGAATAACCTTTATTAGCTTCAGCATGTAATCTTGTTGCTTCAGCCATTACCTCTGCTGCCATATCATCAGGGATGCGGTAATCAAAATTATTCATATCTCTTCGTGTTAAAGGATAGTATTTAGTTGTAGATAATAGTTGTTTTGTATTCTAAGTACACATATCAATATAATATTAATATGTTCAAAATTCGTCAATAATATTTAACTATTAAAAATAGCATAATAAATATTTTTCATCATAATAAGTCAAAGAGAAAAAATAAAATTAATAGATTACTTTAAATACATTTCATAGTTAAACCGCGCGGTTTGGCTTGATTCAATTTAATAACGATATCAGGAGAATTCATGCTTGTTGAATAATATAGTAACGATATTATCACATCCACCAAAAGAAGGGGAATACAGAAAACTGAAATTTAATTTAATTTGTTTTATTCTCTTTCTAAAGATAGAAGTGGTATTCAACTGACTTCATTGAATCTGTTAATTAACAAATATTTCTATTCAGTATTTCGAGAAATTACGATTTTGATTTTGCTCCAGATTTAGTTAAAGTTTATGAAAATAAGCCTTATTTAGCTGCTAAAGCAATGGAAAAGATAGATTAGTTTTTTCTAAGTTAATGAAAAATGTGAAGAAGCCCGGTTTTTTAGAAAAATCGGGTTTTTTAACTAACACCAAACCCCGACAACTTTCCCTTTCAATTCTTCTCCCAACCAGAAAGTATTACTCGATAAACTATGTAAATTCTTGCTCTCGACTTTCCAAATTTCCTGGGGATTAAATAAAGTTAACTCGGCTTTTTCACCTGCTGCAATTTGACTCGGGCTTTGTTTTAAACATTCTGCGGGATTTGTAGAAAGCGCTTTCCACAATTCTAAAGCTGTAAATTCACCGGTTTCTACTAAATTCTGCCACAACAAAGGTAATGCTAATTCCAAACCGATGGCTCCTGGAGGTGCTTGAGCAAAGGCTACGGTTTTTTCTTCGTAGGTAAATGGCGAATGATCCACCGCTACAGCGTCTAAAATTCCTTCTTTGACTCCCCGACGCAATGCCATCATATCTTCTGGATTGCCCAAAGGTGGTTCTAAACGTAAGCCCGTGTGATAACTTTTAACTGATGAGGTATCTAACAAAAGATGCATCCAAGTAGTGCTGGCTGTGATGGGTAAACCTTTGGCTTTAGCATTTTCGATTAATTCTACACTTCTAGCAGTAGAAACCCGCATTATATGAGTCGGTGTAAAAGTACTAGCAACTAACTCAAGTAAAGCAGCAATTGCAGAAGTCTCCGAAGCCGGTGGGTTTCCCGGCAAACCCCACTGAATCGAATTCGCACCTTCTCGCATGATGCCATCGGCGGAAATATTGCGATCGCAACACCAAAAAGCAGCGGTTTTACGTAAAGGTTGCAAATATTCCAGCACTCGACGCACTAAAGCTAAATTATTCAAAGCATCACCATCAGCGAAGCCAATAATTCCGGCATTTTTTAAATCTGCCAATTCCGTCATTTTTTCCCCTTTAACATCTTTGGTAATTGCACCCCAGATATTAAGTAAAGGCAGACAGGAGGAATTTGAATTTGCTTGTTGATAAAGCTGCTTTAACTGTGCGACAACTGCGGGATTATCAATACTCGGAGATGTATCGGGTAAAATAGTAACACGAGTAAAACCACCGGCAGCAGCAGCTTTTAAAAGAGATGTAAAAGTTTCTCTTTCTTCAAAACCTGGTTCCCCAGAATGACTGTATAAATCAACTAATCCAGTTCCCAAAACTAAAGATTTACAATCGCGAATAGAAGTATTATTTGGTATTTCAGAAATTTTATCGCCAACAGATTTAATATAACCATCTTCAATCAACACATCAGCAACTAAATCGGTATTAGTTACAGGATTTATCACCCTGACTTTTTGCAGCAATTCGGTTGTCATCTTATTAGTTGTTAGCTGTTAGTTGTTAGTTGTTAGTTGTTAGTTGTTATTATCAGTAAATAATTAGATTCGTAGGTTGGGTTAAGCGAAGCGCAACCCAACACGGATGTTGGGTTTTACTCCGTTCAACCCAACCTACAAATACCATTGTATTACTTTGTGCAGCAATTCGGTTGTCATCTTATCAGTTATCAGTTAACAGTTAGCAGTGAGTATAATTGGTAATTCGTGAGTTTTTTAACCTTTTACCAATTACCCATTACCCATTACCAATTACCAATGCCCCATGCCTAATTCCCAAATTACAAAGCTCCCCTTACCGTTTCATCTAAAACGCTTTCTGTCAAATAAGAAGTAAGATTAATTCCTTGGAGTACGGGAAAACTATCTAAACCTTTAGGATAATCAATGACATTTAAACAACAGTTACTTTGACGGAAATTCCAAAAATGTTTTGCAGATAAACCCAAAATATGACAAAGTAAAATTTGATTGGTGCCTCCATGAGCCACTATCAATATAGTGTTTAATTTTTCTGTTAATGCTGCTTTAATAATTGACTCGTAAACTTCAACTGTCCGCTGCCAAACTTGCTGAAAGTTTTCTCCCATAGGCATCTGAAATTGTTCTGGATTTTCGTACCAGCGTTGTAATTCTCCGGGAAATTCTTGGTTAATTTCTGTTGCCGATTTGCCTTCCCAAGCTCCATGAATTATTTCTTTAAATTCATCGTTTAAATCTAAATTAACGTTTTGATGCTGCTGTAAAATAATTTCTGCGGTTTCCTTGGCACGTAACAAAGAACTACTAAATACTTTATCAATAGAAATATCTTTGAGAAACTGGGCTACCTTCTCAGACTGGAATTTACCATTTTCATTCAGTGAAATATCAACTTGTCCTTGATATCTACTTTCTTGATTCCAATCAGTCTCGCCATGACGAACTAATAATAATCTTATGCCTCGATGATTTGGACGCAACGAAGGTAAAGTCTCGCCCATATG
Organism: Rivularia sp. PCC 7116; assembly: GCF_000316665.1. Lineage (GTDB taxonomy): Bacteria > Cyanobacteriota > Cyanobacteriia > Cyanobacteriales > Nostocaceae > Rivularia. The sequence goes on along the minus strand of NC_019678.1, from coordinate 5,000,490 downwards.
CTGGATTTGATTGAATGATTCAATAGTAACTTTATCTTCGTCTAAGTTACCAGTACCGACAAAATTAAGTACGTTGATGCAACAATTAGATTGTTGGATGTGCTGCATGTAAGCAGGAGAAATATCAATTGCTGTTTGAATTAAACATCTATTAATGCAGCTATGAGCAACAACAAGAATAGTTTGATTTTGATGTTTGGGTAAAATTTCTTGCCAAAATTCTTTTGCTTGTTCGTACAATGCCAGAATCGGGAAAAATTCGACGGTTGTTTCACCATCTTTTACAAGCATCCGCAATTTATCGGGGCTTTCTTTCCAAATTTTATGTTCTTCGGGAAACTGCTCTTGCACTTCTGTAGCAAGCATTCCTTCCCACAAAGGTAAATGAATTTCCTTGATTTTATGATTCTTTTGCAGAGCGGGGGTATTATCTAAATTAGCTTTGATTTCGTGATGAATAATTTCTGCGGTTTGTTTCGCTCTTTTGAGGGGACTGCAATAAATGGCATCAAATGAAATATTTTTGAGAGCCTTACCTACTTTTACCGCATCACTACAACCTTTTTCCGTTAATACTGATTCGTCTAAATGTCCCTGAATGCGCCTAACAATATTGTAAGTGCTTTGACCGTGACGTACTATAATTACTCGTGTCAAAATTCCCCTCCTTTCTTTCAAGAAATAATTTTACTTGAAAGTGGGTCGGAATTGGTAATTGGGCATGGATAATGGAAAATATAGTAATTATTATTGTTTATTTAAGTAAAAGTTTTTTCAATTTTATTTAGTTGTATTCTGGAATTTAGATCAAATACCCGATTATTTGATAACTCTAAATGAGTTCTGTTGTAAAAAATTTACTAATTAAACAAGGTTAGCTAAATTAAAAATATAAAAACCCGTTTGCACGAGTTTTAAAGCTATTAATCAAATTAAAAAGTTTACCTGAGAACAATACAGTTTTTCAATCATATAAATAGATTTTTAGGCGTTGCTGATTACAAGTATGATTTTGCCCCACCCCCCCCCATTCTGGGAAAGAAAGATAATTTAAAGTCGCCCAAAACTGGGGGATTTAGGGGGGAGCATCCCGATGCCGGAACAAACATTTTACCTGTTAGCCCACGAAGGTGGGCTTTGTAATATTAGCCCCAGACTTATAGTCTGCGGGCTTTTTGCCGCCATTGGGATGCTCCCATTTAGCGGGCTTTACTAAAACTAGAAACATAAATTTATACTTCAATTCAACAACGCCGATTTTTAGATTACGCTTGATACCATCTATCGGCATAATCTTTTCATTTCAAATTCTTCCGGTTATCGGTATTAGTCAAATCAAACTGTACCTGGAATCCGTCATTACCATTAAGGCTTTCTTCCCCAGGCTCTAAATAAACGGGTGTATTGTTTATTTGCACTTGTTCCCTGGTTCTGCGATAATTAAGATTACTATTTTTTACAACACCAGGATTCACTCTAGAAGGCTGATTGATAAAAAAGATGGGGAAATCTTGGTTTGCCGTTCTTTCATCAATTCCCATTAATGAATCACCAGATAAACTATAGCCTTTGCCATCTACATTTCTAGAAGACTGTGCGCTGACAGGGTTGGCTATATTTGCGACAACTGCTACTAATCCTAAAGCAGCTAAATACTTAATTCTTAACATTCTTATCCACACTCCCTTATATGTCTGCGATAATTAACTTATAAAATATGAATCTGTAATTATTATATTATGCGACACTATACCAAAAAGCCTTAGTCGATACACGTATCTTTCATTGTGATTATTTACTTTTAGATTGAAAATTCAAATTTGTTAGGGATTGTTAATTTAATTTGATATTTATAAACTATTACTTCAATTAAATTAGTAAAAGTTCAACAAACGTTAACTTTTTTTTTGACCTTTTACTGATATTTCAAGTTTTCATTTTAGGGTATAGACACAAGTACTATCTATACGGCTTTGAGGGCTTTGAATAATTTAGCTCCTAGTTTAAAGCCCGCTCTAAATTGGATTTAAAGTCTTCTGTATACACCATAACCTATAAGGAGAGATGTCTAATGCACAACAGCTTTACGTCCTAAATTTTTGATTCAAAGTTATCAATTGCAAATTGAATGGTAAAAGTGGTTTGACTATCTCGGCTATCTAGCTTGACAGTTGCATTTAAAAGTTTTACAAGCTTTTTGACTAAAGCTAATCCAATACCGCTTCCCCCATGCTTCCAAGGATCGTGAGATGGAATACGATAAAATTTTTCAAAAATGGATTCTTGTTCTTCTAAGGGGATTTCTATTCCCGAATTTCTAATACTTAAATAAATTTTATCGTCTTTTTCCTCAGCAGTTACGGTAATTGTTTCGTTTTCTGGAGTATATTTACAGGCATTTGTTAGTAGTTCGTTAATTACTCTTTCTAAAAGAGTAGTATCGGATTGCAAGGAAGATATATCTTTAGCAATGTTTACTACTAACTGTTGCTGTTGTCTTCGAGCTTGTTCCTTGAAAGGTTCTACTATTTTAATAATAAATTCTTTTATATCAATAATTTCAGGAATTAATGTCGCATTTTGGGCATCAAGATAACACAATGTCAGTAAATCATTTACTGATTTATTTTGCTGCTGACAAGAACCTTTGAATATTTGAAAAACGCGCTGAAATTGTTCTGACTTAATCCCCTGTATTCCTTGAGTTTTAATTAGTTTTTCTAAAGTTTGAGAAGCGAGCAAAATACTAGTCATGGGGGTGCGTAGCTCGTGAGAAATGGTTTTGAGAAAGTCGTCTTTGAGAGTATTGAGTTTTTCTAATTCCTTAACTTGAGCTTGCGATTTCTCGTAAAGCCGAGCTTGACGTATTGCAATGGCGCATTGATTCGCAACTTGTTCAACTAAACGAATTTCTAATTCATCGAATACTTCTTCTTTGAGCCTCAGCAGCCAAATATTTCCTAAAATACCTTTATCATCAAAAATTGGACATATTAATCGAGTAATTTGTCCTTTGGAAGGATTTAGCAAAGGAATTCTTTCTACAAACTGTAGAGATTTTTTCTGTAATAACTGTTGGTATTCCGGAAAATCTGCGACTTGCCTAGTTGCTTCGTGAGAGATATGGTTTTTTGTTGTATATTCGTAAACTATAGTCGCCGAGCTATGAGAATTATCGTAAAGTTCAATTTTGCAGCACTCGATATGCAAAACTTCTTCTAATTCTTGGGTTACTTTCTGCAATATCTGAGTTTCATCCAAACTATCTCTAACATTCTGAGTAATTCGCGTTATTAAAGCTTCAAACTTAACTGCTTGCTCTAATTTAGCTGTACGATTTTTAACTTTACGCTCCAAATAAGAATTAATACTTTGAACTTGCTGATAAAGTTCGGCTTGTTGAACTGCTATTCCTACATGATTTGCTAGTAACTTGAGCAATTCTATTTCTGATGAATCCCATTGACGAGGAGATTTACAGTGTTGAGCGATTAAAAGCCCCCATAATTTTTCTTCTGCAATAATAGGGACAACTAAATTAGCTTTAACATCAAAATTTGCCAATAAATCCTGGTAGCACGAAGGTAATTGAGCAGTTTCAACATTATCTATAACTCGAATTACCCCTTGCTGATATTTTTCAATATGCTTTTTTGTCAGACAGGGATCTTTAATTTTGGAACCAATAACAGCTTGATAGGGAGGAATCACTGATTCAGCAACCATAAGTCCACTCCAATCAGGCTCAAAGCGGTAAACTAGCACCCTATCTGTTTGCAGAAATAATCTAACTTCCTCTACAGTTTGGTTGATTATAGAATCCAAATCCAACGATTGCCGAATCCGCAGGGCGATCGCTGCTAACAACCTTTCCCGCTCAGCCTGAAATACAGACATTTTATTGTGGGTTACTGAGATGAGTTCAGACAAAAATTACTTTATCCACAATCTATTACTATAATTTATTTTGAAAAATTAATATTTTCTTTACTATCTTAACATTTATCTTAATAACAATCCCCATTAACAAGAAATTAGATTCAGATAAATCATTAACAAATGCTTAACTAAGCATTTGTGCTTAAAAACTCATGTTAAGTTTTATTAACGTAAACAAAGAAGTCGCTGTTCTCAAAATAGTGTAAGCAGTCAGAGGTGATGATAAAAGAGGAAATTTTAAGACGGTATCTGTGTGGAGAAAGAGATTTCAGTAAACTCGATTTGTCACGGGTAATTTTTTGTCAAGAAAATCTACCGCATATTAATTTTTCTCAATGTACATTAACTCAAGCCAATCTGCAAAATATCAATCTTAGTAAAGCATTATTGATTGAAACAGATTTAACAGAAGCTTGTTTAGAAGAAGCGATTTTACATGGGGCTTTCATGCAGCTAGCTAATTTGAGTCAAGCAGTCTTATCTAAAGCAGATTTGAGAGAAGTTAATTTGGGCGAAGCACTGCTATATCAAGCTTCATTGAGGAAAGCCCAGTTATATAGAGCAAACTTAACCCAGGCTATTTTAAAGAGAGCATTTATGAGAGAAGCAAATCTGAGTCAAGCAAATCTCTCGCAAGCTAATTTAGGGCAAGTCAATTTGAGTCACGCACAATTGATGGGAGCAAATTTACAAGGAGCAAATTTACAAGGAGCTTTCTTGGTAGAAGCAAATTTAGAAGGAGCAAATTTAGAAGGAGCAAATTTGAATCGAGCTATTTTGACTGGGGCTATTATGCCGGATGGGAGTGTTTATAGTTAGATTGGGAATTGGTGATTGGGGATTGGGTAAAATAGGCTCAATTATTCAATCTTATGGATGCAAATTTTATTATGGATAAAAAGCAGAAAGAAAAACTTTTTAAAGAGGTTACAGATTGTTTTATTGGACAAAAGGCAACTTTATTTGCTTATACTCCTAGTCTTGGAGGAGATTTATATATTTCTCTTGAAAAAGGAGGTAGATATTTCCTGATTAAGTTTATGGCAACAAGGTATTTTAAAATCTGTCAAGAATGGAATTTTGCGGGTTTAAAAATAGAATTACAACCAAAAAATGAAAGTCTTAGTGACCTTCGTTATTATAGAATATATGACCGACATTATTTAGAGGTTAGTTGTCTCTACTTTTGGGTTTTTGAAATTTTAGAAGGTGAAGATGTAGTAAATGCTTGCATAAATCGCGAGAATGGAGGCTTACACTTCGCGATAACACGCCCTGAAAAGTTTAAATTTGCTAATCTTATCAAAAATAAGCCTACAAGAAATATTACAGATGATTTTCCTAAATTAACTGGAGCCGGAGCAGATTTATATCGCTATGATAGATGGGATAAATTATTATTGTTGGATATTGACGGGAATAAAAAACAAGATCGACTATTTTTAGTTTGTCATAACTGCGAGTTGGTTGAATATGATGGCTATATACATTTGGATAAAGTACAGATAATCAAAGACGCGAAAATTATCATTCTGAAAGAACCTTCATCCAAGTTTCTATTAAGATGTACGTCAGTTGGAATATGGAATGATGATAAATATAAATCATACGATTCAGAATTGGACAGAAATTTACTTGATAAAACAGATAAAAGATATGGTGTCAGAAAACCGATAATGTCTGTTGAAGAAATACCTTAAATCGGTAATATAATGACTTTCACTTCCAGCGAATACAGATTAACCTCACCCCTTCCCCTCTCCTTATTAAGGAGATGGGTATACAAAGAACGGTGTAAGTTTTAAAGTGTATTAGACTCAACTTCAAATCGCAAAAACAAATGAATTTTCCAATTACCCATTACCAATTACCCATTACCAAAATTAATCTAAAACAGCTAAAACCTGCTTCGGCAATAATTTATCTTTAAACCAAACAATTTTTGCGGGAACATTGTCTAATTTGACTCCGGCTTTATCTAAATTCAAACGCTCGGAAATTGCTAAGATTAAATCGTTGCGCTCTGCTCTTCTAACCTGGTAAAATTTCTTTTGTAAATATTCTGGTCGCCAATATCCAACTATTTCCAATAAATAGGTTCTACCATCGGGATGAACTAAGCGAAAATCGGGAATCATGACGCTACCGGGAATAGGGATTAAATCAACTTCACGCTCTAATATCCATTTGGTTTTTGCGGAATTCCATTTATCAACAAAAGACGCTTCGAGCATACTATCGTATTCTTTCCCTGGTGGATAGTGAGACACTAAACCGCATTCGGAATTTAGCGTAAAACGTCCGGTTTTCCAATTACCAGAATAGAAATCTTTTACTTGTAGAGTTGCTGCTAAACTCCATTTTGTGACGTGAAGTAAAGCCGGAATTAATTTAGCGATCGCGAGTCCATATCTCGTACTAGGATTAAATAAACTCGTGGGACCATCAACAGTAATTGTAAACCCGTGGTCGGCATCTCCTTCGATATAAGACATTAATTGAAATAACTTAAGATAGCGAAACAAAATCTTATATTCACCGGGAGTATTGCGGTGGGCGTTAATAATTAATTGACTGGCTTTATAGAAAATACCTTGAACTTGAGAAAGATTATATCTATGTAATAAAGCTTCTGGTGTCGGAGCATCAAAAACCGTTAAAATTTTATTTTCGGTTAAGTCAGCATACAAACCTTTACTAACTTGTTCCGGTAAAACTTCTTTATCAAGTTCGTGAGTCAATTCATCAGCTACTTTTTTTAAAGTAAACTTAGCAGTATCGCGACTAGCAACCGATTTTGCAGCACTTGCAAACACCTTTTCTCTTAACATCGGAGGTTCTAAAGGGCTTACCACTTCAAAAGTAGAAAAACTGCTTTTAAGAATATGAGCCAAACCCCGTTTTATTTTATAATCCGTATTATCTCCTTCCATTTCCGAAAGCTGACGCTCAAGTTCACCGTATCGTTGGTTAACGGCTTTTTTATAGCAGGCAATTAAATCAACCGCTAACTTTAAATGGAACTTGTCAATATTCAACCGCTTCGGAATAATTTGTTCGCCATTTTGACGAAACATTAGTAAATCAGTTGGCAGCATTTTCAGTTAACAGTGAACAGTGAACAGTGAACAGTGAATATAGCGGTTTTCAGTTAAGTTCAACATACTCAAAACCTCACCCTGGTTCCCTCTCCTTAATAAGGAGAGGGATGTCCGTCAGGACAGGGTGAGGTATAATTTGTATTCTACTCAAGTGAAATTCGCTATAGTTAACAGTTATCAATTGAAAATAGGGCATTGGGCATTTACTCAAATTTCAAAGTCTGCCTCTTCAATCATTTCCAATGCATAAAAAAGTGCGGCATCCGCATCGGTAAGGGTAGTAGTACTACCATCTTTTGTCAGATGCCTATTGATAACTCTCCAAGCTTCTGGATGAGTCTTCCTAAACTTTTGTAATGCATCGAAAACTAAGCGTAAATCCCGATGTAACTCTTGTTTCTTGTTCATGATGTAATTGGTAATTGGTAATTGGTAATTGGTAATTGGTAATTGGGCATTGGGCATTGGGAATGGGGAATGGGGTAATGTGATGATCATTTTTATTTTCTTCCTCCCTCCCTCCCTCACTCCCTCACTCTCTCACTCCCTTACTCCTCATCATCCCAAATATTCATCTGCTTTGGGGACTTCCGAGTTTTATATTTACTATCAGACTTATTCTCGGCAGCTTTGTAACTGTTTCCTCCACCGTTTCCATACATAACCCGTACATTATCGGTACCATCTCTGCGCTCTCTGCGTCTCTGCGGTTTCTCAACTCCTCTGCGTCTTTCTGATGTCCTTTCTTCGCTGGTGTTTTCCGCAATTACTTCGTATAAAATAGCGTGCTTGTTCTTAACATTACCCTTCCGCAAAACTCTTCCCAACCTTTGAATATATTCCCGCGCCGAACCTGTTCCCGATAAGATAATGGCAATGCTCGCTGCCGGTACGTCTACACCTTCATTCAATACGTGAGAAGCAACTAAGGATTTATATTCGCCTTCTTTAAATAAGGTAAGTATTGCATGTCTTTCTTTCACCGGGGTTTGATGGGTAATTGCCGGAATCAAAAACTCTTGAGAAATTCGGTAAACCGTAGTGTTATCGGCGGTAAAAATTAAAACTCTTTCTGGATAATGCTTTGCTAATAAATCCGCCAATATTCTAATTTTTCCATCGGTGCCCAAGGCAATCTCTTTTGCTTCACGATGGGCTAACATCGCACGTCTTCCAGATTGAGACTTAGCGCTCATCTGCACAAATCTTTGCCAACCTTGGATACTTCCCAAAGATATTTTCGAGTCTTTCAAAAAAGTATTGCGGGTTTGCATCAATTCGCTGTACCTTTCCCGCTCTTGCTGCGATAATTTGACTTTGATTTGAACTATTTCATGTTCGGCTAAAGCTTTCCCCGCCAAATCTTCGGCTCTTTTACGATATACTTCTCTACCAATTAAATAATTTAAATCCGAGTGCTTGCCGTCGGTACGCTCCGGCGTTGCAGAAAGCCCTAATCGATAAGGCGCGATCGCAAATTCGGCAATTACTTTATTAAAATCGGTTGGTAAATGATGACACTCATCAAAAATTATCAGCGCGTATTGATTTCCTAATGTTTCTGCATGAATTGCCGCACTATCATAAGTAGCAACTAGTATAGGAGTTCTATCCTTAGAGCCACCACCGAGCAAACCTACCTGTACGTCGGGAAAAGCGGCTTCTAAATGAGCGTACCATTGATGCATTAAATCTAAAGTTGGTACGACAATCAAAGTTGTACGAGGCGTAGATTCCATAGCAAGCTGAGCCAGATAAGTCTTCCCGGCTGCCGTAGGAAGCACTACAACCCCCTGTCTTTTCGCCAACTTCCAAGCCTTTAAAGCTTCGCTTTGATGGGCATAAGGTTCCATTACCAAACCTGGAATCATTTCTACAGGATAAAATTCCTTAGCCTCATCAACAAAATCAGTATTTTCAGCTTGCAAAGCTTCCACCAAACGACGGTATTCAATCGCTTTGATGCGGAATTTTTCCACTCTATCATCCCACGTTGCAAAATCCATCCATGCCCTACCTTTTGGTGGTGGATGCAAAATTAAAGTACCGCGATTAAATGTTAACTTTGGGATACGAGCCATTTAGAGTTTACCCAACTCTTTGATATTTTTACTAATAACCCATAACGGTGCATAATTGACCACCAAAATTAAAATTAAACTTAGAAAATACGGGATTTTTTCAGAGTAATTACAGTTAAAGTTAATCGCTAAGGTTGATTATTTGACCGTTACAAAAATCAATATACTGAAAACTATTTAGATACTCTGGGATTTGGTAATGGGTAATTGGGAATAGGGAATTGGGCATTGGGCATGGGGCATTGGGAATAGCTTACGAAGTGATGTGGTGATGATTTTTTATTTTCTTCCTCCCTCACTCCCTCACTCCCTCTTCCCCCTCTTCCCCCATCATGTATGGGATAGACTATTCCTATCTCACTTATCAGATTACCTATTTTTTTAAGCTCTTTGCTCTGCGCTCTCTCTCTTGAACAGTTGTACTCTGCGAGAAAGCTTTGCTTACATGGGGAGCAACTCCGTTGTGGAGGTTCCCAAGTCATTACTTTTTGAACTTTCAGATTTGAGAATAAAATATTTGTAGCTGCAATTTTTCCCAAATCGTAGAAAATATCAAATAAATCATCATGAGAAATCCGATTTTTCATAAAAACCGGATATCTGATGTTTTACAAATTATTGAGCAAAATATTAATGTGTTAGTATAAGTAGTAACGCATTAACAGCTAACAATTTGATGCATTACTCTACTATTGTTGCGAATAACACAATATATTTAGTTTAACACTTCATTACATATAAAAACGTACCAAATCGAGAACATCAGCTAAAGCCATACTGGTAAACGATTAAAAGAATCAAAGCCGAGAAATCTAAAAACTAGAAAATTAATAATCTTTTCTTTATTGTCTAAACAAACTCCCCAGTACAATTAGAATAATAAACCTTCTTCATTATAATAGTTACTAAAGTGTCTGAATCTTTGTCATTACGGGATAAATATCTAGCCTTAATTAATGAAATTGTCCAAGCTACCTTAAAGGGTAAAATTAGCTCTCAAGGACAAGTGTATCAAATGCTGCTCAAAGGCGTTACTGTCGGAACTGGAGAAGTATTTGAGTTAGTTTTAAGCGAAAATTTAGAATCTACTCAGCAACAAGTGGATGCTCAAACTGATGAATTTAAGAAGGCAAAGGCTACCCGTAGTTTAAGGGCATTAAAAACGATTCAAACGCAATGGAAGCAAGTAGAGGAACAAAATAAAGCTACAGAATCAATTTTATCTGCTGCCAGAGAAATTACCACAGCACCAGAAAACGAACGTCTGACGATATTTTTGCGAGTTACCGATCCAAATCGTAAACATCCTTTAAACCAAAAACAACTCCAGCAATTAGCAAAGTCGTTACAGAAAAACGCCGAGACTTTTAAATTAGATTATTTAACAGAATTTGCTCAAGGAATTACTAGGGGAATTAGTTCTTGGGGGAAATTGCAACAGCATTTGATTAGCTGGATGTACGAACAAAATCGGGCATCAATCGGATTTGGTGGAATACCGGGAGAAAATGGTCCCTGGGCGACTTGGGGAAAACAAGTTGATGGAGAATTTAGCAAAGGTTTATTTAATACTTTAGCTAAGCAGGAATCTCCCGTAGAATTTGCTCAAAATCACCGCAGTACTGGTTTAAGCGATTGGGTTGAATTAACTTTGAGCTTGCAATATTTGCAGCGGGGATTAGTTAATTGGTTCGATCAACAAGCTTATAATGTCAAAGCAGGCTCTAATTTATCAATTTCAACTTTTTTAACTTTTTCGGTTATTTGGAGTCAGTTAGGAAACGGTTTTGGTGCCGATACTTCTTATGGTAGTGCGGCTTGGCAGATAGTGTTACAAATACTGCGAAATTTTTCACAAAGACCGTATTTCCCTTTATATGGAGGCATCTTCGCTTCTTTTTCAGGTAATTATTTAAAAGATGCACTTTCCTATTTAGATGAGCCTTTACAAAGAGTAGAAGGAACTCAGGAAAAGGCGAGAATTTTAACAATTTTGGGTTATTCTCAAAGAGCATTAGGGCAATATGAAAGTTCGGTTAAATTTCACCAACAAGCTTTAGCAATTGCCCGCAATGCAGAAGATAGAGCCTGTGAAATTGCCAACTTAAATCACTTGAGTCGTACTTATGTAGAGTTGAAGAATTATACTGAAGCTATCAATAATTCTCAACGAGCATTAATATTCAGCAGACAAGCAGGAGATAAAATTTCTGAAGCCAATGCTTTAGCGAATTTGGGTTATAGCGAAGTAATGCAGGCTCAAGAATCGGAAGCAGAAGCAGAATCCTATGAAATGGCGATAAATTATCTCAAACAAGGTTTGAATTTATCGGAAAAACTGGGTGATTTGCAAAGCAAGGGATTATGTTTAAGTAGTTTGGGAGTAGCTTATATAGTTACCGAGCAAGCTTCAGAAGCTATCAAACATTTAGAAGAAGGTTTTAAGACAGCGCAAACTTCCGGTGATTTGTATTTACAAGGTTTAAATTTAGCTAATTTAGCAGAAGCCAATTATAGTTTAGCCAATTTTGAAAGAGCAACTTATACAGCCTCATTAGGAATGTATATACTCAATCAAATAGCTTCAAAAGAATGGCACAAGCCAGCAAAGTTATTATCAATCTTGCAAAATCAACTGGGAGAAGAAGGTTTTAAACAATCCTTGGGAAAAAATCGTCCTAAAATTATTTCTTTTATCGGTGTGGATGGATATGATTATATACCGGAGTTGATTGAAGAGTATCGGAGGAATAATTAATTGGGTATTGGTAATTGGTAATTGGTAGTTGGTAGTTGGTAATTGATTTTGTAGGGTGTGTTACGACATCGAAAACACTTGATATAAACAACTATTTGGAAGAGTCGTAACGCGCCATTTGATTTATATAAAAACTCAAAGTTGTTAAAAGGTAAAATACTTGTCTTATAGAAGCAGGTAAGGGAATGAAGTTAATTATATGATGCTCCTACTACTAAATCCCACAAAGCACTAATTCCATACGTTTTAAATTTTGAATCTTGTTCTTCCTCAAGCCATTTCTCTAGAGCGACAATAACATTCTCCGATGCATCTCCTAATTGATACAGTGCAAATTTAGCACTGATACGTACTTTCCTGCTGGGGTCTTTAAGTAATGGTAGTAATTGTTTAATAAGATCATCCGATGCATTTCCTGAATTACCCAGCGCTGACATAGCGCTTCTACGTATATACCATTCATTGTCCTTAAGCAATAGCAGTAATTGTTCAATCACTTTATCAGATGTATTTCCTAATTTACACAGCGCTGATATAGCACTTTCATGTACAAAATAATCGAAGTCTTTAAGCAGTAATAGTAATTGTTCAATCACTTTATCAGATGCATTTTCTAATACATCAAGTGCTGATATCGCACTTTCACGAATATTTTCATTCTTGTCTTTAAGTAATGGTAATAATTGTTCAATAACCTTATCCGATGCATTTCCTAATTTACCCAGTGCATACACAGCGCTTCTACGCATATCTAATTCGGGGTCTTTAAGTAATGGCAGTAATTGTTCAATCACTTTATCCGATGCATTTCCTGAATTACTTAGTGCTATAGCAGCGCCTCTACGCACATTTGATTCGGTGTCTTTAAGCAGTAGTAGTAATTGTTCAACAACTTTATCGGATGCATTTCCTAATTTACCCAATGCTGATATAGCTTTTTCAAACACAACTCCATTAGTATCTTTAAGTAGTGGTAGTAATTGTTCAACAACATTATCCGATGTATTTCCTAATTCACCCAGGGCATAAGCAGCGCTTGCACACACATCTGATTCGGTATCTTTAAGCAGTGGTAGTAATTGTTCAACAACATTATCCGATGTATTTCCTAATTCACCCAGGGCATCAGCAGCACTTCTACGCACATCTGATTCGGTGTCTTTAAGCAGTATTAGTAATTTTTCAACAACTTGATCGGATGCATTCCCTAATTTACTCAGTGCATCAGCAGCACTTCTACGCACATCGGATTCGGTGTCTTTAAGCAGTATTAGTAATTTTTCAACAACTTTATCGGATGCATTTCCTAATTTACTCAGCAGATAAGCAGCACTTCTACGCACATCGGATTCGGTGTCTTTAAGCAGTGGTAGTAATTGTTCAACAACTTGATCGGATGCATTTCCTAATTTACCCAGGGCATCAGCAGCACTTCTACGCGCAAAATCATTGGTGTCTTTAAGCAGTGGTAGTAATTGTTCAACAACTTGATCGGATGCATTTCCTAATTTACCCAGGGCATCAGCAGCACTTCTACGCGCAAAATCATTGGTGTCTTTAAGCAGTGGTAGTAATTGTTCAACAACTTGATCGGATGCATTTCCTAATTTACCCAGGGCATCAGCAGCACTTCTACGCGCAAAATCATTGGTGTCTTTAAGCAGTGGTAGTAATTGTTCAACAACTTGATCGGATGCATTTCCTAAATTAACCAGGGCATCAGTAGCCCTGAAACTCACAAAATAATCGGTGTCTTTAAGAAATGCTAGTAATTGTTCAATCGCTTCTTGTTCTTCTCCGAGTGCAGCACTATATTGTTGAAATCTGACTTTATCTATTCTTTCTTCATGCTTTTTCAAAAGTCGTAAAACATCACCAGCGAATTCCGTTTCATTAAGACTGCAAATAATTTGAAAAACTCGTTGGTGAATTTGATAAATTACTTCTGGGGAATCGCTAATTTCTAACTCTACCAATTTTTCTAAAATTTCCTGTGAAGGGTCATCATCGGAAAGTTGTAATTCCATAGGATCTTCTGCAAGACAATCAGCAGCAAAGAAAAGATCGCGATGCAACCATTTTTCATAATCACTGTTACGATCCAAAATTAAACTAATGGCTGTTGCAGCTTTGTTTGATTTCTGCTTTGCTACTAATAAAAGTAAAACTTCCCGCCAGTGGGGGTCATGAAGATGGTTGCGAATGTTGTCTAAAACAACTTGAAAACTATCATCATTTTGATGACGATAATCGATATCTTCCGCCGCTAAATACTCTTGAAAAGTCTTGTGAACAAATGCATAACAATTTCTACCTTGTATATCCAAAAGACCAGAACGTTCTTGAATATACTCTAGAAAAGATTTTGCTTCTTCTTTTGCTTCATATAATTCAATATTTTTACGTTTGTAACGTCTAATGATACATTGACTAAGCTGTTGAATTAAATCATCTTTATTAATTAAAGTTCCCCCTTCCCTATCCTTGGTACTACCTTTGCTGTGAATCCAGTAAGCAATTTGCCGCATTAGAGGTTGAAAATCACGAGGTTTAAGATATTCTAGCGGTAAACTATAATTCAATTCTTTACCAGCATCCCAGGCAGTTAATAAAGTTTCAACAGCACTTTCATAAAGTTTATAGCGCTCTTTTGGGAATTCTGCACCTACGCGATTAATTAAAACAATAATTGTTAGTAGCAGCGGATTTTTTGCAAGTAATTTAATTCTGTCTTGCTTTTCTATTGCTGTTTCTAGATTCTTTATCTGAGGCGAAGCTTCTACTTTATCTGAGCAGTGACTTTCATACCATTGCCGGATAAAAAATTTAATTTTTCGGTCATCAAAAGCTTGAATTTCATAGTGAGGAAAGCCATCTACCCGAAAATAACCGCGTTCGTAACCGGCGGGGCGGGAAGTAATAATTACTTGATTGCGAGAAAATTCTTGAAGAAAGCTTTCTATATGTTGGACAATCTTAACTTGTTGATTTTCTTGAGCAACTTCATCTAAACCGTCTAATAATATTAGAACTTCTCCTTGTTCTAACCAATGCTTAAAGCAGCCGTTGGGTAAATCAGTTATTTGTAAATTTTTTGCGGCGAATTCTTCAACATATTCTAAAATATCAAGTTTATCTTGTTGTGCTAATTCTCGAATCCGAATAAATATAGGAATTGAATTTGAATTAATATCATATTGGCTAAATCCTAAATCTTCTAGTTTTCTCTGAGCTATTTTTAAAGCTAAATAATTCATCAAAGTAGTTTTTCCAGAACCGGGGGCACCCAGTAAAACTATCTTTTTTCCTTTAGATTTACTTTTGTCTAGTAAGTTTTGTGCTGGAAACAGATTGCGTTTTTCTGATAGTTCTTCTAACAATAATGCTCTTTCTTGCTGTGCTTTGAATAATTTTGCTTGCTCTCTACTAATATCTGATGACAAATAGGAATCTAATTCTTGTTTTTCACTTAATTTACTCTTAGAGACTTCCTCAGCCACATCTGGCATTACAAAAATATTTTCTAACCTTTCGGAAGTATTATCTTCGTTAGGAGTAATTTTCATTCCTACAAAATGATGTTTGCTCAACCGAGTAGCCAATTTATCTAAATACTTATCTTTTGCAAGTCTAATTTTTAAATATATATTGGTTTCCGATAGAAAACTGTTGACAAAATTCTCCATCCAGCTTGTAATTAAGCTTTCGTGAAAGTTCTTTATCTTGGAATCTTCCCGAGCCAAACGTCTAAAAGCTGCAACTAAATAATCTATCTGGGGAGTACCCAAGTCATTAAAAGGCTTTTGAAACTCATCAATAACAACATCTTTAAAAAATTTGTTCAAGAACCCAGGAACTGAATCTGGTTCGCAACGACTAAATAAATCTTCTCCAAGTTGACTGCTTGATTTTATGGCAACATTCAATGCCTTTTCTAGCTCGCTAGGATTAAGCTTGCTTTGAATTTTATCCGATAATGGCTTTGCAACAACACTAGCGAGTGGTGCCATTAGTTTTGTAAGTTCTAAACTAGTCATAATTTATAATAAAAAAATTATACTTTGATGAATTAATCAACTCTCAAAACTTGACTATGCAGACACACTTGAGTTAATACCTGTCGAAGAGTATTTTATCTTAAATGGTAATATATTAATCAAATAACTACGAAAATTTGTCAACCACAACAGCAATATTCACTCACAAATCGTTGATTGCCTTAAAGTCGCTAATTATAATTAATTATCAGTTGTGCTTGGGGAGAACACAGTTTACAATCTACAATCTAATTCATATATGATTTAGCGCTGTAAGCGCAACTACGAACATATGACTAAAATAATTTTCGATACAGATCCCGGCGGTGATGATATATTCGCTTTATTGTGGCTGCTAAGTTTACAAAAGCAAGGTAAGGCTGAATTAATTGCAGTTACTACTGCTGAAGGAAATATCAATTCTAAATTGACTTTTAATAATGCTAGTAAAGTTTTGAGTTTAGGCGGTTTTGAACAAGTAGAATTAGCAAGAGGAGTCACTTTAAAAAAATCTAAAGCTGATGCTGCTTATATCCACGGTATGGATGGCATGGGTAATATTTCTCATAATTTACCCGCAGCAAAACATGATTTTGAGAATGCGATTTATGCCGATGAATTAATTGTAGATAAACTTAACGCCCATCCAGGAGAAATTACCATCCTCGCTGTTGCACCTTTAACTAATTTAGCAGCCGCTGAAAGCAAAAGTCCCGGTATTTTGAAAAAAGCTAAAGAAATTGTCATCATGGGAGGTGCTTTCAAAGTACCGGGAAATGTTACTCCTCATGCAGAATTTAATATTTACTATAATCCGGAAGCCGCAGAAAAAGTCTTTGATAGCTGCAACAATACAGTAGTTTTACCTTTAGATATTACCGAACAATTGCTTTTTACTCCAACAATGGCTGAGGATATTTTAAGTAGTTATCATAATAAGTTAACTAAATTTATATCTGACTTATGTAATTTCATGACAGCGGCTAATTTACGCTATCGTCAAACTAAAGGAAGCAAAGGTTTTTTAGTTCATGATGGTGCTGCTGTTGCTTATCTTTTCTATCCCGAAACCCTAATGTTTCGTCGCGCAAAAGTAGATATCGAAACTCTAGGAAATTATACTTTAGGAAAAACTCTTTTTGATGAAAGATTCATCGCTAAAGATAATGCTAATGCTTGGGTTGCTTTGCAGGTAGATAACATTGGTTTGTTAGCTAGTTTGATTGAAGATTTTAACTTTTTGTGTATGAAATATGAGTCTTAAATGCAAAGCACTTACGCAATTGTTTAGATTTTATCTAAAAACTCTTTGCTCCTTTACCTGACTCTGAATTATAAAAATTATTTACGCGAATAATAATATTTATTTTAAATATCCCGTAAACTGTATTTAATAAAACTTTACTTATACTGATATAGCGAGTAAAAGTATAGGTATTTAATTCAACGCGAATAATTAATCTGCCTTATAGGGTAGGGAATAGTTAGTACTAAATATACTATAGGATGATGTAAAACGCGCTTGTTGGGGAATAAATTAAGAAAGTGGTAAATTCAATGCTGGTTGAGCTTAGTTGCTTTATAATCCAGTTTTAAAAGTTATGCATATCTAATTATGAAAAGCCTTGCATCTCATTATCAGAAAATCAAGGAAAAACTCAAGTCTCGTTTAGAAGCTGTAAATACGGTTGAGGAAGTAGTGGAGATAGTTAGAGGTGAAGTCAACCAACTTGCCGACCTTAATGGTGAATATATCAAAGAATTGACTCCTCCACAAGCACGTTTGGCTCGAAATATGTTGGAAAACATAAAAGAAAATCTTCAGATATTAACTTCGGTTGAATTACAAGACTTAAATATAGATGTTCCAGAAAAGTCTTTTGATATTTCCGAAGTTAGTGCAGAGTTGAATAAAAATATTTTATCGCCTCTTAATTCAGCTATTCAAACTCAAAGAAATATTCAAAACTGGACATCACCTAATTATTATCAACAAATATTATTAAAGCCGATTCAAAAAAGTCGCGTTATTGTTAGTAGTTTACTTGCTGCGGGTTTAGCGGGAACTTTAGAAGGAGGAATTACTTGGGGTTTGGTGGGAGCAGCAATCGGTTTAGTTTCCGGAGGCGTTTTTAGTAAAGTTGTAAAACAAAAGCAATTACCCGATATTAGCTCAAATTCTGCCGATGAAGTTATTCAAAATCAATCTAAAATTGCTGTAGATATTGATAAACTACTTAATTATTTATACCAGAATTTCCAATCAATAGACCAAACAGTTTTAACTTACGGTGTGAAAGAAGAAAAATCGAATCAACCCGATTTAGAAAACAATTTAGATTTATTAGAATATCTTCAAGAATTAATGGCAGATGCCCTTGATGAAGAAACTCAATTACCAATTGCAGTACGCAGACGCATCGAACAAGCAATAACTGTTTTAAGAAATTACGGAATAGAAGCCAAAGTATATCAACCTTCTTTAGAAGCAAATAAAGCTTGGGACATGTTCTATTTTGAACCAAGTATCGACCCCAATATTACCGATTACGTCACTTTAAAACATGCATTTGTCAAAGATGAAAAAGTGCTGTTACCTGGAAGCGTAATCGAACCCGCTGCATCTATATCTAATTAATAGAAACAAGATTGAGGAGAGAATCAAAACAAATGCAAGATTACCATAATACTAGAATAATCGGGTTTGATTTAGGGCATGGCGAAACTGCTTTAACTTGGGTACGTGCGGATAACCAAGAAAACTCACCTCAAAGCTTATTAATCAATAATCGTAAAAGCCAAATTACTGCGATCGC
Organism: Rivularia sp. PCC 7116; assembly: GCF_000316665.1. Classification (GTDB taxonomy): domain Bacteria; phylum Cyanobacteriota; class Cyanobacteriia; order Cyanobacteriales; family Nostocaceae; genus Rivularia. The sequence goes on along the minus strand of NC_019678.1, from coordinate 4,981,758 downwards.
GCATCATCCCCAACGGGGAATAATCATCGGTGAAATGGCTTGTCAGCTATCGGATGCATCTATTTTAGAAATTGCTTTTAAAACTAGAAAATTTCAAGATTTTTCCTATCAAAAGACTATAGAACAATTTGTTAACGCTATTTATCAGCATTTAATCGATACAAATCAAATTCAAACCGAAGATACAAATTACTTTTTCGTCGGTTGCCCCTCGGGATGGTGGATAGAAGAAATTCAAAGTTATAAACAAATACTTTCCGAAACCGTACCGAATGCCACAGTCGTCAAAGAATCCCGTGCTGCTTTGATGCACGCCAAAGAAAGCGGTATTTTTACAATTCAGGAATTAGAAAAATCTGTTTTAGTAATTGATATCGGTTCTTCCACAACTGATTATACCTTAGTTAAGGGTATGGCAGATACTCCCATAGATTTTGGACACGATTTGGGTGCATCTTTAATTGAAAAAGAAATTTTGAAAAAAACTTTAGAATTACATCGGCAATATCGAGAGAAACGCGAAGATATTATTAAATTAGGAAAATATCTCAACGAAGAAGAAATTTGGACATTAGAAGAAATTGATAAATTAGAAACAATTCTTCAGCAAAGTCCTATTTATAGAAATCGTTGCGAACTTCGCTGTCGTAAAGCCAAGGAAGAATATTTTAACTATCAAGATACCTATCAAGATGATTTTGTTAATGTTGGCAGCGAAGATATCCAGCGCAAGTTTAAATTTTCACCTTTAGTCAATGGGAAAATAATTAACGCTATTCTCAATCAACCCTTACAGCAATTAGATAACAAAAGCTGGCGGGATGACTTCAGCAGCCAATTAAAAGTAGTCAAACGCAAATTAGACGAACAATCTATTATACCCAGCGCCATTTTACTTACCGGCAGCGCTTCCAAAATGGGTTTTGTGATGGAAATGAGTCAAGAAACCTTTCCTAATTTACCTTGCAAACGCGACGGCGAACCCGAATTATGCATCGCTAGAGGATTAGCTCGTTGGGGAAGAGTGTATATTAGAACATCCGGCTTTATGGATGAAATTAGTAAATTTCTAGATAACGAATTAACGGGTATTGTCGGAAATCATGTTCCCGCATTTTTAGATAAATTATCAGAAGAATTAGCTAATGGCTTGGTAGAAGAAGTAGTTAAACCTTGCGTTAAATCTTGGCGAAATCGAGAAATTGTTACTCTCAAAGCTTTAGAATTAGAAATTGAAAATAAAGCTAAAACTTGGTTAACTGGAAGCGATGGTAATAGTAAAGTGACCAAATGCTTATTAGCTTGGTTGGGAAACGTGCAAGATGAAGTCAGAGAAAAGACTGATTCTATTTGTAGTAAATATGGTTTACCTTTAGGTACATTTGGTAGTAAAACAATTGACCTGGGAGACCATACCGGAAAGGTTCCTACATCAATTTCATTTGACGATTTAAGCGGACTTTCCGTATTTGTTGGACACCTGGTTGCGATTATAGTTGGTGTTGTTCTCGCCGGTTTATTTCACGTAATAATTTTCGCCGGAATCATCGCTCCAATTATTGGAATTGTTGTTTATTTTGCTGGCGAATCATTAGTTAAAGAAACGGATATTCCCGGCTGGGTACGTAAATTTGTTTCTGATAGTAGAATCAACGATTTAGCACGTCAGAAAAAACCAGAATTACAAAATAAAATCCACGAAACATTAACAAAAGACCCCACAATTGCTATTAAGTTAGGTAAATCAATTAGCGAATGGTTGAAAGAAACCGTACAGGAGCAAGCTGATAGAGCGAGGTTGTTGATTGCTTAGAATAGTGAACAGTTAACAGTGAACAGTGAACAGTGAACAGTTAACAATTACCTTTAACCTGTGACATCATATAAATAACTGATAATTCCAGTCTCAATCCATGCTTAACCCTACCGTAACTATCCCCGAAGCCTTCAAAGTTTCTCACGAACAATTTAAAGAATTAGCGATAGCGAACCGCGACTTAAGATTGGAACGAACTGAAGAAGGAGAATTAGTGGTTATACCTCTGAATGGAGGTGAAGCAGGAGCAAAAAATACGAATATTACTGGACAATTATGGCTTTGGAATCGTCAAAGCAAAATAGGAATCGCTCTTCTTTATCGGGTGAAGATTTATTACCCGAATTTATTTTAGATATGGCTGAAGTTTGGTAGTTTTCTGTAATAAAATCTTGTAATTAAAAGAAGAAATCTTAGGGTACTCCGTAAATGTAACGTCTTAACGCTCCGCGATAACATACTCTAAAAGAGGATACTCCTCTTTGATGGTTTATCTATAATTTATCTATAATAGAGATAAGTAGTAAGCCATTTTTAGGTAGGGGCAAAATGAAACTTAATACTCTGCACTTTGCTTCTTTATTGTGTATATATGCAACATTCGCATCAGTACTTATTGGTGCAATGGATACAGCTTTAGGAGAAAGTACTGTACCATTACCCAATCAATCTGTATTAAATGGTTTGTATTCACCAAGAGCATCTGAGATGTTCTTTGAAGAAGGAAGACGCAATATACAAAGAGAAACAAGAATTTTACTTAATCCAGAACGCTATAAGAGTGAAGGTATTCTTAAGAACAATATAGATAACACTAAAATAATTGAACAACTTGAAGAAACAAATCCAATTTTGAATTTTCCTAAAGATAGTTTGCAGCGATAGTCAAACTCAAATATAGATTAAATGTTGGGATTTTATCGGTTTTCTTAGATTAATTAATTTCACATCTTGTACCATTTTCAACAACCGCCTTGGAATAAATTCCCAGGCTTAAATACAAAGTTTGATAAACCAGATTAGGTAAGCTTTTGAGGTTATTTTAGTGCTTTTTAACTTACTTTGTATATCAGCCTTGAAATTGTATCATCGGTGGGTATTTGGGCTTCATGAGAACAGTGCAAGAAGTCAGATTCATTCAAGCTTCAACAAATTTCAACGCCACCCCATTCATACAATAACGTTTGCCAGTAGGCTTTGGCCCATCGTTGAATACATGACCTAAATGTCCGCCGCAGCGACGACAATGAACTTCAGTACGTCTCATTAAAAACGAGTTATCCGCCGATGTATCAATTGCTCCTGGAATGGCAGCATAAAAACTTGGCCATCCCGTACCGCTGTTGAATTTAGTATTCGATTTAAACAGTGGTAAATTACACCCAGCGCATACATAAGTACCCTCCGCATATTGCTTGTCAAGAGAACTGCTGCGAGGGCGTTCGGTTCCATGCTGCCGCAGTACGTAAAACTCGGGAGGTGCCAAAATTTCGCGCCATTCTTCTTCTGTTTTAGTAATCTCGAACTCACTCGAAGCAGTTGCTATAACTTTTGACTTATCTATAAAATATTGCGATAGCCATGAAGCACCTAGTATTACTCCCCCAGCTTCTAAAAAATATCTTCTCTTCATAATAATGTTGCTTTTTTAATAGTTAACCTAAACACAAGTGTAAGTTTTAGTAATGAGTCTAGCGTGAAAGAATGATTAGAGGCAGATAAGAATTATGTGAAATTACTTACCTCACAAGCTCGACTTTACCATTACATCGCCTCCTTAACTTAATAAGTAATAAGAAGCATAAGTTGATGTTGTCCGCCACTATATTATTAACTGAAGATGAACTTTTTTATATAGAAGATTTTCAATGTCTCAAGCATCTATGGGTTTCTACCGCATCAAAGGTTTAGCTATTGTAATGGTTAGCGCGATCGCCTTAGATGCAAATAGTTCGGTTGCTCAAATTACACCGGATACGACTCTCCCTGTGGATTTCAAAGTGGATAAAGTTAATCAAACTTTCAACATCGATGGAGGAAAGAAAGCAGGAAATAATCTATTCCATAGTTTCAAGGAGTTTTCGGTTCCTACTGGTTGGGAAGCAGTTTTTAAGAATGGTGCAGATATTCAAAATATTTTTACAAGAGTCACTGGTAAATCAATTTCTAATATTGATGGTTTAATCAAAGCAAACGGTAGCGCCAACTTGTTTTTAATGAATCCCAATGGGATTTTATTTGGTGAAAATGCAAGGTTGGATATTGGTGGTTCTTTTATTGGCACAACTGCCGAAAGTATGAAATTTCCCGACAGTAGTGAATTTAGTGCGGTAAATCCGCAAGCACCACCGTTATTAAAGATTAATGTACCTTTAGGTTTGCAATTTGGAAAGAGTCCGGGAAATATTAAGGTTGGGAATAATCTACAGACTAGTCTCACAGACAAATCACCTACTCTTCTTGAGGTTAAGCCAGGAAAAACCTTGGCGCTTATCGGCGGTGAAGTTGAACTAAATGGCGAAAGACTCAGGGCACCAGGAGGAAGAATTGAATTAGGAGGATTAGCGTCTGCGGGAACGGTAGAAATAAGTCATGATGGCAGTTTCAGTTTTCCCTTGGGAGTAGAGCGAGCAGATACATTACTAAATCGTGGTGAAGTGGATGTTACTGGTGGAGGAGGAGGGGATATTAGTATCCATGCTCGCAACATCAAGCTTAACCTTGGTACTGATATTTGTGCTGGAATTGGTGGAGATGATGCTTGTGGGAAATTAGCATCGAATACTACTGGTGCTGTGGGAAGTCAGGCTGGAGATATCATGCTGAATGCTACAGGAGATATTACAGGCGATAAAGGAGTTAAAATTAATAACCGAGTTAATCGTGGTGTAATTGGTAACAGTGGTAATATCGATATCAAAACTCGATCTTTAACTATGAGTGACGGTGCCAAAATATCTGCCAGTACTTTTGGAAAAGGGAATGCAGGGAACATTATAGTACGTGCAAAAGATATCATTTCTCTTACAGGTGGCGACATATTCAGCACGGTGGGAGCAGGGGGTGTAGGTAAGGCTGGCAATATTAATATTAATGCTACTTCCTTAAAACTAGAAAATGCCGCTCAACTATTAACCATTACTCGCGAAGCCTCTAAAACTCAACCAGCAGGTAGGGGGAATGCAGGAAATGTAGATATAAAAGTAACAGGTGCTGTTGATATTGTCGGCATAAAAAACAACACCTTACCCAGTGGAATTTTTAGCCGTGTAAAAACAGGAACTAATGGTAATGGAGGTGATATTACCATTGATGCGGGTTCGTTTAAGTTACGAGATGGCGCTCAAATTTCTACTAGTACTTCTGGAGAAGGAAATGCGGGGAATATAACAGTAAGTGCCAAAACTGGCTCCCTTGAGGTATTAAATGGTGCCCAAGTATCTGCCAGTACTTTTGGAAAAGGGAATGCAGGGAACATTATAGTACTTGCAAAAGATGCCATTTCTCTTAAAGATAGCTATATCTTGAGCACAGTGGGAGCAGGGGGTGTAGGTAAGGGTGGCAATATTGATATTGATGCTGCTTCCTTAAAACTAGAAAATGCCGCTCAACTATTAACCATTACTCGCGAAGCCTCTAAAACTCAACCAGCAGGTAGGGGGAATGCAGGAAATGTAGATATAAAAGTAACAGGTGCTGTTGATATTGTCGGCATGAAAAACAACACCTTACCCAGTGGAATTTTTAGCCGTGTAAAAACAGGAACTAATGGTAATGGAGGTGATATTACCATTGATGCGGGTTCGTTTAAGTTACGAGATGGCGCTCAAATTTCTACTAGTACTTCTGGAGAAGGAAATGCGGGGAATGTAACAGTAAGTGCCAAAACTGGCTCCCTTGAGGTACTAAATGGTGCCCAAGTATCTGCCAGTACTAATGGAAAAGGTAATGCAGGTAGCGTCAATATTAATGCAAATGATTTAGTAAAAATTGACGGACAAGGAGTTTTTACTGGGGCGTTTAGCCAAGTAAACAAAGAGGCAAACGGTAATGCCGGAGACGTATCCATTGCGGCAAACTCCCTAGAAATTGTCAATCGTGCCCGACTTTCCACCAGTACCTCTGGAGAAGGAAATGCTGGTGACTTGTCGATCAAAGCCACTGAATCGGTAAAAGTTATAGGTACAGGAGAAACTAATACACACCCTTCTTTGAGCGCTAATGTATCAGGAAGAGCTAGTAGAAGCGACAGGAAAGGGGGAGATTTAAGAATCGACACAAAAAAACTAGTAATCACAAATGCCCAAGTCTCAGCTTCAACCTCTGGTTTAGGAAATGCAGGTAATCTTAGCGTTAACGCTTCCGAATCTGTAGAAATCAGCGGAAAAATATTTTCAACGAACAAAAAAGACCCAACAACACCGATTAACAACCCTGCTGGCTTATTTTCTCAAGTCAATAGCGAAGGTGAAGGTAACGGTGGGAACCTAAGTGTCGAAACCCCAAGCTTAAGTGTTGGTAATGGTGGCAAAATCCAAGTCGCTGTCTTTGGTAAAGGTGATGCTGGCAAGTTATCAATTCGCGCTTCCGATATCGATATCTATGATACTCCAGGTGAAGCGGACTTCTTTCAAGGTGGTATATTTGCTGGCTTTCAATTCGATGGAGATGAAAGCACGGCTCTACCCGAAGGCGATTTTGGTGGAGCGATCGCCATAGAAACTGACAGATTGCGTGTCAGAGATGGAGGTACCGTAACAGTATTTACAGAAGGTAATGGCAATGCAGGTAGATTGCAAATCAATGCTAAGGATTATATCGAAGTCTACGGAAAAGTAAATGCTTTAACAACAAACAATATATTCACCAGTAAAATTAGTGGAGAAGCCACAACAGGTAGTACGGGTAACGGCGGCAGCGTAAAACTTAATTCTGACAAATTCATTGTCAGGGACGGTGGTAAAATTTCTGTGGATAACCAAGGAGAAAAAGTTGGCGGCGATATCGAAATTTACGGAGGCTCTCTAACTCTTGATAATGGTGGAAAAATCTCTGCCGAAACCCGCAGCAACACTGGCGGTAATATCAATCTAAATCTGCAAGACTTATTATTATTACGCAATGGCAGTCAAATCTCTACTACTGCCGGAAATGAGCAATTTGGTGGTGATGGTGGCAACATCAAGATTAATGCCCCCTTAATCGTCGCTGTTCCCAAAGAAAATAGCGATATCAGCGCCAACGCCTTTATGGGTAATGGTGGTGAAGTTAACATAAAAGCTCAGGGAATATTCGGGATTGAATTTCAAAAACGACCGACATCACAAAGCGACATCACCGCCAGTTCCAAATTTGGCGTGAGGGGTACTGTAAATATAAACACACCAGAATTAGACCCTACTAGTGGCTTAATCGAACTCCCACTTGATGTAGTTGATGCTTCCCAGCAAATATCTAATGCTTGCACTCCTAGAAGTCGGCAATTTGAGAATAGATTTGTGGTTATGGGAAGGGGTGGTTTACCCATGAGTCCCACCGAACCATTGCAAGACACTAATACTTTATCTGCATGGGTGAAATTAAAACCACAATCGCAAACAGCAGCTTTGAGAAAAATTTCAAATTTAGATAATAATTCTCGTAAAAATGAAATTACAAAAAGAAATCAAATTATAGAAGCTACTGGATGGATAGTTGACAAAAATGGGAATATAGAGTTTGTCGCTCAAGCGAATCAAAGTAATTTCAAAAGCCTTAGTCAAACCGCTGCTTGTTCTGTATCTGAGTAATATATTTTGTTTTATATATTACTATTACCATACTTAGTCCATCGTTGCGATCGCGATTCGTTCTAAAGTGAATAAGTTGATGTTGCTCGTACCTATATTATAAAAGGGACACAAATTTAACAGTTAACCTAAAACTGTTGACTGTTGGCTGACTTTGTATCGCATATCCTAAAAGCAACTTTTGTGTAGCAATAGTAGGAATATCAAAGATGTCTAAAGGCAATTTCGAGGAATTTCTAGAAGCGTTAGGTGCTTTTGAATCAGGAAAACCATCAGGAGATTCAGAACAATACAGTAGCGTCAATAATGTTACAGGTGCAACTGGTAAATACCAGTTTACACAGAGATTAATGCAAGATTTAGACTACTATCAAAATGATAGTAATTTATCTGATAATATCTGGGATGGCGAATTTACCGGGAAAAACGGAATTACAAGCTTAGAATCATGGAAGAATAGTCCAGCCGTACAGGAAACAGGTATTCGTGAATCTTTTTTTACTAATTACGGATATGTAAATTCTGAATTGAGGAAAAACAGTATTCCCACTCTCGATACGACGTTTTTAGCTAACAACAAAGATACTAAAACCATTAAGTTTTATAAATTAAACAATGACCTTACAGATTTTGAACGAGATGAAAACGGTCAACCAGTATTAAATGAAAACCTCGAATTAACACAAGTAAATCTTTCTTTATCCGGGATTATTGCGGGAGCGCATCTTCGCGGAGGTTTTGGTGTAGGAGAAGTTATCTCAAAGTTAAATGGAAAAGATTTAGTTGACTTTACAGATACAACGCAATTTGATGTCGAATACTACAAAACTTATCTCTACGATGAAATTAATACCTCGATTTTTAAATACATCAATGATTTTGGCAATTACAATACTCAAATCTCAGATTTTGAATTACCTAGCTATGGAGATGCCCAAAACTACTTACTATTCGGTACATTAAACCAAAATTCTATTGAAGGTGGTAATGGTAATGATAAGATTTATGGTCTTGAAGAAAATGATACTTTAACTGGTCTTGACGGTAACGATTCGCTTTATGGTGGAGCCGGTAGCGACAAACTTTTGGGTGGTGATGGTAACGATTTAATTGATGGTTGGTACAAATCTTTTCAAGCCGATCAAATTGACACATTCACAGGTGGAGCCGGTAGCGATACTTTTGTATTGGGGAATGATACTGACGGAGTGTATTATCTAGGAAATGGATACGCTCAAATTCAAGATTTTCGAGCATTTGAAGGTGACAAAATTCAGTGGGCTGGAAATATAGAAGATTATTCAACATCATTGAAATCTTCCGATAGTTCCTTCTTACAGCTTTATTATCAAAACGATTTGATTGCTGAAATATCCTTGATTTAATAATCTTTGAACATCAGGATGTGTCTCTAAAATTATTGCTCAATAATAGCTCGGATTTGATTTTTAGCTAATTTTTTCTATTTAAAAATATGCCATCAATACAAAATTGCTATTGGAAGTATATATTGGGAATATTTATTGTATGCGGAGTGTTCGCTACCGAAGCAAAAGTTGTTTTAGCTGATGATATTGTTCCCGATAGCACTCTTCCGAACCCGTCAAAGACAAATATACAAAACAACATCACAACTATTTCTGGTGGAACCCAAGCTGGAAATAACTTATTGCATAGTTTTCAAGAGTTTTCAGTACTCTCAGGCAATACAGCATTCTTTGATAATTCTCCAAATATCGTAAATATCATCAACCGGGTAACAGGTAATTCCATTTCTAATATTGATGGTTTGCTTAAAGCTAACGGTAGTGCAAACCTGTTTTTGATTAATCCCAATGGAATTATATTTGGAGAGAATGCAGGATTGGATATCGGTGGTTCTTTTCTTGCCACATCTGCCGATAGTATGAAGTTTAGTGACGGTAGTACCTTCAGTGCAATAAATCCTCAAGAATTACCTTTGTTAACTATTAATGTACCTATCGGTTTGCAATATGGTAACGGTGGAGATATTAACTTAGGAAAATCTAACTTAGAAGTAAGTTCTGGAAAAACCTTAGCATTTGTAGGTGGCAATATTAATTTAGAAGGAGGACAACTGATTGCTGAAAGTGGTCGAATTGAATTGGGGGGATTAACTGGAACGGGAGAAGTAACATTTAACACGTCAGATAATAATTTGAGTTTAAACTATCCTGTTGGTATACAACGGGGGAACTTGTTGATTGCTGGAGCGAAAGTACTTTCTGATGGAGGGGGTAGCATTTGGGTAAATGCGAGGGATGTAGATATTTCAGAAGTGGGAGTACTTCGGGTAGGTTTTGCAGAGGGTTTGGGAGGAGTTGGCGCAATTGCTGGCGATATTAATGTTAGTGCTACAGGCGATATTACCCTTAGCGGAGGAAGCGTAATTGCTAGTTATATCTTCCCTAATGGAATAGGTGAAGCAGGGAATATTAATCTTGAAGCTGGTTCGTTAAATTTACGTGATGGTTCGCAGTTATTTAGTAGCACTGCTGGAGAAGGAAATTCCGGAAATATAAATGTTGATGTACGAGAGCAAATTGTTTTTGATTCTGGCAGTAATATTGTAAGTTCAGTAGCCGAGCAAGCAAAAGGAAAAGCAGGAGATGTCACTCTTACAACTGGTTCGTTTTCTATAACTAATGGTTCCCAATTAAATGCTTTTACTAATGGAAAGGGAAACACAGGTAATATCATAATTAATGCTCGCGATGCAGTTATTCTCGATGGATCTAGTAGTATTGTAAATTCAGTAGATAAAAATGGAATAGGTGAAGCAGGGGATATTAATCTTAATGCTGGTTCGTTAAATTTACGTGATGGTTCGCAGTTATTTAGTAGCACTGCTGGAGAAGGAAATTCCGGGAATATAAATGTTAGCGCACAAAATAATATCGTTTTTGATTCTGGCAGTAATATTGTAACTTCAGTAGCCGAGCAAGCAAAAGGAAAAGCAGGGGACATTACTCTTAATACTGGTTCGTTTTCTATAACTAATGGTTCCCAATTAAATGTTTCTACTAATGGAAAGGGAAACACAGGTAATATCACAATTAATGCTCGCGATACAGTTATTCTCGATGGATCTAGTATTATTTTAAATTCAGTAGATAAAAATGGAATAGGTGAAGCAGGGGATATTAATCTTAATGCTGGTTCATTAAATTTATTTGATGGTTCGCAGTTATTTAGTAGCACTGCTGGAGAAGGAAATTCCGGGAATATAAATGTTGATGTACGAGAGCAAATTGTTTTTGATTCTGCTGGTAGTGCCGGAAGTACTACTGGCATTATTAGCAGCGTAGATACAACAGGTGCAGGAAAAGCAGGGGATGTCACTCTTACAACTGGTTCCTTTTCTATGACTAATGGTTCCCAATTAAATGCTTCTACTAATGGAAAGGGAAACACAGGTAATATCACAATTAATGCTCGCGATACAGTTAGTCTCGATGGATTTAGTAGTATTGTAAATTCAGTAGATAAAAATGGAATAGGTGAAGCAGGGGATATTAATCTTAATGCTGGTTCATTAAATTTATTTGATGGTTCGCAGTTATTTAGTAGTACTGCTGGAGAAGGAAATTCCGGGAATATAAATGTTGATGTACGAGAGCAAATTGTTTTTGATTCTGGCAGTAATATTGTCACTTCAGTAGCCGAGCAAGCAAAAGGAAAAGCAGGGGACGTTACTCTTAATACTGGTTCATTATTGCTAACTAACGGTTCGCAGATTAATGCTAATGTCCAAAGCGAAAATCAAGTTTCGGCTGGAAACATATATATAAATGCTCGCGACACAATTTCTTTAGATGGCACAGCTAAAAATGGACAAGTAAGCGGAATTTTTGCCACTGTAAATGAAAATGCAGTCGGCAGCGGCGGTGATATCGATATCGAAACTGGTTCTTTATCTGTCACCGGGGGTGCTGGATTATTCGCTCTTACAAAAGGTAGAGGAGATGCTGGTGATGTCAGTATCAACGCCCGCGATAGAGTTTCTTTTGATGGCACAAATCAAAATGCAGGTAGCAGCGGAATTTTTGCCAGTGTTGAGAACAATGCAGTAGGTAATGCAGGTAATACAATTATCGAAGCAGAATCTTTATTTGTTACCGGGGGCGCTGGATTATTCGCTCTTACAAAAGGTAGGGGAAATGCTGGTAATGTCAGTATAAATGCCCGCGATAGAGTTTCTTTTAATGGCACAAATCAAAATGGAGGTAGCAGCGGAATTTTTGCCAGTGTTGAGAATAATGCAGTAGGTAATGCAGGCAATATAAATATTGAAACCGATTCTTTATTTGTTACCGGGAGTGCTGGATTATTCGCTCTTACCGAAGGAGAAGGTTCAGCTGGCAATATCAATATTAACGCAGGCAAACAAAGCTTTTTGGAAGGGTTTGACAGTGGAATATATAGTACGGTAGAAAAACAAGCTGTAGGAGATGGCAAAGAAATTAACATCATAACCGAGAAACTTTCGGTTGAAAACGGTGCCAGATTATCTAGTACAAGTGAAGGTAATGGTGCAGCAGGTAATATTGCGATTAATGCCAACTCTATTCGTTTAAATCGTGGATATCTTAATTCCAATACAGTCGGAAAAGAAGGTAATATAAATTTACGCTCCACAGATTTAATACTGCGTAATGAAAGCAAGATTCGTACCAATGCAACTGGGCAAAATATCATTGGCGGCAATATTGATATTAATACAGGCGTACTTGCTGGGTTTGAGAATAGTGATATTACAGCTAACTCTATTGACTCTCGGGGTGGTAACGTCAGAATTAACACTGAAGGCGTAGTTGGTATCAAGTTTCGCGACCTACTCTCTCCTCTAAGTGATATTACTGCCGCAGGTAAAAATAGTGAATTGAGTGGCAATGTAGAAGTTAACACGCAATTAGACCCCAGTCGCGGCTTAGTCGAACTCCCGGTTAATCTGGTTGATGCTTCCAACCAAATATCTAAAGTTTGCACTCCCCGAAATCGTGAATTAAATACTTTTGTGTCAACAGGAAGGGGTGGTTTACCCATGAGTCCGACGGAGCCATTGCAAGACACTAATACTTTATCTGCATGGGTAAAATTAAAACCACAACCAAGAAATTCTGCTTCTACAATAAGCAAGCCATCAACAACGGTTGCACATAACAATAAAGTTAAGAAAAGAAATCGAATTATAGAAGCTACTGGATGGATAGTTGACAAACATGGGAATATAGAGTTTGTCGCTCAAGCGAATCAAAATAATTTCAAAAGCCTTAGTCAAACTGCTGCTTGTTCTGTATCCAATTGAGGTATGAAATGCCAAAGTTTCAACTTCTCCAGCTATTAACAAAATCTACTGCCAAGAAAGTAATTTTATTTACTCTTTCTTTACTGTTAACTATTACCCCTAGCACATTCGCGAAACAACCAGAAAATTCACCTTTTCTAAATCGCACTCAAACCATCAAATCCGCAACCACTAATCCAGAGCAACTTCTCGAACAAGGAGAAGCACAGTATCTTGCCGGAAATTTACAACAGGCGATCGCGATTCTGCAACAAGCAGCCAGTATCTATCAACAAGAAAATAATAACCTAGGTCAAGCCGCAGCCTTAACTAATATTTCTCTGGTTTATCAGCAACTTGGTGCTTGGAAAGAAGCCGATATTGCAATTAATAGTAGTTTAAAATTACTTGGTTGGCATAGCGATAAAGAGTTAGATCGAAAGTTAAATATCGATGCTCCGAATCAGGAATCAGGGGAAATTATTGCCCAAACTCTTGATATTTGGGCTGTGTTAAAGCTCAAGCAAGGAAAAACTGATGAATCTTTAGAAATATCCCAAAACGCAGAAAAAATATGGCAGCAATTAGATAATAAAACAGGAATTATCCGCAGTCGTATCAATCAAGCTCAAGCTTTACGAGCTTCTGGCTTTTATCGTCGCAGCCTAAGCATATTAAAGGAAATATCAAAAGCGATTAAATCTCAACCCGACTCCCTGGTAAAAGTTACAGCCTTGCGTAGTCTCGGAAATACACATCAACAGTTGGGTAATTTAGAAGAATCGGATAAAGTTTTAAAACAAAGCTTAGAAATTGCCCAAAGTCTCAAACTTTCCCAAGAAATTGCTTTAACAGAACTTAGTTTAGGTAACACTTTTAGGTCGTTGGGTGATATAAAAAACGCTATTATTCGTTATAAAAATGCTGCTCAAGCTGCATCTAACTCGCTGACAAAAGTTCAAGCCCAAATCAATCAACTTAGCTTGCTTGTTGAAAACGAACAAACAACAGAAGCAGAAAAATTAATACCCATAATTCAACCCCAATTAGAAAACTTAAGTGTCAATCAAACTAGTATTTACGCACGAATAAATTTTGCTCGCACTTTAACTAAAACAAAAATTGTTAACAAACAAAATACTATAGCTGAGATTTTAGCAACAAGCTTTCAACAAGCGAAAACTATAGGTGACGAACGTGCCCAATCTTATGCTTTAGGTACCCTAGGAGAACTTTACGAGCAAAATAAGCAGTTCTCAGAAGCAAAAGACTTAACCCAAAAAGCATTATTTCTCGCTCAAAAAAATGATGCCTCAGATATAGCGTATCTTTGGGAATGGCAGTTAGGACGATTGCTTAAAGCTGATGGTAATACTCGGGCAGCTATATCTGCCTACGATAGTGCAGTCGCAACCCTTGATTCACTTCGCAGTGACTTAGCTGCGGTAAATAGAGAAGTACAGTTTAATTTTCGCGATAGTGTAGAACCCATTTATCGACAATCGCTAGAATTGCTTCTGCAACAAAAGGGTGAAGTAAAACCCAATTTAGACAAAGCACGCCAGCGAATAGAAGCTTTGCAATTAGCGGAACTAGATAATTTTTTTCGAGAAGCTTGCTTAAATAACGAATTTGTCGTACTCGATCGAGTAGTAGATGACAATCCCGATACAGCGATATTTTATCCAATTATCCTCGAAAACCAGCTAGAAATTATCCTTAAGCTTCCCAAACAAGAATTAATACATAAAACTTCTGAAATTAATAAGCAAGACTTAGAACAATTAGTGGAGCAAATACAAGGAAATATAGTTCAACCCGACGGGATGCAGAAATTTCAAACAGCTTCTAAACGGCTTTATGAATTGTTGATTAAACCAGTTGAAATTGAACTGAAAAATAGTGCAGTTGGAACTTTGGTATTTATCCCCGATGGTTTGCTGCGAAATATTCCAATGGCTGCACTGTACGATGGTAAAGACTATTTGGTTAAAAAATATGCGATCGCGATTAGTCCGGGATTACAGCTATTTACCCCAAAATCTTTAGCAGGGCAGAAACTAAATGCTCTTGTAGGGGGATTATCAAAAATACCCGCAGGTGAAAACTTTGCTCCACTTCCTAATGTTAATCAAGAATTAACGTCAATTGAGAAATCCGGTGTATCAACAGTAAAATTATACAATGAGAGATTCAGAAGTAATATTTTAAAAGAAAAGATTAATGCTCAACCCTTCCAAGTTGTTCACCTCGCAACTCACGGACAATTTAGCTCAAATCCCAACAAAACATTTTTATTAGCATCAGATAAACGTATTAAAGTTGCCGAACTAGATCGATTAATCAAAAGTAGAAGGCAACAACGAGCAGAGCCGATTGAACTACTTGTTTTGAGTGCTTGTGAAACAGCAACAGGAGATAATCGTGCGGCACTGGGATTAGCTGGAATTGCTCTAAGTGCGGGTGCCCGGAGTACTTTGGCTTCTCTATGGCAGATTGGTGACGATTCCACCGCTTATTTTATTGATGAATTTTACACTCAGTTAGTGAGTGGTAAGAGTACCGCAGAAGCTTTACGTCTTGCTCAAGTAAAACTGCTGAATGATTCTGCATACAATCGTCCCATGTATTGGGCACCTTATGTATTAGTGGGTAGCTGGTTGTGAATTTCTAATACGATGCATTGACTATAGTTCGATGATTCCGGAAAAATATTAGCATACCCCTAGTCAATTTTGACAGCAAAAGTTTGTGGCACGCTTTACCCCTATTCTGCATTATTTCCTACTAAGCAGCCTTACTTTCTGTAGTCTAATTTCCTGGAAATCAGTCGGAGCGCAAATTATTCCAGATAGTACTCTTGGTAGCGAAAGTTCAGTTATTACTCCCGATACTATTAAACAAATTCCCGGTGACAGAATTGACGGGGGAGCAGTGCGTGCAGAAAATCTATTTCACAGCTTTACAGAATTTAATATTAAACAAGGACAAGGGGCATATTTTTCTAATCCCAGTGGTGTTAAGAATATTTTCACAAGGGTAACGGGAAATAATATTTCTAAAATTTTCGGAACCTTGGGAGTAGATGGTAAAGCAAATTTATTCTTGCTCAATCCCAATGGAATCATATTTGGAAAAAATGCTCGTTTGGATGTAAATGGTTCCTTTGTTGGTTCTACAGCTAATGCCATCGAGTTTGAAAATCAAGGCTTTTTCAGTGCCACCAATCCTCAAAATGCCTCCCAATTATTAACAATAAAACCTTCTGCATTCTTATTTAATCAGCTTGAATCGGGAAGGATAGAAAGTAGTTCTATTGCACCATTAGAAGATAATTTATTTGGTTTAAGAGTACCAGATGGTCGTAGCTTACTGTTCTTAGGTGGAGAAATATTCGTAAATGGAGGATGGTTGAATGCTCCCGGTGGTCGTGTAGAATTAACTGGTGTCGCAGATACTGGGGTAGTAGGAATAAATTTTGATAGTAACAACCCGAGCTTAAAAGTTGCCGATAAGTTGGGTAGAAGCAATGTAATTATCAATAATTTTGGTCGAGCCAACGTGATTGGCGATAATGGTGGAAGTATTGAGATTAATGCCAATAATATAAATTTAATTGCAGGTTATCTTGATGCTGGTATTGCTCCAGGTTTGGGAAGCGATGAAAGTAAGGCAGGAGATATTACTTTAAATGCCCAAAAATCCACTGTAATCAAAGGAATTACGACTCCAGAATTTATCGCTAAAAGTCGTATTCGCAATTTTATATATGCTGGTGCAACTGGTGAAGGCGGCGATATTAAAATTAATACTGAATCCCTTGCTGTTGATGATTTTTCTTCTTTGGAAACATCAACTCAGAGTCGGGGAAATGCCGGAAGAGTATTAATACAAGCCAAAGATGAGGTTTCTCTTCGAGAAGGAAGCACAATTTTTAATACAGTATCATCCGGCGGTATTGGCAATGCTGGTGGAGTCAAAATTCAAGCAAATTCATTCTCTTTGCTAGAAGGTGCGGAAATACAAGCTGGAAATACAGGTGGAATCGGCAATGCTGGAGATGTAAACATTGATGTACGCGATGGCATTCTTTTCGATGGACTTTACAGCGATGGATTTGCTAGCGGTATATTTAACGGCGTAACTGAACAAGGAATTGGCGATTCTGGAGAAATTTATATTAAAGCTAATTCTTTCACCTTAAGTGATGGTGCGCGCTTGCAAACCAAAAGTGAGGGACAAGGTGATACTGGGAATGTAAAGATTGATGTAGGCGATCGCATTGTTTTTAACGGAACCAAAACAAATCCCGATTTAGACTTTGAACATTTAACTGGAATTTTCACTACCTTGGAAACTAAAAGTTTCCGTCAAGGAGGTGATGTGAATATTAAGACGGGTTCGCTGAATATTATCAATGGCGCTGAAATTACTTCCAACAGCTTCGGATTGGGTAATTCGGGAAATATTAACATCGAAGCACGAAAAGATATAACCTTGGATGGTTTTAATAACCACGGCGGTACAAGCGGTTTTTTCTCTGCACTTGGCAATTCTGAAAATCCTGCTACAGGTAAAGGTGGAAATATTAATATCTCCGCCAATTCCCTTTCGCTAACTAATGGCGCGACAATTGCCAGCACTACTAGTACTGGTAGCCAAGGCGACGCAGGTAAAATCAATATTGTTACGGATAAACAGGTATTGTTAGACGGCGCAGGCTTGAATGAGTCACCTGGTGGTATATTCGCTGCTGTGGAAACTGGAGCAATTGGTAATGCTAATGATATTGAGATTAAAACAGATTTATTAAGTGTTATTAACAATAGCAGCTTAAGTACTAGTATTGCTGGCAAAGGAAATGCCGGAAATATAAAAACAGAAGCCAGAATATTAGAAGTAGCTGATGGGGGAAGGTTAGTAACTACAACTTCCGGCAGCGCAAAAGCCGGTAATATCATTTTATCTGTACGAGACAACGTTATTCTTTCTGGCTCTGATACGGGACTTTTTGCTAACACCACCGAAGGTTCTAGCGGCAATGGCGGTAATATTATTGTTGAGCCTTCAAAGATAACAGTCCGAGATGGTGCAGAAATTGCTGTCGATAGTCAAGGGCAAGGAATTGGAGGTACTGTAGAACTTGCTGCCGACTTCCTGACTCTTGATAATGGACTTATTTCTGCCGAAAACCGCAGCAATACTGGCGGTAACATTAAGTTGCATCTACAAAAATTACTATTACTACGCAACGGTAGTCAAATCTCCAGCACTGCCGGAAACCGGGAATTTGGCGGCGATGGCGGCAACATTAATATCAATGCTCCTAACGGCTTTGTTGTTGCCGTACCTAAAGAAGACAGCGATATTACAGCTAATGCTTTCAGGGGGAATGGTGGCAAGGTTGAAATATTTACCCAAGGAATATTCGGGATTAGATTCCAAGAACAACTTACGCAAAAAAGTGACATCACCGCCAGTTCCCGGTTTGGCGTTAGAGGTAATGTAGCTTTAGTTACTCTAGAAATAGACCCCACTAGCGGATTAATTGAACTCCCAGCTAATCTTGTTGATGCCGCCAATCAAATATCCAATGCTTGCACTCCCGGAAGTAGAGAATTTGAGAATAGTCTTGTCTCAACAGGAAGAGGTGGCTTACCTATGAGTCCCACCGAACCTTTGCAAGAAAATAATGCTCTATCTGCATGGGTAAGATTAAAGCCAGAACTAATTTCCAGAAAAAATACAAGAATTAAGCCGCGATCGACAACAGTTTCCAATTCAAATAACGATAACGTTAGGAAAAAAAATCAAATCGTTGAAGCTACTGGTTGGATAGTTGATAAAGATGGGAGTATAGAATTTGTTGCACAAGCGCATCAAAAAACTTCTCACAATCCTAGGCGAAAATCTGCTGATTGTTATGTCCGCTCAGCTACAGGGTAGGGCTATTGACTAGAGTTTGCTGAAAAAGTTTTTTTGACAAGGGAAGGGAGCAGGGAGCAGGGGGAAAACAAGGTTGTATTTCCTCACAAGGTAAAGCTAATAATTTTATTGAGCAAGCCCTAACTATGATTTACCCAACAAATTGGAATTAACCGAAAAGCAAAATGTTAATTGACTAAAGGAGCGGTAGAAATATTATCTAAATTCACAGATTGCAGTAAGCTTTGCCAATCCTGCTCCACAGAGGCATCTTGAGAAGATTTGCGTAATTGTGCCAGCATATTTAAAGCATCAAACCAAACACCTTCTTGTGCATAGATTGCAATCTTGTGTTGCGAGTCGGTTGCTGCTCGTAATTGTTCTGCAATGCGAGAACCTAAAGCTATTCTTTGGATATCTCCTTCTACATACACGGGAAGACTTACTGCTTGTTGGCTGCACTTAACTTTGAAATACCAGCGATAAGTTTTACCTACTTCTAAAGGTGTAACTGTATTGGGAAGAGAAATACCAACAACACCAGGTTTTTGAGGCAGCACAATTTTATCTCTGTAAATATCTTTTCCATTACTATCTTGCAAACTAAATTCAGCGCTCGAATTTGCTAAATTTTTGGTGTATGGAACGTAGAACCAGAATTTTGGTCTTTCTAAAGTGGTTATTCCCCCTACAATCCCAATATCTGATTTATTTGTGCGTTTGTTAGCCTGCTGTTGAAATGGTGCTAAAGCTGTAAGTGAAATTGGAACCGCAGGACAATTATTTCGGCTACCCATTCCCGCTCTACGTCCCGATACCGGAGTCAATTTTCTGGGTGCTTTTGGTGAAACAAATACTGGTCGTTGAGAAGTCTTTTTTTTGCGTGAATTAGTTCTCCTAGATGGCTGGGCTGTTTTTTTGGTAATTGTTGGCTTTGTAGTTTGAGCTACTACTT
Source organism: Rivularia sp. PCC 7116 (assembly GCF_000316665.1). Lineage (GTDB taxonomy): Bacteria > Cyanobacteriota > Cyanobacteriia > Cyanobacteriales > Nostocaceae > Rivularia. Next base: position 4,961,965 of record NC_019678.1, on the reverse strand, counting down.
TTGGCGCATACTGAGAAATCGCGCTTAAAATCAAAGAGACTGTTATGATTGATTTTGCTGTCTGAGCCAGAGGTAGTCGCATATTCTTTAACCTACTTGATTTCAATCGGACTTAGGTATTAACAAAAGCTATTTTGTCCATACATAGTATCTGTTTGCTGAAAAGAAGTTAAGCAATCAAGAGTTAACTAACTTTTCTATGTTTTTATAGGTGTCAGCATAATTAAATTATGCACTTAGCCAATTTAAACGAGAAAAAAGGCAACATAATTTATACATAAATTTTTATTTTGTTAAGGATTGTTAAGGAGTCGAAAATTGCTTGCGGTTTTGGATGAACAATACTGCAACGCCACCTACAACAACACCAAAAGCTGAGGGAATAAATGGTAGCCATAGTCCTTGATTTAACAGAGCGATCGCACAAACTCCATACAATATAATAACTGTCATAAATATGGCGCATCCTTTATCGGAGAGCGAAGAAACGCGCCAAACAAGAATACTTGCCGCTACACACCATCCGCATATCCAGAGAATATCGCTCCAAAAAGGCAAAACCCAAATAATAGGGCGATTATTTAAAACTGCACTCAGAATTTGGCTAACCATTTGCGCTTGTATAAATATGCCTGGTATTTCTTGGTAAGGTTGCCGTGCAGAACTGTAGGGAGTTGACCAAGTATCGCTGATAGTATTAGCTGTAACTCCAATCAAAACGACCTTATCTTTAAGCTGATTGAGTTCAACTTTATTATTCAGCACATCTTCAAGGGAAACTCTGCGAAAATCAGCATTACGGTAGTTGACAACTATTTGAATTCCGCCTGTATCGGTTCCTTTTTGATAAGCACCACTACGACCGGGTTTTAAACGTTTAAATACTGTAGAACCAAATTTTATATAATTATCATAAGTATGAATTAAAATCTTGTCGTAAGATAAAAAACCAGTAGCCAATTTTAACGAGAGCGAATATTCTGTTGTACAAGGGGAAGAAGATTGTTGCGCCATCATTAAAATTTGGCGGCGAACGATACCATCTGGATCTTGAACTGCGTCAGTAAAACCCTGACGCTCTACAGGTACTTGTTCGGGAGGTTTTACACCTTGAGGATCGTATTTTCGATCTCTACCTTTACAAACAGCAACAACATTTTCTTGATTCAGTTCAGTGGCAAGTTGTATTGGATTTGAATCTGATACGGGATCTGCAAAGTCTCTATAAATGTCCAAGCCAATGACTCGCGGTTGAAACTTTTGGATTTTATTAAGTAATTTTGCAAGGGTGCTATCCGAAATTGATTTTTGTCCTAAAGTTGTTTGTTGTCGAGCTTGAATATCCTTCTCAGTCACTTCAACTACTATTACCCTAGGATCTAAGTCTTCTTTAGGTTTAAGCTGCTGCATTTGATCGAGAGTTTGCAGTTCAATTTTTTCAAAGACTCCTAAGTATCTTAAACCTATGGTTGAAAGAGCCACAATAAAACTACTAGCTAGAATAGTCAGCAGCTTAGACTTTAAGAGTGAGATTTTACTTTTTCCCGAAACCCGAGCTACAGATTTTGTTTTGCTGTGTTCGCTAAGTCGATCCCGCAATTCTCCCCAGGAAGTAGGAACAGTTGTCGGATTTTGGTAGATAACTGGCAACCAACTAGCACAGGGAAAATCATTTTCCAATCCCTGAAGTCTTTCTCGTGCTTCTCGCACCGCTAAGTAAAATGGTTTAGCACCGGCAAAAGCAATAAGAAAGTTTTTTAAGAATTCTTGTGCGACGAAATCTGGTACTCCCGTTCGCATCACAATCATTTGGGGAATGTTCAAATCGGCTAAATTTCGTGCCAAACCAATTCCGTCGCAGGAATTAAAAATTGCGATATTTAAACCGCGTAATATTGATGTTTTCAGTGCATTTCTTAACTGAGAAATTGTCAAGCTGTCTGTATCGTTAATGTAAATGGTTCCTATTTCTCCATCTGCAAGACTAGCGCTATGTCCTGCAAAAAATAGAATATCCCAATCGTAATTCCACAATTGCTCATCAAGTTGTTTCCTTGTTGGCTGTAATAAAAATATGGTTTGAGCATCTTCTAAGTTTTGCAGCAAAGCAGCATCTCGATCGATATCAATACCAATTCCATTACCTAAGACTGCCAAAATTTTAATCTTACCGCCGGGAGATTTTTGCAATACCCGAGGAGATCCATATTCATGATTGCTCAAACCTAATTCTGCTTTAGGATAATCACTGAAAAAGTTCCATAAATGCCAAGGTAAGCGATGTAATGCAACTATATTTGTTTCAAAGATAATTCTGATTTCATCATCTTGATTGAGCAGAGTCCGCAGTTGCCGTTCAATATTTTGAAATGACTCAAATTTCAACCAAGCATTAATATTTTTTTGTAGCTGTAGACAAATTTCATTAAAGTCATTCACGGAGACATGAGTGACGCTTTGATGGTCTATCTTTATACGCTGATTGCTACCAAAACGCTGATGTACGGCTTCGTAAAGTAGTTGCCATTGCTTGTATAGCTGACTCAACTCTGGTGCTGCTGGCAAGCTTCCCGTAATTTTGAAAGATTGATTATTATGCCAAAGTTGAGCCGTGACAACAGGAATACCTTGGTGTAAATCTCCTCCTAATAAAGTGAAAATGACTAGCTTACTCATTTAGTAATAGTTTTTTTGATTAATGAGAATTGAAATAGATATGAATTGTTCGTCGAAAAAGAAAAAAAGACGACTATGTTAAAGACAAACTCACGCTTAAAAATGTCTCTAATCAAATAAGGACATCAATATCGATCGCGCTGCGCGTCTCCGACGGATTGTTGTTTTTTTACTGTTAGCGCAGCGTGTCTCGGACGGATTGGTGTTTTTTTACTGAGTTCTAAGCTCAGAACTAAAGTTTTTAGTAACTTTCCCTTTTTCCTCCTAACTCTTTCCTTCGCTTGTAATTAGTAATCGCTAACTGATGATTGCTAGCAACTATTTTATCCAAATTAAAATTGCGAGGTAAATTGTTAGGTAAATAATTACAAATAATTATTAAGTGTATAATATTATTAAATGGTAAAATTTTCTGTTAATTGATAATCGTCAAGACTTACTTGAATATTAAAAATTTCTCCCTCTTCACCTTTAAAAAGCTTAAGCTGTATATAGTTATCTTCAAGTCTGGCTTGTACTTCCAGAATAGTTTCTGCTGATTCTGTAAGCAAGGCTAATTTTATCTTATAAGGTAAATATTGATCGTCGATAGGATGGAGCTGTACGCGAATACTAATTTGCCCGTCAGCTTCCGGTATCAATTCCACCAGCAGAATCACTTTTACAGACTCTGCTTCCTTTCCTAAATGAATTGTCTTCGCTCGTTTGACACTAGTAGTACTTCTTAAATTAAAAGCTAAATTAGTATTATTTAAGTTAAAAATTGTATCTATTGCTTGCCAAGAACTATCGTAAATGCCTTGCAGCCAAGCGCTGAGATTTACCCCTGGGGATGATTGGTTTTGCTGCCCTCGTCGCTGTTGATACAAGCCTTGCCGCCACTGTTCTTTCTCTAATAGCGCTCCCCAGTTTGTAAATGGTACTTCAAGTCTAGGACAGACAACAGAGGAATTGCTTAAACGTTGCAGCATATTTTCGGCTTGAGCAGTCGATAATTCTGGTAACTTCGGTATAGCAGCTTTAATATCTTCTATTTCACAAAATTGGTAAGCCATCCAAAAAGCATTTAGGTCTTTTGTTAAATGCCGCGCATCCATACAATAAGTCCTATCCACAGGATCGTACTCAGCTAATGTTTTTAGCTCTTGATGGGTTGTATAGCCCCAAAATCTTACCCATTCACCATCTGGCGTGACTTGTACAGCCAAGTAAAAATCTGCGGCAAAGCTAGGAATATCTACCCATTCTTGAGGTACTTCCAACTCGCTATCATCAATTGATTCGCCCGGAATTAAAACAATTCGCCTTTGATTTAATAAAACTGCTGTACCGTTGACAAATTCCCAAAAAGCAGGAACGTTAGAAAAACTGTTCCAAACATTTGCTTGCAGCGCATATTCAGTTTGCACCCAACTGAGAAACCCATGCAGGCAAATTTGATTTATATAAGCCAGCCAACGACTGCTAGGGGTTGTATAACCCTGGCTCTGCTCCCATAAATTGGATTGAATCGTTGGTGTTATTTCTAACAACCACTCTTTTGGATCTGCAAACGCACAAGTCATTGTTGCCACCTTTTTTAAATTACGGATTCATGTTGAAATCTCCAAACTGATTTCTTAACCATTCTTCCAGAGCAATGCTCATATCTTTTATTTGGTTAGCATTGACAGAAATATTCAAATCAACACTCCATTTGATTAATGCTGCCATCAAAGACTCTCTACTTTTAACGAGTTTGCGGGATACTGTCGGCTGGCTCATGTCTAACTGCTGCATGATTTGCTGCTGAGTCATTCCCTGCTGGTAGTAAAGCTGGAGTACTTGTTTCGATTTAGCATCTAAAGATTCCAAAGCTTGGGATAAGACACCAAAAATTTGAGAAATTTGTTGTTTTTGTTCCTGTAAATCCTCCGTGGCTATCATATCAGCTATTGTTGAGTCGGAGGAAGGGTCTGCTAAATCTAATGATTGATCGGAATCCGAGTTTGCTCTGAAAGTATTTAGCGACTTGACAGATGGAAACAAGTAAGCGCGCACGTAGATCGCTGATTGATTTAACCACTCTTCAACTGTTTGTGCCCTGCAAGAGGAGCTAGCTTGAGTTAACTGATGTTTATATTTGTTGTAGAAATTAGCGATCGCCTCCCATAACTGCGAGGTTGGTTGGGGTAAAGATTTTGTACTGCCTGGGTGGTTTTGCACGTACAGTTCTTTGAAACCAGTCCAAGCTAAGCGATATTGGGAAATTTGAAGACTAGATAATCCAGCATTTTCAAGAGCTTCTAAGAACAGCTTTTTACTGACTTTGCGTAATAATGCCCAATTAGTGCAGCTATACGCCTCCTTACGTTGTCGTAAAATGTCTCTAAGCTGGCTTTTAATTGCCATCATGGCATAAGCTTTCAAGCTAGAAGACTTTTTTGAATTAAAGTATTTTAAAACTGTTTCAACTTCTGCATTAGCCATTTGAAAATAATCTGCAATACTATATTGGCTATTGTTTAAAGAAGCAGCAGTTTTTCTCGAAACCATATAGCATGGCTCTTGTAAATATGCTAAAAGGTGCATATTAGCAAGGCTTTTGGATGTTGATTGCGAAGACCAATGTTTGTGCCAATATAATGCCCAAAAATTCTCTTTTTTTGACTCCTCTGGTAAAGACCTGAAGCAATTCTGCATACTACGATGCAGTTTCTTATCAACACACCATTTGCTAAATGTATCTTTTTCTACTTGAGCAAAGGTTGAGAACATTTCTATAATGTCTTGACGGGGGCGCATAAGCAACTAATAGTTTACATTTATCCAGTGGGGGAAGCATAAACTATATTCTAAGTCTTTATCCAAATTTTTATTCCTAAACTCAGTATTTGTATGTATGTATTAATTTGAATCTTTTTGAATCTTTTTAGTCATTCCGCACTTAGTATGCTAGTTAGCCGAGTCGTAAAAAGGCAGAACTTATTACACAGAAGGGAAAATAATTGATTCATCAGAAGTCGCTGAATATGAACAAACATAAAAAATTATTCTCATCCACCCTTCAGAATTAATGAAATGCAATACTACTGGTTTGTCCCATTAGTTCTGAGGAGTCCAAGAATTTATTTGTAGGTTGGGTTGAAGGTCGTGTAAGCGTTCACGCGAAGCGTGCGGCTCAGCTTTCTCGTAGAGTAAGCCGACACCCGAGTTAGGTTGCGCTTCACTTAACCCAACCTACGAAAAGGTATTTTAACTAAGGAATAAGTCATCAAGATTAATGGGACAGACCACTAGGATTACTTCGCGCAGTGAATAATGACGTAATTTCGTCCCTTTTACGTAAGTCCTAATTTTTTTACCAAGGCTTTAACGAGTCACAAGATTCTGGTTTGTGCCGTACACTCATTGCCTTATTGTTGCATAAGTCCTATTTACTTTTTTGGCGTTGCTGATTAAAAGTATGCCGCAGCCCCCCAACCCCCAATTCTGAGGGAGATAAATCATTTCAAGTCCCCCAGAATTGGGGGATTTAAGTAGGTAGGCACAAATAAATCTATCTATGTAACGAAATGTAAAACAGCTGAAACTATTGCGATTACTTCGCTTCACTCCGTTACGCTCGTAATGACATAGTTAGGTTTTATCGTACTTATCTACTTAGGGGGCTAGTAAATGCTATAAAAAAATTCATATTTTAATTCAGCAACGCCACTTTTTTAAATTTATTTTGAGCATTTTAAGTGTTAAAGAGCCTTATTTTTAGGCATTTCCTTTTTACGCGATTAAATCGACTGAATAAAAATATATCACTACTACCAATTAAGAGATTGGGAATCAAAGCGCATAAATTATAGCTAATGACAACCTATATGTATTTAGAAAGCGGTAAAAATCTTAAACGCTGACTAAGACAACTAAAAATAAGGAAATAGCATAATTTAGGAGGATTAGTTTTGCTAAAATTAAACGGGTAAAATGATTGCTATAGGAATCCGTTTTGAATATTGAAAAAATCTAGGTATTTGTAGGGTGTGTTACGACGCTAGTCTAACGTACCGAAACCCTTACATCATGGTGCGTTGCGCTTCGCGACAACACACCCTACGTATATTTCAAAAATCAATTAGGATTCCTATATGTCTATTTTACAAGTAATAGGACAAGCATAAGTAGCAAAAAAATCATCATCACACAGGTAAAACTGAATAATTTACAAACAACGAACCAAGTATGTATTTAGGAAGCAATGATAATCTCAAAATGCTGACTAACAATAAATAAAGGTCAAAACCATTATTTTATTTTACTAACTATATAAGCCACAGCAAGTTAGTAAATATCGGTAGTAAATTCCGCATCAATATTTCAATGTTTGATTCGGCTAACTATCGAATAATGGACCTAACTAAATTCTTTGAAGGAAAACATCATGACTGCAATATCTGATTCTAAATTTAGAACCAGTACCTTAACATCTGCAAAAAAATTTGGCGTTGCTCAATTGAAATATGAATTTGTTTTCTAGCATTTACTAGCCCCCTAAATACCCCAATTCTGGGGACTTAAAATGATTTATCTGGGGGTTGCTTCGGCATACTTTTAATCAGCAAAGCCAAAAATTAAAGATTCTTTGAACTAAACATTCACAGAAGTTATGCCTTGTAGATGTCTGCATGGACATAAAGAGCATATAGAGAATTACATTTGAGTCAAATACATTTTCGCAGGAAAGAACTCAGTCAGCATTTTCTGTGCTGCAAAACTGATGAATAGATAAGGGAAATATCCTTATATACGGGAAGTTTCTTGTTATTCATATATAAGACTTACGCAACTGGCATATTTTTCTTGTAGGGTGCTGTGACACTTTTACTGACGAGCAACATAGTAATAAGGTTTATATTGTCACGCACCACCTAAGCTTTTTGACAATTGCGTAAGTCCTGATATATTTCCTTGCAACATCCGTATTTGATTCAAAATTTGAGAGAACAACTGTCACCACGAAGAAAGGTTTTTGAAAATGGATGTCAAAACAATGCTGCATGAGTTCAAGTTCGATAATTACCAACAAAGCAAACGCATTACCGTTCTAGGTGCAGGTATTGCTGGTTTGGTAGCTGCTTATGAACTCGAACGTATGGGTCATCAAGTCGATATTATGGAGGGCAGTCCGCGTATTGGCGGTAGAGTCTGGACGCATAGATTCGGCAATGATTCTTCAGCGCCTTACGGAGAGTTAGGAGCAATGCGAATTCCTTCAGATCATGAATGCGTTTTGCATTACATAAACGAGATGGGATTAAGCGATAAGTTATGCAAGTTTGTGACTATGTTCGAGGAAAACAATGCTCTGCTAAATATTCAGGGTAAACTATGTCGCATTCGGGACGTGGCAGATAGGGCATTACAGAAGCTCTATCAAGGTCTATTCTTAGACAAACGCTACAGCGAAAAGACTAAGCTATTTGCAGCTTGGCTCAAGACTATAGTCAATGCCATCGGCTCTGGAGAGTTACGGGAATGTCTCGAACATGACTTAACGCATTTAATGGATAGGCTAGAGACGTTAGATTTGCAGCCTTTTCTTAATCTGCAAGGTAAAGCTATTGATATCCATAGGTTTATTAAAACCCATCCAGATGTTAGAGAAAAATGCAGTAAAGCACTGGATTTGTTTCTCAACGATATTTTAGTTGAGACAAGTCCTAATCTAATGCAACTACAGGGAGGGATGGATCAATTAACTACCAATCTAGCTGAAGCAATCAATGCTCCCATTAGATGCAATCAAGAAATAGTCGCTTTGAGAGTACTTGAAAATGGCGTTGAGGTTTCTTGGTTGGAAGAAGGGCGACTATATACGAGGCACTGCGACTATGTGTTATGCACTATCCCGTTTTCAGTGCTGCGGAAGATAGAGCTAAGCGGCTTTGACGATAAAAAAATAGCTGCAATCAATAATGCGGTTTACTGGCCAGCAACAAAAGTTTTATTTCATTGCGCTCGCCCTTTCTGGCAAAAGCATGGAATCTTTGGGGGTGCCTCTTTCAGCGATGAAGGGATTCGCCAAGTTTACTATCCTTCTGTTAGCAATAATTCTTCCCAAGGAAGCGTATTATTAGCTAGCTACACTATTGGCGATGATGCTACATATCTGGGAAAAATGTCAGAGCAGGATCGCAGTCACTATGTAAAAAACGCTCTGAGTAAAATTCATCCTGAGATTCAAACACCCGGTATGCTTTCTGATACAGCGACTATTGCTTGGAGCACTTACAAATGGAGCGCTGGGGGATGTTCCGTTCCTTGGAATCATGATATGTCATATGAACGTCATCAGTATCAAGATATGGCAAGGTCTCAAAATACGCTGTTTTTTGCGGGAGAACACTGTTCTAGGCTACCTGCATGGATGGAAGGCTCCATCGAATCAGCACTGCAAGCCGTACATGATATTGCGAGCTACAAGCCTTCTGTCGATTCGACAATGAAGTTTACTTCTATGTCCCTAGGCAAGGTTAAAACCTCAGCTTCTGTGCCAATTTCTAATTGAAGCAGAGAATTAGCAAAATTCACAAAGTCCAAGATAATTTTCAACAGTGAATAAAATCAAATCACTGTTACCAATTGAATTTAAAGAAGCCGAGCAAAAAGCTTAATGTATCTCATATCTTGCAGCAGTGCTAGAAACCGGGTTTATTTTTGATTTCATAACTACATAGTAATGTTTTCACAACAAGAAACCCGGTTTCTTTTAGCTGATTAAGAATGGTGCAAAAAGTTTGATGTATGCAAGATGAATAAAATCAAATCATTGCTACCAATTAATAATTATAAGGCGAAGTCATTAATAACATTAATTGGATTAATTACCGCTTCTTTCAAATCTTACAAGCCTGATATTCTTTTACACGAACCAAATGAATAACCATACTACCATTGAACAAAACCAAACAACTGCAAATATTAACCATCTCAACAATTCAGTTCTAGAAGTTCGCGAACCAGCGTCAGAAACTACATCATTACCAAATGTCTGGATTTATGATGGTGAAGCTTATGATTTGACAGAATTTATTGGCAAGCATCCAGGAGGAGAATTTTTTATTCGCCGCACCAAAAACAGAGATATTACCACTTTCGTTAATTTTTTTCATCGTAACCCCGATAAAGTGAAAAAAGTTTTAGAAAAATATTCTTTGGGGCGATTTGCAACAACAGAAGATATTCACCCTACTTGTTGGGCACCTGAGTTTCTGTTTCATCAGGATTTTGATAGCTGGAGAGACACGCCAAAATACAACATTAAAAAAGAAAACCAGCTACTCAATCGCATCAATTCCAGATTAAACGAGCCAGAAATGCAGAAAAAGGTGGCTCAAATGGACTTATTGTTTAATGTCGTCAGCGCTCTCCTAGTGATTGCATATATCCTCGTGGACTGGCTGCGCTTAGATTTTAACCAATATATGCCAGCTTACGTTTTTATACCTTTAATGGCAATCATAAAAATTGCACTTTCAGGTACGGGACATTACCTACTGCATCGCCCCCAAATAGGACTAAACAAAATATTTGCCAATCTATTCGATATTAACTATGTGCCTTTGGCGATAGTACAAATTGACGGACATAACTTAATGCATCACCCTTTCATTGAAAGCAAAGTGGATGTTAAGAAAAATGGCACCGTATCGTTCTTCTTGGAACTACCCCGTTACTATCGAATTCCCCTGCATACTTTGCACACAGCGGCTCACGTTATCTCCGGCATGTTTGCCCAGATAACAATTGTAGCAATCCTATCTATCCAAGGAAGAATCAAAGAACTAAACAATCAAGGTAAACAAACTGACATATTTCCTCTGGGCTTTCCGGTAGAAAACTTCATTGGGGCATTTGGAGTACATCTTCTGCTATTAGGTGAATTAATTGTCTTTACTATTAACGGTGATTTTCTCGCTTGGCTTGGACAATTTTTAGTTACCCTTTGGCTAGCTACTTTCTTAATTCTTGGCAGTCACGATTTTGACGAAGAAAAAATCGATAAAGAAACAAATTGGCAGGAACAAGATTGGGCTGTACTTCAAATTGAAAACTCTTGTGACTTAAGCATGATTGGTAATAAATATGTTGACTGTTTTCTATCAGCAGGTTTAAGCCCTCATCGCGTTCACCACGTATTACCCCAACAAAAAAGTGGTTTTGCCAACATCATTAGCGAAGATATTGTTCGAGAAGAAGCGGCGAAATTTAACGTTGAATGGTTACAGCCAAAAAACTTTTTCACAGACCGCTTACCCACTTTAATTCATCAATGTTTAACAACTCGCTCTCAAATGGCAAAAGACAATAAATTTGGAATATTCCAAGAACATTTTCATCCTCAAGCCTTAAAAACAAGTATCGATTATATTGTTGTTGGCTTTACTGGCTTTAGCGGCATTGGTTAAAGTTAATTGTAGCAAAAGCTAATAAATTTTAACTATTAGCTTTTCCTCCATCATTCTCAAAACACTCTACATACCTTCGGTTTCTGAAACTATTAGCTGCTATCTCTTCAACTCAGACAAAGATTTCACGAACTTCACTAATTTGGACTAAAACTATGACTAACACTACTATCCGAGTCAAACAGCAAAAGGGATTGATAGCAAGGCTTTCCAATCATAATATTTCAAACATCTCAAGCAAACAGGTATTACCAACAATTGAAGGCATCGCCACCGGTACCCCCGACAACATTATTTCTCAAAAAGATGCAGCAGAATTTGTAGCTAATCTCAAAAATTTAGATCGCAATCGTCACCGTATCGCCAAAATTTATCAAAACACTCGTATCGAAGAAAGACGTTTAGCAGTAAATTTATTATCCGAAGAAAGCTATGAATTTAGCCGTAAACAAGGTACAATTCAACAGCGAATGGAGATGTTTGAAGAGTATGCATTTCCTTTAGCAGAAAAAGTCGCTAAACAAGCCTTAAAATCTGCTGAAGCCAGCACGAGAGATGACGGTTCTTTATACTCCGATAATATTGAAGAGAGTATTGGACTAATTGTTTTTGTAACCAGTACGGGATTTGTTGCCCCAGGAATTGATACAAAACTAATCAAAAGTTTAGGATTGAAACGAAATATTGCTCGTATACCGGTGCATTTTATGGGATGTGCAGCAGCAATGAATGGTTTACGAATTGCCTGCGACTATATAAAAGCTAATCCCAATCAAAGAGCTTTGGTAGTTTGCTTGGAGTTGAGTTCAGTTAATGCCGTATTTGAAGACAACATAAATGACACCATTATTCACAGCATTTTTGGAGATGGATGTGCAGCAGTAGTGCTTGGTGGTAGAGAAGAAAATATGTTGTTTGGTAGAAATAAAATTGTCATTAAAGATAACTTCAGTTATTTAGTTGACGATACTGAAGATGGGATTCGTTTGGGAATTAATGACAGTGGTATTACCTGTAAGCTATCGCGCGATTTACCTAGCTACATTGAAAATGGCTTAAACCCAATTATCAATAATTTTCTGGCAGATTGCCAACTTACAAAAGAGCAAATTGATTTATGGGCTGTTCATCCCGGCGGGACTCGCATTATCGAGAAAGCACAAAGTTCTTTAGGACTCACTGACGAACAAGTAGCAGATAGCTGGGAAATATTACGTCAATACGGCAATATGCTTAGCTGTGCGATTTTATTTGTTATTGAGCGAGTAATGCTTCGTTTAGAATCAGAATCTTTTCAGGATGGGAAAACTATCCCAGAAAAACTGACTGGGCTTTCATTCTCGTTTGCTCCCGGAATTGGTGTGGAAGGTATTTTATTCGAGAAATATTAGAATCAAATATCTAATTTATTGAGCCACTATTCAAGAATTTATTGTACTAGAAAAGGAGGTTATGTTTATAGCTATTTTGACTGGTTACTTCGATTCATCTTAATATCAACTGCTTTATTTATACATTCCAAGAATAAAGCTATGCACGAGGAAAACAAATGAACATCACTAACAACTGTGTCAATCAAAATGTATGTGAAAATATGACCCAAATCCAAGAAGATTTAGAAGTGTTAATGAACAAGCTTCTTGAGAAAGTAGGAAATAAACTTCAAGTCGAAAAGCAAGCAGAATATACCCAGGCACTTGAAGACACCAAGCTCGTAATTGCGAAATTCAAAAGTAAATACTGTAATTAAATTATTCAGGAGAAATAAAACAATGAATCAGCCTCCAATTTTACGTTTAGGTAGCCAAGGTTCTGAAGTAGAACGCTTACAACAATACCTATCTGCGATGGGATACGAAGTACAGATTAACGGCAAGTTTGAAGAAAATACAGAAGCAGCTTTAAAGAAGTTTCAACAACAGCATAATTTAAATGTTGATGGTGTTGTGGGAGCGCAAACTGGACCGCAGTTGAATATCGCTTACAGTGCTTTGAAAGGTTAAACCGAGTAGTCTACTTCATTAATTATGAGGGGTTCGTAGTTGCGCTTACTCTGCGAGAAAGCTCCGCTCATAGCGCCAAATATTTAGGGTTTCAACCTTTAGGTACAAACAATGCTTTACCCCTCATAAATAATGGGACAAACTAGTACTAAACCACATTAATTTTGCGGATTTCGTAGTTGCGATTGGGCGAAGACCGCGCAACTACAAACTAAATTTAAATCTATCAAAATTAATGGGACGAAGAGTTAGGCATCAAAGCATTTTAGAGGCAGTTTACTAACGAACGGGTGAACAACTGATAACTAATAACTGAAATAACTGAGGGAATTCATGAGTAAAATAATTATTGTTGGTGGAGGACTCGCAGGCGGACTTGCCGCTATTTATTTAGCCCGTAGAGGGCATTCCGTCCACGTAGTAGAAAAACGTTCAGATCCGCAAGAAAATATCTCTTCATATGTAGATAGATCGAGTTCCCGAGGAATTGGTGTCAGCATGACAGCAAGAGGAATTAAAGCAGTTCTCGGTGCAGGTATTCCCAAAGAAGAATTAGATTTGTGCGGTGAGCCGATATCTGGCATGTCTTTTTTTGTCGGAGGTAAATTTAAAGTTAGAAAATTAGTTCCAGTTGAAAATTTATTGCCGCTTTCTTTAGATAGATCCGCATTTCAGAAGTTACTGAATAAACACGGCATAATCAATGGTGTTAAATATCATTTTGGGCATAAATGTATTGATGTTAATCTCGAACAAAAATATATAACTACCCAAGATAAAAACGATGATTTTCATTATATATCTGGCGACTTAATAATTGCTACAGACGGTGCTCGTTCAAAAGTTCGTCAGGCTATGCAAAACGCTATCCGTTGCTTTGAATTTCATCAGTCATTTTTTAGACATGGTTACAAAACTTTAGTAATACCCGATGCCGCGAAGCTAAACTTTCGCAAGGAATTATTATATTTCTTTGGCATGGATTCAAAAGGCTTGTTTGGCGGCCGTGCGGCAATCATTCCAGATGGTAGCATCAGTTTTTGCATCTGCTTGCCTTATAAGGGAGCAATTAGTTTGAACATGCAAAAGAAGGAAGAAGTTTTGCAATTTTTTACGCGCTATCTCCCCGAGATGCCAGCAGATACCCGTAATGAAATGGTAAAACAGTTTCTCGAAAAACCCAGTAACGATTTAATTAATGCTAGATCGAGTACGTTCCATTACAAAAAAAATGCATTACTACTCGGCGACTCTGCCCATGCAACCGCGCCATTTTTGGGACAGGGAATGAATATGGCACTTGAAGATGCCCAAATATTTTCTCAGCTATTAGAAAAAAATCATGACGATTTTGAAAAAACCCTACCTGAATTTACCCAGTTGAGAAAAATAGAAGCTGACGCTATGCAAGATATGGCACGTGCTAATTATCAGGTATTAAGTTCTTCCAGCCCTATATTGCCCATGCGTATTAAATACACAAATTTTATGCACAAGAAATTTCCTACAGTTTACCCCCCCGATATGGCTGAAAAACTCTACTTTACCTCAATGCCTTACAGCCATTTACAGAATCTGCAAAGCCAGCAAAATGTTTGGTACAAATTAGGTCGAATGAATTAGTCGTTATGTTGAGCCAAAATATGCGCTCTGAAGAACCCAGCATAGTTCGCGTAGGTACTAATCGCAAATTGTGCTAAAAGCCCAAAAAAACAACAGCTTTATTACAAATTAAACAAATTCAGGAGAGTCAACAAATGAAAATCTTAATTGTAGGAGCAGGCCCCGCAGGATTAATTTTTGCTTATCAGATGAAAAAACTCAAACCAAACTGGGATATCAAGATAATTGAAAAAAACAAACCCCAGGAAGTGGTAGGATGGGGTGTGGTATTACCCGGTCGCGCACCTCATCACCCAGCTAATCCCTTATCGTATTTAAATGATTTTGACCAACTCAGTGCCCAATACTTAGAAGAGTTTAAGTTAGTTCATCGTAACCAGAGCAATATGATGAGTACGGGGCTAACGCTGTGTGCTGTTGAGCGTCAGGCTTTAGTGCGTTCTTTACAAGAACACTGCAAGCAAGTTGGTATTGCTATTGACTATTCATCTCCTGCAATGTCTGAGTCCGATCTGAATAGAGATAAATATGATTTAGTGGTGCTATCAAATGGAATTAGCCATAAATCTAATTATTTCAGAGAAGCACTGAAACCGGAAATACAGTATGGCAAAAATAAATATATCTGGTATGGCACCAGCAAAACCTTCGATTTTTTAAACTTGATCTTCAAAGTCGATCCTAAAGGTGTTTTCATCGCCCACGCATATAAGTATTCCAACGATATGAGCACCTTTGTGGTAGAGTGCAGCGAAGAAACTTATTTAAATGCTGGACTTGATAAGCTTTCAGATGCAGATGCTGCTGCTTTTATCGGTACGGTATTTAAAGATGAATTGGATGGTCATGCTTTACAAGGACAAAATGGCTTGAAATGGCGGAATTTCATGACTATGAGTCATAGTAAATCCTACGACCAAAACTTGGTATTGTTAGGTGATGCGCTTCAATCGGGGCATTTTTCTATCGGGCAAGGAACAACTATGGCAGTTGTAGGGGCACAGATGTTAGTCAAAGCCTTGCATGAACATAGCGATGTTTCATCTGCTTTAGAATCATTTGACCAAAAAGTCATGCCATTGATGAATTTATTCCGCAATCATGCCGATGCCAGCCGCCTATGGTTTGAGAATATCGATAGCTATATAAACCTTAGTAAAACCGAACTTACGGCAAGTTTTGATGCACGTCGCGCAACCTTACCTTCTTTACCAGCAGCCCTTGGTAAAAATTTGAGCCAAGCACTCGAACGAACCTCGGTGAAAACAGAACCCCAAACACCACCTCTACTTCCAAAACAATGGAGTACTAGCTATGTTTCCTATTGGCAGCCAATGTTGGATGAAGACCAAATAACTTCGGGATATTGCTGGTTTGACTACAGTAACAATCTTGGTCGTATAGATGGTTTATTTAATCCTTGGAGTGAAAAGGAAACTGGACATAGATTGTGGATGTCTCAGATATTTACCCCAGGTAAGGGAGAAACACGCATGAGTAAAGTAGCTTACGCCAGAAAAGAAAACGAGCAAACAGCTTACAAAGCAGTTAACTTAGAAGATGATGTCGATTCCTGCCATGAATTGTTGCTAACGCAAGATATATTGATTCGCCATAATGCGACTTATGCAGGCAGCCATACAATATTAGGAATCAAAACAGATGCCTGGAAGTTTAAAAGACCTGGAAAAGCTGTATCGACTTATTATTTCAAGCAGGGCACGAATCATTTGATACGTATGGTTACGGGAGACCCGAATAAACATGCCTCGGTAAGGGATTTTCCTAACTTAAATACAGAAGTCATTTCGGGTAATATTTTTGATTACCATAACAACCAACAGTCCTAATTAATTGTTCTTTTGTTTTCATCCTCAAGCATTTTGGGACTATCAACACTTCGCTAAAGTACACAGAAATACTAAGAGCAGGGGTAAGAAAAAGAGCATTAATACCAACAATCTGTCAATTTTTCTGCCCCAAGTTCTCTTCAATCTCAGGTAACACTACACATCCATTAATTAACTATGCAACCAACTATGCAGCCCGATTTGACAACTACCAAAAATCCTCTTCGAGACCGCAATCTTTATATCATCATTGGTGTTACCTTAATTTCGATTATGGGCGCTCCCACGATTGCACCTATACTGCCAGATTTAGCTAAAGTTTTTGATGTCTCTCTCAACGAAATTCAATTAGTAATGACCGTGTTTTTTCTACCCATGAGCATTGCTACCCCTATTTTAGGTGTACTAGCCGATCGCGTAGGAATAAGAAAAGTTTTAGTACCGTCTTTATTACTATTTGCAATTGCTGGAGGTTGTATTTCCTTTGCCCAGGATTTTCAAACTCTCCTGGGGTGGCGATTTCTTCAAGGTTTGGGTGTTACTAGCTTAAATGTTATAGCTTTGACCATGATTAGCATGATGTATCGAGGCAAAGCTTTAACCACGGCAATGTCTGTGAATGTCAGTATAGTAGGCATTAGTACGGCTATTTATCCGTTGATTGGTGGGGCATTAGCAGGTTTTAGCTGGCGATACCCATTTTTGCTCGCAGTTATCGCCTTTCCTTTGGTGATGTTAGTTTTAATGGTACTTAAACTTCCCACAAAAACCAGTATTAGCCAACCCAGCAATCTCAAGAATTATTTAGGAAATACCTGGCGCAGCGTTAACAATACTTCCGTGCTGGGACTACTTTTGGCAATAGGTTCGATATTTGCAATTCAATCTGGAGCCTTTATGACTTACGTCCCTATCCTCGCAGGAGTTAAATTTGGGACTTCTGGATTGCTTAATGGCTTAATTTTAACCACTATGTCAATATCTTTAGCGATAGTTGCTTCGCAGTTAGGAAGATTAGCCCGAAGAACATCGGAAATAAATTTGATTAAAATCGCTTTCATTATTGTTGCTGTTGCTGTGTTGATTACTCCTGCAATAAACAATGCTTGGTTGTTAATCGTGCCCAGTGCTTTATTTGGTGCAGCCCAAGGTTTGGTAATGCCTTCTAGTCAAGCATTATTAGCAGAACTAGCCGCAGAAAATGCTAGAGCCGGATTTATGGCGGTTAATGCTACCGTACAATCAATCGGGCAAGCACTCGGTCCGTTAATCGCTGGCATCTCCTTCGGCTTATGGGGTATGGAAGGAGTGTTTTGGGTAACTGCTGCTATTTCTCTAGCTACATTAACTCTGCTTAATTTTCTACTCACTCCCAGACGCAACAAAGGCTGGAGCAACGAAAATTATCGGTGAAATAGGGAATAGTAGGGAATAGTTTGGATAATAAATAGTTCGTTATAGCTATTAAGAGAGAATATTATCCTAATTTCCTCCCTATTAAAAGAATGTAGACGAGATAGATATTTACATGACGTTTAAGGGGTATTGAATCAAGTACATTATGAAATCAGATACAGCCACTACTAATAATTCAATATCTTGGAAACCAAGTTTTCGACAAGGTATTATGCTGACAACTGCTGCAATACTTATTTTAGGTGGGATAAGAACTTTCGCTACTAAGAAGTCTGAAAACCAACAATCAAATACGGTTGCGAAACCCGAAGTTGTGATACCTCAAATTAAAACCGTAACAGCTTTAGGCAGACTTGAGCCAAAGGGAGACATAGTCAAAATCTCAGCACCAACATCTAGTCAAGAAAATCGACTTCAAAAATTATTGGTTAAAGAAGGAGACAAAATTAAAGCAGGACAAATAATAGCTATTCTCGATAGTCAAAGTAGACTGCAAGCAGATATTGTCAAAGCAGAAGAACAAGTAAGAATTGCTGGTGCTAATTTAGCCAAAGTCAAGACAGGAGCCAAAAGCGGCGAAATTTCAGCCCAAAAAGCAGTAATTGCCCGCCTGCAAGCGCAGTTAGAGGGTGATATAGCCGCGCAAAAAGATGTTGTGACTCGACTTAAAGCCCAACTAGAAGGTGATAAAGCTGCCCAACAAGCAACAATCGAAAGCATTGAAGCAGAAGTAAGAAATGCCGAAGCTGAATATCGGCGCTATCAGCATCTATATAATAACGGTGCCATTTCCCGTTCAAACTTTGATAGTAAGCGTTTGGCAATGGAAACCGCTCAGAAGAAAAAAAACGAGGGCAAAGCTGTTTTACGTCGCATTAACGCAACAGGGAAAAAAGAAATCAGCGAAGCACAAACAGTTTTATATCGAACTCAAGCAACGGGGAGAAATCAAATTAGCGAAGCCAAAGCCACCTTAGACAAAATATCCGAAATACGTCCTGTAGACGTGCAAGCAGCACAAGCAGAAGTTAGAGATGGCATGGCTACAGTTAATCAAGCGAAAGAAAAACTTAAACAAGCTTACGTGCGATCGCCTCAAGATGGTGAGGTATTGGAAATATACACGCGCCCAGGAGAAGTAGTTTCTAATAATGGCATTGTAGAGATTGGGCAAACCAGTCAGATGTATGCAGTTGCAGAAGTTTATCAAACCGATATTAGCAAAGTAAGCTTGGGACAAAAGGCGAAAGTTACCAGTAATTCTTTACCAAATGAACTATATGGCGAGGTAGCTCGGATTAGTTCAAAGGTTCGTCGGCAAGATGTAGTCAATACAGATCCTAGCGAAAATATTGATGCCAAAGTAGTTGAAGTGTACGTAAAACTTCATAAGGCTTCCAGTGAAATAGCATCCAAATATACCAATTTGCAAATTGAAGCGGAAATAGAACTATGATTGGATTCATTCAACAGCTAGGGCGACGAACGCCTTTAGGATGGCTGCAACTAAGTCGTGAAAAAGGTCGGTTACTAATTGCAGTATCGGGGATTGCCTTTGCTGATGTTTTAATGTTTATGCAGCTAGGTTTTCAATCAGCGCTATACAATAGCAACACTCGCCTGAATCGCTCTTTGAATACCGATATTGTATTAATTAGCCCTAAAGCTCAAAATATGCAGAGAATGTCTACATTTTCACGTAGACGAATGTATCAGGCTAAAGATATAGAAGGTGTAAGCTCTACACAAGGGATGTATGTTAATGTTATCCTTTGGAAAAATCCCCAAACCCGCGAAGAAAAATCGATTCAAGTTATAGGAATTAATCCTCAAAAACCTTCTTTAAACTTACCTGCGGTTAATCAACAACTCCAGTTAACCAAATTACCAGATACATTTTTATTTGACCGTGGAACTAGAGGAGAATACCAACAAGCAATTGCTCAAGTAGAACAAAATCAAGTAGTTACAACCGAAATCGAAAAACGTACTATCAAAATTGCTGGATTATTCGATTTAGGAAGTTCTTTTGGGGCAGATGGAAACTTAATTACTAGCGATGATAATTTTTTACGGCTATTTCCGAAGCAAAAGGCAAGCGCTCTCAATCTTGCTTTAATTAAAGTTAAACCTGGATACGAATCGGCTCAAGTTGCAAAAGAAATCAAATATCATCTTCGAGAATTTGATGATGTCAAAGTTCTAACTCATGAAGAATTTATTCAATTTGAAAATGAATTTTGGGCAACTCAATCTCCCATCGGTTTTATCTTTGGATTGGGAACGGCAATGGGCTTTTTAGTTGGTGTAATTATAGTTTATCAAGTTCTCTCCACAGATGTTAATGCTCATATTAAAGAATACGCCACATTCAAAGCAATGGGATATCACAATCGCTATTTGCTTACCATTGTGATTGAAGAAGCAATAATTTTAGCTTTACTAGGATTTATACCGGGAATGGCACTACCTATGTGGCTATATCAAAATACACGAAAGGCTACTATGCTTCCCGTTTACATGACTGTATCCAGAGCATTGTTAGTCCTAACATTAACTTTTGTCATGTGTATGATATCTGGTGTTATTGCCACTCTTAAATTGCAATCAGCCGACCCTGCTGACATGTTTTAAAGGTTAATTATTTTCAATTAAACTCAGCTATTTTATTTTAAATATTATGGAACCTGTTGTATCTATAAAAAATCTCAATCACTTTTTTGGTCGTTCTCAATTACGAAAGCAAGTATTATTTGATATCAATTTAGAAATTAACGCAGGTGAAATTATTATCATGACTGGGCCATCTGGTTCTGGTAAAACAACACTGCTAACTTTAATTGGTGGATTACGTAGTGCGACATCAGGTAGCTTGCAGGTATTAGGACGGGAATTACTTAATGCTAGTCCCAGAAGATTAACTAATGTGCGACGAAGTAACGGTTATATTTTTCAAGCACATAATTTACATGGCAGTTTAACAGCGATACAAAACGTCAAAATGGGTTTGGAAGTACATAAAAACCTTTCCCGTTCGCAAATGCAAACTCGCTCCCAAGAAATGTTAGAGGCTGTAGGTTTAGAATCGCGGTTGAATTATTATCCAGATGATTTGTCAGGAGGACAAAAGCAGCGAGTCGCTATAGCGCGTGCCTTGGCTCCTCATCCCAAAATTATCTTAGCCGACGAACCCACTGCTGCTTTAGATAGTAAATCGGGTAGGAATGTAGTTAACCTCATGCAAAAACTAGCTAAGCAGCAAGCTTGCACTATCCTTTTAGTTACTCACGATAACCGTATCCTCGACATTGCAGACCGGATTGTAAATATGGAAGATGGTCGTTTAGTTGGAGTGGGAGAAGCCCAAAACCTAGCGGATAGAGAATGTGTCGGGGAAACAATCAACTCAAATTGATACATATCAAAGTTCACCCTTACGGGTACTGCATCATGAAGTATTTTGTAACATACTCTAAATATGCGCGAAATTCGCGTTGTTTGAATAGTTGTTAAATATTACAAATTAAACCGAAAAAGGTTATTGATATGTCTAGACTTCATGGATTTAGTTATCGTACTGGTGAGAATCAACCTAATGGTGAATTTGCGCCAACTGGTAAATTCGGAAGGATGTTTCCGAGATTGCGTGCTTTTACACCCTCAATAGGCAGCTTGACTGAGTTGGGTGAAGCAATGAATGATGTAGATTCCAATTCAATCGAGGGCGATAACAAGAATGTACCCGCAGGTTATACCTATTTGGGTCAGTTTATCGACCATGATATTACTTTTGATACTACTGCTTTACAGGAAGTTTTAGTCGATCCCTTGGCAGTCAGAAATTTTCGGACTCCAAGATTAGATTTAGATAGCGTTTATGGTGGTGGTCCCAAAACTCAAAGATATTTATATCAAGTTCGTGAGAACGATTTATTTTTGATCGGTAAGACAAACAGTCAACCAGGAGGCGGTGATAGTTCTATTCCCACGGAATTACCTAATGACCTTCCTCGCGCTTCCAGTAAACTCGCTATTATTGGCGACCCCCGCAACGATGAAAACTTGATTGTTGCTCAGACACACTTAGCTTTTCTCAAGTTCCATAACAAAGTAGTTAAGGGAATTAAAGATGGTAGTATTCAGCCTATAAGTTCCACCGATAAATCTGTTTTTGAGCAGGCTAGAGAGTTAGTTATCTGGCATTATCAATGGATTGTCTTAAATGATTTTCTAACTAGAATTATTGATGTATCGCAGCTAGAGATTGCATTACACAAGGGTAGAAAGTACTTTAGATTTAGAGAAGAACCATTTATTCCTGTAGAGTTTTCTGTCGCAGCTTACCGTCTCGGTCATAGTATGATACGTGCTGACTATGACTTTAACCGCGTGTTTACTCCTCGTCCTGGTGGAGTCACTCCGGCAACTTTACAGCTATTATTTCAGTTCACCGCTGAATCAGGAAATTCCGTTCCCATTCCTAGCGACTGGATTATCGACTGGAGAAGGTTCTTCGAGATAGATTTCAACGTTCCAGTTAACTTTAGCCGCAAACTCGATCCATTCCTGGTTGAACCTCTGAAAATGATACCTAATATTCCAGAACCTCGCTCTCTGGCTGTGAGAAACTTACTTAGAGGTCGCAGTCTCGGTTTACCTTCCGGACAAAGTGTAGCTCGCTTTATGAGATTTAAGCCTCTAAATAAAGCAGAAATCTGTTCTGGGATAGACGGATTAGTCGCTGAAAAACACAATTTTCATATAGAATCTCCACTGTGGTACTACATCCTCAAAGAAGCCCAAGTCCAGCAACAAGGAAATCGTTTGGGACAAGTAGGAAGTCGTATTTTAGCTGAAGTATTTGTCGGACTTCTCAAAGCCGATAGCAGTTCTTTCCTTGCTTGTAATCCAGATTGGCGACCAACCCTACCCGCTCAAAATCCTGGAACCTTTACCATGAGCGATTTATTAAACTTTGTAGGAGACATTAATCCTATAGGCGATGAGCCGCGCCTGAATGGCGATCGCACATCTGAGACTGGTGATGTTTCTTCACCCGTAGCTGTTCGTTAAGAAAAATAACTTGCATAGACTACTCCTATCCCGCCCTAAGATTGCCTATCTATTTTTAACTCTTTTCTCTGCGGTTTTTTATAGGAAATCTTTTACCGGGAAGGAGTAGTACTCGAGCAAACCAACTTTGCCGGTTAAAGATAGGGAGGGGGAAGAGGGGGAAGAGGGGGTAGAGAATAATTTTTTCTCGTGATTAACCCCCCATAGTTACCTTGGTGGACTACTAGTGATTTGTCCCATTAGTTTTGACTGGTTTGATAAAGCTTTTCGTAGGTTGGGTTGAATGAAATGTAAGCGTTCACGCGGAGCGTGCGGCTCAGCTTTCTAGTAGAGTAACCCAACACGGATGTTGGGTTGCGCTTCGCTTAACCCAACCTACAAAGCTGCTGATGTTTCTTCACCTGTAGCTGTTGGTTAAGAAAAATAAATTGCATAGAATATACGGAATATAGCGAGTTTATCTCAAAACCTTCATAAATTTATAGAGACGTAAAATTTTACGTCTCTACATTATTTAATGAGATTAACTAAAATTTTGGATTGAAACCAAACCGAAATTAGAAGAATTAACCTTCTTCCGGCTTAAACTCAAGGGAAACGCCATTCATACAGTAGCGCTGTCCGGTAGGCTTAGGTCCATCACCAAATACATGACCTAAATGTCCGCCGCAGTTACTGCAATGAACTTCGGTTCTAGTCATAAATAACTTTTTATCAACCGATGTTTCAATTGCATCATCCATAGGTGCATAAAAACTTGGCCAGCCAGTACCGCTATTAAACTTAGTTTCCGAGGTAAAAAGAGGTTGACCGCAAGCAGCACATACATAAGTCCCTTTGTCATAATTTTTATCTAAGGGACTCGTGCCAGCACGTTCGGTACCGTGTTTACGTAATACTTGGAACTGCTCCGGAGTCAGTTCTTGCTTCCACTCTTCCTCAGATTTCTTAACTTTGAATTCACTATTTGAAGTTGTCATAATTGCTGAAATTCCGAATTACATAACCCAATAATTATATTTAATCGCAATATTTCGTTACATAACACTATCTTTCGATGGGAATAGGAGATAGGGCATGGGGCATGGGGCATGGGGCATAGGGCATAGGTACTTAGAAATTGTGTAGGAATTCTATTAACGTTCTTACCAATTACCAATTACCAATTCCCCATGTCCAATACGCTATTACCTATTCCCCGCTCATAATTTTCGGCACTTTGAAATATTCACCTTCTTGCTCGGGGGCGCTTTGGAGAATTTCTTCTCTATTAGCATAAGGCTGTAGGTTGTCTTCGCGTGTCACATTGCTGACATCTATAGCTCTAGTTGTAGGTGGTACATCCGTAACGTCTAATTCGCTCAATTGATCGAAATAATCTAAAATATCGCCTAATTGAGTAGTGAATTTTTCTTCTTCTTCCGCTGTCAATTCTAAACGCGCAAGATGAGCAACTTTACGTACTTGTTCGCGGTCAATCATGTTTTTTAGTTATAAATTAACAAATAAGTTGTCAATAGTTAATCGTAATCCAATTTAAGAAAAATAAAATAAACGAGCCAAATGTCCATACCGCAAAAAGCTAAACATCTTGTGGTACCGGCATCCTGCCCGTTTTTACATTTTACACTAATTAATTTTTGCAATTAGTTGCCATAGCGTATTAAGAACTAATAACTAACCACTAACAACTAACAACTAACAACTAAAAATATACGTCAATTTGCGATCGCCCTGTGGTTTTGAGCCAGTTTTGAGCT
The DNA here is from genome assembly GCF_000316665.1 of Rivularia sp. PCC 7116. GTDB lineage: Bacteria > Cyanobacteriota > Cyanobacteriia > Cyanobacteriales > Nostocaceae > Rivularia. The sequence continues at coordinate 4,937,123 of NC_019678.1, read as the reverse complement.
TCAATATAGTTGTTTGGAGCCATGCGGATAGCTCGAATCCAATAATCAGCAGCTCTATCAAACAGGGCTTCTCCTCCATCTTGATCCCCAGCTTCTTTGGCTTTTTCACCTTTGAAGTGATAAATAACGGCAATATTATTCAAAGCTTGGGGCAAACGGGGATTGAATTCTAATGCTTGATGATAGAGTTCCAAAGCTTTGTCATGGTCGCCATTACTGGCATAAATTAAGCCCATGTTATAGAGGATATAGCTTTTATCGTTAACATCTTCTTCAAGTTCCAAAGCTTCCTCATAGTTTTCCAAAGCTTCGGCATATTCACCGTCTGCTTGGGCTGACATCCCGTCTCGATAATAAACAAACGCTTCTTTGGCTTTTTTATTAGCTGGCAGAAGCTTGAGTATGAGGTCTGCCATTACCGTAAAGGACTTATCGATAAAATTATCGTTCTTCTGAGTTCTTGGCATATCTGACAATAATTATAGTGGTAACTGGTTGCTGGTTATTGGTTGCTATTAATAGCTAATTTAACCAAAATTTTTGGCATTTTCTGTTAATTTTTCTCTCTTTCTGGCTTAATGCACTCAAGACTGTTATGATTTGGATTATTAACTCTTATGCTTACTGCGTAAGATGTCATTTTTTCAGATAGATAAGGGTGCAATAGTTGTTGTAATAATTCAGTTTTCTGTAGATGCGGGTCTAACCACTGTTCATAATCTGGCTGCTGGAGAATTACTGGCATTCTATTATGAATTGGTTGTAGTAACTCGTTAGCATCAGTAGTAATTATTGTGCAAGAATTTATCTTTTCGTTTTCGGGAGATTGCCATTCTTCCCATAAGCCCGCGAAGGCGAAAGGCTGTTTATCTTGTAACTGAAAATAGTACGGCTGCTTTTTATCTGCGAGCTTTTTCCATTCGTAAAAGCCATCCGCAAGTACCAAGCACCGTCTGCGTTTAAAAGCAGAACGGAAAGAAGGTTTTTCTGCTAATGTTTCTGCCCTAGCATTAATCATTCTCGATCCGATTTTAGAATCTTTCGACCATGAAGGAATCAATCCCCAACGGAGCAATTGACATTGGCGTTTTTTGCTTTCGGAATCGTATAAAACCGTTGCGACAGTCTGAGTCGGTGCTATGTTATACCGTGGCTCTAACTGACAGTTGCTAATATCCGAAACTTCAAACATTTCTTTTAACCTGTCCGGTTCTGCTATCAAAGTAAATCTTCCGCACATATGATTACGAGCTATTGATTTTACAGGTCTATTTAAACACCTATGATAAATGATTTTTTGTAGCAAAGTAGATAACCATTACATAGATAAAAGAATTCACGTTCATAATAAATAGAACCTTTAACCTATATATAGCTAATGTATAGCTGAAAAAGCATAAGTATTCTTCAACAAATAGCGTTAAATATGATTCATAAAGATTGGTATTAATGTTTTTATTATTATCCGTATATGAGTAGCAACAAAATCATTGTATCAATTTAAAAAACTTAAAATATAGTTTTAAAGAAATGTGTGTATTATGAAAAATTTATAATTAATTTACTGTTTTTTGGACAATTTATTGTAATTTAAATTTAAATTGAAGAATCATTTCTTAAATCGATATTTTTAGTATGGAAACGCTGCGTTTGTATGATTTTTTACCTTCAGGGAATGGCTATAAAATACGTTTGTTATTGAAACAAATTGGTATGCCATTTGAAAGAATTGAAATCAATATATTGAAAGGAGAAAGTAGGACTTCGGAATTTTTAAACAAAAATCTTAACGGTAAAATACCAGTTTTAGAAATTGGAGAAGGTAAGTACCTAGCAGAATCAAATGCAATATTAATGTATCTGAGTGAGGGGACAGAATTTCTCCCCTACGACCATTATTTAAAAGCACAAGTATTGCAATGGTTATTCTTTGAACAGTATAGTCATGAGCCATTTATAGCTACATCTAGATACTGGATTTCTATTTTAGGTAAAGCAGAAGAATATAAACAAGCATTAAAAGAAAAACATCAACGCGGTTATGCAGCACTTGAAGTAATGGAAAATCATTTAACCGGAAAAAACTTCTTTGTTGGAGAGCGCTATACGGTTGCTGATATTGCTTTATTTGCTTATACCCATGTTGCGGATGAAGGAGGATTTGATTTAAGTAGATTTAAAGCTATCGGGGCTTGGCTCGAAAGAATTAAAGCGCAACCGAGATTTATTGGTATTAAAGAAGGGTAATTGGTAATTGATAATTGGTAATGGGGTATGGGAAACAGGTAGGAGTGGGTAGTAACTAATAATTCTTCTCCCTATCTCACCCTTTTCCCACCTTTCTTGACGATAAAAATTAATTTCGGTGGTGCGTGCTTCTAATACTGTTGAAAAAGGTAATTTATAGGAAGCAAAAAGAATTGATATCTTAATTTACAAGTCTGGAGGTATTGATATCGATAAATTGAAGCTTCATTGGTATATTTTATATCTAGCAATACAAAAGACAAAGCCTTGAAATTAGTTTCAAGGCTGTTGTAAAAATCGTGCAAGTTATTATTTTATTAATGTTTAACGATTCCTATCCACTAACACTGTTGGACATTCGAGAAGGAAGAAAACCTGGATAGCATTCCTTACGACGTTGATTTCGTCGTTTAATCCGTCTCTCTACTATTTCTAAGCGATTTTGTAAACCTCTGAGAACTCTAATGGTTCTTGGATCTTGAAAACTATTCGTACCAAAATCAGTAAATGCCTTGGGATCGCGTTTGGTACCTACTAATGATATAAATTGAACTTGAACAAGAGTTGGTTGTATGACCGGTAGGAAACTCGTAAGGCTATTTTCGTCGGCGAATTGACCTTTAGCTGTGGGGATAGGCTGATAAAGCGCTCCAGGCATATTAGGAATAAAAGCCATATATTGATATTGAATCCAAGCGATGGCTGAATGTTGCGGACCAGCGGTGAAAATCATTTGTGTCAAAATATCTATCAATTGGTCGCGATTTGTCAGTCTAGCTGGTAGAGAAACTATACCAAATCCACCTTCATTAACGGGTTTTCGTAAAGTTTGCAACCAATTTTGTAACTCGAAATCTTCGCGGATATCTCGGTTGGATTTGTAATAAATCCCAATATATCTACTTACGTAGTTTTCCAAGGTATTCCAGACGAGTAACCCATCATCTCTATAGGGAAAATCTCTTAATGTATAAGGATTATCAACACCGCGCTGACGTAAATAGGTAGGAAGTGCAAAGTCGCTGAAGTTGTTGAAATAGTCAGATACACCTCTTTCGGCAAGTTGCAGCGAGCTTTCTAAAGAACCTGGTAAGATAATATCCACCGCTCCCCCAGGATTAATTAGTAACTCATCGGCAAGGCTATTGATTGCCATTGTGAACTCAAAATGAGGTTTTAAGAGTACGTTCACCGGATGGCGAGCAGCGAGCTGACGTACTGTAGCTAATGCAATTGGTTCCATTACCAGATGAGTCTGCCCCAAGTGACGGTAAAGCTGATTAACATAAAAATCAGCCATCTGGGCAATTAGCTTGGCTAAAGTCCAGTCTACGCCATCTAAAGGGGTACAAAGCAAACTTTCACCCGGCACCTGTCCCAACTGAATCGCAATGGGAATTAACTGAAAATCGCCGCGAATTCTTTCTGCTGAATAAAGCGCAATTGGAGCAGCTAGAAATTTATTTTCTTGGGGTTGAAGGTCATCAAGTATGGCATAATCGGTGACAAATAAACCGCCTTTTTGAATAGCGCTATCAAGAGTTTTATTAATACGCTTTCTGCCTTTTTTCGCATTCAGTACGGCTTTAAAAATCTCATCAGTTATCCCAAGTTTGTCACGAAGGTTGTAATCAAGCGTGAGAACATTCCTCAGTTCCATTGGATTGGGACCAGAAAGCCGCTGTTGTGCAAAAACATCATCTTTGCGGAAGTCTTGAGCAATATCGGGTAGCGGTAAAACCGGAAACAACGCAGCGTAGTCATCCAAACTTTGAAATGGTTTGGGATTATCCAGAAATGCTTGTTGATTAGCTGCTATTTTTTCTGATAAAGTGGCTCGATTGCTGTTATATCCTTCAGAAAATGCTTCTCGTTCGGGTAGAGTTTCTACTCTGGGTGAATTGGGCAGTCGCAATCCAAGTTGATATTCTTCGCGAGTCTTTTGCAACTGCATTTGGCGTTCTTGTTGAGTTGCCGATGAATCCTTCTGAGGTAGGCTTGGGATAGTGGGATTATCTGGTGCTTGAGGTTTTTCGGGTTTAGTTTCGTTATTTATTAAAGTTTCTAAACCAGGAGTACAAGCTAAAGCCATCAGCGCCATCATGGTACGGCGCGAGAAAACGTACTGCTCGACTAATTCTTGTCGTCTTTGTTTTGGAGTGGGCGTTCGCATAGAATTATTCCCCTAAAAAATTAGCAGTTGCTTACTTAATTCATAGGTATGATTAAGTGCTATATATGCAATTAGAAATATAATTTAAGTTATAGATTATTTATAGTCAAAGTTAGAATCGGTAAAAGCTATTGAGTAATTAAGATGCTGATAAAGAAAAAATGGAACAAAGAAAATATATATAAATTGAAAATTGACAAATATTCGTCTTTAAGTCTCGCAATCTATTCATTACTTGCATTTAAGCGTTTTTTCTCAAAATTAAGCATATTTATGTACTGCTATATCCTTAAGAGTATATCGTTTCAATATTTAATATTTGATGGCTGGTAATCGATACATTAATTAACAATAGATATAAAATATTTAAATTGCAGGGGTTTCAAAGAAAAGCAAAGAAAGGAAAAAATCCATAATAAAAATACCGATCCAACTGCTTACAACAGCTTTAGTTGACGATTCCCCAACTTCCTTTGCACCTCCACAAGTAGATAAACCGTAGCTACAGCCGATAAAAGCAACTAAAACTCCGAAAACAAAACCTTTGAATAAGATAATAAACAAATCTGATGTTTCTAGAAACTCTCTCACCGATTCTAGAAATATTTCTGGAACTACCTGATAAAACTCTCCTGCGGCAAATATTCCACCAATAATTCCGGTAACTAAAGAAAAAATAGTTAATATTGGTAACAGCAAGCTACAAGCAACAACTCTAGGAAGAACTAAATAATCAATAGGATTAGTTCTCAACATATACAGCGCATCAACTTGTTCGGTAACTATCATCGCACCAATTTCCGCAGCAAAAGCAGAACCCACTTGTCCAGCGATTATACTAGCCGTTAAAATTGGCGCTAATTCCCGACAAAAAGCTAGAGCAAAAGCACCACCAACTGCATTCACAGCACCAAACTGGACTAATTCTCTTGCAGTTTGAATTGTAAAAATCATACCAGCAAAAAAACTTACCAATAGCACGGGAGAAATCGAACCGGGTCCAACTTTCACCATATGTTCTAAGATATTGCGGTAACAAGTTTTTCCCCGCAACAAACGCAACCATATTTGACCAAATAGCAGTAGAGCGGAAATCAAACGCACAACTTATATTTCCTGCTTGCTTTTGGTTGCAATTTTAACGTCATTGGCTGTTCGCTGCTAATAATCTTACGCAAGCAACAGCTTAGAAAACTGTTTGGCTGCCATAATTTTCATCAATCTGTATCAATCTCAATCAGCTTTTGACGCGACGAAGCACCCGACTTAATACGAATATAAGATTTGGGTACATTGAACTTCTTAGATAATATTTTGATTAATTCTTCATTCGCTTTACCGTCAACAGGCGGCGATTTCAATCGTATAGTCAGGCTACCGTCATCTTCTTCGATGATTTCTTGTTTTTTAGAATTAGGTTTTACTTTGACTATTTTTTGCATAAATTAAAAATTGGAGATTGGGCATGGGGCATTGGGCATTGGGTTCTAGATTTATATATTATTATTGAGCAATGTAACTGATATATAATCAATAAATCTAATCAATAAAAAAGTGCGCTAGATTACCTAGCACACATTTAATTAATGACTATTGAGAACTGATAACTGTTAACTGCTAACTGACTTAAAGTTGTTCTGGATTACCGTTACCGATGACAGAAATTTTATGACGATAAACTAATTCACCACCATACCAACCAGAAACACCGAGAAGTGTAGCTACAACAGTCGAAATTGCCAAACCCCAAGGTAATACTGGTGCTGCGGGCGAACCCCATCGCAGTATCAAATTGATTAGAGTTAATAATAAAGCCGAAATATTAAACACCATATGCGCCCAACCAGCGGTACGTATGCGGGTTCTTTCGATTCGGAAAAAATCAAGCATTCCAGTTATAGCAGCAACAATTCCAGCAACAAAACCAGCAGCTATTAAATAAAAAGATGCTCTTGCCCAAAAGATATCATTAGTAAACCAGAAGACAGCATCTGATAAAAAAGCACCGACTAAAAAAGCAATTGGGAATTGTACGAGGATTGGGTGAATTGGATGTCCTAGAACAGCTACAGTACTGGGAACACCAGCATCCCGAAATTCTCTATCATCTGTTTCTAGAACTTTGGGAATATTAGGATAAGGAGATGTTCTTCTACCTTGAGTATTCATAATAAAAGGTTAAAGGTTAAAGGTTAAAACAAAATTTGGTTATTGTTCACTGTTCACTGTTCGCTGTTAATTGATTACTCTGTAGGGATTTTTTCAACGTAAGCTTCAGCTGACATAATTAATTTTCCAGCTTCTACTTCTAAACTTTTGACTATTAAATCCATTCCTTCTAAATCAAAGTTGCTTAAATTTAATAATTCGCTGGTTTGATTTACTAATGCTTGTGTTAATTCGGGGGAAGTTTCTTTTTTATCGCCATAATCAACATTTTCCAAAGTTACAGTTTTACCATCACTACTTACTTGCGGTACTGCGGAAAATGCAATTTGATGTGTTTCTCCTGATTCTTTTAATATTAAACTAGCATCTAACTCTACTTTGCCTTTCCCTGGTAAACGAAAATCAACTTTTCGAGGAACAATACTTGTTGTTTGTCCGTTAATATTAATTTTCTGGCTCATTAACTGCTGCTGTACGTACTCAGAATAGAAAGCGCGATTGATATCTTCTTCGAGTAAAACAACTCGCGTACTACCTTTAGCTGGTTTGGTAAGTTCAATTTCTCCGAAAGCTGTCTTCATGGGATTGATAGAAACATCCTCAATATGCATATCTAATTCCTCCATGCGGAGGTCTTTATTCATTACCAAGCCGTCGCCATCAATATCAACTGATTCGACCTCTCCTTGAACCGCTTTTAAAGGATCGGTTTCGATATCAACGTCTAAATCTTCAACTTCATCTAACTGACTTGTGATGCCAACTTCGGCAGCTTTATTAAGCGCTTCTTCCCCTAATCCTTTAGTTTCGGGCATTATGATATTTTCTCCGATTGCAGATTCCTTTAAGTTAATTTATGAAATTTATAACAGAAAGTTATCTCTCTAATGGGGTAGGAAAGGTGTTTTATTTATCAGTCTAGAAGGATAAATTTGATTTTAGAGCAGTAAAGAGTTGATAAAATTTTTTTGAGTAAAAATTATAGATTAATTTGATGAGATTGAGCAGCATTTGAAAGATATTGCAACAATTAAAATACCCTTCTTGGAAGTAGAGCAGGGATAAAGAATTTTAAGTTTATTCAGGTGATGTTTTATCTCAAATCCATAAAAGGATTAAAGATAAATTGCTCGTATTTCTTTAATGACATTTATTGTCTTAATTTCAGTCAGCAGACATTTGTTTGTACGTTGGTAGATGTGTGTTTGATTATGGCAGGGTTTTGGGGAAGTGGGGGGAGTGCGATAGAGGCAGCATAGCTGAACTCGCTAGTAGGATTGGGGATTTTGGGAGTGTCCTAGTTTGCGGTAGTGAATTTTCAAAAAAAAGAAAATATTATTTTTTAGAGTTCTATAAAATATATCAACCGATTCTTATATGTATACGAAAAAGCAATGGCTAATAATTGTTAGGAATATATTACGAAGACTAGGATATAACACAACTACTTTAGGAATTGATGCAGAAATAAATAGACTTTCTACAAAAGATGCTCAAATAGTTTATAGAAAAACACTTCAAGAAATTCTTCATGAAGATGATTTTAACTATAGTCTTGCAGAAATAGATAAATAGATAATAATAAAAAATATCTAATCGATATAAGAGAATAGTTTTACTATAAAATCATCAAATAATCTGTTGTATTTATTATATCAAAGTAGATAATAGCAATAGCTATTTTGTGGCTAAACATTAAGGTTAATTTACTATATTATCATAGATTGATAGAAGAAATATATGTAGCGAATAAGTGAATTATTTTAACTAATCGCATAAAAATATTATATTACTGTGATAAAATTTTTTCTAAAAGAATATCAATATATTCACAAATTAATTTTCTAGATAAGTGATTGGGAATTTTTTCTTTAATTTTTTCATCATTCAAAACTATTTTTTTTGTATACTCTAGAGCTTTAATTTTTTCATCTTTACTCAAAGCATTATACTGAATAGATTCGATAGGAAGTTTCTCAGTATTGTATCTCATACTACATATTAGCCAACCTCTTAAATAACTATATAACTCTCTACATTTATTTTTAAAATCTTCTTTATTGTCATATGTCACAGTTTGAGAAATTACACTATTGACTAAACCTTTTAATAGCTTTTTGTCACTTTCATCTGAATATAATAAACCATTTATTGCTTTGATAGAATATTTAAAATTTTCGTTGTATTCTTCAAGTTTATTTTCTTTTACATCTTCTGCCATAACTCCTTGAATATCAATTTTGTTCAAGCCATAATCTTCATTGATTAGAGCGAAAAAGTCTATCATATGCTGTTTAGGATATTCCTCACTATTATATTTTTCTTTGAAAAAGTTCTCTATTTTATTCGCTTTATCTTCTAGGTCTTTTTCTAGTTGCTGAATAACATCTTTCTTTTGTTCAATCCTTTGCTGCTGAATTTGTCCAATAACACCACCTGTAAGTAGGGAAACAATTATTTTCCCGATTATATCATTACTGCTTGAGTTATTTTTGGAGGAGAGAGTGTTATTCTGCGATACAAAATTAATACTCGTTGATTCTTTCTTTGAATATTCTTTTAGATGTGCATTAGCAGGCTTATTCCCTATTAAAAAACAGTTAATTATACATATAATAGGAAGTAAAGATTGTGATATAAATAATAACTTATTTAGCTTATTCATAAGTAATGATGTCATTTTTTAGCAAATCAATTTTACAGTAAATACATGAATTAAAAATGGATAAAATTCTCTCCCCTCTGTGGGGAGAGCTAAAAAAATTAAAGTTTAACCCCCATAAACCGTTCCAAAACTTCAGACTCCTCCTCCTTAATCTTCCTCACCATAGAAGCCGCAGTATTCTTATTAACCCCAATCTCCTTAGCCAATTGACGCACGCTGATACCTCCGGAAGAATTCATCACAAGACGAATCGCTAAAAACCATTTATCTAAACTCACATGAGTTTTGTGAAATATTGTACCAACAGTCACGCTAAATGATACATAACACGAATTGCAATGATACCTTTCTTCACTTTTGTACGCTGTTGCGTTGGTTGACTCGCAGTAAGGACACTTTGGCTTTCCATCCCAGCGAATTTGCTCAAGAATTGCGATATATTTATCGTTATTTAATGTCATCATTATGCTCAGAACTCTGGGCATAACGATGTCATAAAAGTATTAAATGTCTGTTTTTATACGTAGTTTTAGACACAAAAAAGCGCTGAGGTTGTTTACCTGAGCGCTTTCTATCAATATGAATATAAACGTGATATTAATTATTGTTGATTTATCTTAATTTTTGTTGTTTCAAAATCTCATCAACCCAATTTTTATCTTTTTCACTTAAAGTGGGGACAGCTTCTTGATTATAATCAACTACTAAATCATATCCAGAAATATCATAAATTTCATTCAATAATTCCTGTAAATTAATAACTGGTTCCCTATCATCACTACGCAAGGGTAAAGAGAAAGAAGGAATTACATTTTGTAAATTAAAAGCATATAAATCGGCTATTGGACGGGTATCGCCGCGATAAACTAAAATCCGATAGTGACTCTGAATCTTATTCTCAACTATCGGCATTGGTTGACCTTTTCGTAATAAGTCAATTTCTACTAAATTAGTACGAGTTTCTAAAATAGTTTCTCGTTTTTTCAAGTATTTTTGTCTTCCTTTGCCAGGACGTTTGTTGCTAGGTGAAAGAATTTCTATTGTAGTTATTAATGCTTCTGTACCTACTTCTCGAACTTCCAAATAACCTTCTTTAATTGTTAAAGGAACGGGAATTCTAACTTTTACAGGTTCTACAGTTGGTTCTGCTACTGCTACATTAGTTGTTGTAGAATCATTCGCAGTTTGCCGACTTATTATAGTGACATCAGGAATACCTACCTGTAATGAATCCTCATCTGAAGTTTCATAAGTTCTGACTTCAACTGCAACCCGGTATTTAGGACGTAATTGAGGAGATAAGAATCTGGCAATTTCTATAATTAACCAGTGATGTAATCCTGGAAATAGTTCGGGATGTTCTAAATATGGATTCATTCCGGTAAATGGAGAAGGCATAATTTATCTTAATTTTTGTTCTTTTAAAAGTTCATCTACCCATATATTATCTTCTTCCCTCAATGCAGGTACGGGTTCTTGACTATAATCTATAACTAAATCGTAACTTGCTCTTTCATAAATACCGTTAATTAACTCTTGTAAATCTACGAGAGGCTCTTTATCTTCTTCGCGCAAAGGTAAAGGGAATGTGGGAATATTGTCTTTTAAATTAAATGCATATAAATCAGCTTTGGGACGTTTATTGCTGCGACTAACTAATATGCGATAGTCACTTTGAATATCATGATTCAACATTGGCATCGCTTCACCTGCACGTAACAAGTCAATTTCAATCAAATGCGTTGAAATTGTTAATATTCGATTTCTTTTTGTTTCGTATGCATTTCTTCCTTCTCCAGTGCGTTTATTTTTAGGAGAAAGAACTTCAATTACTGCCACAACTTCTTTTGTTTCGACTTTTCGTACTTCTAAATATCTTTCTTTAACTGTTTGAGGAATTGGAAGTGTTACTGAGGATGGCTGAGTCGAAGAAGTTGCGATCGCAATATTTTCGGTTTGCGAACTCGTTGCTGTTTGCGAGCTTCGCACTACGACATCAGGAATACCAACTAAAACTCTATCATCAGGAGTAGTTTCATAAATTCGTTCTTCAACTGCTACAAAGTATTTAGGACGTAGTTGAGGTGATAAAACATCTGCTAAAAATACAATTATACGTCCATGAATACCAGACCAAAATTCAGGACTTTCTAAATAAGGATTCATTCCGGGAAATGGATTAGACATTTCTCTACCTCTTTGAAATATTGTTCTAAAAAATAGTTAATAAACAAAATCCTCCAAAGACGTAGCAGTGCTACGTCTCTACATTAATAACTAGTTCTATTTCATATCGTAACCAAACAGGTTAACGTCAACTTCTCCCAATTTCAAATCATCCAAACCGTATTCTGCCCATCTTCTTTCAACCATCGCTGCTACTTCGTCATCGGATTCTAACGGCGCACCCCATTCGTGTTCGGTTTCTGGAGGAATTTTAGTCGTTGCATCAATTCCCATTCTTCCACCTAAGCCTAGTTTTTCGCTGGCAAAGTCTAAGGTGTCGAAGGGTGTATTGGGCAATATAAACACGTCTCGGGTGGGATCTACTTTGGAGCTTATTGCCCATACAACTTGACGGGGGTCGCGAATGTTTATATCTTTATCTACTACAATCACGAATTTGGTGTAGGTAAACTGCGGCAAAGCGCTCCAAAATGCTAAAGCTGCCCGTCGTGCTTGTCCGGGGTATGCTTTATCTATAGATATTATCGCCGCTTTGTAACTCAAGGCTTCCATTGGTAGGAAGAAGTCAACGATTTCCGAAACCTGCTGTCGCAGAATTGGGGTGTAAATTCGGTTGAGAGCGATCGCCATCATGGCTTCTTCTTTTGGTGGACGACCGCTGAACGTGGTTAAATACACCGGCTCTTTTCGGTGTGTCATGCATTGAAAGCGAACTAATGGCGAATCTTCAACGCCGCCGTAATAGCCCATGTGGTCTCCAAATGGCCCATCTGGCAATACTTCCCCAGGGGTAATTGTTCCTTCTAAAACAAATTCGGAGTCTGCGGGTACTTCTAAATCAACTGTTTTACACTTGGCTAAACTAACACCCGAACCACCGTATAAACCCGCAAACAACCATTCGGATAAATCAACGGGAATCGGCGTAGCTGCCGCCATAATAATTAACGGATCGACACCTAAAGCAATCGCTACTTCGAGTTTCTTACCATTCTCCGCAGCTTTGCGTAAATGTCTGGCTCCACCGCGCACCGAGAGCCAGTGTACGGTCATGGTATTTTTAGATTGTAGTTGCAAGCGATACACGCCGACGTTTGGCGTGCCGGTTTCGCAATCTTTGGTAATTACCAAACCTAAAGTAATAATTTTGCCTGCGTCGCCGGAATAAGGGCGAATTAAAGGTAATTTATTTAAATCTAAATTATCACCCTGCACCACAACTTGTTGGCAAGCAGGGAAAAAATCTCTTCCCGGCTTCGCTTTAACAACATCAAACAAAACCTTACCAAAATCAACTGCTTGAGAAATCTTTTTTGGTGGCTTTGGCTGCTGTAACATTGCTAACTTTTTCCCCAAAGTTTCCAATTCTTGGGGATGTTCCATATTCATAGCCCAGCAAATCCTTTCCACGGTTCCCATTAAGTTCACCGCAACCGGAAAATCAGCACCTTTAACATTTTCAAAAATCAAACCGGGGCCACCTTTTTGCAGCATCCGGTTAGAAATCTCCGCAATTTCCAACTCAGGGTCAACTTTAGCGGTAATTCGCTTTAATTGTCCCCTTTCTTCCAAAATTTTGATAAATCCCCGTAAATCTCTCGCCATTGTATATATAAATCGTAAAGTTATTTGAAGCGTTATTTATATTATCAGGCAAAAGTGGGGAATTGGGGATTGGGTAATTGGTAATGGGTAATGGGTAATTGGTAATGGGTAATTGGTAATGGGTAATGGGTAATTGGTAATGGGTAATTGGTAATTGGTGATGGTATATAGGAATTATTTGTAAGAAGGTTATTTTGTGATTGATTTTGGGAATTATAGAGATGTTGTTGCCATATCAAGAAATAAGTTTGACAAAACCTGATTTTGAGAATTTACAAGTCTATCAGTTAGCTGAGAAATTAGCTAATAAAATTTGGAATATTGTTCAAGAGTGGAAGCAATTTGAAAAAGATACAGTTGGTAAACAAATAGTTCGTTCGGCTGATAGCGTTTGTGCAAATATTGCAGAAGGAAGAGGTTGTTTTAATGACCAAGATAATCGTCGCTTTATTAGAATCTCTAGAGGCTCCTTATACGAAACTATTTGTTTTTTAAGATTAGCTTATACAAGAAAAATGTTAACTAAAGAACAATCACTAAAACTTAAACCAATAATCGATGAACTATCACCCAAGCTGAATGCTTACCTGAATTCCATAGGTAATAACAAATAGTTTAATTACCAATTACCCATTACCCATTACCAATTCCCATTCCCAACTTACGGAGTAAGTTCCTTAATTCTCGACATTGCATCTTGATAATTATTCTTTTCGCCTCTTTTAAGAAAAATATCTGCTGCTGCTTGATAATCTTCAATTGCACCCGGTACTTTAGCTAAATCTGTACGTAGTAAACCGCGATTGTAATAGGCTGAAGCGTATTCGGGATTGAGTTCAATTGCTTTGGAATAATCTGCTAATGCTTTATTCCATTTTCCTAATTCTAAGTAAGCATTACCGCGATTGTTATATGCTGTTGACTGAGTAGAATTGAGTTTTATTGCTTGATTGTAATTTTCAATTGCTCCTTCAATGTCTTTCATTTGAAAGCGATATTTACCACGATGAACGTAAGCTTTTGCGTCTTCGGGATTCATTTCGATGGCTTTTTCGTAATCGTCATAAGCTTGTTTGGGATATCCTAAATCTGTGTGAACATCTGCACGGGCAATATAGGCATCAACGAATCTAGAATCTAATTCAATTACTTTAGTAAAATCTTTTTTAGCGGCTGCTTTTTCGTTGAGTGCGTAGCGAGTTTTACCGCGTTCGTAATATGCAGAGGCATATTTAGGATTAATTTCTATTGCTTTACTAAAGTCTTTGATTGCTTCTAGTTTGTCTCCTATTTCTCGATGTACAATTCCTCTTTGAAAGTAGGCTTTCGTAAATTTTGGCTTGATAGCAATTGCTTGATTTAAATCGGCGATCGCCTTACGATTTTCTTTGATTTCGTGACGGGCTAATCCTCTACCATAATAAGCGTCGGCATATTCGGGATTGAGTTTAATTGCTTGATTGTAATCTATTATTGCTCCGTTAAATTCTCCAACTAAATAAAGACTAAATGCTCTATCATAATAAGCATTTGCATCTTGAGGATTGTTACGAATTGCTGCACTAGAATCTTGCTGCGATTTTTCGTAGTTTCCCAAACGATAATAAGCGTCTCCACGAAAGTTGTAAGCTGAGGAATATTGGGGATTTATTTTAATGGCTTGAGAAAACAGTTTTACTGCTTGTTTGTAGTCTGCTTTTTCGTAGTTGGCGATTCCTTGATAGTACAGTTTCCTCGCATAATTTAAGTCTTTGGATGCAAAGAAAAACCAACCTACCGCACTGACTGTGATAAAACTACCTAGAAATAAGAATAATTTAGGATTTTTTGAGAATTGTGTTTTTAATGGTTGTAATACTAAATTTGGTTGGGGTTGATTAATTGTTTGTAAATCGTTTAATACTTCTTTCGCTGATTGATAGCGGTTTTGATAATTTAAATCCACCATCTTGTCGATGATTTTGGCAAGTTTAGCTTTTACTTTGTGGCTGCGAGGATACCAAACTATTTTTTGGGCATCAGAGTTTTTCTGATTTTTTCGGTTAGTAATTTCGCTTGCCGATAAACCTGTTAATGCCTCAATAGCAATTATACCCAAAGCATAAATATCGCTGTTCAATTGAGGATTTCGATAAATTTGCTCTATGGGCATATATTCTGATGAAGCCACTAAGTTAGATACTGCTTCTTGCGGCGCACCAAAATCAGTTAAAATTAGCTTATTGTCTGACTCTCTACGAATAATATTTGCTGGTTTTATATTGCGATGAATTATGCCGCGATAATGTATAATTACTAATATTTCCAAAACTTCTAATAATATTTCTAATACTTTTTCAGAGCTTAATTTTTGCCCGGTAATTATTTCTTTTCTTAAAGATTGACCGAGAATATATTCTCTAACTAAATAAAAGTTTTTATCCTTGATAAAAAAATTGCTTAAATGAAGAATCCTATCATCCTTTTTTGCTAAATACTCTAGAGGTTTTGTCTCTGTTTCTAAGACATCATGAGATATTTTTAACAGAGTAGAATCTTTACTGGATGGGAGAAACTGCTTTACTACATATTGATGAAAATTTGATTGACTTGTATCTTCACTTAAATAACTTCTACCTCCTGGAGTACCACTAAGTAGCTCAATTATTCGGTAACGCTCTAGGATAATATTACTCATGGTAGATGACGAAACCTATATATACAGCTTTGCTATCTTAATTGAAGCTACTCGATTAAAGAAAGCAAACTGCACTGCATTTACCAACATCAAATGCCAAAAAATATCTATATTAAAAAGTTTTATATGTTGAATATATACTTAGAAAAATTGCAATTTATTCTCAATAGATATTGATTGATTAAATATTATTTTAATTAAGTTGTTTATATCAAGATTGATTATTGTATTTTGTAATCCAAGTATAATATTTAATTATTGATTGAAGAATTTTGTTAATCTATCTGACAACAAGATAAAAATATTCAAAATATTATTTTATATAGCAGTTTTCAGTTGAATAGAATACACCCCTCTACTTAATAATGGGGTGAGGTTTCTCAAGCTGTATTGCACTCAAATGAAAAGCGCCATATATCTGTGTTTTGATGACATTTAAATTTCGATTAGATTTCGATTCTTTAATTTTTACTTATGGATGTGGTGGTAGCAAAATTAAAAAGCCAAAATAGAATATAGAGGCTTTATTACGAAAGCCTGACATTCTACATGGAGCGTGCTATCAGTGGTATTACAGGTTGAGAAAGACATCTACGAAGCGAAAACTCAGGAAATCGCCAAGCAGTTATTAAGCGCAACTGGGGAAAATCGTTCTTTATTTTCGGCTTTGCGCGATCAAATGCGTCCCGATGATAAATTATTAGCATGGGCGATGAGCAATCCTGGTTTGCGGGTGCAGTTATTTAGATTTATCGATACCCTTCCGGCTTTGAGAAGTAACCCGGAGATTGCCGCACATTTACAGGAATATCTTGGTGATGATTCGGTGGAATTACCTTCAGCGTTGAAGGGAATGCTCAACTTTGCAAATCCCGATTCTGTGCCGGGGAAGGTTGCCGCGACAACAGTTTCTAAAAGTGTAGAAACTTTAGCTCATCGGTATATTGCTGGAGAGAATATCAAGCAAGCACTAAAAAGTATTGAAAGACTGCGTAAAGAAAAGATGGCTTTCACCGTAGATTTATTGGGTGAAGCGGTGATAACGGAAGTCGAAGCCGAGTCTTATTTACAAAGATATATGGATTTGATGGCGCAATTAGCGGAGGCTTCCAAAAAGTGGAAGAATGTGGCGTTAATTGACGAAGCTGACGGGGAAGAATTGCCGAAGGTACAGGTTTCGGTAAAGTTGACAGCTTTTTATTCGCAGTTTGACCCTTTAGATGATAAAGGTAGTGAAGAGAAAGTCGTTTCCCATATCCGCAGTTTGCTGCGTCGTGCGAAAGAATTGGGTGTTGCCATCCACTTTGATATGGAGCAATATATCTACAAAGATTTAACTTTCGGGATTTTGAAAAAGCTGTTAATGGAAGAAGAGTTTAAACAGCGCACCGATATCGGGATGACAATTCAAGCTTATCTCAGAGATAGTGAGGAAGATGCCAAGAGCTTGATTGAATGGGCAAAACAGCGCGATAATCCAATTACAATTCGCTTGGTAAAAGGAGCTTACTGGGATCAAGAAACCATTACAGCAGAGCAAAAACACTGGAAACAGCCAGTTTACAACGATAAAGCTGCCACCGATATTAATTTTGAGAATATTACTCAATTATTATTAGAAAATCATCAATATATATATGCTGCCATAGGAAGTCATAATGTTCGCTCCCAAGCTAAAGCTATAGCCATTGCTCAAAGTTTAAATATTCCCCAGCGCAACTTTGAGATGCAGGTGCTTTACGGTATGGGGGATAAAATTGCTAAGTCTTTAGTAGAGCAGGGTTATCGCGTGCGGGTTTATTGCCCTTATGGTGAATTATTGCCGGGAATGGCTTATTTAATTCGTCGTTTGCTGGAAAATACAGCTAATTCCTCTTTTATTCGCCAGGATATGGAAAATCATCCCGTGGAAGAGTTGATTGCACCCCCGGTTATTGGAGAGGGGGTAGAGAGGGAAGAGGCAAAAGATAATTCTTCAGAAGCTTCTGCGGTTACTTCTTTCAATCCTGCTGCCGATAGTGATTATGCGATGGAAGAATTAAGAAAGAAATCTCAAGCTGCTTTTGAAAGCGTTAAGAAAGAGCTTGGGAAAACTTATTTACCTTTAATTAATGGGGAACACGTAGAAACTGAGCAAAAAGTTGATTCGGTTAATCCTTCTAATTATTCTCAGGTGGTAGGCAAAGTTGGTTTAATTAATGTCGAGCAAGCTGAAACTGCGATGCAAGCGGCGAAAGCGGCGTTTAAGACTTGGCGTAAAACATCTGCAAAGCAGCGCACCGATATTATTCGCAAAGCTGGAGATTTAATGGAAGAGCGTCGGGCTGAATTATCGGCTTGGATTGTTTTAGAAGTTGGTAAACCAGTGCGGGAAGCAGATGCAGAAGTCAGCGAAGCGATTGATTTTTGTCGCTATTATGCTGCGGAAATGGAACGTTTAGATAAAGGTTTCAATTATGACGTAGCTGGAGAAAATAATCGTTATATTTACCAGCCCCGAGGAATTACCGTAGTGATTTCTCCCTGGAATTTCCCCTTTGCGATCGCAACGGGTATGACGGTTGCAGCTTTGGTAACTGGTAACTGTACTTTGCTCAAACCAGCGGAAACTTCGGCGGTAATTGCAGCCAAGATAAAAGAAGTTTTAGTTGATGCGGGAATTCCTCAAGGCGTGTTTCAATATGTCCCCGGAAAAGGCTCTGTTGTCGGCTCTTATTTAGTAAATCACATCGATACTCACGTTATCGCTTTTACTGGATCGCAAGAAGTAGGCTGCAAAATATACGCAGATGCAGCCGTGTTAAAACCCGGTCAAAAGCATATGAAGCGAGTGATTGCCGAAATGGGAGGCAAAAACGGGATAATTATTGATGAAAGTGCAGATTTAGACCAAGCAGTTGTCGGTGTAGTTAGTTCGGCATTCGGTTACAGCGGACAAAAATGTTCTGCTTGCTCTAGGGTAATAGTTGTAGAAACCGTTTACGATACTTTTATTCAACGTTTCGTAGAAGCAACAAAATCCCTTAATATTGGAGAAGCAGAATTACCGGGTACTCAAGTAGGACCAGTAATTGACGATAAGTCTCAATCTAGAATCCGCGAGTATATCCAAAAAGGTAAAGCAGAAGCCGAAATTGCGCTGGAAATGTCTGCACCAGAAAACGGTTATTTTGTTGGTCCAGTAATATTTGGAAACGTACCGGCAGATGGGATAATAGCTCAAGAAGAAATTTTTGGTCCTGTAGTTGCAGTAATTAAAGTTAAAAATTTCCAAGAAGCCTTACAAGTAGCCAACGGTACCAACTACGCTTTAACTGGGGGACTTTATTCCCGCACACCTTCCCATATCCAACAAGCCCAAGAAGAATTTGAAGTAGGGAATTTATACATAAATCGCACCATCACCGGCGCAATCGTTTCCCGGCAACCCTTCGGTGGCTTCAAACTTTCCGGAGTCGGTTCAAAAGCAGGAGGTCCCGATTATCTTCTACAATTTTTAGAACCCCGTACTATAACTGAAAACATTCAGCGTCAAGGTTTTGCGCCGATTGAAGGAGCGGATTAATTAAATAATTGGGCGTGGGGCATGGGGGATTGGTAATAGGTAATAGGTAATAGGTAATAGGGATAGGGAAAATATAATTCCTAACTCTTAACTCCTAACTCCTAACTTTCTTCCCCTCTCCCCCTTTTCCTCAGCGCCCTCTGGGTACTAGAAGGGTTTATTATTCCCAGAAAACTAATCCCACACAACTGATAAATCTAAAATAAATCCCGGTAATACCTCTTCTCCCGATAAACTTGGAGGAGAGTTTAATACTTCTACTGCTTGCCCTTGACGATAAATTTCTACCTGACGACTTCGTTTAAGCAGCCAGCCTAATTTGACACCCGCAGCCATATACTCTTGCATTTTTTTCTGAATATCGCTTAAACCGTCGGATGGAGACATTAACTCTAATACGAAATCTGGAGCAATCGGAGGAAACTTTTCTCGCTGCTGTGCGCTAAGTGAATTCCACCTTTCTAACTGTATCCAAGATACATCCGGAGAGCGATCGCAACCGTTAGGAAGTTTGAAGCAGGTAGAAGAATCAAATACTTTACCGAGTTGAGTTTTGCGGTTCCAAATTACAAATTCTGCATTGATTTCTGAATTACGGTTGCCGGTTTCTCCTCCGGTTGGTGGCATTACAATTAATTCTCCCCATTGATTGCGTTCTAATTTAATATCGGGATTATCCCGGCATAGTTGATAAAATTGGTCGTCATTAAGCTTCATGACGTTGTTAAAATTGATGGTGATAGCAGTCATGGCTGCGGGTACCTCATAAATCAACAGGTTTGTAATTTTTGCAAAGACATGAAACGAGTGCGCTACTACCGAACATAATATAAGAAACAAGCTAGATTTAAAAGAAACCGAATGACTGAAATAACTGTAAAAGTTGTTGAATGGGAACAGTATCCAGTAATTGAGATAATTAGAAGAAGAGTATTTCAAGACGAACAAAATGTACAAGCACAATTAGATATAGATGGTAAAGATAAATTTTGTCCGCAGTTGATTGCTTATTTAGATAATGCTGTGGTGGGTACTGCCAGAATTCGATATTTAGATAGGAAAACGGCAAAAATTGAAAGATTAGCGGTTTTATCTTATGCCAGAGGAAATGGTATCGGTAAAAGGTTAATGCAAAAAGCTTTGGAAGTGATAGCCAGTGAAAATATAGCCGAAGTTTACATTAATGCTCAGGAATATATCAAAGGATTGCATCAACAATTGGGTTTCGAGCAAGTTGGTGAAGCTTTTCTAGAAGCCGGAATTCCTCATGTAAAAATGGTAAAAATCGTTAGTAGTTGAGAGTTAGTGGTTAGTGGTTAGTAGTTAGTGGTTTAATCATTCTCCTCCCTCTGCAATGCCCAACGCCCAAAGCCCAATGCCCCATGCCCAATAATTATGAAACTGTTGATTCTGACTACAATCTGGCTCCTCGGTGTAATATGCGATCGCGTATGGTTTTTCTTTGATAAATCTATTCCTTCATGGGATCAAGCCGATTATTTAACTGGGAGTTTGAATTATTTGCAGGCTCTACAAAATCCAGATTTCTTAAATGGGGAATGGTGGCAAAACTTATGGTTATTGTCTTCAAAAATACCGCCATTTACTTATATTATTACGGCTTTTATTCAATCTGTTTACGGTAAGGGTTACGATGAAGCAACTTTGATAATGCTTGGTTTCAGCGCTGTTTTAATCTTTTCTGTATATGGCTTGGGTAAAATACTTTTTGGCGACACCGTAGGTTTATGGGCAGCCGCTTTGTGTCAAGTAATGCCGGGATTGTATAGATATCGTTTAGAATTTCTCTTAGACTATCCCCTCGCAGCAATAGTTACTTTAAGCTTCTTCTGTCTCACACTTTGGTTTTTTGCCGGATACAAAAACACAACTTTTAGAAAACAAAAAAATAATCGTACAAATACTTCCCCCCCTCCTCTTCTTTACGCAATATTCTTCGGCTTATCTTTCGGATTGGCGTTGATGGTGAAGCAAACGGCACTATTTTTTCTGATTACGCCGATAATTTGGGTGGTAGTTACATCGATACTTAAAGGATTATGGGGAAGATTATTGCAATTAATCGCTGCCTTTGGTTTGTCTACATTTATATTCGGCTGGTGGTATCGTACTAATTGGCTGCTAATTTTAACTTCTGGTAAACGAGCCACGGTTGATTCGGCAATTGCTGAAGGTGAAGCACCTTTAAATACGATTCAAGCTTGGATTTTTTATTGGCATCAACTACCATCACAAGTTTCTCTACCTTTATTATTAGTCCCTATTTTGGCATTACTACTTTATTGGGGAAAAGCTAAAAAACAGAGGAGAAGAGAAGGATTAGAATTATCAACTGCTTTGCAATGGCTGGCAATCTTTTTAATTGGTGCTTATATTTTATCCTGCTTAAATCCGAATAAAGATTTTCGCTATGTATTGCCGTATTTACCAGTTTTATCAGTATTTTTGGCTTATGGTTTAACTCGTTTTCAAGGAACTTTAGGAAAGCGTATCCGCTGGGGTACTTTCGGTTTAGCAATACTCTTAATGTTGTTTAATTTATTTCCCATCGGCGGAATTCCTGGATATTGGTTAACCCAAGCTCTCAGTAATAAAGTTCAACATTATCCTTACGTCGGAGAAAAATTTCCTCATACCCAAGTTATTAAACAAATTATTCAAACCGAACCATATTTGTATTCAAATGTAGGAGTATTGCCTTCAACCCCGCAAATCAACCAGCACAATTTAAATTATTACGGTGCATTACAAAATTTTCAAGTATATGGAAGACAGGTAGGAACTAAAAAAAGCTTTGTAAAGCAAGATGCAGGTTCTATTTCTTGGTTTTTAACTAAATCTAAAAAACAGGGTTCCGTACCTAAATCGCAAAATAAAATTACCAAAATTGTAGAACAGAATGGTGATTTTGAGCTAAATAAATCTTGGAATTTACCCGATGACAGTATTCTCAAACTTTATCATCAGAAAAATCCACCTGTTGTTGTAGAGAAGAGAGGTGGGAGAGAGGGGAGAAGTAATAATAATATTGTTTTAGAAAAGGTTGAAGTACCCCAGATAGCACCACCAGGAAAACCAGTGCCCGTAACTTATATTTGGGAAGGTAATTGGGAGCAATTGCAAAATGGTTTGATGCTGTTAACTTGGAAAAATGCCGATAACTCAAAATGGATTCATGACCATGCAATTGCTTTAGGAAAGCTGTATCCTTATGGTATCAAACCAGTAGGTAGATTCCAAGTTACTGAAAGAATAGCAATGCTACCACCTGCCGAGATTAAAAACGGTAACTATACTTTAGAAGCAACTTATCTAAATAAATTAACCGGACAAACTTATCCTCTTAACTCTCCCCAAACAATTCTACAAATCGATTCTCAAGCAACATCCATTCCAGCACCAGAATTAGATTTATCTACACAATTGCGTAGCCTAGCAGCGACATTACCCCAAGGAATCAAAGCATTAAATAAAGTCTTTTACGAAATCGGACGCATAAATCAATACGACCCCAATCAAGATTATTTAGTACAAACACGTAAAGCCTTAGAATATCGTTTACAGCAAGAACAAAACTTGAAATACGCTTACAGTGTTGCATTGACAGACATATTGCAGCGAAAACCACAAGCAGCGATCGCCTCTTTGCAGAGAGTAACGCAACTAGATAAAAATAACCCGTATGCATGGGCATATTTAGCATTTGTGCAGCTTTACGACTTCCAAGGAGCAGCAGCCGAAAAATCACTACAGCCAGCATTAGAAGAATTGTCAGATGTTAAAGAAATTAAAGCACTATCAGCAGTAGCTGCATTACAACAAGGTAAATTAATTCAAGTGTGGCAGCTTGTGAATGAATTAATGAATGGGGAATAGGGCATTGGGCATTGGGCATTGGGTAGAATTTCCCACTCCTAACTCCTAACTCCTAACGCTTTTAATAAAATTCTGATAATCGTTTCCAATTCTTCAGTAACCCGGTAAAGATTAATTCCTTCCTGAATATGTTTTTGCTGACGATATAATACCCCAAATTGCCAAATATTACCTGTGGTTACAGCACCTAATATTTCAGATTGTTGGGAATCAATCCATTTATCTAATGCTATCATTTCTGTTGCTAATTGCGTAAAACCTCTATTAATATCTGCTTGTTTAGCTTCAATAACGATTATATTAGTTCTCGAACGTAATAAATAATCTAACTTTCCCTGTAGTAGATTGCTAACCTTAATAGGATATTCTATTCGTAATTGTGCGCGTGAATAATGAATTAAATCTGTAACAATCGGTGCAATCAATATTTCTCTACGAGTAGCTTCATTTTCTAAATCTACATAAGGTAAAATTTCTTCAATACGTAACTTTAAATCCGATATTCGGTCTAAATCTTCTGAATATTGCGGTAAATCGATAAACTTTCTTTCAAAAGAGTAACCAAATTCAGCGGCTAAATCATCTGGAGGGAATCCCAATTCAAAGTAATTACTAAAAGTATAATAACGATTGGAATCAAGTAACGGTTGACGACTCATTATTTCCTAATCCCTATAATCTCAAACAATACATCTAAAACTTAAACTAATTCTTTCACCAGCACCATTTTGTTTTGGGATAGCGTGCATCCAATTATCTTGAACAGCTTTATCCATATACAAAAGTTTGCCAGGGCAAAGCAGATATTGAAACTTAATTTCCTTATCAGCTTTACTTCTAAAATAAATATATCTTTCACAACCAAGAGAAATAATTACAACACCAGTGCCTAATTTTAACTCCTTCGCAGAATCCGAATGATAACCCATAGTAGAATTACCATCGGGATAATAATTTAAAAGACAATTATTAGGTAAAAAGCCAACATTCGCGGCTATTTTGTGACAAATAGGTATCAAATCGGGAAGCATTTCAACTTGAGGATAAGTGATATTAGAATAATCATAAGCAACGCCAAAGCTTGCCGTTTTCCTAGCTTTTATTCTTTCATCCCAAACGATATTATCCCAAAGTGAAACAAATAATGCACTACTATTTTCTATAAAATTATCAATAAATACCAATTCCGGTTCTTTGCTACTCATAACTAGAAAATTGTAGGGTTGTTACAGCACAAATAGATTTTATTTTAAATTACTATTTAAATTATGCTGTAACGCACTATTTAACCAACATCTCAGCAACATCTCACCTCACCCCGCCCTTTGGGCACCCCTCTCCTTATAAAGGCAGAGGGGGAATTACCAATTACCTAATTTACAAAGTATAGTAACTCAAAAGCTGATAAACCTCATCTACAGCATTATCTCTTTTAAACTGAAATTCCTTTGGTAAATCATCTCCAGAAATCCAAACCTTAATTTCAGCATCTAAATCTAAAGTACCGGCACTTTCCTTGCTAAAATACTTAATAGACTTATAGGGAATCGATAAAAACTCAGTCTTCTTACCCGTCATTCCTTGCTTATCAATTAAAATAATTCTTTTATTTGTAAAAACAACCAAATCTCTAATTAATTTGAAAGCTTTGTG
Source organism: Rivularia sp. PCC 7116 (assembly GCF_000316665.1). Taxonomy (GTDB): domain Bacteria; phylum Cyanobacteriota; class Cyanobacteriia; order Cyanobacteriales; family Nostocaceae; genus Rivularia. Next base: position 4,912,285 of record NC_019678.1, on the reverse strand, counting down.
CATACTTTCCCCTTCAATCATCAAAGAAGCAAGTTCCCTTTCCAACTTCTCCGGATTAACCTCAGAAGCATTACCCATCATGCCGCTGAAAATTCCCATAACCTAACCCCTCTTAGTTCATAAATTTGATTGATTCTAACTTACTTGTAAAAATTTTAATTTGCACGCACTCAATGTAGAGACGTAACAATGCTACGTCTCCAAATCTATAGCAATTACTTTGTCTGAAAAATATTCTGCACCATCTTCTTATCAGTACTTGCCGCTGCTTTATCCAACTCTGCAATTTCTCCAGCATCCAATTCCCAACCCAAAGCACCAATATTCTGCCTTGCTTGCTCGGCATTTTTAGCTCCAGGAATAGGAATCGTACCTTTACAAATACACCAGTTAATTGCCACCTGAGCCATAGTTTTATTTCTAGATTCCGCAACTGCTCGCAAACATTCTAATAAAGATTTTGCACCGGGAATTAATTGTTTAAAAAGAAAATTTCTAATACCTTGAGGATATTTACTTTTATCTGTATATTTCCCCGTTAAAATTCCCAAACACAAAGGGCTGTAGGCAATTAACTTAATTCCCAACTCGTCGCAAACTTCCTTAACCCCCAACTCCGTAACTGGATAAGTTGACAGCAAAGAATACTGTACCTGCAAAGTCTTAATCGGGATTCCTCTTTCCGCAAACCTTTTGTGTACCTTTTGCAATCTTTTAGAGCCATAATTTGATAAACCCACACCCTTAACCAAACCTTGCTCGTACAAATCTCCCAACCCATCCAACAAAGCCCATTCCTGCCAGGGAAAATAATTCGCAGTTGACCAATGCATCTGTACTAAATCAACATTTTTCCCCAAACGTTTCGCAGAAGCTTTACCAGCAGATACCATAGCACCTCTAATTAACCTCCAAGGATAAGCAGCTAATTTAGTAGCAATGCAGATATCGTCTTTATTTACACCGTCATACTCTTTCGTAAAACGCCCCAAAAGCTTCTCACTCTGTCCGTTTAGCTTTCCCGTACCGTAGGAATCACCAGTATCAAATAAAGTTACACCGTTGCTGACACAAATATTAAATACTTCTTGTAGATCGTTATCCATGCCTTGATTGTATCCCCAAAGCACCTTGTTACCCCATGCCCAAGTTCCGCAACCCATTGTTGGTAAAGAGAGTTTTTGGTTAGTTTGCATCTTTGTTGGTTGTAGAAGTTTATTGTAGATGTACTAATACTAATTCTGTATAAGACTGTGCTTCATCGCTCTCAGCCTAGAAGGCTGGAGCTAAGTTTACGAAGCCCACCTACGTGGGCTAAATTCAGCGCATTTTTATAAAGAAATGTATAACCTTATTATTTATTAAAAGAGTAACGGTTTAATCGCTTGCATTTATAACAGATTCATTAATTCATCTATGCTTAAACTCGCTTGACGAATTATCTGTGATTTGGAACAGTAACTGTAGTTCTAAGTTCTTCTATAATCTTAGCGATGCTGCGTAATCGCTTAATCTATAATGCACCTTACCATCTCATTACTCAAACATTAAATAAAACAATAACATTTAAAGAGTTTATCGAATGGAAGCCAGAGAATAAATTATATGAACTGCACAATGGGGTAATTATTGAAGTGGCTCAACCAATTGGTAAACATGAAAATGTTGTGGGATTTTTGACTGAAAAAATCTTAGTTGAGTATGTTCGTTTAAAATTACCTTATTTTATTGCTTCTAAAGTACTGGTAAAACCTGATGGTAAAGAATCTGCTTACTTACCCGATGTGTTGCTACTAAATAAGCAAAATTTAAAAAATGAGCCGTTGTACGAGCAAGAATCTACTGTTTCTCAAAGTGAATCAATACCGTTAGTTGTAGAAGTTGTAAGTAAGGCAGCGCGTTGCGGGGGGAACCCCCGCAACGCGCTGCCTTACTAACTGGAGTGATGATTATGCTTTAAAATTTGATGAATACGAAACTATAGGCATACCAGAATATTTGATTATTGATTACTTAGGGCTAGGTGGTAGAAAATTTATTGGTAATCCTAAACAACCTACTATTACTGTGTGCCAATTAGAGGAAGGTGAGTACAAAAGTAGCTTATATAAAGATGATGAGATAGTTCAATTAAAATCATTCCCAGATTTAAAATTAACTGCTAAAGAAATTTTTCAATCTGCTTATATCGAAAGTTGAGTAAATTATTCCTTCCAATCCCCTATTCCCCTTTGGAAAAATGTTGTCAAGAAAAGCGCTTTGTATTTTAAAGAAGCATTTTCTTGGTTTGGATTACGTCCTAATCGAGTAATTGCAAGAACTTGTTAAATAAATTATGAATCAATAAAATTAATTACAATTCATCATTTTAAAACGGTACGTTATAGCTTCAGCTTTACGTACCTTATTATTTTATTATCGCGAATAAAAAATGTTATTAGTAATTTTAAAAGCTCATAAAACCATCTCATGCGCCGAGATTCTATATTTTACAAATTGTTTCAACAATACCCAAGTTTACTATTTGAATTGTTGACAAATCCACCAGACAATGCATCCGAATACAAATTTGATTGGGAGCATCCCAATGGCGGCAAAAAGCCCGCAGACTAAAAGCCTGGGGCTAATACTACCAAGCCCGACGACCTGGGCTAAGAATCTTAGTAGCCCAGGTCGTCGGGCTTCGTTTATGTAGCCGCACCCTTGCAGGGTGTCGGGTAAAATGTTTGTTCCGGCATCGGGATGCTCCCATTTGATTCGGTAGCTGTCAAAGAACCAAAATTTGAAATTGACGGGGTATTTCTCCCGCCAGAAAATCAAAATCCTGGTGCTGTATATTTCTGTGAGGTACAATTCCAAAAGGAGTGCGGCTCGTTCTTAGCAGGAACCCCTAGAAACTAGGGATGTATGGCTAAGGTATATTTTGAAATTGACTCTCAAAATATATAACTGTTCTTTCGATGTAGGTGAGCCAAGTAGCATAGAAAGGCAAGTCCTACCCTTGAGGAGACAAGTGACCCCCTACCTGCCCACAGTGACCATACTCGGAATTATGGAGGCTGAAGCTGGGAACAGGACGCAATCAGTTGTAAAACAAGCAGGTATCAACACTGGCGTTAATGGGAAGATGACATTGGGTAAACAAGTCCTAGAAAAGTGTCTTAGGAATCAAGCTACAACCTGAATCACAAATGTAGACTTCATCTTCTATATTCTCACAGCATTCTTCTTTTAATAGCTGTAATCTCTGAGAAGAGGATAGGCAAAGTGGACTGCCCTAAACCATCAAAACAATCGAAACAACGGAACGAGTAAAAACGGTGTAAAGGTCTGGGGAAAGGTCGAAACCCTAGTAGGTAAGACGAGATACGGAACCCCTTTACACCGGGTAGGACAGAGCGTAACTGCTCTGAGGTATTTAGAAAACGCAATTTGGAGTAAAGCATGATTAGGCACGGCAAAACCGCCAGTGAATCTTGGAAATCACTACCCTGGAAGAAATTTCGAGCGAATGTTTTCCGCTTACAAAGAAGAGTGTTCAAAGCTGTTCGAGTTGGCGACAAGCGCAAAGCCCGTCAATTACAGAAGCTTATCCTGAAATCTCGTGCGGCTAGGTTTCTGGCAATTCGTCAAGTAACACAGTTAAACGCTGGTAAGAAGACAGCAGGTATTGATGGCAAAAAGTCCCTTACTTTTGAGGAACGCTTTGCACTCGAAGAGCTGCTAAAAGCAAAAAGTAGCAAGTGGAAACACCAAAAGTTACGAGCAATTCCAATCCCTAAAAAAGATGGGACAACTACACGATTGCTTAAAATTCCAACTCTTGCGGACAGATGCTGGCAATGCCTAGCTAAGTACGCATTAGAACCAGCACATGAAGCAACTTTTCACAAACACAGCTACGGATTCAGAACTGGGCGCTCTGCCCATGATGCTCAAAAGCAGGTTTTTCAAAACCTCAAATCAAGTTCCAATGGCATCAACAAGAGAATCCTTGAGTTAGATATAGAAAAGTGCTTTGACCGGATTAACCATTCCTCCATCATATCTAACCTTATTGCCCCTAATCGGCTAAAATTAGGTATATTCCGATGCCTTAAAGTTGGAATAAATCCCGATTTCCCAGAACAAGGTACTTGTCAAGGTGGGGTGGTGAGTCCACTACTAGCTAACATCGCCCTCAACGGAATAGAAGAACTACACAAATATCACACAAATAAAGGACGCAAAATAAAAGCAACTACCCCTGAAAAGGACATTAATACTGCCTGCGTTCGATATGCCGATGATATGGTATTTTTCCTACGACCAGAAGACGATGAAAAAGAAATACTCGATAATATTAGCCAATTCCTAGCAAAAAGAGGACTAAAGGTAAGTGAGAAAAAGACAAAGCTAACCGCTTCGACTTTCGGATTTGATTTCTTGGGCTGGCACTTCAAAGTACAGCAAAACGGAAAGTTTAGAAGCTCTCCCTCAGAGGAAAACTTTAAAGCATTCCGCAAGAAAGTCAAGAAAATTGCTAACAACTCGAATTATGGTGCATCAGAAAAAGCTAAGAAATTAGCTCCAATAGTCCGAGGATGGAGACAATACCATAAGTTCTGTAAAATGGACAGTGCTAGATTCAACCTCTATCACATACAACACAGAGCCTACAAGGTATTTAACCAAGAAACTAAACAAGACCGCCTATCTAGTAAAAAACTGCTAGATAAAGCCTTCCCAACAGTTTGTTACTCCGAAAACCGCCACATCAAAGTTAAAGGAAATAAATCACCTTTTGACGGAGATTTAGTCTATTGGAGCAAACGCAACAGTAAGCTATATGACGGCATAACCTCAAGATTATTAAAGAAGCAAAACCATACCTGTGGATACTGTGGTCACAAATTAACCTCGGAAGAAAAGGTTAATCTACATCACTGTGACGGCAATCATTCTAACTGGAAGGACTATAACCTAACAGTGGTACACGAAAGTTGTCATGATTACATCCACATGAAGCAAAAGGGAAAGGAACTCAGATAGAACTTTAACCCTAAAAATATCGGAAGCTGGATGCTCGGAAACGGGCACGTCCAGATTTAAAAGAGAGGGGCGAGAGGTAATACTCTCCCTCGACTCTACCTGAAAGACTTTACGAAAGAGTATTTGCAGAATCTTCCCTATACTTCTATCGTAATCGCAACAGATTCAACGACTGGCAAGTTGTGATAATTTACCCATCCCGTAATACCGAGCAAAGCGATATTTTCCCCCATCGCGGACAACTCAACAGCCCTCAAGTACATAGAGTTTATTTAGATGAACTCGGAGATATTCGCGAATTACCAGTTTGGGTAGCGTTGATGGTTCTAACTACCGTTAATGAAGAACAAGCACCCGAAGAAGCTAGGTATTTAATCTTACGCTCTTCCAACGAACAGCCAGAAACTAGAAGTCAGGTAATAATAGATTTAATTACGACAATAATAGCTTACAAATTTGAACAACTTAGCCGAAACGAGGTAGAAAAAATGTTAGGAATTACTCTCAAAGAAACTAGACTTTACCAAGACATTAAGGAGGAAGAAGCACAGTCGCTGATTCTTCGTTTACTAAATCGACGAGTCGGAGAATTACCCCAAGAAATACGTCAACGTGTTGAAAGTCTTTCCCTAGAACAATTAGAAAACCTTGGGGAAGCGTTGCTTGATTTTAACAGCATGGTTGATTTACAAACTTGGTTGGAAGAGGTTAGTAGTTAGTAGTTAGGAGTTAGGAGTTAGGAGTTAGGAGTTAGTTAAAAATGACCAATTACCAATTACCTATTACCTATTCCCCAATCTCTTCTTCTACAACTTCCTTCCTATCCGTCAACGGTTTAACAACTTTCGCAATCGCTTCAGAAATAAAGGCTTTCACAAATTCATCGCGACGATTTAACTGAAACTGTCTTTGTACAACTTCTGTCATTCCTCCATCACCCCAATCTTGATCGTGACGGAAATATTCGATAAAGCTTTTACCGGCAATTCTGGTTAAATAAGCTGCCGTTACTCCTTGAATTGCTTTACCAAGTACTAAAGTTGCAATGTTTAACTGTAGCGCTGTAGTAACTAACTGCAAAGCACCTTTAACTATTCCCAAGCTAGCTAAAGTTTTCGCGAGAGAAAGCGCTAATTCCCTTCCCCTTTCCATATTCAATTCGCAACCGTAAACTCTGCCAATTTCTACTACCATTTGCGCGTTTACCGCAGCAGTTGCGAGCAAATCTACTACCGGTAATGGTGTTACCGAAACTACTCCCGCCCCAATCCACTGAAATCTATCTACAATTTTATTCGCTTGCCGACGACGTTGAGAATCAATCAGTTTTCTGGCTTCTTCTCCCAATCTTATCGATTGCAGCAAAATATTGTCAGCGACTAAATCTTCTCCTTCTGCCCGTAAAATTGCTGCCATTCTGCGTAATAAAGGTACGATTTCTGGTTCTGAACGAAATACATCGCCATTTTCTAGCTCTACCTCCTGCGGATTAGCCGCGATCGCAACCACATCGCTGGTGGGAATAAAGCCCCGCACTCGCTCGCGCAGTTTAGCTAAAATTACTTGGGTGTCTTCTTCTGCATACAAATCGGTTTTATTGAGTACTAGTAAAGAACGTTTACCAATTTCCGCTAATGCTTTCAAAGGTTCGTATTCCGAACGTCGCAAATCGTTATCTACAACAAATAATAATAAATCGGCAGATGTAGCTAATTCCCTTGCGAACTGTTCCCTTTCCGTACCGGCAACCCCCGCTTCCAAAATGCCCGGTGTATCGGTAATTAAAATTCTGCGCTCCATCCCCTTAAGCCGCAGACAGTAAGTTTCCCCAACGGTTGTAGTGCCCATCGGTGCATTCACCTTACCTACCATTCTTCCCATCACCGCATTCACCAAAGAAGTTTTACCTGCACTTCCCGTACCAAACACCACCACTTGAATTTCACCGCGCGATAAATTAGCTTCGATTTCGCGGGATTTACTCAGCAAAGCTTGGCGGGAAACTTCATCTTGAATTTGCGAAACCTGTTTGCGTACAGCTTCCAAAGTTGTAGAAGCCGTTTCGGTTTTCTTTTCAGGAAGTTTAATATTAGGACGTTTGCGGCTGCGGCTACGCTGTTCCCCAGATTGAATTTTCAGAGCATAATAAACAAAAGCTGCAATTAATGCTGCAACTAAAATCACCAGCAAAAACAGCAGTAAATTACCCAGAAATGGGGAATAAGATAACTGCCAATAAAGCCGAGACAGCGAATCTATCAACCAGAGACTCAGCCCTAGGATGACAATTAAGCCGACAATTAACGTAACTAAGCGTGATACAGGTAGTTGGCGCATTGGGCATTAGGCATGGGGAATTGGGCATGGGGAATTGCAAATTGGTAGAAGAATAATTTACTTGTTACTTGCTATTCACTCCTAAATTTTAACTATTCGCTTCGCCTCTATGCCCGATGCTCAATTCCCTATTTACATGATTTTTTTCTAATATAAACGTGAAGGCACTTGTTGAACGTGTAACAATTTTTCAACAGGAAATATAAATAAGGAGATATCAGGTTATGGGATTATTCGATCAAGTTCTGAATGCAGTTAACAATCCCGAGACATTAGGCAGTATGGATGATATTGGCGGTATCCTTAATACCGTACAGCAGTTGAGTGGTAATGCCGGGACTAACTCTTCGACAATGCAATCTGCTATGAGTGTTGTAGGTAACTTTGTTCGTTCTTCTTTGCAACAAAAGCGAGTTAACGAAGGCGAACAGCAAGCTCAATCTATAGTAGACCAATTTAGCGGTACTTCCCCCAATTCTCAAGCTGTTAATACACTTTTCTCTGGAGCTATGCAGCAACAGGTAGTGCAGGAAATTGCTCAACGTACTGGCTTAGATATGACTAAGGCTCAACAAATGCTGCCAATGTTGGTTCCTTTGGTACTGCAATTTTTACAGTCGGGTACTAATTCTCAAAATCGTCAGTCTAGTGGAAATTCGGTTCTTAATAGCTTCCTCGATGCTGACGGTGATGGTGATGTTGATATTTCCGACGCTATGGGAATGGCTAGCCGTTATCTAGGAAGATAGGTTTAGTTAACTGTTAATTGTTAACCAGACCTTTTTTCCCTCTCCTTTATAAGGAGAGGGGTGCCTGGAGGGCGGGGTGAGGTAAAAAATGTACATAAAAATATTTCAACCAGTAGATTTAACAATTGGATTCAAGCGATAGCCGATACCATAAACTGTTTCAATTGTGTTGCGAGGGACACCCGCATTTCTTAACTTCATTCGCAATCCTTTAATATGAGTTCTTACAGCTTCTTCGGTAGGAGTGTCTTCATAAGACCAAAGATGTTCTAAAATCATTCTGCAACTGAATATACGGTGAGTATTTCTTAAAAATAACTCTAATAGGGCGTATTCTTTGGGAGTTAAAGAAATTAGTTGTTTTTTATAAGTTACTTCATAGCGTCTGGGGTCAAGCTGTAAAAAACCATATTTTAGAATAGGTAAAGATTTTATTTTACCCCTACGTAAAAGAGCGCGGATACGGGCAGTTAATTCTTCTTCATCAAAAGGTTTTACCATGTAATCATCTGCCCCAGCATCCAAAGCTACAGCCTTTTCATGGGGACAATTGCGCGCTGTTAACAACATGATTGGTATTTGCAAACCGTTGGAGCGTATCTGTTTGCACAGACTAATACCATCGAGCTTAGGTAAAGTAATATCTAAGAGAATTAAATCGTAATCAAAAATTTTGATAAATTCCCAAGCTTCTTCTCCATCGTAAGCAATTTCAGTCACATAATTTTGATGAGCCAAAATTAGGCTCACTACTTTTGCAACATATTGGTCATCTTCTACTATCAATATTTTCATCCCTATAGCTTTTAGCAAAGCGGAAAAGGATTAAGATAATGAGATTTAATTAATTTTAATATTAAAATATTTAGCTGATAGCGCTTTGCTTTACTTAATGGTTCTCAACTATTCTTTATATTTATTAAAATTCAAATAATCTACTCTTTCGTATCTCGAAAATAAGCTGCGACGCATTTAACTGATATATTTATTTATTTAATACCTTTGACGTTTCACGGCGTTTTATGTTTCTTAACTACCTAAAAAAAGGGGACTTAAGTCAAAGTCCCCCTTATAAGGGGAAATTTAAGAAAATCTCACCACAAGTCTGTACTAAGTAGCTTGCAGTTGAAGAGAGTGGTTGGTGAAAATGAAATTGAAAAAGATTATTTGATAGTACTACCTGCTTCATTAAATTATTAAACTGATGAGGTAGCGAGTTCGGAATCATTAGTAGAAGATTGACTGATATTTAAGCTCGGATTTTCTATTTTTTGAAGATTTATGGATAGTTTTTCCGATATTGATGCTGTTAAACTATGAGAATTGGGCAAAGCGGATACAGGCATTTCTTGCCAGCAACTCGGACAAAACCAGTAAACATGATTATGGCTAATGTGAGATAAAAGCGTATCTTTACAGCAAGGACAGTAATTCATAATTGCTTTTTAAACCTCTATTAATTATTTGCGATTATCTCGAAGGTGCGAACAATGTTTTGGCATGGGAATCCCTGAAACATTGATTTTACAAGTATATAAAACAAGTTTGAGGAACTTGTGAGCAAAATACAATCGATGTTTTCTATCCTGAGTGCGATTAATTAAAACTCGATCCTCACAAAATCCTCATATTCTTCGACTATAAAGGATCTATTAGCACTTAAGTGGAGATTAATCCATATGCTGAAAAAAATTATTGTAGCCATTGATAGCTTATCTATGAGTCAGCATGTGTTTGATGAAGCTGTATATTTAGCGAAAGCAACAGATGCTAAATTAATGGTTTTACATGTTTTATCTCCCCTCGACGAGCAATATATTGACCCTTTGTTTCTGCAACCAACTATTCTTTATCCAGAATTACAAATAAATAATAGTAAATATGCAAATGACTGGGAGAATCTCAAAAAAGATAGATTAAATTGGCTGCATTTTATGTGCAAGCAAGCAACTGAATTAGGAGTAAAAGCAGAATTTTCTCAGAACATTGGCGAACCATCTCGAATGATTTGCGATATTGCTCGAAATTGGGAGGCTGATGTAATTGTAATCGGTCGCCGGGGTCGTCGGGGAATCAGCGAATTTATAATGGGTAGTGTTAGCAATTACGTACTTCATCATGCTCATTGTTCGGTATTTATAGTACAAGGGAAAATTGCCGATTTTAAGGAAATACATGAAGAAAGAGCAGAAAAAGCTGAAGTTTTGCGTTGAGTTTAAGTTATTTGAAGTTAGTTAGTGTAGAGGCACTTTAAATATTGTGTCTCTACAATTGATTGTTGAGTGCGAAATACTTAAAAAATTGTTAAGATATTAATATAACTAATTTTAAAAAGAAAGAATCAATAATTTTTTGTTTAGATAAAATCGGTAAAACAGGTTCTTTCCGCCATCTACTGAGTTAAAAACATAATATATACAGTACGTACAGTATATATAGTCTGACTGCCTGATTTTTTTTTACAAGGCATTGTAATTATGTCATCTATTACCAGTTTGAATGATTTACTGTCGCTAAATCGGGTTATTGAGACTTATTATCTAAAAGTTGCACCCGATACTTTGGTAAACGATGCAATTACTTTAATGCTGAATATAAGTTATGGAGATGAAGAAAAGCCCAGTTGCATATTAGTGATTGATGAATGCCGCTTAGTGGGAATATTCACTCAAGAAGTGGCTCTCAGAATTGCTGTTTCTGGAAAAGATTTATCGACTATGCCGGTATCTCAGGTAATGATAAGGCAAGTAATCAGCTTAAAAAAAACTGCAAATCAAAATATATTGACAGCATTAAAAATAATCCGCGAGCATGAAATTTCTCACTTACCAATTGTGGATGAGGAAGATAATTTGCTGGGAATTATTGAAGAGAAAAACTTATTACAATTCTTTGTGGATGAACACGAGCGAATTATCCACACAATAAAACATGCGGATGCTAATGGCAAGCCAGACATTAATCATATTCGGGCTGCAGAAGCCCAAATTAAATTTGATGCAAATATTTTAGCTCACGTCAGCGATGCGGTTATTGCTGTCGATAAGGAGCATAAAATTATCTATTTAAATCAAAGAGCCGAGCAGCAATATAATATCAAAGCTGCGGATTTTATCGGACGTAGTTTAAAAGATGTTTATCAATATCGCTGGCTGAAGGAAGAAGATAGGCAATTTGCGAAAGAAAGTTTATCTAGAAGTGCTTGGTGGCAAGGAGAAAATATTCACGTTAAGAAAAATGGAGAAGAAATTTACGTCGAATTATCAGTTAGTCTTTTAAAAAATCATCGCGGCGAGCAAATTGGTTTGTTAGCTGTAATTAGAGATATTACTAAACGCAAACAAGCTGAAGAAAAGTTACGTCAAACTGAAGATTTGCTGCAAGAAGCCGAGAGAATAGCTAAAATTGGCAGTTGGTCTTGGGATTTAGCTAAAAATGAATCATGGTGGTCTAGAGAGTTATATAGATTTACCAATCGCAACAAAGGTAATTCTAAACCTAATGTCGCAACTATTAGTCAATTTATTCATCCTGCGGATAGAGAAAGAATAAATAAGTTAACTTTAAATGCGATTGAAAAAGGTATTCCTTATGAAACCGAATTCCGATTTATATGTTCGGATGGCTCCATCGGTTATGCATTTTCTTGTGGAAAAGTAGAAAAAGATGAGAAAGGAAATATTGTTCGTTTTTACGGTATTTCTAAAGATGTTACTGAATACAAACAAGCAGAAGCGGCTTTACGAGAAAGCGAAGAAAGATTCCGTATAATGGCAGATACAGCCCCTGTAATGATTTGGATGTCTGGCTGTGATAAACTTTACCACTACTTTAATGCTAAGTGGCTGGAATTTACTGGAAAAACTTTAGAACATGAACTCGGTAATGGTTGGACACAAGGGGTTCATCCAGATGATAGACAGCGCTGCATAGAAATTTATGTTAATTCTTTTGATGCTCGTCAAGCATTTTCCATGGAGTATCGTCTGCAAAATAAGCATGGCGAATATCGCTGGGTTTTGGATAAAGGTACTCCTAGATTTGATGCAGATGAAAATTTTGTCGGCTATATTGGTTCTTGCATAGATATAACCGAGCGCAAACAGGCAGAAGAAAAAATAGCTCAGCAGGCGGTATTGCTTGATGTTGCTACAGACGCAATTTTATTAAGAAGTGTAGCAGGAGAAATTTTATACTGCAACCAAAGTGCCGAGCGGATGTATGGTTGGACGGCAGATGAAGCTGTGGGGAAAAAAGCCGATGAGCTTTTATACAAGGAAGTAACTCAAGAGTTAACCGAAGCTTTGCAGGAAGTTGGACGCAGCGGTTCGTGGCAAGGTGAATTACATAAAATTACCAAGCAGGGTAGAGAAATTACGGTTGCTAGCCGCTGGACTTTGGTAAGCGACGAAGCCGGAAACCCAAAATCAATTTTGACTGTAGACACCGATATCACCGAGAAAAAACTACTTGAAAGCCAGTTTCTCCGCGCTCAACGCTTGGAAAGCCTCGGTACCTTAGCAAGCGGTATTGCTCACGATTTGAATAATATGCTCACACCAATTTTAGCGATCGCTCAATTATTACCGCTAAAACTCGGGCATGTTGACGACACTTCTAAAGAAATGCTGCAAATGTTAGAAGCTAATACCAAGCGAGGGGCTAATTTAGTCAAACAGGTTTTGTCTTTTGCTCGCGGTAACGAAGGTAAGCGCACGGTATTGCAAGTTAAGCATTTACTAAAAGATATCGAGCAGTTTGCTAAGGGCACATTTCCTAAAAGCATCACCATCGAAAGGAATTTACCGAGAGATTTATGGACAGTTTCGGCAGACGCAACCCAACTGCATCAGGTATTTATGAATTTAGTCGTAAATGCCCGAGATTCCATGCCCGAGGGAGGAACTTTAAGCATTGAAGCAGAAAATAAATTTATTGATGAAAGTTATGCCAAAATGAATATCGAGGCACAAGTTGGCTCTTATGTCTTGGTTACTATTGCTGACACTGGAATTGGTATTTCTCCACAAATAATAGATAGAATTTTTGACCCATTTTTTACTACCAAACAGGTAGGAGAAGGTACGGGATTAGGTTTATCGACGGTTTTAGGTATTGTTAAAAACCACGGTGGTTTTATTGAAGTATCGAGCAAAATAGACTCGTACACTCAGTTTAAAGTTTATCTACCAAGTATAGAGGACAAGGCTTCAGTAATACCAGAAAATAAACAGTTTCCTAGTGGGAATAATGAATTAATTTTAGTTGTAGATGATGAAGCAGGAATTTGTGAAATTATTAAAACAACCCTTGAAACCTATAATTTCCGCGTAATTACCGCCAAAGATGGGATTGAAGCTCTTGCAATTTATGTGCAGCGAAAAAAAGAAATTAATATCGTTTTAATCGATATAATGATGCCCTTAATGGACGGCGAAACAGCCATCCGCACGTTACAGCAAATTAATCCGCAGGTCAAAATTATTGCAATGAGCGGATTGCTTTCTAATGAAACTTTAGCGGAAGCCAATGGTAATATTTTTCAAGCTTTTCTATCGAAGCCTTTTAGTGCGAGCGAACTATTAAATGCTTTGGCAAGGGTTAAGAATAAGTCATAGTAAATATATGTTTTTCTAACCTATCTAAAGATATATTTTAAATTATTTCTTTAAGGTATTGACAAATATGCATCACTGTAATTTTTATGAGAATAACTATTGCATTTTTCAGCAATATGACTTTTTGAATATTTACAAGACTTAAAAATCAAAAATAAACTGACTTTTAAAATATTTATTTTTGATTCATTTTTTCCCTCTTTCTTAAGATAGAAGTCAATCGAGTTTTTATGTTTTATTCTTGACAGAGCTAAATGTCTGAAATGTTGTGAAATGTCGCCTATCTAATATAGAAAAACGTTTTATATATAGCTGCCATTCGTTAATAAAGCCGAAGATAAGCAGTGTGAGGAGGATAGAAATAAATTGAAAAAAATGTTGCGACTTCACATTTCAGGCAATGCACTTTAGCAACATTGCTAACTGCAATTATTAAATAGATACTAAATTAGGGAGTGATTTTTCATGGCATACGGATTTCGTTCAAAAGCTTTAGCCTTAGCTTTAAGTGCTTTGATTCTTCCAGCTTGTGCAGAGAATCAACCTGAAGCAAGCGCACCAGGAGAAACCACCCAGCAAGAAGCAGAAAACGTAACTGCTGAGGAAGTTGCTGATAAAACTAGTAAACTAGTTGGTAAGAGCGTAACAATCAGAAGTAACGCTATCAACAAAATTAGTCCTACCACCTTTGCCGTTACCGATGATGACTTTTTTGGTGGAGATACTATCTTAGTTGTAAATGCATCAGGAGAAGCTCAAGAGCTTCCTGAAGGTACAGAATTGCAAATCACCGGTGAAGTTAAGAAGTTTGCTAGTGCTGATTTTAACAATGAGTATAAGTTGAAGCTTAACTCAAAAGATTATGAAAAGTTCGAGGGTAAAGCAGCAATTGTTGCTCAGTCAATTGCATTAGCACCAAAGCCCGGTCAAATTACAACTAGCCCTGACGAGTATTACAATAAAGTAATTGCAGTACCTGGTGAAATTGAAAATGTCACGGGTGATGGTGTATTTACTCTTGATGAGGAAAAGTTAATTGGTGCTGAGGATTTATTAGTTTTGGTACCAAATAATAAGGATGTGGTTCCATACAAAAAGAACGTGAAAAAGGGTGAGACGGTTGTAGCTACAGGTACATTAAGGAAATTTGTAGTTGCAGATTTAGAGAAAGAATATGGATTCACCTGGGATGATGGTGTCAAAACTAAGTTAGAAGCAGAATATAAAGAGAAGCCTGTATTAGTAGTTAACACTATATATCCTTCTGCTTTACCTGATTCTTTAGAGAAATAAATTTTTCAGTTGAATTTCTAGCAGGGTAAATAGTTTTTTATCGAAATAGGGGTTTTCATGCGAGATGAAAACTCCTTTTTTATATTTTATCTAATTGGTAATTGGTAGTTGGTAATTGGTAATCAACAACTGTTCAAAACTTCAATATATAGTCAGTAATTAGCTGAGTTTATGTAATTTGCAATTGTTGCAAAACGAAGCTGATATAACAACGAAGCTAATATAATATTGTTGCCGTTTATATCGGAATTATTTAGATTTTTTTCTATTTTATTCTTCCTCTGCGTTCTCTGGGGTTTTTTATCATTTCGGTGCAACCGGAATTAATATAACGTAAGGTTGAGAATATTATCTACCTTTTGAAAGAAGAATTGCATAAATACCAGGGCATAAACTAGTAGAAAATCAAATAATAAATTGTATAGAAACTTATAAATTTATTTATAAAAGGAGAAAATATTTATGCGAACAAAATTACCTTCGTCTTCACCAAGTAAACAAGAATTTGCTGGTGTCTTTCGTCTATTTGGTAGAATCAGTTTCTGGGCACATTTGCTTCTAGGTGTAGCCGCTGGAATTTTGTTGCTATTAGTAATGTTTAGTCGCAATTTTAGCGAAATTAATAGCGCTTTTATTGGATTTGGCATATTTTTAGCAGTATGTGGTGTAATTGCAGTCGGTTTCCGAGTATTTTGGGCTTATCGTTATACTCGTTTAGCTAAGCGTTTACAGTTGCCAGATAGCAATTTACATCCGAAAAAAGAAGAAGTAATTAAAATTTTACGTATCGGTTTAGTTACTAGTCTGCTGGGAATCGGATTGGGTTTCTTAGCATCTGAAGGAGCAGTAATAGCTGTTTTAGGAAAAACTTTAGCTCAACCTCAAGGAGTTGCAGTTTATAATCCCGAAACGGTTGTACGCTCTATCGATTTACTGCTGATACTTGCTGATGTCACTATTATTGGCGCTCATTTCTTAGGTGCCGTTAATTCTTTAGGATTAGTTGAATGGTTGGATAATTAAATATTAGGTTGGATTAAAAGTATGAATTAATGCAATTTAGATAGTTGAAATTATAATTTCAAAAATTAATGACTTGAGTTTAGACTGATAGGATGCAATACAAAGGATTAATATTTATAGCAATCCGAAATCATTTAAGGCTGCAATCTGCTGTAATCTTTAGTCTAAACTCTATTTATGAAGCCGAATATTTTTACTAAATCTATAAATCGTAACTCAAAACTGATAATTGCTTTAGCAAGTGGAATCGCTATGGGGTTAACCGTTGCTCCTGTGGAGGCTTGGTTTTTAGCCTGGTTTGCGATGATTCCCCTATGGTTAATAGTAGCTATCCCGAAACATAAAAGTAAATCTTCCTCTCTCCTACCTTCATTGTTGTGGGGTTTCGGCTATCATGGTACGGCTTTGTATTGGATTACCGGGCTTCATCCCCTAACTTGGTTGGGTGTTCCCTGGTTGGGAAGCATTGCAATAGTTGTATTTTGCTGGCTGTTTATCTCCTTTTGGGGAGGTATATTAGTCATGCTTTGGTCTAAGCTAATAAAATTATTTTCAACTCAAAATAGCTTGATTCGCGTACTGATTGGTACAGCTATTTGGTGCATTTTAGAAAGAATTTGGAGCGCGGGACCTTTATGGTGGAGTTCGATTTCTTACACACAATCACCGCATAATTTGGTAGCTTTACATTTAGGTCAAATTTCGGGGCCAACAGCGGTAAATGCTGCAATAATTGCAGTTAACGGTTTGCTAGCAGAAGCTTTAAATACTCGTTTTGTTCAGCGGCAGAGTCAAGAGGGTATAAGTTTTCAGCGATTGGCAACAATTGCGATCGCGTTATTCGTTTCCCTACATTTAATTGGTTTTGGTTTGTATTCTCGTCCCCTTTCTCAAATACCTCAAGCTGCTTTAAAAATAGGGATAATTCAAGGGAATATTCCTAATAGAATCAAGTTTAAGCCCCAAGGAAGCAGACGTATTATGCGAAACTATACTGGGGGTTACTTAAAATTAGCGAATCAGGATGTACAAGCAGTTTTAACTCCGGAAGGTGCCTTACCGTTTTTTGAAGATGAAATTATTCAAAGTTCGGTGATTGCAGCAGTACGGCAAAAAAATGTTTTAGCTTGGATTGGTGGCTATAAACGTCAAGGGAAAGATAGGTATACCAATAGTTTGCTAACTTTTACTGGATCTGGTGAAGTTTATAGCCGCTACGACAAAGAGAAGTTAGTACCTTTGGGAGAATACATCCCCTTTGAAAATATTTTAGGCGATATTATTAACAGATTATCTCCGGTAACAGCCAGACAAATACCGGGAAAATCCAACCAAATTGTGAAAACACCTTTTGGTAATGCTACCGTCGGCATTTGTTATGGTTCAGCCTTCGCCGAACAATTTCGCAATCAAACCGCTACGGGTGGGGAATTCATTATTACGGCTTCCAATAACGATCCTTACAGTGCAGCAATGCAATTTCAACATCACGCCCAGGATATTATGAGAGCCATTGAAAACGATAGATGGGCAGCAAGAGCCACCAATACTGGATATTCTGCATTTGTCAATCCCCACGGTAAAACTTTGTGGATATCAGGACATGACACCTACGAAACTCACGCAGAAACTATTTACCGAAGACAAACTCAAACTTTATATGTGCGTTGGGGTGATTGGTTGTCTTGGGTGTTAGGGGCATTAGGAATTGGGGTTTGGGTATGGGAGAGAAAGGTAATTGGTAATTGGTAATTGGTAATTGGTGATAACTGTTCACTGCTCACTGCTCACTGTTCACTGATAACCACTCACTATTCAACTCTTACACAAGGTGTTTCTCCAAAATTAGGAGGGTCTGCAAATACTGCTAAAGTATTATATTCGGGACTTCCTTCTTGATAAAGCACTCTGAATGCGTAGAGTCTTTTTTTGCCGTTGCCTTCTGTAATTACCGTTAACAGTGTATTGTTAGTATCTGGAAGTCCAGGAATATCAAGTTTTTGGATTCTTCTGAGGTGAATTACGTTGGCTGCGGAGTCTTCGCAGTCTCCGGTATCAGCCTCTTGACCAAATTGTACGCACATTGGGCCATCAAAATCTAGGGTAACTTGTGATGGGTCATCCAACCAAACTTTTTTTATAGTTTCTCCTGCTGGTATAAAGCTTAAATTTGTACCTTGTTGATACCATACTTTTACAGTCGGAATAGCACCACCCAAACCTTGAGCTTGACAGGAAAATATTGAACGCAAAACCGCATTATTAGCAAAAACAGCACCTGCGGTGAATATACTTGTGGCAGAGAAAATTAAAGAGCCAAGGGAGAGGCGAAATCTTTTTTTCATAGATAGAGAAACATAGGGAGAAGAAAGAGAGGGGGGAGAAGGGGAAGAGGCGGAAGAGGGGGAAGAATAATTATTACCAATTACCAATCCCCCATGCCCAATGCCCAATGCCCAATGCCCAATGCCCAATTACCAATCAAATTTGTACTTCTTGATTGACAAATACTTCGACTTTTTTACCTTCTGGTAAATACCAAATATTTGTTCTCCGGGACATTTGAGAAATGGCTCGTTGATTGCGACGGGATATTTGCGGCACTACGGTTTTTGTACCGCCTTCTAATATACCGGCTGCTAAACTTGGGTCGCGGTTGACATTTGTGACGGCTACTGTTCCGTTTTCGCCGGTAACAACTTCGGATTCAGTCCGGTTGATATATTCTGCTGCTTTACCAACTCCACCTGCTAAAAATGAGACTGCATCTCTACGAGCTATTGATGAACGGTTGTTGCGATATTGTTTGGCCATTAACGGCTTGCCTTTGTTACCGCGAATCACTAATGCATTTTGTGGTACGTTCTTTTCTACAACCTCACCTTTTTCTCGCGTCATGATTTTGACTATCCCTAGCTGTATCAATCCGCTTTCAGAAATAGAATCAACTTTCGCAAATATTTGACTTCCTGCGGCTAATGCTGTGGTTCCGTCTGCTGCTTTTAATGATTTTTTCAAGCGCACTACGTAAACGTTATTGTCTTCGTTTTCGTTTTCTCTTCGACGCGAAGGACGCGAAGACCTAGTAGTTTCACCATATACTGGTGTAGCTAATACGGCTGTGGCACTGCTACCTACGGGAATAGTTTTAGAGTTTCTTCTTGGCGATCGCCGAGCTATAGGGGTTGGAGTTTGCCTTTGTATATTGGTTGTGGTTGCTCTCTCTTCAACTTTTCTAGGGGCTTCAATTCTAGTCGGAGATGTTTGATTGCGAACAGTCCGATTTTCACCGAAAGATACTTGTCCGTAACTACCCAATTTTGCTAACCTCGCCCATTCTTGCATGGGGTTGGGTTGTGGCGGTGGTTCAATTTCTACTAATGGCTGTTGGGGTGTGAGGGCTGGAGGTTCCGGTGGTGGTACCATTTGAGGCAGTACCGGTATTGGCTTTGGTGCTGCTTTTGCAATTTTTTGAGGCTGTGGTTTGGGTTGCGGTGCGTTAACTACTCGCTCAACTTTGACTATTTTCGGTACTTCAACAACACGTACTTGCGGTGGTTGAGGTGGGCGAGGAATCCTTGTTATAGATAAATTACGAGGAATACGCGCTCTTGGTGAGGGAGTCGGTTTAACTGCAATAGTTGCCTTTGATGCGGGTTTAACCATCCTCAACTTTTGCTGTGCAGCTTTTACTGTTTCAAGTTGCTCGGAAAGTGCCAGCTTCGTTTTTAATCCTTCAACTTCTTCTTGTAACTGTTCGATACGGGGTTTTGCTTTGGCTGCTGGTGGGGTTGTGCTGCGAATCGCATTTTGTGTCACTTGTGGACTGTCATTGCTCATTATTTGAGATAAAAATCCCCCTGCAAACATGACGACAGCTAAAGTACCGGCACCAACTAAACCTGCTTTGGCGAATGGATTTGCAGAAAGCGGTTGTACGGTAGCGTTGGCAGTTGGTTCATCTTCTGATTGAGGATTGACATCGTTAGATATTGGTTCACCTTCTATATCTGCGGGAATAGATTCATCTAAACCTACCAGCTTTGCCATCCTGGTTTCCCATTCGGTTAACCCCGTTTCGTTATCTCGAAATGATTTTGATTCTTGAGTCATAATATAAATTTAAAATTAGTAATTGGGTATAGGGTATTGGGCATTAGGCATAGGTAATTGGTAATTGGTAATTGGTAATTTTTCACTGCTCGCTGTTGATTAGTAATTAGAATATAAAAGAGATGAATAAATTAAAAAATATTGAACCTTTAACCTTTAACCTTTAACCTTTAACCTCTAACCTTTAATCCTATTTCTCGAACAATTTTTATCTTCTATATCACAGATATTATAAATTTGCATTCTTGCTTCTCCCAGTCGGTAAACTGCTAAATTTATCGGAGTTGCAAAACGGGGTAGAGGAGTTATTTCATCTTTAGTTTCAACTAAAATCTGCTTATTGAAGGGTATTGACTTGCCCAAATTATCACCACGAGTAAAAATTAAACGGTGAGCAAAAATATTAACTTTCCATTTACCATTAGCTATCGCCTCCGGTTGAGAAATCTTTTGAATTACTAAAACATTTTGTTCGGGGCTTTCTAATTCAAAACTATTAAAATTTTGAGCAAATTCTCGTTTAAAATCATTTCTCAATAAATCGGATACAACATCCCAAACTACTGTAGAAGATTGTTTTGCCGACCAAGTAAACATCATAGTCATAGCTTCACCTACAAAACGGCGAATTGTTTCGCGATCGCGCTCAAAACTATTTTTAGCGTCAGCGGTGATAACTCGTCCATTCTCTAACTGTACCAGAATTTGAGGTACAGATTTGCGCTTAACTTGCTGTAACATTCCGCTGTGAAACATTAGCAACAGCAAAGCGAACAAATGCAAGCTAAATGTTCCGATTGCGAACAAGGGAACGATATTAGTTTGATTTTTTTCTGTATTTAAGGTTCGCATTTAAGATTGGGAATTAGGAATTGGTAATTGGTAATTGGAAAGAATAAATAATATACAAGGGAATAAACGAAATATAAAAATTGAAAGTCAAAAGACCTTTCGGGCAATAAAATTTAAAATTAATTAATAAATAATTAGTAAAACTATTGAATTTTCACCGATTTTTACAGCGATTGAATCCTTCTGGAGCTAGATTGTCGTATTTATCGGTTAAACATAATTCTCGGATTTCATAAATCTCTAATTTATCGCTACGAGTTTTATAAATTGCTTTTTGTAAGTCGGTAAGATTAACTATTACTGGGTAATTAAAAGCATCTACTGCCTGTACAAAAATATCTTTATTAAATGGTGTCACGATTTTGTTATCATCACCGCGTTTTTGAACTAAATTTGCGACTATTCCCACTCTCCATTTACCTGGTTCAATTTGCTGCGGGGGATAGATTCTAGCAATATTTAATTCTGCTACGATTGCTTGTTTAGAATTATCTGAAAATACCTCCGGAGGCGTTAATTCTGCTACCGTACTTAAAAAACCTTTACGAAAATCTTCCGAAAACGCAAAGCTAGATATCCAACTACTAGTAGTAACTTTTTTGCTGCCACCCCGAGGTGTTTTAATTGATATTCCCAAATCTTTTTCTGGGTTATTAGCTTGATTAATGTTCTCTACGGGTAATTTTCCCGACCAATCAAACATCGATTTCATCGTTTTACTGACAAAATTTTCTATTGCTGCGGGTTTTCGCTGTAATTCATTCCTATTTTTTACAGGTTTCCCATCAACTAACTGCACAAAAGTCGGTGGTTTCTGAACACTTAATTGACGAATAGTCAACCCCTGAATTATTAATAAAAGTAAAGTTAATAGATGTAAACCGAAAGTAGCAACAGCAAAGGTTACTAAAAGGTTTCCTTTTTGTTTTCGTTTTTCTAATAAACGCACCATGATTGGTAATTGGTAATGGGTAATTGGTAATTAGTAATTGGGCATGGGGCATTGGGCATTGGGCATTGGGCATGGGGCATGGGGCATGGGGCATTGGTAATTGGTAATTGGTAATTGGTAATGGGTAATTTATAACTCACTGCTCACTGCTCACTGCTCACTGCTCACTGCTCACTGTTAACTGCTCACTGTTAACTGCTCACTGCTCACTGCTCACTGTTAACTGCTAACTGATTTCACCCAGGAAGTGGTACTGCTAATAGCATTAAAGACAGCAAAACCTCCCGCTCCTGCTGTTGCCAAAGATAAAATTGGGGCTAATATTCCCAAAAAGATGATAAACCACATTAAATCTGGGTTGGTATTGGGATTTTGGGCTGGGCCGTTAACGATTACTGATGCTGTTAATATGGCAATAATATTGAAGGAAATTTTAGCAATTCCTAACGAGAAAAATCCCGTCAACCATGCAAAAATCGGTTTACCTGCTACGGGTAATAATGAACCACCTACCGCTAATGGCCCCAAAGCAGCTATTAATAGCATTGTAGCTTCTATCAAGTTCTGAAAAGCTGATTGTAGGGAAATTAAAAAGTTTTTTATTGTAATTTGCACGGTGGAGCCAATCAAAGAATTAAATGCTTCCTCCGATAAAACACCCGTTCCTAAAGTAATTTGATTTACTTGGCTTTCTAATCTGCTTATCCAGGGGCGATCGCCATATAAGCTTCTATATTCTTCCCATAAGATATCAATTTTCTCTGTTGCTTTCACAAAACACTGTCTTTGTTGTTCGCCATTCAAAGATTGACAGGGACGTAAAAATGAACCTACTACATCTTCAGCAATACTCATATTAATTGCTTGCTGGTAAGTTTGATTGATATCGGCAGATTCTACTACTTGTTCGTTGATGCTATTAACAAAATTTCGTACTCCCAAAGTTAAATTTGAGAGTATAGTTCCATTTCCAGTATTAGTTAAAAATAACACTACAATAAAAGGCCAAATCAAACCTGATATAGGACGAGAATAATCATTATTGATAGTATCTTTTAACCATTGCATCATAAAAATTAATAGAGTCCCGACGGCGAAAAACACACCAAGATTAGTCAGCGCTCCATATAAATTGCTATCGGTGTTATTTTGCAACAAATCTATCCATTGCCTATCCCAACCGTCCGCAATGCTTTGGGCTGTCGCCGCACCATCATTTATAATTTCATTGATACCAATTTGTGCTAACAACATTTTGGGAATTTTTTTAATTTTAGATTAATTCTCGTTAAATTCTCGTCATAAGGTTCTAACTTGTAATGCATTTAAGAAGGCTCTGCCTTGATACTTAACCGAAGGCAGAGCCTTCCTTATATGCGTTTCCAGGTTGAGCCTAGAAACGAGTAATCACTCCTTACTCCTCCCAAACAAATCAACTTGAGAAGTTGTTCTTAAAAGCCTTGCCGCTTCTGCGGATGCTTTGACTCTTCTAGAACGATTTGATTCTTCAATTTCTTGAGAGATATTAGCTAAATTCAAGTTAGAATATTGCAAGCTTTGATGTAATTGCATTGTCTGAACTAAGTTTTCGGCAATCATCTTTGACTGTTCGTTTTCAATTTCATTATTTTGTAACTGCAATGCAATTAATGTTGATTGACTTTGATTGAGTAATCCTGATAATGGATTAGAAGCATTAATAGCGGTTTCTGCAATATCATCGAAAAGGTTTTGCGAATCTTCTTGCCTTTGTTGAATATCTCTGGTAGTGTTTTCTAAGGAATTTTCAATATTCTCAAGTTTGTTTCTCGAACGTATTTGCGCTTCTTCTCCTAATATTCCTACTGCGATGCTACGAGTTAATTGTCTGTCAACTTCGTTTGCTGATAATTTAGCATTGACTGCTGGATTGTTTTCAAAGTTGTTTGACAAAGAATTAATCACAATATCATCAATCAAACTTCTTCTTGCAGCAATCGGATTGGGAATATTTAACTCACCGTTATAGCTATTGATAGCAGTTTGAGCTTCTGATTCTACAGGTAGTAAAGTATCAGAGATATTATCTTTCAAATAAAGTTGTAAATCGTTAGCGTAATTTTGAAAATCAACCCATACATTACCAACTTGAGCGATTGCCGGTAATGCTGCTAATAACGAAATTGAAAGTGTAATAAAAATTGTTTTTTTCATATTGGTTGTTGGTTGTTAGTTGTTGGTAGTTAGTTGTTAATGGGTAATTGGTAATTGGTAATTGGTAATTGATAATTGATAACTGTTCACTGTTCACTGTTCACTGTTTACTGATTCTTCAACGAAGCTACTAATTGACGAGCAAATGCGGAAATTGCTTCATATTTATCTGCATGAGTTTCCATAAATTGATTTCTGGCAGTTTGTTCGTTAGGATTATTGGCTACTACTGCTAATTGCTCGTAGCCTGGATAGTAACGACAAAAGCTGTAAATTCCGTTGTCATCTAACAACCACTGACTGTAAACTCCTTCTTTACGAGGGAAAAAACTTTCTGAAGCATTTCTACTAATGATGTCGCGGGGATATTTTAAAATGCTTTCAAAACTGTCTACTGCAACCGGCTGAATTCTTCCTATTAACCTAGTTGTTAAATTCTGCAAAATCTTTGATGCTGCTTTGGATTTTGCTATGGTATCCGGGTCTTGGGCTGATAATATAACTCTAATCCCAGCTTTAGCTCCATTGGCGCAAATTCTCCCGACTAAATCTGAAATTTGGTCGAATTCAAACAAAATCGGCGCTTCATCAATGAAGAATATTGACGCGGGGCTACTTAAAGCCCTCCTTAATGCTGCTGAATATGCACTCAAAGATAATACCGCAGCGTCTTCGCTATCCGATAAATTTCTCAATGCAAATACTAAAAGTTGAGCGTCGGTAGGAAAACTTGATGGTGCTGATATTGCTTGTCCAACCCGACTCGATAACCAAAATCTCAAGCGTAAATCAATCTGGCTCAACGCATCTTCTATTCTTCCACCCTGAGCTTCTAAATTTAAATGCTCTGGAGAACAAAATGTGAGAAAATCTTTTAAGGTAGGAGTTTTGTGCCAAGCGACGGAACCAAATCCTTCGTTAATTGCATCTTCATATCTTTTCCTGATGCCGTCATCGTTGAAAAATGCATTCAACGCTAAGTTAATTACAGAGCGCACTGTCTGAGTCAACAGTTGACTTTCGCTCGATGAACCCAATACCATCGTCATCAAGGCTGATTCTAAGAAAGCAACGTAATCCCCAAACCTATCTTTCTGCTCCTCATAACTCAAAGCTCTCAAATCTGGCTGTTCAAATAAATTATTCGATTGTTTGGAAATATCGAAGTATGCCCCCCAATCTTCCATAAATTCCGTGTAGTCGGTAAAGGTGGAAGTACCGTCAGGCTTGGGAAAATCCAAGGCTATCACGGGAATATTATGCGCTAGAGCCTGAGTTAAAATTCCCGAAACTAAAACCGATTTACCAGCCCGAGTTGTTGCAAATAAAGCTAAATTTTTATGCTGATTAAACAAGTCAAGCTGGATTGGTGTTCCCCCTTCCTCAGCAATTAACTCAAAACCTTTTCCGTCTCCTTCCCTTGTCTTTACCAAAGGAATTAAACCAGGTACCTCATTGGTTAAATAAAGCTGACGACGATTAAAAGGTTTTGCCAGTAAACCTTCCCAAACAATCGGTAAAGTTTGCAGCCAAATCTTCCAAGCATATTCAGTTTCTCTAATAACTTGGGCGGGGCGTTGAAAACTATTTTCGATATACCTTGCAGCTTCATCCAATCTCTCAACGCTATCGCGATGCACTAACATGACAACGCTGGTATATATCGGAACGGCACCCTCATAAATCTGCTCTTGAGCCGCTACCGATTTTTTCAACTTTAATTGAGCGCCGACATCAATAGTTTTACTCTTCTCTTCTGCCAACCTCGCCGTCATATTCGATTGCTTCAAAACCCTTTGCAGAGTAGTTTTGACTATCGCCGGATTCGCCGCACTCAACTGACAAAACACTTCCGTATCGACAACAGTTTCCCTGGCAACTAATTCCCAAAGGTAGCGTAATTGAGATGACTTATTTTGCCAACCTCCGGGTTTTTCTAGAAAAGTCAACGCACCTACGTATCGATTATTAACGTTAACCCAACTTCTATCGGCACAAGGTACATCTTTTTCCATCAGCAAAGTTGTACTGTGCAGGTTGTCAATTAATAATTTGGTACTTGCCAAGTCAGAATAAACCTGTTCGTGCAAGCCATCTTCGTCCAAAGTCACCAATTGAGGAATATCAATAGGTTGACTATCGTTAAACCGTCTCCAAATTTCACTCCAAAGCTGGTTTGCATTCATGGGCTTAATATCCAAACCCATCTTATTAGATAAAAGCTGTTCCCAACGACGAAAACCCTGCTTATAAGCACTTCTAACAACAGTTTCAATCCGTTGATGCTGGGTAGCAGTTAAATCCCCTTTGAATTTCAACCACCACTTTTCACCTTTAGCTAATAACCTTTCTATCCAATCATCGGTATTAGTACTATCAGGTTCAACGGTAAAAGTAACGTAAATTCGCAAAAATTTTGGCTTGCGAATACCGCTTTGAGTCAATTCCTTGACTCTAGCACGTTCCGCCATTAATAAATATTTGATATTTGGAGAAGCAGCTTCTTTGACTAAACTTGCTAATTCCTGCTGTCGTCCAATTTCCGAAGTGAAAGAACCCAAATGGAAAGTTAGTTTTTCACCACCAGGAATATCTTTTAATCCAGCTTCAATATTATTACATATAGTATCAATTTGTTCCGGTCTTAAAGTAGTATGAATTCCCCTACAATCAAAACCAAAAACAAAACAAAAACTATCTTTTTTATTAGCCTTATTTAAAATATAGCCGCCAACATCTCGACCATCAAGAGATATCTTTAACATCGTCGCCAGATGTAAAGCATCCTCAAAAGGAGTTAATCTAACATTACTACCTGCGACGTTTGCGACGCTTTTTTTGCCAATTTTTGGCTTCATGGGTTACTTCCAAAAAGCTTTGATAACGTGCAATTCCCCTCGTCCACTTGGGTACACCAATAAACTTGCTTAAAAAGCGCCAACTTCTACCACCTGTTAATATCCACCAAGTCCCCATACCCCAACCAGCAATCAAAGTAGTCCACAACCACTTTTGAAAATCATCATCAAAAAGACCTCCAAAAATTCCATTCACGATGAAATAAGCAGCTAAAGCAATTACTGTCCAAGGAAATATTTGATCTGCTGGTAATGGTCCTAATGATGGTTGTGTGCCTAAAATTTGATTTACTGGTCTAAAATCTTTATCCATAATCAGTTAACAGTTATCAGTTATCAGTTAACAGTTATCAGTATTACTTACTCATTTTCCTTGGTGATTCTTTACTGTTCCCCGTTTCCTGTTTTTTAATTTAAGATTATCATTGATTCATAAATAATTCTTCACTGCTCACTGTTCACTGTTCACTGTTAACTGACTTAACCCCCGATAATAAACCCAGTTAACACATCGGCAATTGTGACAGCGACAACTACTAATAAAGGAGTTCTCGCAATATTTTGCCAGTCTTCATCCTTACGAACTGCATTGACTACACCGATTAAAGCAATAGCAATATAAAGTAAATAAAGCGCCCGCAATACATTAAAGACTAAACTTACAGCGTTATTAGTACCCGAATCATTAGAGCCTTCAGTTAAAGTATTTTTGAAAAAATCTTCAGCCTTGCCAAAAAATTGTGCTTGCGCCGGGGAAGCAAAATAATCCAACCAAAATACACTCAGAAGCAGCGCGATCGCTAAAATTTGCAATCCGATTAACTGGCGCTTTGGTAAATTAAATTTCCACGAAATCTGCTGTATTACTACAGCAATCAAACTACCCAACAACAAGCAAAATAGCAATGTTGGACTGTGCAAACTGACAACGCTTAAAAAAACCGCACAGGCAATTAAAAATGGTACGGATTCTGTTAAAATAGCGCGGCAATTATTAGCTGCCTCAAACAGGTTATAAGACGTTTTTCCCGCCTTATTCCCTAAAGCCTTGAAAAAACGTTTCTTGAGCAAAAAAACAATTGCACGCATTTGCTTTATTTCCCGTCAATTTTTAACAGATGTCTATAATCGCCTTTTCAGCAAACTGTAATTCATCTTCTCAATTTAGCACCAATCATCCCGATTTGGCTTCACTAAGATTAAAATACTAATGTCTTAAAAATATTTAGTCAAATTATACTACAAACTTTAATAAATCGATTTATAAAAATATTATTGTTCTTTACTTTTCTTAAAATTCACTATTGATGATTTATAAATTCAAAGATAGCTAAATGTATTTTAAGTCAATATTCTTCAAGAGAGATTTGATAAGTGTTAAAGTGCAAAGTCCTTTTTTAATTCAGAACCTCAGCCTCGTTTCCCTCTACAAAGTAGCGGAGAGGGATGTCCGGAGGACGGGGTGAGGTTAAAAATGTAGCGGACTCAATAAAAATTAGCTATATTTCAAACTAAAAAAAGACGACTAACTAATAGCCGCCTTTTTTAGCGTTTTTTATCAAAATCACAGATAAATTATTCAAAATTTTTGTTAACTTACGCTACAATCGTTATGTATGCACTAAAAGTCTCAATTGTCAATACCAATGAAACCAGTTTGAGGTCAAAACACTCAAGCGACTGTATCGTGTTTAGCAGAATGGAGTTTTCTAGGGGCACTAATTGAAACTACTCTAGAATCGGTTTCTAAATTTTTCATATCTTCTAGTGTCACAGTTGCTGTAATCAAATTATCTGAAATGTGACCTCTTAATTTGATACCTGCGGGAATATAACCAGGTTCTGTCACTTTTATGGTCACACCAAATAGGTTATCGCTATTTGTGTGTTGCGATTGCGCCATTTCAGAACCATGTTCTTTCTTATGACAGCCATGTAACATGCTCTTTTTTACACGTACTGGTCTACCTGCTACATAAAGCATAGGTAAGAATCCTTGTTTAAGACTTTATTTTTTTCGTCGAATAAATATTATATTCTATTCTTAGATCCTATCACATCGTTCTAACGGCTGAGATAGCGGCGTTTATACTTATTGGCCCGTAGCCGTAACGAGCTGCTTTCAAAGGATCTTCTGGAGGGTTGTTTTCGGCACTTTGGATTAATATATCGCGAATTTGATTGATATCTAATTCAATTTTGCGATCGCGGGCTTCGCTTAACATCAAAGCGATGATTCCCGTAACAACTGGTGCGGACATACTAGTACCCGATTTACGAGAAGATTTAGTTTGAGTAAGTGAAGATGCAGCCCATATATTCTGCCCAGGAGCGATAAAATCCGGTTTTTTACGTCCATCGCGAGTAGGTCCAGAACTAGAAAAATATGATAGAGGCTGACCGGGTTTGGTCGGATCGTAAGAACCAACCATAATAATATTGTGCCCGCAACCGATGGAGCTAACAGTATTAGTATTATCGTGAGGTGGGACAAAGCTAGTCTGGGAACCGTCTTCACGTTCAATCCAAGCGTGAAAAGAACCGTTATTAACTTCAATTCCATGCAATCGTACAGTCCAAACTCCTCCAGGAAGCTTGGATTCCATGAAAATGCCAATCATATTATCACCGTTGTTGGGGTCGCAAAAACGATGAGATAGATAAATCACGGTGTTGTCATTTTCGTCTACAATGTCGCCATTTTCTCCTAATTGCAGACTTACCAAAGCCTCGCCATTGGGAGGAAAAATCTCCAGGAGGAATTTATCAGCCCCAGCATACCAAATTTCCATTGCTTTGTACTGCCAATGTCCCCTAGGAATATCCCAATACAAATCGGTAAAATCATTTTTGGCGACTGTACCCGAGCTATGAATTCCTTTGTAATACGAATTTCCTGCTGCAATAACTACTGCTCGATTCGGCTTATTACTCACCAAAGCATCTATACTTTGTTCCACCAAAGCAGTACCATCATGGGGACCGCCATGTAAAGCTAAACTAATATTCACCACACAAGGACGTTGTTCGGCAATTTCAAAAATGAAATCTACCGCTTCCACAAGCTCGGTAGTATCTCCCAAAGACTTATCTACAGCAGAGCCTCCATCAGCTAAAACTGCCTCTACAGCACCGTTAGAAAAGTGGACGAAAACAATATCAGCTTCCGGGGAAATACCAGGATTTCCGGTACCGTTTCCATTACCCGTAGCGATATCCATTACATGGGTACCGTGAGCAATTTTTCCTGGATAATAACCCAAAGCTGAATAAGGATTTTCCGATTTTAGAGCTTGGTTTATTTCTGCACTGCGATAAACTTTTCCATAGCCAAAAGGACTATCGGGATCGGAAGAACCATCTTGATCCCATAGAGCAAGTATTCTGGTAGAGCCATCCGGGTGACGAAAATTTTGATGAACGAAATCGCAACCCACATCAATAATCCCTACAACAGCATTTTTTCCTTTCTGTTGTGTAGTTTCACTCTGCCAATTCTCCCCCTTACCTACTAGGGAAGGAGATTGGGGGGTTAGGTCTTCCGTCGTTAACTGTAAATTTTGTGACGCTTCCAAACTGACGACACAGGGAGAAGTACGCACGGACTGCAACCGCGATACGGGGACTCTCGCAGTAACAATAATATCTCCATTGGGGGTACTTCCAACTTCTGCCCCTTCTCGGACTTCAGTCATCGAACGCCATGCTCGAACATCGTTAACTTTCGCAATCACAGCAACTTCCCCCACCTCTGTTGAAGCTGTGGGTGGGGTAGATAGCCCTCGGCGACGGCGTTGTATGAGTCGTTGTAATCTCGGGTCAATATCTGCAAAAATATCGGTACATTCAAATCGCATCAATCACCTTCTTCACAGTTCAAACAACTTAAAGCCTAATTATCTATCGTATATATATATTTTAGATTATGATTTTTTTTAATTTACCGAAAGCTAAAAATAAGTAATAAAACTGAGGTATACAAAATATATAGTAGCCCAAGTTACACTAATACTAAAACCTTCCTAAAAACACATTTACAAATCTCGGACACATTGCTATATGTAGCGCAGGCTGAACATCATAAAAGCCGTAATTAACTTAGCAACCTATATATATATATATAGAGTCTCTAAAAAAACCGTGCTACAAATTAACAGAAAAATAATTGCTTTAACAGTATTGACAGTAGTGGCTTTAGCTGGATGTAACTCATCGACATCGGGCAATTCCACTTCAGATTCAACAAATCAAGGAAACGTAATATTCATTCATCCAGATGGTACCAGCCCATCTCATTGGGGTGCGGCGCGAATGCTGCATTATGGCCCGGATAGTGAACTTAATTGGGACAAAATGTCAAACTTGGGTATTTATCGAGGGCATTTGAAAGATCAACTTACCGCAACTTCTAATGCAAGTGCGGTAATTCACGCAACAGGAGTTAAAGCCAATAACGATTCTTTTGGATTGGATGAAAACGGACAACCCTTGGTAGCGGCTTCCGATAAACCGCAAACAATTATGGAAGAAGCTGTTGCTGCTGGTAAAGCCACAGCAATTATCAATTCTGGTATTATACCCGAACCTGGAACTGGTGCATTTGTCGCCAAAACAAAGACTCGTAGCGAGTTTGCAGAAATTACCAAGCAAATAGTAAACTCTGGTGTTGATGTCATTTTAGGTGGCGGTGAAGTTTTTTATCTACCCAAAGGTACTGCCGGAAGATACGCGAAAGCTGAAGAAAGTCAGCGAGAAGACGGATTAAATTTAATCGAAGAAGCGAAAAAAAAGGGTTATACGGTAGTTTATACCCGCGACGAACTCTTAGATTTACCCGCAGACACTAAAAAAGTGTTGGGAATATTCGCCGCAACCGATACTTATAACGATGAACCAGAAGAAAATTTAAAAGAGAAAAACTTACCGCTATACGTTTCAGGTACCCCAACAGTTTCGCAAATGCTAAATGCAACTTTAAAAGTTGTATCCCAAAATGCAAATGGCTTTTTTATTGTTTTAGAAGAAGAAGGAAGTGACAATTTTTGTAATTTCAACAACGCTAAAGGCTGTTTAGAGGCAGTCAAGCGAGCCGATGATGCCATAGGTGTGGCAATGGAATTTATCGATAAAAATCCTGACACCTTATTAATTACCGCCGCCGATAGCGATGCGGGAGGATTAGAAGTAATTGGAGGCACCAGCGAACTTTTTCCTTTGGATAAACCTTTACCGGAAAAAGGAAGAAACGGCGCTCCTTGGGATGGTAAAGATGGTACGGCAACTCCACCTTTCGTTTCCGGCCCCGACAAGCAGGGGAATAATTACCCCTTTGCGATCGCGTGGTCAGGAATCATGGATTTTACTGGTTCGATTGTGGCAAAAACACATGGATTGAATGCAGATAAATTACCCAACAATGTAGATAACACAGATATTTATCGCTTGATGTATCTAACCTTATTTGGAAAAGACATACCCCAAAGGTAGAAAAAAGGAAGAATCGAAAAATTAGATATAGCGCTTCTCATATTTAGTGGAATTGAAATACAAATTTAATCTCATCCTTTCCCCTCTCCAAGAATCAGGAGAGGGGTGTCCATAGGACGGTTGAGGTTCCCGGTTTTTTTATTGGACGCAGTTGAAAACTGCTATAGTTTATCGTTGATTGATTAACTAAAGGTGGACAAATATGACTCTGTCCACCTTCGACTCTTTATAGGAAAAGGAACACTTATTTGTAAGCCAAGTTATTTGAGGAGAAGCACCCGATCTGAATTTTATTGCCTAAGTTGTGTAGCCGATTAACGACCTTTATTCATCTTGGTATAAGTCTTATTTGTTCCTACAAGGCTCCCAATCATATAGCCACCTAATCCCCATAAAACAGGCATTATCCAAGACTCATCAGAAGTGTCTGGTTGGGGAGGAACATCATCTACTTTTCGAGCAGTCTCACCATTTTCTGATGCCTCCCCTATAAATGATTCGTCGTTGAAAGTCTGTGCTATCAGTTTCCCTGATAAGTTGTTGTCCATAGCACTGGCTGGTTTCAAAGCTACAGCAGACAATATCGCTAGACAAGCAGTTACAAGTGCTAATTTGTTAGTAATCCTCATCATAATCCTTAACCTTTTTAATTTGAGTAGATATTTAGACATATGAGGATAATTCCTCACTCTGACCCGGAAATTAGCTGAGAGGGGAATAGTCTTTATATACCTAAATTTTGGCTAGGAATAGCAGTTAGCTTCTATAAGTTTTACCAGAATTTACGGTGCAAAACAATAACATTATGCTACAATTGAAGGTTTGCGTATAGAATCCAAGCTGCTATTAGTGTTAATTATCATACAGCATTGTTGGTACTTAACCTGACAGATAAATTATCTTAATTTCTCTAGCCAAATTTTAATATTGCTCTAATTATTGAGTATATAGCAGCTAATAAACGTATTTCCGCATCGACTATGGGGCTATCAGAAGAAAAGCGGTTCTTTAATGAATACTTAACCAATTGCGTAATTCTTTGGTTCATAGGTAGGTGACTTTTCCCTGTATTTGGTGTAGGGGTAATCATAATTTTCACAGGAAGATATGTCTTATCGTCTCTTCTGTTATGATTCAAGACTCATATCAACATTTACGAAAAATTATGTAGGCAGTTTTTTGACTTGTTACAGTTTGTTAGACAGGAGGACACTTAGTATCAAAACTATGTTCCCTAAGAATGTATAAGAAAATCTGCTGCTATTTTGAGCAATTTAAGTTAGCTATCTATGGTTTAAAGATTGAGGGGAGAGGGGGAGAATTATTTTTTTGTTTACTATATATACTTCAAAAATAATGAAATACGCTACTGTGTGTGGTCAATTGCATAAATTCTGACTGGTTTGTTTTTCGGTAACGTCGGGAGACGTAGCACTGCTACGTCTCTACATTCCGTCGGAATTAATGAAAAGGAATACTAATAGCTGATTTTATCTCCAATCTTGCACTAGTGTCTTTATTCACAGTTTGTTTGGGCTGCTTCAGAATAGTGCATTTTGTGGTGAATAGTTTTAAACTACTGCTACCGCTTTCTTTAATTCAAAAATTTTCTTGATTACATCTTCCACAACTTTATCCGGTGTAGAAGCACCAGAAGTAATTCCTACAATAATCTCTCCATCTGGCAGCCAATTTTCAGATATCTCGATATTGCCATCTAGCTGGCGATGTTCGATATTATTTTCTGATAAAATTCTTTCTACGCTGTCAACATGATAGGAAGGAATTTTTTTCTCTACTGCAATTTCCTGTAAGTGAGCGGTATTTGACGAATTGAAGCCACCAATCACTATCATAAAGTCAAGCTTTTCTTCTACTAGCTCCAACATTGCATCTTGTCTTTCCTGGGTAGCGTCGCAGATAGTATTAAAGCTTTGAAAATGATTATTTAATTCAGTGGGGCCGTATTTTTTCATCATAGTACGCTCGAATAGCTTACCAATCTGCTCTGTTTCTCCTTTGAGCATAGTTGTTTGATTGGCGATCCCAACTTTTTTTAAATCTGTATCGGGATCGAATCCTGATGAACAAGCTTTACTAAATTTAGCTAGAAATTCTTCTCTATTGCCACCATTTAAAATATAGCTAGTAACATATTCGGCTTCTTGCAAATTCAGAACAATCAGATATTTGCCAGCAAACGAACTAGTTGCAATGGTTTCTTCATGTTTATATTTACCGTGAATGATAGAAGTACATTCAACTTTTTTATGCTTTTCAACCGTATTCCAAACTTTAGAAACCCAAGGACAAGTAGTATCAACAATTTTACAACCTTTATCCGACAAAAGTTGCATTTCTTGAACGCTAGCGCCGAAAGCAGGTAAAATTACTACATCTCCAGAACCAACTACAGAAAAATCTTTTTCATCAGCCTTAAGTGAAATAAAACCAACCTGCATTTCTTTCAAACGTTGATTTACAGATGGGTTGTGAATAATTTCGTTAGTAATCCAAATACGTTCTGAGGGGAAATGCTTGCGGGTTTCATAAGCCATTGCCACAGCACGCTCTACGCCCCAGCAAAAGCCAAAAGCTTCCGCCAGACGAATAGTAACATCCCCCCGAGTTAAACTATAATTATTATCTCGAATTTCTTGAATTAAACCGCTTTGATATTCAGAATTTAGCTGAGTTGCAACTTCTTCTTTATGTCCAAATCCCCGACGATGATAATTTTCCGAATGTTGTAATGCACGTTTAAAAGCTTTTGTATCCATAATATTAGATGTTAGTTATTAGTTATTAGTTGTTAGTTGTTGGTTGTTAGTTGTTAGTTGTTAGTTGTTAATTGTCAACACTTCACCATTAACTGTTGACTGTTCACTGTTGACTGCTCACTGTTAACTGCTCACTGCTCACTGCTCACTGTTCATTGTTAACTGTAAAGCAGAACTCCAAACTAAATAACCATCTGGATTAAGATGCAATCCATCGGTAGTCAAATTTGACCTGAGATTTCCTTGTTTATCGGCAAACAAAGGGTACAGGTTTAAGTATTTTACGTCTTCTTTTGCTGCTATGGTTCGCAATTGTTGATTTAACTTGCGAATACGACTATTAGGTATTGCCAAAAGTTTGTCTTTTCCTTCCCAAGTCGCTTGTTCTCCTTGATGGGGTAAAATAGACTGGACTATTATTTGCGCTTGGGAATGCTGCTTACGTAAATAAGCTAATATCTGCCGTTGATTCTCTAAAATAGTTTCATCATTAACACCAGCAATCAAATCATTAATGCCTATCATCACAAAAATAGACTCTGGTGTAGTTTTGTCAAATAAATTTAATCTTTTTAATAAACCAGCAGATTTTTCTCCAGAAATTCCTTGATTTAACCAAGTTTTATTATCCGGTAACAACTCCGAGGGGAACCACAAGCTTAGAGAATCCCCAGCCATAACAGTTAAATTTCGGGGTTTCTTCGTTGCAGCAACTTCAGCCTCCTGTTTCAGAATATTCACCCATTTTTGATAATCAAGTTGATGACGTTTACCCAATTGAGGGGAAGCAACTTGTTGAGTTTGATTACTAGGAACAGTTTCTCGCTTCGGGGAAACCATGTTAGCCAAAAAAGCGGTACCACCTTGTTGTTCGCCAATCAACAAAATTACCGCTAGCAGAAGTATAAAGTTACTCAATAAAGAGAAAAATGCCCAAGCAGGAAAAGTTTTAACAGAACT
This sequence comes from Rivularia sp. PCC 7116, assembly GCF_000316665.1. Lineage (GTDB taxonomy): Bacteria > Cyanobacteriota > Cyanobacteriia > Cyanobacteriales > Nostocaceae > Rivularia. Next base: position 4,876,039 of record NC_019678.1, on the reverse strand, counting down.
AGACACGGGTAGCTAGATAAATCAATTATTTGGATATGATAATCTACCCTTCGCTTTTTTTGGGAAATAGGTAGCAGTGAGCAGTGAGCAGTTACCAATTAGCAATGCCCCGTGCCCCATGCCCCATGCCCCATGCCCCATGCCCAATTCCCAAAATTACTTTCTGCCAAAGTTGATTTTATCTGTATATTCCGAATTATATGCTTCTTCGCCGTGTTCGCTGATGTCCATTCCTTGTAATTCGGCGTTTTCGTGTACTCTTAATCCCACCGTACTTTCAACTACTTTGAGAATAATCCAGGTACCAAATCCGGCGAGAAAATAAGTAACTACAATGGCTGCTAACTCTAAAAGTAGTTCGTCGGGATTGCCGAATAATAAACCGTTTCTTCCTGCTGGGTTAACGGCTCTGCTAGCAAAAATACCAGTCAAAATTGCGCCTACGGTTCCGCCTACGCCATGTATGGGAAATGTATCTAAAGCGTCATCAACTTGTATTTTGTGCTTGAGACTAACTGCGTAGAAGCAAACAAAAGCGGTGATACTTCCAATTAATATTGCTGCTAGGGGTGAAACGAATCCTGCGGCTGGAGTGATACCAACTAAGCCAGCAACGCCTCCGGTGGCAGCACCGACTGCTGTAGATTTACCGCGCAATACTTTTTCTAAAATTAACCAAGTCAAAGCCCCTGCGGCCGCACTCGTATTGGTATTTACAAAGGCAATTACTGCTAAATTATTGGCTTCTAAAGCGCTACCGGCATTAAAACCAAACCAGCCAAACCACAACAAACCAGCACCGAGCAAAATAAAGGGTACGTTATGGGGTGGACTCAATTTATCAGGAAAGGTTTTACGGGGTTTTAAGTACATTGCTGCAACAAAAGCCGATACCCCAGAACTAATATGTACCACCGTGCCGCCAGCGAAATCCAACGCACCCCAACCACCAGATAAACTTAACAATCCTCCTACACCCCAAACCATATGCGCGATGGGGGAATAGATGAAAAATGACCACAAAACCACAAATACTGAGTAGCCGGTGAAACTCATACGCTCTGCGATCGCGCCGGAAATTAAAGCTGGGGCAATAATGGCAAACATTCCTTGATAAGCCATAAATGCCAAGTGGGGAATTTGTGGCGCATATTCGCTTGGCTGTAAACCAACGTCATTTAAACCCAGCCATTCAAATCCACCAAAAAATGCGTTACCGGGAGCAAAAGCAAAGCTATAGCCCCACAATACCCAAGTAACACCAATAATAGCCATCGTCACAAAGCTCATCATCAGCGTATTTAGTACATTGCGGGTGCGAACAAATCCACCATAGAAAAAAGCAAGTGCTGGTGTCATTAATAACACTAGTGCCGAACAGATTAATACAAATGCGATTGAACCGCTATTAGCATTGGATGGAAACCCCGGCGATTGCATTTGAGCAAAAGCGTTATCTATCGTTCCGTTTAAGAAAAGCAGAGTTATAGCTACTATCAATGAAATTTTTTTCAACACTTTTTATTGTCCTTGCTGACTATTTTTGCGAAATTTAAATAGATGCGAATACTTCAATAATTCAGAAGTGAAGGTTAATTGAATGGTAAAACTAGGACGCAGAGATTTATATTTATAAAAGACTTTGACCTCAAGTATTTGAGAAAAATATTAGCTATAGATTTGGAAAAGATAGCCGGAATTATGTAAATGTAACCCCGATTTTAATTGTTAGAAAAAAATCAATATGTGATTCTTAGACTTTTAATCAAAAGTGTTTGGTTTGAAGCGTACATACAGAAAATAGGAATTGGGAGTTGGGCATTGGGCATGGTAAGTAGTTAGGAATAGCAAGTAGCAAGTAATTAATTCTTCCCCCTCTACCCCCTCTTCCCCCTCTCCCCATTACCCATGTTAAAAAGTTTCATCTTAATCCTACTTCTCGGCTTTTTCGTCGGACAAATTGCCCAGAGGCTGAAAGTTCCGGCGTTAGTAGGTATGGTTATAGTTGGTATTATATTAGGACCTCAATTTGCCGATTTAATTGTGCCTGAAGTACTTGCAGCGTCTGCTCCTTTGCGAACAATAGCTGTAATGGTAATTTTGATGAAAGCGGGGTTGGGTTTAGATAGAGAAAAATTAGTACAGCAGGGAACTGTAGCGCTAAGATTGGGGTTTTTACCTGCTACTTGCGAAGCTGTAATTATTGCTTTAGCTGCAATGTGGATTTTCAAGTTTGATTTTCCTACGGGATTATTGCTTGGCTGTATCATTGGAGCCGAATCGCCAGCAGTAATTGTACCGGGAATGCTGCGACTAAAAAGTCTGGGTTGGGGAGTTAGTAAAGGAATTCCCGATGCTATTCTTACCGGGAGTGCTTTGTCTGATGTGTTATTATTGCTAGTCTTTAGTTTATTACTCAATTTTTTAGGGCAAGGAACAAATTCTGAAATTACATTACCTTTCGGTTTAACTGTAGATGCTTTTCTACTGCTTCCCATTCAAATAGTTAGTCAAATTTTATTAGGAATAGTAATAGGTTTAGTCACAGCAAAAGTGTTGGTTTTATTACTGACAAAACAAAACTGGACTCAAAATACAGTACAAGATACTTTAATTGCAGCAAGTTTAGCTTTATTGCTGGTGGTAGTAGCAGAAAATATACCAATTTTCTCTGGCTATTTAGCTGTAATGGTGACGGGATTTTTTTTAATTGAATTTGATGCTCCTTTAGCTAGAAGATTGCGCTCAGGTTTTGATAGTTTGTGGGTGGTAGCACAAATTATTTTATTCGTTTTATTAGGGGCAAGTATTCAAATCCAAGTTTTAGAAAAAACTTTGCTTCCAGGATTAATTATTTTAGGAATTGGAACCTTGATAGGAAGGGCTTGCGGATGGTATTTATCTACCTTGGGCAGTAACTGGAAATTGCGAGAAAGATTATTTTTATTGCCCGGTAACTCAGCTAAAGCCACCGTACAAGCTGCAATAGGGGGAATTCCCTTGGCACAAGGAATTGAAGGGGGAGAAATAATATTGGCGATCGCTGCTTTATCTATACTAGTAACAGCACCTTTGGGAGCTTGGGCAATTCCTACCTTTGCACCAAAATTATTAGAGCGAGGCGAAGTCGATCCCACCAAAGTAAGTATTACTCGTAATTTGAAAATATTAGCTGCCGTCGATACTTCTCCTTTAGCGACTCAGGTATTAACTAAAGCTGCCGATATAGCTCGTCGTGGTGATGGCGAGATAATTGTATTGCACGTTATTCAAACAAATGAAGCTAAAGAAATAGAACTTCTAAAATCAGAAACTCAAAGACTTTTAGCAGATATTCGCTATAAATTTATTACTGTTACAGGTGCAATTACAGAAGAAATTATTAATGTTTCTCAACAAAACCAAGTTGATGATATTGTCATGGGTAAGAGGGGACATAAATCTTGGGAGCAAGTTTTGGTGGGTTCAGTTTCTCAAGCTGTATTAGAATCAAGTTCAATTCCCGTTATTTTAGTTAATTAAACAAGTTCAACTCCTCACTGCTCGCTGATAGGTAACTCAATCACAAATTCAGTTCCTTCCCCAAGTGTGGAGTTACAACTTAATTTACCGTTATGAGTTTCTTCGACAATTTGTTTGGCAATAGCAAGTCCCAATCCCGTACCTTTACCAACTCCTTTTGTTGTGAAAAGATTATCAAATATCCTTTCTCGAACTGATTCAGGCATTCCCGAACCATTATCTTTGATGCTAATTATGACTGTATTTTCTTCGCTAATAAATTCAGTATTAATAGTAATTTTATGAGGATTTGCTTTGATTTCGGCAAATGCTTTTCCTTGACTTGCTGTATCTAAAGCATCGATTGCATTGGCAATAATATTCATAAATACTTGATTCAACTGTCCCAAAAAACACTTGACGGGGGGTAGCTTTCCGTATTTTTTAATAACTCCAATTTCCGGACGTTTATCGTTAGCTTTGAGACGATATTTTAAAATTAATATTGTGCTATCAATACCTTCATGAATATTGCAAGCGACTTTTTGGGATGTATCTGCTCTAGAGAAAGTACGCAAACTTGTACTAATATCTTTAACTCTTTCTGTTGCTAACCTCATAGAATTTAACAACTTCGGCAAATCTTCGCTGAGATATTCTAAATCAATATCTTCAGCATGTTCGTTGACTTCTTCTTCTGGATTCGGATAATTTTCTTGATAGCATTTTATGTGAGCGAATAAATCTTGAATATAATCTTCAGCATTACTAATACTACCAGTGAGAAATCCGATAGGGTTGTTAACTTCATGTGCTACCCCTGCGACTAAATTACCCAAACTTGCCATTTTTTCATTTTGCACCATTTGTAATTGAGCTTGCTTTAATTCTGAAAGTGTTTGTTCGAGTTTTTCTGTTTTTTGATGTCTTCGATTAGATTCAATTGCTAAAGTAATTAAATTTGCTACCGAGCGAATAAAGTTTTGTTCTGCTTTAGTCCATATGCGTTGTGAACCCACTTGTTCGCAGCAAATCACACCACCTACTTCTCCATCTATCTGTAAGCTCGAATCAAGCATAGATAAAATATTGAGGGGACTTAAATAATTTTCTTTAAACTCATAAGTATTAATGTCATTTTGAGCATCATCTGCTGCGACTATAGGCTGTGAAGAAATAGCAGCAAAGTAATTTGGGTATTCGACAGCAAATAATTCCAATCCTTGTGAATGCGAATGAGGTTTTTTTTCAAATAAATCCACACACTTTATTTTAGTGCCTTCGTCATCAAATAACCAAATACTAACCCGTTCTATTTGTAATGTAAAAGCAGTTTTTTCTGTTAATTCTTGAAAGGCTGTTGTTAAATCACCTAAATTTATGGCTTGACTTTGAGAAAGTTCGCACATAGTAGATACTTGAATCTGCATGTTTTTCTCATCTTCAATCAGCTTTTGCTGAACTTGTTGTAAATTACAAAGAGATTGCTCTAATTTTTTCCCATAAATTTGGCTTTTTTGGTATAAACGAGCATTTACGAGAGAAATAGCAGCTTGTGAACACAAAAGATTAATTACTTCCAATTTTTCCCGCGTAAATGCACCTATGGTTAATTTATTTTCCAGATACAGTAAACCGATTAATTTAGCTTGATTTAAAATCGGTATACATAGCAAACTATATGGTTTTTCTTGAATAAAATATTCATCAGCAAGAAAATTATTTTTAATAGTAGCATTATTCAAAACAACATATTTTAAACTATTTTTGACATAATTTATTATAGTTTTAGGAATATCAACGCTAGTTTCGTATGGTATTGATAAGTGAGTAACTCCCAATTCCTTAGTCGCAATAGCTTCTAAACTGAGGATATTGTCTTTAAATAAAACCAAAGCAGCTTTTTCTGCTCCAGCGTTTTCTATTAATATTTGTAGTAAGGTTGAAATTAAATCTTCTAATTGAATTTCTGTGGATAATGCTTGTGTTGATTTGAGGAGACTTGCGAAATCTAAAGTATCACAAATACTGCTACTAGAACGATTTGTTTGGATGGTTTGTAAGGTTTGAACCTGGGTTTCATTGAAATGAAGGCTCTGTTTTTCTGTTTGCAATATTGGTAAAAGTAGTTGGGGATAGCATTTCTCTAAGTCATCGGTTTTAGCTTTTGCACCCCAACGAGCGAAGCAATAGTAAGCTTCTTGCATATAACCAGCAGCGACTTTCTCTTTACCCCAATCCAGATAAAACTTGGCTGCAAGTTCGTTAGCTAAGCCTTCTTCTTGAAGATATTCATTTATCTTTGCTCCAAAAATAGCTTTATCGTAAAATTCTAATGCCTTTATCTTGTCATCTAAAATGCGATATTTTTCTGCTTCTACTAAATCAAATTTATGTTGGTAATTCATGGGGGCATTCTGTGCCCAGTGTTTCATCTTGTTCTGATTATTTTCAATTTTATTAAGAATAGCTTTACTGTTTACATCTATAACTTTATGGGTAGCTAATTTTATCAAAGAATCGTAAAAGTAGAAAACAGGAACAACTAGATTTCCCGTAACTCCAACTAAATATTTTTCCGCTTCAGTAGTATTTTCTAATGCCTGCTCAAAGCTTCCAAACAAATAATTAAGAATCAATTGATTGAAATATATATAAAATATTACTGTTGCATCATTCGCTTGCTGATGTAGTGGCAGCATTTCCTGTTGATTATAGACTTCACCAGTAAGTTGGCATGGATTTTCAACTTGAGTTGATAAGTTTATAATTGCCTGCTGCAATTGCTGACTTACGTAAATATTATTTATCTGTTGAAATTTATGTAAAAATTGATTGTAGCTATCAATATTTTTATTTATTTCTAAGAGATTATTGCCACTTAAATAGGAATGATAAATATAAATATTAGTGGCTAAAGCCGCAAATTTTAAATCTCCAGTTTCCAATCCAATTGAGTAAGCCGATTGCAATGATGCTAAAGTTTCTCTAACATGTTCTCGATAATGTTTGACATCAGCATTCACGACAAAAATTGTCCCCGCTTGAATTTCTTTACTGTTGAAACGCTCTAGTAAAGATAGGGCTAACTCACCAAATTGATAACCTGTCTCAATATCTCCGACAATTCCACATAAAATGAGTGCCCACATCCCATATCCTGTAGCAGATATAGCTGAATTACCATATTTAATCGATAAGTTAACTTGCTCCATTACTAGTAAAGGTAACAATTGAGGAGCGACTTGATAAGCACAAGGAAATACACAATTGAGAATTCTTAAAGCTGCTAGTTTTGAGTCATCGCTCATCACAGGAATATCGATTAGCTCTAAGGGATTTCTCTGCGCTAAATTAGCAAAAGTTTTTTTCATGCCAGCCTCAATATGTGACTGGTTTGGTGTTTCTGGAAAATTAATACCTAAAAGTTTGAGGACTTGCAATCCAGTCTCTATGGCTTCAGAGAATTGATTTTGTGCCATATGTGCTTGGATTTCTATTTCATACACTTTAATTCGATCTAAAAGTGTTTTGGCACGATTATGTATCTCGTTAATCAGTTGATTCATTTCCTCAAATTTGGTATTGAGGTATGCTGCTTCTGTTGATTCCTGGTAAAGGCTTAATGTTAATTCGTAGCAATTTTGCCAGCTTGTAGTTGCTAATAAATTTCTTCCCAGAGTTAAGTAATTCATCGCAGCACTGTAGGCTGTTGCCGTTTTAGCTTTACATCCCGCTATCAGATTTAATTTTGCAAGTTGATTTTGTTCAACTACGTTAGTAATTAAATCAATGCCAATATTTAATTGATTAACAATCTCAAATATATTTTCTGATAACTTATATTCGGGAGTATTATTAAACAGTAGTTGTCCGATATGGTAATGGGTAGTTTGTTTTTGCTTTTCAGGAATCAAAGAATAAGCAGCTTGTTGAACTCTATCGTGCAAAAATTTATAGTTTGAATTGTAATTTTCAATTTGATAATCTTGCAATTCCCGCTGAGAGTGTATTTCCGATTCCAGATAAAACTTATAAACTTCGCTTTGCGGTAAAATCAAATTTTCTTGCAACGCTTTCCATAAATTTTTCGCTGTTTCGGCTTCCGATTGTTCGCTAACTATTGCCAAAGTTGCTAAATCAAATTGATTACCAATACAAGCTGCTAATTTCAAAATATTTTGCGTTTCTTCGGGCAACTTTTGCAACTGTAACGCCATAAACTCAACCACATCTGAGGTTAAAGCTAATGTTCTGATCTGACTAATATTGCATTGCCAAGAACCACTATCAAAATCAAATTGAATTAAATCATCTTCATATAGCGACTTCAAAAATTGCGTGCTAAAAAATGGATTGCCTTTCGTTTTTTGATATACAAGTTGTGTTAAAGGCTGTGATATTTCTAAATTACAATTAAGAGTATCAGAAACTAATTGGTTTAAGTTTGCTTCATTTAACGGTGCTAAAGTAATAGTATTAATTATTGCTGATGCTTGGCTTATCTCTTTGAAAGTCAACATCAAAGGATGAGCCGGAAATACTTCACTATCTCGGTAAGCTCCAATTAAGAATAAATAACCTTTTTGATTGCCAACCATCAATAACTGCATCAAATTCAAAGATGCTGAATCAGCCCATTGCAAATCATCTAAAAATATGACTAGAGGATGTTCTTTGGTTGTAAAAACTTGAATAAATTTTTGAAATAATAAATTAAATCTATTTTGAGCGGCAGTTCTCGATAACTCCGCGACTGCTGGTTGTTTGCCAATAATTATTTCTAATTCGGGAATAACTTCAATTATTACCTGTGCGTTATCTCCTAAAGCTTGTAAGATTTTATCTTGCCAAGTTGACAATTGAGCATCAGTTTCACTCAATAATTGTTCCATTAAATTTCGCAAAGCTTGAACGAAAGCCGAGAAAGGAATATTACGATTAAACTGGTCAAATTTACCTTTAAGAAAATAACCGCGTTGTTTAACAATTGGTTTATGAATTTCATTGACTACCGCAGTTTTACCAATGCCAGAAAAACCCGCAACCAGCATTAATTCTGTTTGATTATTAGTGACTCTATCAAATGCTGCTAACAATTCCCGAACTTCAGCTTCTCTACCATAAAGTTTTTCAGGAATAATAAATCTGTCACAAATATCCCGTTGAGCAATTTTAAAACTTTTAATATTACCAGTTTCCTGAAGCTGTTTTAAACAAACTTCTAAATCGTATTTTAATCCCAAAGCAGTTTGATATCTATCTTCGGCATTTTTTGCCATCAACTTCATGACAATATCCGACAAAACTTCAGGAATCTCTTGTTCCCTCTGCTTGGTAAGGAGAGGGTTAGGATGAACTTTTTTGATCGCTGGAGGTGTTTTCGCAATATGACAATGCAGCAACTCCATCGCATCATCAGATTTAAAAGGTAATTCCCCAGTTAGTAATTGATATAAAGTTACACCAAAAGAATAAAAATCACTGCGGTAATCTATCCCCCGATTCATTCTTCCTGTTTGCTCTGGTGATAAATATGCCAGTGTACCTTCTAAACTATTGGGATTTTTAATTGATTGAGTTTCTTTAGGTAGTAGTGAAGCGATACTAAAATCGATTAATCTAACTTCACAAGTTTCTGGATTAATTAAAATATTGTCAGGCTTGATATCTTTATGAATAACGCGGTTTTGATGTAAATTATGTAGAATAACTGTAATTTGTAACGCAATCGCTAATATATCTTCTTCTGAAGTGGCATTTTCTATCTTCATGTATTCATATAAAGAAATTCCCCCAAAATCTTCCATTATCAAAGCATAACTATTTTGGTATGGTTGTAGATTATAAGGGCGAACAATACCGGAAATATCTAAGCTTTTGGCTATGGCGTACTGATTGCGAAATTGCAGTAATTCATTAAAGTCAGGATAAGGGTTCTTCAGCAGTTTGATAACTACAGGTTTTTGGTCTGTATCTTGAATAGCACGGTATACAATGGTTCTCGAACCGTTGTACAGTTCTTCTTTGATAGAATATCCAACAATACTAACTTGTTTATCAACCATACTGTCTTTATCCTTAATACTTCTAAAGTTAGTATTCCCACGTCATTAACAAAAACTTATATTTAAGGAATAGATAGATTCATAGAATAGATAAGGATAATTCTCGGGAATTAATTTCATAAAATATAAAACCCAAAATCAAGTGACTAAATAGGTAACTCAATGATAAATTCAGTTCCTTTACCTAAAGTTGACTTACAACTTAATTTTCCATTATGGATTTCTTCGACAATTTGTTTAGCAATAGCAAGCCCTAACCCAGTACCTTTCCCAACTCCTTTTGTTGTAAAAAGATTATCAAATATACGTTCTCTAATTGATTCTGGCATCCCCAAAGCATTATCTTTAATAGTAATTAATATTGCATCACCGTCTTGACAAAGTTCTGTATTAATAATTATTTGCAGGAGATTAGTTTGTATATCGGTAAATATTTTTCCTTGACTTGCTGAATCTAAAGCATCAATCGCATTAGCAATAATATTCATAAATACTTGATTTAGCTGTCCCAGAAAACACTTGATTGGGGGAAGTTGTCCGTATTTTTTAATGACTTCAATCGCCGGACGTTTTTCGTCCGCTTTGAGACGATATTTTAAGATTAATATTGTGCTATCAATACCTTCATGAATATTGCAAGCAAGTTTTTCAGAAGTATCGGCTCTGGAAAAAGTACGCAAACTTGTACTAATATCTTGAATGCGCGCTGTTGCTAACTTCATCGAATCTAGCAACTTTGGTAAATCCTCCCTGATAAATTCTAAATCTACCTCTTCGGCATGTTCGTTCACATTTTCTTCAGGGATAGGATAACTTTCTTCATAGCATTTGATGTGAGCAAATAAATCTTTCATATATTCTTCGGCATTACTAACACTACCTTTGAGAAAACCGATAGGATTATTAACCTCATGTGCTACCCCAGCAACTAAATTACCCAAAGTTGCTAATTTTTCATTTTGCACCATTTGCAATTGGGCTTGCTTTAATTCTTGCAAGGTATTTTCTAATTCCTGTGATTTTTGAATTACAGATGCTTCAGCTTGTTCGCGTTGACGCAGTGCAGCCTTTTGTTTGCTGATATCTCGAACAACAGTTAATCCATGAGGTTTACCTTTATATATAAAAGGTACTGCTTTTACTTCAATATCAAAATAACTACAATCCTTCCGTTTTCCAATACATTGGGTGTAAAATTCCTGCCCTGCATTCAGAGTTAATAAATAACTACCAAATAAATAAACATAATCTGAGTGAATAAAATCTGATGGTATCAGAGATAGAAATTCTTCCTGAGTATAACCATACATCTGGCAATAAGTTGGATTAGATGCAATTATTTGTCCGGTTTCTAAATCACAAATTGATAATCCATCATTGACGTTTTCAAAAATGCTGCGATATTCTGCTTCTTTAAGAGTAATTTCCCGATTTTTTTGTTGTTCTTGACTGTATAAACGGGCATTTTCTAAAGAAATAGCAGCTTGAGTACAAAGAAAATTGAGAACGATAATGCGATCCCTGGAAAATACACCACTAGTTAATTTATTTTTCAGATACAAAATACCAATCAAATGTCCTTGGTTGAGGATTGGTAAACACAATACGCTCTTCGGTTGCTCTGTGAGTAAACATTCACCAATTACGGGTAAATCGGTATTCAAATTGTCAATTACCACAACTTCTTTGGTATTTTTGACATAGTGTATTAGCGTAGTGGGTACATTGGGATTATTTTGCAATGGTTGGGAATAAAGTTCTGTTTTTGAAGGTGTGGCAATAGCTTCGATATACAATTCTCCATCGCTATTAGGGAGAAGTAAAACACAGCCATCGCCGCCAGAGTTTTGCAGAGCAATTTGCGTTAGTTGGCACAGCAATTCATTGATTTGAATGGTACCCGATAATGCTTGAGAAGCTTTGAGCACCGCTGTCAAGTCTAAAGCAGTGTTAATACTTGTACTTGAAGATTGATTGGTAATTGTAGAACTATGATTTGAGATACTCGGTACAGAAACTGCACTTAAGGTTTCGATGGGATTTAAGGTTTGTACGGCAACATGAAGGATTGGATGCAGTAAATCGGGATAGCGTTGCTCTAAGTCGTCAGTTTTGGCTTTAGCTCCCCAACGAGCGTAGCAGTAGTAAGCTGCTTGCATATAACCAGCAGCAACTTTTTCTCTGCCCCAATCAATATAAAATTTAGCTGCAAGTTCGTTAGCTAATCCTTCTTCTTGAATGTATTCATTGGTTTTAGCACCAGCGATCGCTTTATCATACAGTTCTATTGCTTGTATTTTTTGTCCTAAAATTCGGGATTTTTCTGCTGATACCAAATCATACTTATGTTGGTGATTCATCGGAGCATGATTTGCCCAAACTTGCAGTTTTTGCTGATGAGCCTGGATTCTTTCTAAAATTGCTTGTTGTTCGGATACTGTAGTTTTAGGATAGAGTGCTAATCGTAATAAAGAATCATAAAAATAAAACAAAGGAACTACAATCAGCCCCGTTACTCCTCCTTGAGAATTTTCTACTATTTCGGCATGATTCAATGCCATGTCATAGCGCTCAAATAAATAACAAAGTAACAGTTTATTAATAAATAGATGATTAATTGTATATAAATCGTTAGCTTGTTGATGTAGCGGCAGCATTATTTGTTCATCATATGCTGTGCCTATTAAACTACATATATACTCGGATTTGCACTGTAAGTTTAAAACAGTTTGTTGATAGATACAATTCCAATTTAAAGCGACTTGCTGCTTAATTTGCCTCAAAGAATCAATATAAACTGTGAAATCTGTTTCCAGTGTTTGTAGTTCTTTTCCTAGCCAAAATGAATGAACTGGATAAATGTAAGCACAATAACCAGCATATTCCAAGTCACCTGTTTCTAATCCTGCGGTATAACCTTCAATCACAGGTGATAAAGTTTCCCTAATATGCTGTTGCCAATGGACTACATGAGCATTAACAACAGTTAATATCTTTGCTTTTAATTCTGAGGTATTAAATTGTGACGATATACCTAAAGCCAATTTTCCAAACTCACAGCCAGCCTGAATATCGCCAAAGGCTCCACACAGAAGTAATCCATATAAACTATAACCGTAGGCTGAAACGTCTGTGTTACCATGCTTAATCGATAATTTGACCATTTCAAAGGTGATTAGAGGAACCATCACTGGATCGCTTTGAAAAGCAGCAGGAATAACTCGCATTAAAATTTTCATTGCTGCAATGTTTTTGCGATTGTTCATTATCGGTAAATGAATTAAATCCGCAATTGATTTCCCTTGCAAACTATCAAGTACCTGCTCAAAACCTTGCCGAACATCATCGGGGGTTGGCTGCTCTGGAAAGTTAATATTTAATTGTTGTAAAATTGAGCGGGCAATTTTAATTGCTTCTAGCTGTTTACCTTGGACAATGCCAGCAGTTATCCTAATTTCGTAAACGCGTACTTTATCTAATAATATTTGGGCATATTGCAAAATAATTTCTGAAAACTGTTGCATCTGCTCAAAATTTCCACTCAAATAAGCAGCTTCAGCAACTAATTCATGCAATTCTAAAGTTAATTGATATTGATTTTTCCAGCTATCTTTGTTTAGTAATTCTAATCCAATTAGAGCATATTCAACAGCAGCACTATAAGCAGTTGATATTTTTGCTTTTTTGCCAGCAATGAGATTTAATTGAGCTAATTTAGTTCTTTCTCCAATATTATCAATTAATCCTCTGCCAATATTTAACTGGTTGATAATATCAAAAATATGCTCTGCTTGCTCGTTTATAGGGATGCTATTTAACAGCGATCGCCCTATTTGCAAATGTGTCTTTTGCTTCTGTTGCTCCGGAATCAACGAGTAAGCGGCTTGTTGCACTCTATCATGGAAAAATTTAAAATTAACAACTTGGGAAACCTTTCCTGGATTAACTTGTTGCTCCTGTTGAATATAAAATTTATAAACCTCACTTTGAGGTAATATAAAAGTCTCCTGCAAAGCTTTCCACAAAACAGTAGCAGTCTCAACCTCCGATTGTTGAGAGATTATTGCCAATGTACTTAAATCAAATTGATTCCCAATACAAGCCGCTAATTTTAAAATATCCAGAGTTTTTTCTGGCAATTTCTGCAATCGTAATGCCATAAATATAACAACATCATCTGTTAAAGCTGCTTCTCTGACTTTACCGAGATAACACTGCCAATATCCCGCATTCAAATCAAAAGTAATTAACTCTTCTTCATGCAAATTTTTCAAAAATTGGCTGCTAAAAAATGGATTTCCTTTAGTTTTTTGAAAAATTAATTTTGTTAATGGCTGCGCTAATTCTTGAGGACAACTGAGAGTATCTGCAACTAACTGATTCAAGCTATTTTGACTTAACGGTTGCAAAGTAATCGTATTAACGATTGCACCAGTTTTGTTTACTTCATCTAAAGTCAACATCAAAGGATGAGCCGGAAAAACCTCATTATCTCTATAAGCACCAATTAACAGCAGATATCCACTATCTGACTCGCTCATGAGTAATTGCATCAGCTTTAATGAAGCCGAATCAGCCCATTGTAAATCGTCTAAAAATATGACTAATGGATGTTCTTTAGTTGTAAATACTTGAATAAATTTTTGAAATAATAAATTAAATCGATTTTGAGCTGCCGCTCCGGATAATTCCGGTACACTAAGTTGTTTTCCGATAATGATTTCTAATTCCGGAATTACTTCAACAATTACCTGAGCATTATCACCTAATGCTTGAAGTAATTTATCTTGCCATTGTTGTATTTCTGCTTCGCTTTCTGTTAATAATTGTGCCATCAAATGACGAAACGCTTGCACAAATGCGTCCAGGGGAATATTACGATTAAATTGGTCAAACTTCCCCTTCACAAAATAGCCGCGCTGTTTGAGTATCGGTTTGTAAACTTCTTTAACTACGGCAGTTTTACCAATGCCAGAAAAACCAGCAACGAGGATTAATTCATTATTAGACTTTAAATCTGGCTGCTCGCTGTGATGAGAAATACCGGCAACTCGGTTAAATGCAGCTAATAATTGCTCGACTTCATTTTCTCTCCCATATAACTTTTCAGGAATAATAAATTTATCACAGATATCCCGTTGCGCTATTTGAAAACTTGCAATTTTTCCTGTTTCTTGAAGTTGTGTGAAACAAACTTCTAAATCATGCTTTAAACCCAATGAACTTTGATATCTATCTTCGGCATTTTTTGCCATTAATTTCATCACAATATCTGATAAAACTTGTGGAACCTCCTCCAACTGCCTCTCTTTACCAAGGTGAATTTTTTTTATCGCTGGAGGTTGTTGTGCAATATGACAATGCACTAACTCCATCGCATCATCAGATTTAAAAGGCAATTCCCCAGTTAGTAATTCAAATAAAGTTACACCTAGGGCATAAAAGTCGCTGCGGTAGTCAATTCCACGATTCATCCTTCCGGTTTGTTCCGGAGAAATATAAGCCAAAGTCCCTTCTAAGACATTAGGATTTATAATTTCTTGAGTTTCTTTAGGTAGTAGTGAAGCGATACTAAAATCAATCAGTTTAACTTGTTTTGTTTCGGGATTAATCAGAATATTAGCTGGTTTAATATCTTTATGAATAACGCGGTTTTGATGCAAATGGTGGAGAATTTCAACTAGCTGTAGCGAGATCGAAAAAAAATCCTGAAAGCAGGCAGAAATATATTCACTTAAAGATACCCCACCAAAATCCTTCATTACCAAAATGTAACTGTTGCCACAGGATTCTAATGAAATGGGATAAACAATACCCGGTATATTTAGATTTTTTATAATAGTGTACTGGTTGCGAAATTGCAGTAGTTCGTTAAAACTAGGATATTCTGAAGCAAGAATTTTGATAATAACCGGTATAGAATCTTTTTTTCTAATTCCTCTGTATACTAATGTCCTAGAACCGCAATAAATTTTTTCTAACAATTTATATCCTGATATCGCAGGAATAGGAATGTTGGTTTTCACAATTACCTCATATTACTAATTAAGTTTTATTTCTCAGTGCTGTAGAGTACTAGTCTTAACAGCAAAGAAAAGGTATATTACATAGGCTTACATACACATAAGTAGTATTCCCTAGATTAGGTGTTAGATAACAGTTACAAAAAAAGAATGGGTTTGATTTTACCGATTTATTTTGATTCCTGTAGAGATATTTCACTGCTATAGCACTGACAAATGTATGTTTAAGCACTATAAGTTATAAAAAATAAGAAATATTGCGTAGACAACGAGTTTAATAATGTAGCTGGAGAGACAATAGACAGATGCAAAAAACGAAGAAGAGCAAGTCCATTGCCTCAAAATCCATGGGGCGTTTTAGAGGTTTCAAAATTCTGATTGCTGTTATTGCTACCTTGCTAGTGCTTGTTGGGGGTAGCTTTGAATTTGCTTCTGCATCGCAACCCAACGCCAAATTAAATATTGAACAATTAACTGTTTGTTATGCCTTGGGAACTGATGCCATTGGAAGAGGAGATATTCAAGCAGGAAAGAATATTTATCAAGATTGTTTTACAGAAAATGCAGAGATTACTGCAATTTTCCCCGATGGAGCTAGCGCTAGCCGTACAGGTACAGACGAATGGGCAGATTTTGTTGCTTCAGTGTTTCAAGGAAATGGTTATGTCGCTACACAGCACCTGATTGGCACAGTCAATATTGACGTTAACCGTAATACTGCGACGATGACTTCTTACCTACAGGCAACCCACAAAATTTCTGATACTAGTATTGATGTAGCCAATGGTACTTATGAAGATGAATTAGTTAGACAAAATGGGCGTTGGAAAATTAGCCGTCGCACGCTCAAACTGATTACATTTTTAAATCTTTCCTCTCCCCCTAGTGCTTCTAGTGTTAATATGCCTAACCCCTAAAAATATCAACTGGATTTGTTAAAACCTAGTACTCTAAAACAGCTAAAATTGCCAGGTAAAGCTAGAGAGGAGGAAGAGGAGGAAGAGGGGGAGAAAAAACTTTGTTACCTCATTCACTCCACGTAGTTTTAGGTGTACTACTAGCAAGTCTAGAGATAAGCAAGTAAAAATTATTTCCGAAAAAAAACCCCACTTCTATTCAAAAAGTGGGGTTAATTTATTTATTCAACTATTCAACAGACAAAAGTCTTTCCATCAAACGAATTACAAACTTGTAGGCATATCTCCTTGAGTTGAGATTCCAGGTCTTTCTAATTCACCATATCCGATGGTGTCAGCTTCTTTAGCGAAACCACTGTAAGCTTCCATTCCGTGTTCGCCAATATCCAAACCTTCCAATTCTTCTTCCTTGGTCACGCGGATACCCAAAGTAGCTTTTAATGCTACCCAGAATACGGTGCTGAGTAGCACAGTCATACCGCCAACAGCCAAAGCACCCATTAATTGAGTGAATAGGGGAGCAATTCCACCACCGAACAATAAACCAGCTGGCGCACCGTCAGCATAGATACCGTCAGGGTTTGGTCCAGCAGCAAACAAACCGACTGCTAAAGTACCCCAGAAACCACAAACCAAGTGAACAGAAATCGCTCCTACTGGGTCATCGATTCTGATTTTATCGAATAAGGTAACGGAGAATACTACCAAAGCTCCAGCGATCGCACCGATAATTACCGCGCTGGGCAAGTTTACCCAAGCACAAGGCGCTGTGATACCTACTAAACCAGCCAAGATACCGTTGATAATCATCGATAAATCTGGCTTACCCAAGTAACCCCAAGCTACGAAACAAGCAGTAACACCACCAGCAGCAGCAGCTAAGTTAGTAGTCAAAGCAATGTGACCAATTGCGGTTGCATCAGCAGCCATTGTAGAACCGGGGTTGAAACCAAACCAACCCAACCATAAAATCAAACAGCCCAAGGTAGCAATGCTCAAGTTGTGGGGAGGAATCGCATTTGTTCTACCCTCACTATATTTACCAATACGTGGCCCCAGAATTGCTGCACCCATCAAAGCTGCCCAACCACCAACGGAGTGTACAACTGTTGAACCAGCGAAATCCCAGAAACCAGCACCCGCTAACCAGCCACCACCCCAAATCCAGTGTCCGGTAATTGGGTAAGCAACACCTACAAGTAAAAGGCTGAAAATCAAGAAGTCAACAAACTTAATTCTTTCTGCAACTGCTCCAGATACGATTGTTGCAGCGGTTCCAGCAAATGCTAATTGGAACAAGAATTTAGCAGATAGAGGAACGCCAGCCCAATTCAAAGAACTGAATACGCCTTGATAAGCATCTCCTGTCGCAGGGCTGTTATCAGCACCTGTAAGGAAGAAACCATTTACACCAAAGAACGGAGTTCCATCGCCGAACATGATACCAAAACCGATTACCCAAAAAGCCAGGGTAGCCAAAGCAAACACAATCAAGTTCTTAGAAAGAATATTGACAGCATTCTTTTGACGACACATTCCGGTTTCCAACATCCCGAAACCAGCGTTCATGAAAATTACCAAAAACGCTGCAATTGCAACCCAAAGAGTGTCTAATGCAACTTTAAGTTCCGCTGTAGTTGGTCCTTCCCCAGCAGGAGTTTGAGCAACTGCTGCATAACCCGAAGCCAATACGATAAAACCCGCAATTGGCAGACAAGCACGCAAGCTAGGATTTAAACCTTTTATCCCTTGCCCTACTTGTTTGATAAATGAGCTATTACGTGTAGCGCTAGTAGAGCGTTCTGAATTATTCCGCCTACCGTTTCTATTATTTCTTTTTCGCATCAGTTTTTGCATTTTCACTCCAAAACTTCCTTAACTGGAAAAACACCGCTGTCTTCGCATAAAACCGTCTTTAGCCGAAACGAAAGACTTATTTGCAAACTTTTTGAATAGGTTTAAATTTCAAATACAGAATTTTTCCCAACAGTTGGGGTTTACTGTTCGGCAATTCATGTTTGATTCTTATACCTATAAAAGTTCTTGTTCAAAAAGCCTATTAAGAAACTAGCAAACCAAAGAATCTAGCTATCAGTCAACAAAGCAATGATACATATGTTGCTGCCACTAGTTTTTCTTAAAAGATTATTATTATGTATTTTTGGAAACCTCTCAAGTAGACTCATCAATTCTTTAAAGTTTTCTATTTTTGACTAAAAGCCTTTCAAGTTAATCACTTGGCGAATTTAAAAGTTTACAACGGTTAGAAGACAATCATTACAGCACGTTCTTTGGGAATTCTGTAGCTGTTGCTACTATTATTTGGTATTTAGATTTATTTTTAGCTGTATACAAAGCTGTGAATAGCTGTAATAACAATCGATTTGTCAATGTTCTATAACTTTACAATCGCAAAAAAACAGGCAATTATTAATTTTTTATACAAAAAACTGCATTTTTCACTTACGTAGAAAAATATTAACTTTTCTAAAAAAATGTAAAGAAGTATCTTTCTATAATTTATTTCATCGCCAACTTATAGATTGAGAAATAGTAAAAATACCTGAAAGCTTAGTTAGTCTAATTACATTTAAAATTAGGAGAAACCCATGTAAACTTTCGATGAAAATTACATGTTATTTAAATAATCTTGATAGCCTAATTTTTCTAATTTTTCTTGCTTAGATATCACAGAATCGCGAAGATTTTGACGATATATAACAACTTTTTCTAATAAATCTGGTTGATGGGTAGCGAGTATTTGTACTGCCAGAAGTCCGGCATTTTTCGCATTGCCAATAGCTACAGTTGCTACAGGTATACCGGCTGGCATTTGTACGATTGAATGTAAAGAATCCACACCCTTTAAATGACGACTGGCAACGGGAACGCCAATTACCGGCAACGGAGTTAAAGAAGCAACCATTCCAGGAAGGTGAGCCGCACCACCAGCACCAGCAATAATAACTTTAATACCGCGATCGGATGCCTTAGTCGCGTATTCCACCATCCGCTGCGGGGTACGATGGGCACTAACAATTGCAACTTCGCAAGCAACACCGAATTCTTCACAAACTTTAATCGCATCTTGCATAGTGGGTAAATCGGAGTCGCTACCCATAATAATTCCAACAGTCATAAGCAACTTGAGATTTTGGATTGTGTATTAATAATCTCACTTTTGGAGCAGTTTGCGAAAACACTAAGATTTTTACAGAGGAATTGTGACTACAGCCAAAGCTCTGTTGCATGTATCAACTATTAGAAGAATTACTAAAAATGCGTTTTTATTCTTGATTAATAGTCCTAGTTTCTATCAAAATCGAATCAGCTATAGCTAAAATCTCGTAACTCTTATGACTCAAAAGACACTAAGCAATTTTGCTACGCCATTAAACATTATTAATGCTCTTGTTCCTGGTTACAAAGATAGACAAATGCTGTTTGTTAACCGCGAGGGCATTATTGAGCAAATAGTGCCAATGGGTAATATCATCAAACGAGTTCCGTTAACTGATTTACAAATATTGGATTTGGAAAGCGATCGCATTTCTTTGGGTGGTGTAGATTTACAGATAAATGGCGGGCTAGGAACTGCTTTTCCAGATTTAAATACAGAAAATATTGATAGCTTGCAAAAAATTTCTAATTATCTTTGGGATTGCGGAGTAGATGCCTTTTTACCAACTGTAGTAACAACTTCTGTAGAAAATATCCACAGAACACTATCAGTAGTTGCCGATTTTATGAAAAGCCAAACTTCGGGAGCGAAAGTATTAGGAGTGCATTTAGAAGGGCCATTTTTGAATCCTGAAAAACGTGGGGCACACCCACAAGAATATCTTTTACCTTTATCACTCAATGAAGTGAAGCGAGTATTGGGGGATTTCACAGAAGTTGTTAAGGTTGTTACTTTAGCGCCAGAATTGGACTCCGTTGGGGAAGTTATTCCTTACCTGCGCCAGCAAGGAATTATCGTTAGCTTAGGACATTCTCAAGCAACAGCAGAGCAAGCAGAAAGTGCCTTTAATATGGGTGCGACTATGGTGACTCATGCTTTTAATGCCATGCCATCTTTACATCACCGCCAACCTGGTTTGTTGGCTGCGGCTATTATCAATGAAAATGTCATGTGCGGCTTTATTGCTGACGGCAAACACATCTCGCCGATGATGATTGATTTACTGCTGCGTGCTAGCAATTATAGTCAAGGACTTTTCTTAGTCAGCGATGCTTTAGCTCCTTTAGGATTACCAGATGGTACCTATCCTTGGGATAGTCGAAAAATTACAGTTACTGAAGGTACCGCAAGATTAGCCGATGGAACTTTGTCGGGAACCACTTTGCCAATACTAGCAGGAGTACAGAATTTATTTAAATGGGGAATATGCGACTTTGAAACGGCAATTACCCTCGCAACCACCGCACCACGAACAGCAATTGGTTTGCCAGGAATAGAAGGCGCTCATGCTAGCAATTTACTGCGTTGGCATCACGACAAAACAACCAAGCAGTTAACCCCAAAGCGCTTGCTATCTTAAATTATCTTCAAAAAGTCTTTTGCACGCAGCTAAATATATTTCTCAATAAACCACAAATGCGCGGTCTTGGGTTTGTGGTTTTCTGCTTTTTTATTAGGTTTTATCCTCATCAATTGATATCCTACCGATAATAAGCAGTTTTCTCGATTTAGTACCGCTAATTATTAAGTTTTATGAACGTAGCAGACGATAAATCCATTGTTAAGGATTATTTCAATTCCACAGGGTTTGACCGTTGGAAAAGAATCTATGGCAATGGTGAAGTAAATACAGTGCAGCTTGATATCCGTAAAGGACATCAAAAGACAGTAGATACAGTACTTAGCTGGTTCAAAGCTGATGAAAACTTGTCAGAAATATCTATCTGCGACGCTGGATGTGGAGTAGGTAGCCTCAGCATACCTTTAGCTCAAGCAGGAGCAAAGGTTTACGCCAGCGATATTTCCGAAAAAATGGTGCAAGAAGGTAAAGAAAGAGCCGAACAAACTTTAGGAAATGGTGATAATCCAACTTTCGCAGTTCAAGACTTAGAAGGCTTGAGCGGTAAGTATCATACCGTTGTTTGCTTGGATGTGCTTATTCATTATCCCCAAGAAAAAGCCGCCGAAATGATTTCTCATTTATGCAGCAGAGCAGAATCGCGGATAATTGTCAGTTTCGCGCCCAAAACCTTTGCCCTGGTTCTATTAAAGAAAATCGGAAGTTTCTTCCCAGGACCTAGTAAAACCACTCGTGCTTATCAGCATCGTGAAGCCGATATCGTTGATTTTCTGCAAAAAAACGGCTTTAGCATCGAGCGTCAAGCAATGACGCGCACGCGCTTTTACTTTTCCCGGATACTGGAAGCTACACGTAAGTGAGGTTAAGATCGCGGCAAGATATCACATCTTGTCGTGTTTCTATGAAGTTTCTCACAAAAGTTTCGGCTGGCTTGCTACTCTCATTCGGTTCTATTTTTCTTATGCATGTAACTGTGGAGGCATTATCAACAGATAACCATAAAGCGACTCAAGAACAAAAACAAGAAATGGCAGATAAAGCCTTTGCTGGTTTAGCTTTAGGCTTATCTGGTGTAGGCTTAGGTTCATTCCTGGTACTGAGCTTGAAAAAGCAGCATCAAATACAGCTATCTAGCCATCTTCAGTCTACTTTTTATCGCCTTGTAGAAGAACAAAGAGGAGAAATTTCCTTATTACGCTTTGCTAAAGAAGCAGAAATTACCGGAGAAGAAGCTAAATTATTCTTAGATTCAAAGGCTCAGGAATTTAACGCTACCTTTGACCATAGTTATAACGGTGGTATTTATTATCACTTCCACCTCTAAGAGGGTGCATTATTTTTAATACTGTTTTGTTTTAATTAAATTGTAGAAACGTCTTTAATGGGGGCGTTTCTACATTAAGGGATAAACTTTTTATATATTTTGTGATTTTTATTAGTCTCGCCGGAGTTTGCAAACCTCCGTCTAATAGCTAAAGTTGTCTAAAGACTACTGTTCTGTCCTATTAGTTCTAATGGCTTGTAGAGACGTAACACTGTTACGTCTCTCTAGGTTTGAAGGAAAACGAACCCATCATATTTAATGGGACAAACTACTGCTATTTCTTTTTATTTATCTTTGATGAGTATATAGTAATTAAAATATTTTCTACCCCCTCTACCTCTTCTTCCCCCTCCCTAATACAACAAATTAAAACTAACGGGACAAAGCACTACTGAACAATTACTTACCTTTCTTAATTTAGCGAGCATTGATTTAAGCTATATTGTTAAGAAAAATGTAGTTCTAATAGCAACTGTTAAACAAGTATAATTACGCATATTTATCCAAATAGAATAGAAAAATAGCTGATTAATGTACTTCCACGCCTTATCAATAGTGATAATTTGATGATTAATGACTGGAAGCTTTAATAAAAGTGAGGTTAGAATCAATCTTAAAGTTAAAACTTTAAAAAGATTATGAAAACTGCTGAGAAGCTAGCTGCTGGTTGGTTGATTACATTAGGGTTTATGCTGACAACCCTATCAGCCCATGCCATGATTAACAAATATTTATTGTATAAGGATATACGTAGTGAGAATGACTTTATCAATAACTATGCAGTAGCCGAACTAGACACCACAGCAGTAAACGGTCTTATTTTCGGATTGCCTAGCCTAGCCCTTGGTGGATGGTTAGCCTTGGGAATGCGCCGCCAAGGAAAAAAAGAAAAAAATGCTATAACCGAGCAAATGGATTTGCATTTGCAGTCAATGTTTTATCGGATGATAGCCGAAAATCAAGGACGCATAACCGTTTTAGGCTTCGCCATGCAATCCCAGCTACCAGCAGCCACCGCCAGAGAATTTTTAGACAATCAAGCCAAGCAGTTTAATGCTAACTTCAAAGTTAGTGAAGACGGTGCAGTGTCTTATCATTTTGATATTTAAAATGGGAGTTGAGCATTGGGAATTGGTAATTGGGCATTGGTAATTGGGAATTAGTAATTGCATTTCTCTACATCTCCTTATCCCCCAGCCTCTAGTTCCCTATCGCTTCATCAACTCATCATCAATTCAGTGACATGACCAAAATATTTATGAGTCTAGCGGCAGTATTCGGTGGTTTATCTGTAGCTGCTGGGGCTTTCGCTTCTCACGCTTTAAAAGAAAAGCTTAGCGAGCGAGCTTTGGAAATTTTTGAAGTTGGCGCTCGCTATCAGATGTATCATGCTCTAGCGTTGTTGTTGGTTGCCATCTTGCTCAGCCAGAGCCAATCACCACCAGCAAGCTTAATTGTCAGTGGCTGGCTATTCATCATTGGTATATTTATTTTTTCTGGAAGCTTATATGCTCTTAGTTTGAGCGACATTAAAATCCTAGGAGCAATAACACCATTAGGAGGTGCAGCGTTTATGGCTGCTTGGGGTGCATTGGCGATCGCTGCATTCAGTTATCAGTAATTAGTTATCAGTTATCAGTTACTATTTATCAGTTACCAGTGTCAATTTACTTAATGATTTAATTCCTAACTCCTAAATCTGTTTCCGTCATTGTTCGCTGTGGGAAGCAACCGCAGGATCTTGGGAATGCTTCGCTTCACTCGCAATGACTATTATGGGTAATTTGAAGGACATCATATTAAGAATTAAGAAACAATAAATTGCTAACTGGTAACTGTTCACTGTTCACTGATAACTGTTCGCTGATTTTATGTGCCGATTACTTGCTTATCTTGGTTCGTCTATTTCTTTGGAAAATTTACTATACAACCACGAACATTCACTGATAGTTCAAAGCTATCAACCCCAGGAAATGATGTCGGGAACCGTTAATGCTGATGGCTTTGGCGTAGGTTGGTATCATGCTCTAAAGGATACCGAACCTTATACTTATAAAAGCTCGTTACCTATTTGGAATGATACTAATTTGCCCGGTCTGAGTCGTTATATAGAATCCGATTGCGTAGTGTCTTATGTTCGCAGCGCGACTTTGGGACAAGCTCTCGATCTAAGTAATTGTCAGCCATTTAAAAAAGAAGGTTTATTGTTTATTCATAATGGTAAGATTGATACGTTTCGTCAGAGTCTATACAGACCTATACGCAAACAACTAAGTAATGAAATTTATCAGTGGGTAAATGGAACTACAGATTCGGAACATATCTTTGCTCTGTTACTTAACGAATTACAAAATAATCCTGGTAAAAGTTTAGAGCAAGCTTTGCACTTGACTTTACTTAAATTAAAAGAATTAACAGAGACTTATAATACTTATACTTTAGCGAATGTAGTAATCAGTGATGGAAATCGTCTTGTAGCTTCTCGTTTTAGTGTAGAAGCTCAATCACCATCTCTATATTGGCTAGAAAATGATTCGACTTTCTCAAACTCCGTAATCATTGCTTCCGAACCGCTGTTTAAAGGTAATTGGAATTCGTTTCCAGAAAATAGCATTCTCAGTGTTGGAAAAGATTGTGATATCAGAATTGAGCAAATCTAGTTTAAAACAAACCAGTTTAAAACAAAGCCTGATTGACGCTTTTACTGAATGTCGGGCTAAAACCCTACTTTTATTTAAAGGTATGGATGAAACGACTTTTTGCAGTCAAGCTCATCCAGACTTTAGCCCGGTAGGTTGGCATTTAGGTCATATTGCCTATACTGAATCTTTGTGGATATTAGAACGAACAGCAGCTTTACCTTGCTCGTTTCCACAATATTGTAAGTTGTATACAGCAGATGGCTTACCAAAAAATCAGCGGGTAACACTACCTTCTTTAGCAGAAACTCTTTATTTCCTCGACACAGTTCGCGATCGCGTTCTTTGTCATATGGAAAAAACTGATTTGAAACAACAAGAACGTTTATATCGTTTTTTGCTACAGCATGAAAGCCAGCATAGTGAAACTATTAGTTTTGTGTTGGAGTTAATCAAAAATCAACAATCCAAGAATTTAAAAGAAAATTATTGGCATCTTTCTTGTTCTTCTTCTCCCCTACTTCCCAATCCTCTCAACGAGATGATTCAAATTCGGGCGGGAGAATTTGAAATGGGTAGCAATTCTCTGGATGCTCTTGATAACGAACGCTCTAGCCACAAAGTCTATTTGGATACATACTCTATCGATCGCTATCCCGTAACTTGCAAGCAATATCGAATATTTATGGAAGCTGAGGGTTATAAAAATCGTCAGTGGTGGTCGAAAGCTGGTTGGGAATGGTTGCAAGCAGAACAAGCTACAAAGCCGCTTTATTGGGAAGACAATCCAGCTTGGTACAATAATCCGGTTTGGGGTGTAAGTTGGTATGAAGCAGAAGCTTACGCGAAGTTTGTAGGTAAGCGCTTGCCGACAGAAGCTGAATGGGAGAAAGCTGCAAGTTGGGATGAAACATCGCAATGTCGTCGCATTTATCCTTGGGGAAACCAACAACCGACACCTGAAAAGTGTAACTACAATAATATTCACAGCCAAACAACCCCAGTAAATGCTTACCCATCAGGACAAAGCACTTACGGGTTATACGATACTTTAGGAAACGTATGGGAATGGACTAATAGCTGGTTTCTTGGCTATGAAGGCTTTGAAGATTATCCCTACGAAGGCTACTCCCAAATATATTTTGACAACGAGCATCGAGTTCTCAAAGGTGGAAGTTGGGCTACTCGCCCCTGGGCTTTACGAAGTAGTTTTCGTAATTGGTATCATCCCGGATTGCGTCAGATGTTCGCCGGATTTCGCTGTGCTATGTAACGAATATGGAAAGATTCTAGATAGGGCGAAATCAATTTATCAATGCTATTTTCTGCTTCCACATCATAATTCCTAACTAAAAACTGTTCAGTGGTAACTGTTCGCTGGTAATCTGGTTTGGTTTGAGGTTTGCAATTATTGCAACCTCTCAACCCAAACTACCGAGATTTTTTATGACATTTTCTCCAGCTACCAGCAGCGAAGTAGGTTACTCTCAAAGCGTTGAAAGTCGCTTAAAAGTTCAACACTTACAACAGCGAACGAAAGAAGTTTCCTCTCCTGATGGAAGCGATGTAGTTGAAGGATTAACTAATAAATCTAAATTCCTTCCTCCACGTTACTTATACGACGATCGTGGTTCTGAATTATTTGAAGAGATTTGCGAACTACCGGAATATTATGTTACCAGAACCGAGACTTCGATTTTACAAAATTGTGCTGAAGAAATCGCTCAGATAACTGGTGCTTGCGAATTTATTGAACTCGGTAGCGGTAGTTCAACAAAAACCCGTATTTTGTTAGATGCTTACCAAAAGCTTGGTTATCCTCTACACTATTTTCCTGTAGATGTTAGTGCAGGTATTTTAGAAGCAAGTGCCAGACAGCTTTTGGTCGATTATCCTTGGTTAAAGGTTCACGCATTAGCGGGAACTTACGAACAAGCTTTAGGAGAATTAGAGCAAAGCGAATTACCCAATCGCATGATTGGGTTTATTGGCAGTACTTTGGGTAATTTAAATCCCCAAAAATGCGATGAATTTCTATCTCAGATTACTGCTGGTTTGCAGTTAGGAGAATATTTCTTGCTGGGGGTAGATTTGCATAAGTCCAAAGAGATTTTAGAACCAGCTTATAGAGATGCTGCGGGAGTCACTGCTGCTTTTAATTTAAACGTATTGAATCATTTAAATCGTCGCTTTGACGGTAATTTTGACGCAACAAAGTTTGAACATTGGACATTTTACAATGAAACAAAACATCAAATAGAAACCTATTTACGCTCTTTAGAAACTCAGACAGCAGAATTAGGCACCCTTAACCTCAAACTTAACTTTGAAAAAGGCGAAACAATCCATACCGAAATATCTCGCAAATTTGAGATTGATGGTATTCAGCATTTACTTAAAACCAAGGGTTTAGTTACACAAAAAATCTGGACAGATAAAAATCAATGGTTTGCTTTAATACTTTCTAAGCTTTCTTAAATAATTGGGTGGGCATATATTTATGTCCACCCGATTGTATTTATAATTTTTATCGTAAGTACTATCGACAAATGCCCTGCGATGCCAAAATATCTAACCCTATGAACAATGCCCAATGCCCCATGCCCAATTCCCTTTTACAACTGCCATTGAAAGAAATCAACTATATTACCCAATATTCTGTGCTTAATTAAAGAGCGTTTTTTCCACTCATCATAAGTAATGCGTTTACTTTGAGTAAAACCTTTTTCAAAAGTATCTCTAATCCCTTCTACTAATTCAGGCTGGGCGCTACAAATATCTAACTCTTCGTTATGAACAAGGCTGCGGGGGTCAAAATTTGCACTTCCAGTTGTTGCCCAAATATCATCAATTAACAACAATTTTGCGTGAGTCATGCTGGGTTGAAATTCATAAATTTCGACACCACCTTCAAGCAATTTACCGTAATGCTCGTAAGAAGCATAATAAACGGGCTTTTTATCGCTACGCTTGCTAGTAGTAAGAATGCGAACGTCTACCCCTTTTTGTTTTGCTTCTACCAATAGGTTTATAGAATGTTTATCGGGTAAAAAATAAGGGCTAGCAAGCCAAATCCTTTTTGTAGCACAAATAAAACTGTTGTATTTAAAATTCTGAATCGGTGAAAAACGTATTCTTGGGTTAGCTCCCGGTACTACTAGCATTAAATGATGTTTCTTGTTATCCTCAGCAATTTGAAACTTTTGCTTAGAGAAATTTGCAGTACAGTCTTCAAAAGTCCAGTGTTGCGAAAATACTCCTTCTAAAAGTTGAATAATTTCTCCTTCGAGACGCATCTCTACATCTAACCAAGGCTGAGTATCATCATCTTTTTGGGTACCATCCCAAAGATCGGAAATACCAGCACCACCGACTAAACCAAATTTACTATCAATTAATAATAGTTTACGGTGAGTACGACCGGCATAATCTAAAGGAGCTTTCCAGTTAAAGGAATTGAAAAAGGATACTTTTACCCCCGTTGCTCGCAAACGCTGCCAGTATTGTTTAGATATATCTTTTGTGCCGTATTGATCTACAATCAACCTGACTTCAACACCCGCACCTGCTCTTTCGGCGAGGGCAATTGCAAAGTCATCCGCTCTCTTACCGGGAGTCATAAAGAAAGTTTCAAAGTTAATTGTATATTGTGCTTTACCGATAGCATCTAAACGAGCTTGTTGAATATCAGCAGCTTGATTCCAGAAATCGGTAACTACCCCATTACTAATAAAAGAATTTGTCGTGCTAGCTAAGGCATACGGAAATTCTGGTTCATCTGGTTTGAGCGGATTCTTGACTCGATATTTGACGCGATCGCGAAAGGCTCCTCGGAAATAAAAACCGATGAGAATAATTAAGCTGAGTATCAATAATGCAATAAACAGCCGTAACAGAATTGATACAATCATTGTTTATATAAAAAATAAATATCAAATCAAGTATTCGGAATTCATTTCATACTGAAATAACCCGAAAACATAATTGGTACCATTAAATTTCATTTTTCACCATGATTACATCTAGCTACAGAAAGAAACTTTTTTACCAAAAAGCATAAATTACTGATGTTTTTTCACCTTGATTTATGCAAATTTTAAGATTTAACTAAATAAATTTATAAAAGAAATGGCGAATATCATTTACAAGACTTTTAAACCTTAAATTATAGCGGTTTAAGTTGTGTAGAATACAGTTACATCCATCTCCTTAATAAGGAGAGGGACTGAGGGTGAGGTTTAACCAATAGGTTGTTTGCCGGGATTAACAGCATGGATAAATTCACTACCAGCAGCGGGGAAACCCCTTTTATAACAAGCTTCTTCGGGCTTTCCCCATCCCAACTGTAAAATGATTTCTAAAAAGTTAGAATTTTCCCATTTCCATAAACTAGCCCATTGAGTTCTAGTTTCTATTCTTTTAATATCTTCTATACTAATTTTTTGATACTGCTTGCCATTACTAACACTTAAATAAAACTCCATACCAATAGTAACTTTATACCAAAATTCTAAAATTGAATTTGTGGCAGACTCTAATATTTTCAAATCATTCTGTAGCGCAATTAACTGCCCATCGACTTCTGGGTAACATAAATTATTGCCTTTAACATTCACCTCTCGCCATACAATACCCGAAACCTGATGTTCTCTTTGGTATTCATGAATGGCAGCTTTAAAGTCTTGATAGGCAGTAAACTTTTGCAATCCTTCTGTTTTGATAAACTGGTCAATTACAGGATTACCAGATACCTTCACATCTAACTTCAAACGTTTTCCTGTCAGACAAGCTTGGCGCTCCTCTGTCAAAATTTGAATTAATTCCTCGGTAGTGTAAACTTCTGACATCAGAATACACTCTAATAATTATTATATTTACCAATTATCAGTTAGCAGTAAGAAAGCAAATACTTCAGAACTGACCCTTAGATATTACCCTCTCATTTTGGAGATTGCAGTATTAGATATCACTAAAAAATAAGTGCCGAACAAATTTTTCGGCACTATAAGTTATTCAGATAACTCGCTACTGAACTCATTAAAGGAACGGCGTCTTAATTCTACGGATTCAGAACGCGGTAGTAAATCAAACACTTCTCTAAACTTGTCATCTATTTCTTCAAAAGGTACTTGCCCTTTTTTGTTTAAAATCACATCTCCCTCTTGATTAAATACTACTACTTGAGGTACACCACCGGCATAGTAATAATCTGGTTGGGTAGGAGAATCATTGGCTTCGAGTTGAATTCTATCTACGTCTACAGGAATAATTTCTGCCGCTTTACCGTAATATGACTGTATGCGGGAAATAACAACAGCGTATTCTTTGCAATCGCTACTGTCATCCACGTAGAAAGCTATCATGGCAGGCTTATGATTTGCTAAAGCTTCGGCTAAAGTTGCATGTGCGGGAACCAGCGAACCGTTGCCAGCATAAACCATAAAAATATTGCCTTCATAAGTATCGTCATTGATAGCTGCTAATACGGGATGCACAGTTGTAAGTAGGATACAACTTATTAACATCAACAAAGACAAACAGCGCTGCCAACTGTAAGAAAACATATGTAAAATATACGACTTTAATTTATTCATCCAAAGCAACCTTTTAAGCTAGATATTGTTTTTACTTTGTGCTGAAATTAGTTTCAACATATGGATATATAAATATTCTGAGCGCATAACGGGTTAAAGGTCAAAAATAAATTGGGAATTGGGAATTGGGCATTGGTAATTGGGAATTGCTAATTCTTGGTTTTTTCTCTCCCCATCACTATCACCCATTACCTATTAACTATTAGCCTATCTCCCTTATTTGTTACGTTAAGGCTAGATTTTTCTCCGGGGATTCGCTAAACTCACGCTTATTAAATTTAAAACTTATATCTTTTAGGGTACGTTTGTGGCAAAAGTTCAATTTATAGATAAACTCAGGCTTGGTTTGGCTGTGTCTGCTGCAAAAAGCGTGACTTTTGGAGTCCGTACTTTGCGTTTGGGTGCAGCTTCTGTTTTACCTGGTTCAATTGCACGACGTATTGAACCCAAACTTTTGCAATCTTTGAGCCAGCAGGTTAAACATGGCATTATTTTAATTGCTGGTACCAATGGTAAAACGACTACGTCTTTACTATTACGCACCATGTTGGAAGAGCAAGGTTTCCGGGTTGCTCATAATTCTACTGGGGCTAATCTGGAAAATGGTTTGGTAACTGCTTTGATGGAAAGTACCAACTTGATTGGTAATTTAAATGTAGATTACGCCATTTTAGAAGTTGATGAAAATATCGTTGCTAAAGTATTGCAGCCTATTCAACCAAAAGTAATTCTTTGTTTAAATTTATTTCGCGATCAGCTTGATAGATATGGTGAAGTAGATTCTATTAGCAAGCGCTGGACAAAAGCAATTTCTACTTTGGCTCCCGATACAGTAGTTATTCCCAACGCTGACGATCCGACTTTATCTTACTTAGGACAGCAGCTATCCCAAAAAGTAGTATTTTTTGGTTTAAACGAACCGGAAAAGTATCTAGAAGCGATTCCCCATGCAGTAGATTCAATTTATTGTCCTAATTGCGGACATTCTTTAGATTATGAAGGTGTATATCTATCCCATTTAGGAGATTATACTTGTTCGAGCTGTGGCTTTGCGAAAAGCGAACCCGATTTAAAAAGTCGCGAATGGGAACAAGTTTTAGTAGGACTTTATAACAAATACAATACCTTAGCCGCAGCCACTGCCGCTAAAGAATTAGGAATTGACGAAGCTAACATCCGTAAAGCAATTCCCAAATTTCAACCAGCCTTTGGGCGTGCGGAAGAATTAACCATAAATGGCAAGCAAGTACGTATTTTGCTATCAAAAAATCCGGTAGGTACTAACGAAACCATTCGTGTAGTTACCGAAAGTAATAATAAAACAACTTTGCTGGTTTTGAACGATAGAGTGCAGGATGGGGAAGACGTATCCTGGATTTGGGATGTTGATACCGAGAAATTGGTACAGCGGGGAGGTACCTTAATTGTCAGCGGCGATCGCGTTTATGATATGGCTTTACGCCTGCGCTACAGCGAAAATTCTGCGGATCGAAATTTGAACTTAATTGTCGAAGAAGATTTACGAAAAGCAATTACAACTGCTTTGGAAAATACCCCCGAAAACGAAACTTTGCATATCTTACCCACATATACAGCCATGTTAGATGTACGAGAAGCATTGACTGGTAAGAAGATTCGGTAATTTCAGTTAACAGTTATCAGTTATCAGTTAGGAATTTTATTTCTACCCCCTCTACCCCCTCTACCCTCCCCGATATTTCTTTAAACGCAACAAATTATTATGAGCAACAGTAACCAAAAATTTGAATTAACTATAGGCTGGCTGTATCCGCAGTTAATGAGTACTTACGGAGACAGGGGTAATGTTATCGTCATCCAACGTCGCGCTCAATGGCGAGGATATGACGTTAAAGTTGTGCCCCTAGACCAAAATTCTACTGCTGATGATATTAAATCTGTAGATGTCATAGTTGGTGGTGGCGCACAGGATAGGCAGCAAGAAATCGTGATGCGCGATTTGCAAGGCGAGAAGGCTGATGCCATGCGCGAGCAGCTTGATAATGGTACCCCTGGGGTTTTTACCTGCGGCTCCCCGCAACTATTAGGACATTATTACGAACCAGGCTTAGGGCAGAGAATAGAAGGTTTGGGAATCTTGGATTTAGTTTCCGTGCATCCCGGAGAAAATACTCGTCGCTGCATTGGTAATTTAGTCATAGAAGTTACAGCTGCTAAATTAGCCAAAGATTTAACAGAAATGTTGGGTGGAGCTACACCTTATTTAGTCGGTTTTGAAAATCACGGCGGACGTACTCAGTTAGGCAAAACCGAAGCTTTAGGTAAGGTAGTTTATGGATTGGGAAATAACGGTGAAGATGGAACCGAAGGAGCCTTTTACCAAAATGCGATCGCGACTTATTCCCACGGACCATTATTACCGAAAAATCCGGTTGTGGCTGATTGGTTAATTCAAACTGCCTTGCGACAAAAATATCAAGAAGCGATTTCTTTGACTCCTTTAGATGACACTTTAGCCATGCAAGGGCGCGAAGCTATGTTTAAACGGCTGAATGTGGATGTCGCAGCGGGTGAGATAGCTAAAGTTTAAATTAAAAGCAAGACTCTCGTACTCTTGTTACAAGGCTCTGCCTTGTAATACACATAAGGAAGGCTCTGCCTTCTGTCAACTATTGAAGCAGAGCCGAAACACCAACACCCATCCTACGTCTGCTAAAACAGAATAATCCTCACAACACACCCAATATAAATGCTACCAAAATGGTTATTGCAGCACTGGCGATTATTATCTGGAGTGCTGCTTTTAAGTGCTGTTATAACACCTTTGGCACTTAACTTTTATGTAAAAATAGTAACTAGCAGTCGCCGCTATAATAATCCCAATCAAATTCCTTCACAACGAGTTGCTATTGTTTTAGGTGCCGGAATTTATAACGATAGCCCTTCTCCGATGCTAGCAGATAGGATATCTGCTGCTGCGGAACTTTACAAGCTCGGAAAAGTACAAAAGCTGTTGATGAGTGGCGACAATAGTAGTGAAGATTACGATGAAGTAACCGTAATGAAGCGTTATGCAATGAAATTGGGCATTCCTCAAAAGGATATTACTTTGGATTATGCCGGTTTCAAAACTTATCAAAGCTGCTATCGTGCGAATGCTATTTTCGGAGTTAACCAAGCGGTTGTAGTTACTCAAAACTTCCATTTACCCCGCGCAGTTTATCTTTGCCAACAATTAGGTGTAGATGCTGTAGGATTGGGTACTCCTGATTGGGAAAATTATCGTCGAGAAACTATAATGCGCTATACCTTCAGAGAATATATTTCTACTATTAAAGCATTATGGCAAGTTCATATTACTCGTCCTAAACCAACTTATTTAGGGCCGTTTGAAGGAATTAAATAATATGTAAGCTTCATTCCTTGCAAGGGGTTTAATACCTTTAACCTTTGACCCTTGGTGTAATTTTTATATTGCTTATAATATAACGCCAATACTTACAAAAAACTTTGCATTTATTGAGTAATTGTTTCCGAAATATCCTTATTTCACAGTGATTTGTGGAATAAATCTATAAATTTCGGAATTAAACTAAATGAAACTATTAAAAGCACTAACAACATCTATCATCAGCATTGGATACATACTTTCAAGTTCTCCTGCCAATGCAAGAGAATGGTCGCCAAAAGCAGTAATAAATGGAGTGTATGAAGGAATTCAACATATTCACGGTTATAGAGCGACTCCAAGACTAGTTTGGAATGTTAGCTTAGGAAATCGCTCTGCTTGCGGACGTATTTATGGTAGTCACTATTGCAAGTTAAATCACACGGTTTACATTACTAACAGAGATATTCGCATGGCTTACCAACATGGAGATGCAGCCTTAGCTTATATTGTTGCCCATGAATACGCTCATGCAATGCAAACTATTCACGGGTTTGCACCCAGAGCTATTCCGATTACGGAATTACAAGCAGATTGTTTAGCTGGAGTATATTTAGGATTAATTCCAAATATTACTCTTGATAATCGAGATATTCGTGAAATTGCTACCTTCGCTTATAGAATTGGCGATTATGCTTGGGGTAACGAACATCATCATGGAACTCCAAAACAACGAGTTCAATCTGTATTAATTGGGATGAAAGGCTCTATTAATGGTAAAAATATTGGGGCTTGTCGTATTTAGAATCGGGAAGAGATAAATTCTTTAACCTGCAACACAATAGGGTGAAATAAAATATAAATCCCATAAATAACATCCACCTCTTCTTCCACTAAATTCTACTTGCCAAATACCCATATCAGTCCTAAAATCTATCAAAGTTTGACCGGATTTTTTCTGTTTGCGTAAATAATCACCAATAGCATATTTTGTCTGAGATTCTTCTAGAAACGGAGCCAGCCTTTCGGCTATTTCTCTTGTTAAGCATCCCGAATCTATTTGCACGCGACACCGAAAAACAAAGGGTTTACTTTGCTGTTGGGATGTGTTATTTCTCCTAGGCATACGTTTAATAGTTAATAGTTTTTAACCCAATATCAAGTTTTAGCTGATGGTAGTATTTGGGCTACAAACACTAGTTCGCGGTTGAATTTTGTTCGTAAATTATGAGATTTGAAAGCAACAAAGTTGATTTTTGCTAGTTACTCATCATTAATTTTGAAGTCAGTAAATTGGGAGTTAATACTGCTTCAGTAAGTATTCAGTCTATTATCGATCTTATTTATTAGAAATATCCAGTACAAGATAAGACAATTACGGTAAAGTCGATTATTTTATAATTGATAGTTACATTTTGAGACGTATAATTTGTAATTTAGCTTTCTTTAATGGATAAAGATAAAAATATTGGGGCTTAGCAAAAAGGCATCTTTTTTTATTAGGACTTACGCAACCGGCACATTTTTCTTGTAGGGTGCTGTGACACTTTGAGTAACTGTGAACGTAGTAACAATGTTTTCAGTGTCACGCACCAAACGGGCATTGTGACAATTGCGGCCATTCCTGTTTATTTTAGAGTGTCTAATTCTCTTTGCTTGGTTAAGCGTCATAATCAAGCTTGTAGTGTAACCCACTAACGCTGGTGTTGTAATACGATTTCTTTATAAAGATGCGCCATATTTAGCCAACGTAGGTTGGCTTTGTATTGGTAGCTCCAGCCTTCCAGGCACAGAGCGATACAGAATTGGTATGACAATTATCTAGGTCTTAAGATAAAGATAAAAATATCAAAATTTAAGTCAAATATAGTGATTTTTATTTGGGTGCAATAAAAATAAATATGACCTCAACTTAATAAGGAGAGGGGTTTCTGGCTCTGAAAGAATGAGGTTGAAAATGTGGTGGACTCAACCGAAATTAGCTATATTTATTTACGTACTGACAAGGCTTTATTTACAACAAGCGCATACCATTTTTCCGGCTGTTTGGAGAAACCGGAAAAAATAAACATAAATTTAAATTGTGTTTTTGCATGTCTTAACCATTTAATTCAGATAATTTATTATCCGAACTAATGTGAAGAAATATATGATTATACGCAGTCTGTGGA
The DNA here is from genome assembly GCF_000316665.1 of Rivularia sp. PCC 7116. Taxonomy (GTDB): domain Bacteria; phylum Cyanobacteriota; class Cyanobacteriia; order Cyanobacteriales; family Nostocaceae; genus Rivularia. The sequence goes on along the minus strand of NC_019678.1, from coordinate 4,839,894 downwards.
TTTTAAAATAAGAACAGATAAGTTCAAAGTAAAGCTAAAAAAAAACGAAAAGAATAATTAAGCGATTTGTATTGTTAATAACTTTTCACATTAACTGGTTTAGTCAAGTTGAAGTAAAGATTGCCAATCTTGAACCGCTTCTTTAGTCCACAACCAATTTTGAGCTAAACTCTTTCTCTGAAAACTGACTGAATTATCTTTCATCACCAAACGGCTATATTTGATTGCTTCTGTCAAGTATTTCAACCTTTTTTCAGAAGGCTGCTCCTGAGAAGTTTGGTATAGGCTTAAAGCCAAACCAGCATAAGCTGTTAAAGCTTCTTTATCAACTATTTGATTCTCAACTGCTTGTACAGACATTAAGCTATTTGAATTAGATACGTTTTGCGCGGGATTCTGTTTAAAAGATAAATCTAAAGCTCTAAACCAAGAATCGTTAGCACGGTTAAGCTTACCTTCTGCATAATAAGCAAAGCCTAAAGCATTTCTATACAAAAACGAATTGGGGTCTTTTTGTGTCGCAACTTCCCAGTAACGGCGAGCATCGTCAATACTGTATTTGGTATCGCCTTGTTGAATAAACTGCCACGCCAAACGTCCTTTGATGAAGTTGACATGAGAATTGTTAATTTGTTGTTCGTTATCAATATTTTCTAATGCAGTTTCAGCATTGCTTAAAACACCGCGATCGAGCAACTCTTCTACAGCTTTAAGACCTTCTTTAATTTCACCTTGTCTAAGTTTTTCACCAGCGTATGTAGTTATATTTTCCGTTGAAGCATCTTCCAAATTAAATTGCTGCGGTTTGCCAACAATAGTGACTGGATCGGTTGAGGGTTTATTTGTTATTAAATAATCTATAGCTCCAATAAACACAATTGCGCTTATCCCCAAGACACCCAGAAGCGCTAAACGCTGGTTTCGTTTTTGTTTTTTAGCTGCGGCTTTGGCAAATGCGGTGGTATCTTGATTTTTTTGCTCCAAATGGACTGCAAAATTATCTTGATTGGGGGTTTCGTTGATTACTGCACTTTGTTGGGAGCCGATTGATGTTGGGTGCTCACTTTCGTCCCATATCAAAGTATCGTCAGATTGATAATCGAGATCTGGAGATAATTGTCTTTGTTCGTAGTCATCTTCGTTTTGGACTAACTCAGCATTCATGGGAGGCTCAGTCAAAGATTTTTCATCATCTATCTGACGAAATAAATCCGAAACAATTGCAGAATCTTCTGAATAGCTGGGGTCGTCGTATTCTATTTCATCAACAAGGTCTCCCCACATATCTTCGCCTAGTAAATCTAGATGCGAAGAGTCTTCTACCACATAAGAATTGACTGTTCCTTCCACTGGAACCATGTCAGAACTTGGTGTGGAATTAGGAGCATAAAGCGTTGGAATTGTGCTGCTATTGGGGTCGTACTCGTTAAATAATTCTCCACTTTGAGGCAAGTAAACTTCTGGGTCTAAATAACCGTCAAATTCTGGTTGAAGATATAAGATTGGTAGCGCCCAATACAATTGATGCGAACTGTAAGCAGAAATTAATCCCTGACGCATCCGGCTGACGCACAAATCAACCGCGTATCCCTGGGATAAATTGCGGTAAAACAATTGCGTTAAAGTTAATGCTACTTCGTCAGGAATGCGTTCCGACATTGCCAAAACGCTTTTTATGCCTCGCTTGACCAAAGTCTCGGTTAGATTGCGCTGTCCGGTATCTAGATTGCTATCTGAGGTGGCAGCATAAGTTCCCAAACAGGAGTTAAATACCGCCATTTGGATATTATTATTAACCAGCAAGCCAGCCAAGTCATCACCGTACAGAGTTTCGGTCAAACCAGTTCTACCGCTGACCAAATAGATTTCGCCACCGTTTGCACCAAAATTACTATGGCCAGAATAGTGGAGAACGTGATAATTTCCTTGTTCTAAAGCTTGGGTTAATTCTTCTCTTCCAGGTTGCTCTAGTACCGAAAGTTCAATTTCAGGAAGATGATCCCCGCCTTGGTTTTTACGCTCAAGTTCCGCTTGCAGCCTGATAGCTTCTTGTTTTAACAGGTTAAGACGCACTTGATCGGCAGGAGAAGCAATCACCATCAAGACTCTAATTCCACCATTCGTTGATAACTGGGGAATATTTCTTGATGGTAGGCGAGACGTTCCGCTCATTCCGCTTTGATAGCGAGAAAAAGCAATATAAGGACCGGTGGCAATTGGGCGATCGGCTTGATGCATTACCTCCCAAGGAAGACGAGCTAATTTCGTATCCTTTAAGCCCAAACGCAAGCGCAATACCTGTTGGTGGTTTTGGGCAATACCTTGCGCCGTAATCCAACTGTCCCTAAGAGTGCCTTGAAACAGCGCATTATAAAGTTGCTGACCCAGTGCCACCAAATTGACTGAGTTTCTTGCATTTGTCTCTTCTAAACAGGCGCTTAACGCCATCGCATCGCCCTGCAATACTGACTGCAATGGGTCGTTCATTAAACTCCCAGCAGCGGCTAACCAATCAGCCACCGGCCACCTTACCAGTTCTTCTGCTAAGGGTACCCCAGGGGCGACTTGTTCCGTCCGCACCAAGTAGTCGTTTTGCCCTACTGGGGTTACGGAAATGTGAAATTCCTGGGTCACAACTTCTCCTGTTTACCTAACTTATCTGGTTGGAAACGCTTTTGTTTCAAGTCTATGTTTTGCTCTTCCTGATACATTAGATGCATCTAAGAGCTTCCATGTTTCTGATTTTAAAGTGGTTTTTTGGTTTATCTACCTTTACAACTTTATCCGGATTAAACTAAATGTGCCTAGAACTAACTTATTTATATATGCGCTTAGCACTTTAATTCCTCAGTAAAAATATTATTTTTATTTATTTTTACTGTTGGTAAATATCGCAATCGCCAAATGCATTAAAATTTATCGAAAAAAGAATAACGATGATTTTTTGGTTTTTTGCCATCGCTAAGGCTTCAGAAATATTTGATAATGTGCGGACATATACAAAACACGTTAATAAAAGTTGCTTCTTATACAACTTCTATCAGCATTTGGACAATTTTATCCGGAAGATACTGGTTAACTTTAGAACATTTAATTGGTAGATGCACCCTGATAACTAACTCCCCTGGTTGACTGCCTTCCACTAGGGGTTTTTTTATTTCTAATTATTCGTTTTCAAAAAAAATATAAAAATATACAGATCTACTCAATACAAAAACATTACTTATACTACATGCAATAAGTAGGTGCAAACTAATAACTACTTTTGCATTGTCTATAATCAGCGTAATTTATTTGCATCTAAATTATAATTCACTTTAATAAGTAGTGGTTAAATGCAGTGCATAGAACTGGTAGATTCAAATTGATAACTGTCTTACCTAATAAACCCAAAAGTGCTAGGGTTTTGTATTTAATTATATATTTAATTAAAATTTCATCCGGAAAGTGATTGTTTAAACGAGTACATATAATTGGTAGATGCACCCTGATAAATAACTCCCCCGGTAAGCCTACGAGCACGCTGGGGGATTTTTGTATTTAATTTTAGATACCCAATTACAATTTCATCCGGAAAGTGATTGTTTAAACGAGTACATAGAATTGGTAGATGCACCCTGATAACTAACTCCCCCGGTAAGCCTACAAGCACGCTGGGGGATTTTTGTATTTAATTTTAGATACCCAATTAAAATTTCATCCGGAAAGCGATTGTTTAAACGAGTACATAGAATTGGTAGATGCACCCTGATAACTAACTCCCCCGGTAAGCCTACAAGCACGCTGGGGGATTTTTGTATTTAATTTTAGATACCCAATTACAATTTCATCCGGAAAGCGATTGTTTAAACAAGTACATAGAATTGGTAGATGCACCCTGATAACTAACTCCCCCGGTAAGCCTACAAGCACGCTGGGGGATTTTTGTATTTAATTTTAGATACCCAATTAAAATTTCATCCGGAAAGCGATTGTTTAAACGAGTACATAGAATTGGTAGATGCACCCTGATAACTGTCTCCCCCGGTAAGCCTACAAGCACGCTGGGGGATTTTTGTATTTAATTTTAGATACCTAATTACAATTTCATCCGGAAAGCGATTGTTTAAACAAGTACATAGAATTGGTAGATGCACCCTGATAACTAACTCCCCCGGTAAGCCTACAAGCACGCTGGGGGATTTTTGTATTTAATTTTAGATACCTAATTACAATTTCATCCGGAAAGTGATTGTTTAAACAAGTATATAGAATTGGTAGATGCACCCTGATAACTAACTCCCCCGGTAAGCCTACAAGCGCGCTGGGGGTTTTTTGTATTTAATTTTAGATACCTAATTACAATTTCATCCGGAAAGTAGATGTTAAATACAGTACATGTAATTGGTAGATGCACCCTGATAACTAACTCCCCCGGTAAGCCTACAGGCACGCTGGGGGATTTTTATATGCAAAATATCTACACCCAAACATATTTATACAGTTTTATCCGGAAAGTGATTGTTTAAACGAGTACATAGAATTGGTAGATGCACCCTGATAACTAACTCCCCCGGTAAGCCTACAAGCACGCTGGGGGATTTTTATATGCAAAATATCTACACCCAAACATATTTATACAGTTTTATCCGGAAAGTCGCTGTTAAATACAGTACATGTAATTGGTAGATGCACCCTGATAACTAACTCCCCCGGTAAGCCTACAAGCACGCTGGGGGTTTTTGTATGTAATTAGCTACTTAATTACAATTTCATCCGGAAAGTGATTGTTCAAACGAGTACATAGAATTGGTAGATGCACCCTGATAACTAACTCCCCCGGTAAGCCTACAAGCACGCTGGGGGATTTTTGTTAAGTTAGTCAAATATAAGTTCTTGTTGACTAATCTATCTGGAGAACTGAGTTTTACCCAGGTAAATGAAGTTGTTGAATACAAGTTAATCACTTTAGACAAGAAAGTCAAATACCACTAAGGGTTTTTTCTTAAGCAAAACGACTTAAATTCACTGTTTTCACTAATCTGTTATTAGAGTATAGCCTCTAATAAACAACAGCTAGTAAAACCTATTTAAGTAGTGTATTTAATGTAACACAGTTTCATCAAATGTTTGCACCTTTCGCAAAGCTTTTAGATTTGCTTAATTTATTTTTATAGCCTTGATGCATGGGCTTTTGGTAGAAGCTATTTAAAAGTTGCGAATCCATTAACACATCGTAAGTTTTTGGCTATCTTTCAATATTTTTCCGCATTTATGCCTATGTATATTGTCTAAGTAGAAAATCGGCAATGTATATATTATCTTTAAATATTTCCCTGTATTTACGTATCAACGGATAATATACTTAACGAAAAAATAGCAGCTAATAGCTGATCGAAAATATGAGAGGTAAATCGCGCCCTAAAAGTTATTGTGAAATTTAGCGTAATGGCTAGGCATTACTTGTTCTGGATAACCTGCGTGCTTACGAATCGTTATTCCAGGTTTCAGCGTGTTTATGAAGCCACATATCTCACTTGATATCACCAGTCGATTTTAAGAGATGAAAAGTTCCCCGGTTGGAAATTACTTTGTATGATATGATTTCGTTTTGTATTTAATAAACAACGAAATAGCCCAAAAACTTTAAGATTATGACTTTAGCTGTAATTAAGTTTTCTAGTGAAGACTGTGGCATTTGCCACAAAATGTCTTTTTATGACCAAAAGGTAGCCCAAGAGCTTGGTTTAGAATTTATTGATGTCAAAATGCAGGATACCGCAACTTACCGCAAGTATCGTAAAGTTTTATTAACACAGTATCCCGATAAGTCAGAAATGGGATGGCCTACTTATATTGTCTGTGATTCTCCAGAAGAAGAAGTCAAGATTTTAGGTGAAGTGAAAGGAGGACATCCTAAAGGAGAATTCAGAACTCGCTTACAATCAGTTCTTGGTGAAAATAACAATTAGTTAGAATTTGTTTACAATAAATTTGAATTTTTTTATTTTGTAGAGACGCGATATAACTTCTTGCGTGCAGGCTGCATATTCACGCATCTCTACAAAAACTATCAATTAGTAATGTTAAAAGATTTGACTTCTAACATCGGACCAATCATAGCAGCACTCATTATATCTTCACGTACATCACCAGTGACTTCTGCTTTTTGTCCGGCTTGAAGTAAGGCTTTATCTGCTCCTCTCATAATTTCATAAGTCTTACCATCTTCACTGATAAATGCCCAAGCGCCCATGCCGATATCACGACGTTCAACAGTACCTTTGACTTTAATACTCATCTTAGTTATTGGTTGCTAGTTACTAGTTTAGGACTTACGCAACTGGCACATTTTGCTTGTAGGGTGCTGTGACAGTTCGCTTGATTTCTAAGGCGATAATAAGGTTTTCCTGTCACGCACCAACCAAAGCCTTATGACAATTGCGGCCATTGCTGTAGTTATTAATTATTAGTTATTAGAAGTATCAACAGCGAGCAATTAAGCTGTTACGTATTTGTTTTGTATGCAAGAGGTGGGGTTGTATTCCCGCAGTCGCTACTTGCTGCGGGAAGCTCCCCTTCTGCTGCGGTTGGGAAGAAAGCTGCTAACTATCTAAACTGGTTGTTCTTCATTTTTGACTGCAAAGCGAGCCAGAATGAAGCACAGAACTGCGTTAGCTATTAAAAAACCACGAGCTAAAATACCACTTCCCAAACCCCAAACTGCTGGATCTGTGATAGAACTTACAGCTAAACAAGCTGCAACACCCAAGCTAGAGCCGATTGCAAACCATTTCCATCTAGAATTGCCTAAAAGTAGTGCCATTAGGACAAGAGGAGCTAAAACGCTTGCAAATAATGGGTTAAAAGGATTAGTTCCCTGTAATGTATTACCTAATTCCGGAATAGAGCTACCTAATAAGCGAAAAGGCCATTGAGGAAGGTCAAAGATGTAAAATCCTTTGAGGAAAAATAATCCAGAGCTACCACTCACCAAACCGCTGGCTAAAGTCCAAGTCATGGTAAAGGGGAAATAAACTCGTAAAAACCAAGCTAACAAGTAAGAACCCACTACCATCAAAATCTTAGGTAGAAGTGCTACCATACCTCCGTCAATCCAAAAACCAGGATTTAGATAACCGCTATCGCGCAACCAACGAAAGAAGTCTTGGAAACTAATTATTCCTTGCTCGGCAAGGGATACTGCTGCCTCAGCATTTAACTGTCCGGCTCCGTAGTAGTTTAAGCCGTCATCTTGAATAACTCTTGCTGATTTTGCCAGAACTTTAACAATTTCGTCTGGTTCTTCTACTCCAGCAGCTTTAACTAATGCAGCAACGCCAGCAACATGAGGTGAAGCCATACTTGTACCCTGCAAGCCAAGAAAAACTTCTTCACCTTTGCTATCCATATCAACGGTTGCTTGCAAAACTTTGCCAGCATCGCTACCACCTGGAGCAGAAATATCAACCCCAGCACCATAATTAGAATAAGGCGCTTTTTGCCCGTCAGGACCTAAAGCGGAAACTGCGAATACATTTGGATAACGTGCGGGATAAGACGCAGCATTTTGGTTTTCGTTACCAGCAGCAGCAATAATTACTACTCCTTTGCTGTGAGCGTAATTAATTGCATCTTTCATTAATTGGCTTTCACCACCACCACCTAAGCTCATATTAATCACATCTGCACCGTTATCGGCTGCAAATTTAATCGCTTCGGCAATATCGGCAATCGTACCGCCACCATAATCGCTAAGAACCTTCAAAGGCATTAAACGAGCTTCGTAAGCGACTCCGGCGACACCGTAACTGTTATTGGTTGCTTGAGCGATGGTGCCAGCAACGTGGGTACCATGCCCGTTGTCATCTGAAGCGTTTTCTCTATCGTTAACGAAGTCGTAGCCTTTAGCAAACTCAGTTTCAACTAAATCGCGTACCTTGGTAACACCAGTATCAATCACGGCTACCGTTACGCCTTTACCTCTATTTTTATCCCAAGCTCCTTCAACGTTAATATTATGTAAATGCCACTGTTGAGCGTAAAGCGGGTCGTTAGCACCTTTCAGACTTGGCTTAACTTCTTCGATGATATCTTCAGAAGACTGTAAATATTCAGCTTCTCTAGCAATTTTATCTTCTTCGGGATTCCCAGATTCGGGAATTTTATATATGTAATTTGGCTCTATAAATTCCGTGTCTTGAGCAAATTCTGACTTACGCAGATTTTTGACTCGCTGCCGATCCCCTTTGATAATATATACATTATCCTTTTTAGAAAATTGATTATCTAATTTGGGAGTTACATTGTACTTTTGTGCTATTGCTTGCAAATCTTGCTGCAATTCCTCGACGGGAATATCTTCCCGGAAATCCAACACAATTGTTTCAAATTCACCACGAGCTGCAAGTCCCTTTAGGTTAACAAAAGTTAACAAAGCAAAACTCAACCCGATGACAAACAAACAAAATAATATGAGTTTTTTCATTTGATTTTAAAAGGTCGCTCTTTGTTAGTTTGAACACTACCATAGCTCACACCTAGCCATCTTGCTTGAAGAAAGAAGCATATTTACCAGCATTATAAGAACTGGAAGGGTGTAAGCCTAATTCTTGATGAGATGAAACCCAACCGAATCTCACATTTTCTTTATTGTTACGTAAGTTTCATTTAATTTGACTATTTGAAGCAAAAGTTTAGGTTAAATCATAGGTTACTTTATGGAACGCGGACTTTTATGGCTACCTTTGCTAGTGGCATTTATTTGGCTAGCTTGGCAAGGTTCTAGAGAATATAAAAAAGTTGAAGGCTATCGTATTTGGGCGCAAAATTTTGATCGAGCAAAATATGATATTTACGCAGTTTTAGCTCAAAAAGGAAACGAACTTACTTGGGGTAAACCGACTGTTAAAGGTATTGCCGATCTAGAAAAGTTTTCTTTAAATCATATTAGGGATATCAATCTATTGATAGATGACAAATCTATAAAGATAAATGAATTGCCAAGAAAAGCCCGAAAAGTTGAATTAGAATTTCTTTTCTTAGAAAATTCTAAGGTTATTCGCGTGCCTTTTACAGAAATACCCTTAGCGGGAGAATGGGGAAAGTTTCTTCAAGATGAATTACAAAGAATTAAAAATGTTGACTAAATAGGTAAAAAAACTTAACAGGCTTCTTCAAGGTAAATCACACATTCTAATAGAAGATACAATTTGAAATTGTTACACCTTGAGCAAGATTAAAATGCCTTTAATCATGTATTTTAATGTCATAGTTTATAATGCGTATTTAAAAATAGATAAATGAACACCACTACAACATCTAAGGTGCCCGTTGCTTTAACTATTGCTGGTTCCGATAGCGGTGGTGGTGCGGGGATTCAAGCCGATTTGCGTACCTTTGCTTTTCATTGCGTCCACGGAACTAGCGCCATTACCTGCGTTACCGCACAAAATACTTTAGGCGTAACAAGGGTTGATGCAATGCCAAAAGAAGCAGTTGAGCAACAAATTCGGGCAGTATGCGAAGATATCGGAGTTCAGTCAGCCAAGACTGGGATGTTGCTCAATCAAGAAATCATTGCTACTGTTGTCAAGCAAGTAGAGACTCTGCAAATTCCCAACTTAGTAGTAGATCCGGTAATGGTATCGCGCACGGGAGCACAACTAATTGATGACGCAGCCGTGAAAACCCTTCGCGATTCTCTCATACCTCTAGCTACTGTTTTGACTCCTAACCGATATGAAGCGCAAATTCTTAGTGGCTTAGAAATTAAAACCCTTGACGATATGAAAACAGCAGCCCAAACCATTTACGAAAAGTTAAAGGTAAAAGCTGTTTTGGTTAAAGGCGGTGGAATGCAGGGAAGTTTGCGCGGAATCGATATTTGGTTTGATGGCAAAAACCTTGAAACTTTGCTTATACAATTAGTTTCTACCAAAAATACTCATGGAACAGGCTGCACTTTATCGGCTGCGCTCGCCGCTAATTTAGCACGAGGCGATGGTTTATTTAAAGCAGCACGTCAAGCTAAAGAATATGTTTCTTATGCATTGAATCATTCTTTAGACATCGGCAAAGGACAAGGTCCTGTAGGACACTTTTTTCCTTTACTAAGAGAATAAACTATATGACGTTGAAAATATATTTTATATAGTTAGTTATCGCATGATATTTGTCACCATAGCGCCTGGACAATTTAATTTTAAATGATAAGTTTACTGGTATGCTTTCGTTGTAAAACTCAGTAAACATATTTTTTTGTTTGCAAGGCTTTCTTGTATTATTTTCATGTATGTTTAAAATTTTCTAATGCTTGCAGATTATGTTTGTAGTAAACCAGAACAGCATTGCTTTTTGAAATCTTATACCCATGCGAACAATTACAGACTCTGCTTACAACCAATCGTCAGGATCGCATAATCAGCCTTACTCTGCTTCCGTACCGGTGAGTGTATACCGCGAACTATCAGCAGAGTTGCAAATGGCACAAGCTGCCATACATCAGCTGAATCAACAAAACGAACATTTAGCCCAGGAAAATCATGTACTTCGTCAAGAAATTGCGAAAACTGTCAATGCTGTATTGCATTTACAAAACGCGGTAAATTCTCCAAATTATTCAACTGAGGTTGCTTCCACTAATAAGCCAAATCATTCTTTTAATCAAACATCAGCAAGAACAAAAAAGAAGCAATATGCACCAACAAAACGACATTATAGATCTCAAGAAGCACCTCAAGAGCAGGTGAGACGCTCTCGTACTTCAGCAGTTGCCCATAATGTAACTGAATTTTTTGAACCTCTGCCAGAACCAGTGTTTATAGAGGAAGAACAAGTAAGCTATTATTACGATGATGAATCAGAGTTGTCACAAGTCAGCGGTTGGTGGCTGATTTTAGCAATTGTTTTTATTATTGTTATGGGTTTTGGGGCAGGTTATGTAGTTGTACGCCCTTTATTGGAAAATCATACTAGCTCGCAATAGCAAACTTCTAGATTTGCATTTGAGATTGCAAGCTTTAAATATAAATGTAAATATAAATAACAATCTTTAATTTTTAGATATTTAATTTATTATTTAGAGCTGGCTAAAAAAGCTACAAAATAAACTTGTTTTTCTGAAAAAACCTGTTATTGTAAACAAACCTGTTGTATCTATATTATTGATACTAATAGTAGTTAATACATAGAATAATCATTTAGCTAGTGCTTAATAGTATTTAATTTAATTTAGATAATTTTCTACTATCAGATAAAATTTATTTATGCTTAACTATTATAGAAAACTTGCAATAGTATAATCCAAAATAAAATTTACAAATTCCTAAAATTCTTCGTTAATTTGTAAAACAAGTGGCAAATGACCATTCGTTATGATTTTATTGATAATAATCGCTTGATATTTAAAAGCAATGCTACTTTTTGCCCCAATGAAAATGGTACATGTTGATTGAATTGAGTTTGCCAGTTACCAGTTATGAGTCTGGGGATCTGGTTAGATATATAAAGCTAATTAAAGTAAAAGTAAGGAGACAGTTCAATGAAAAAAGTGGAAGCGATTATTCGCCCCTTCAAGCTGGATGAAGTGAAAATTGCTTTAGTCAACGCTGGTATAGTTGGTATGACAGTTTCAGAAGTACGCGGATTTGGACGACAAAAGGGACAAACCGAACGTTATCGCGGTTCCGAGTACACCGTTGAATTTTTACAAAAACTCAAAGTAGAAATTGTTATAGAAGATGCCCAAGTTGATATGGTGGTAGATAAAATTATTGCTGCCGCCCGTACTGGCGAAATTGGCGATGGTAAGATTTTTATTTCACCGGTAGAGCAGGTGGTAAGGATTCGTACTGGAGAAAAAAATACCGAAGCCGTATAACAAAGCCATGAACTTGGAAGCGTGGGGCATGAAGGATGGATTCCTTACGCTTCTTTTTTTCATACTATTAATTTTTCAATCTGAGGAAGTAAACCCTCCATCGCTTTACCTCGATGACTAACTGAGCGCTTTAGCTCTGAATTCATCTGGGCAAAGGTTAACTGCAAATGCGGAACGTAAAAAATTGGATCGTAACCAAAGCCACCATCACCCCTGGTTTTATAAAGAATTTCACCCCGGCATACACCTTCAGACTCTAAAGCAATTGTGCCATCAGGACGAGCAAGGGCGATCGCGCAAGCAAATTGTGCGCCTCTATTGGTTTCGTTTCCTAATTCTGTTAATAATCTAGCAATACGTCCGGAATCGTTAGCACCGTAGCGTGCAGAATAAACTCCTGGTGCGCCATTTAATGCATCTACCTGCAAACCAGAATCATCGGCTATAGCCCAACTATTCGTCGCAATTGCCACTTCTGAAGCTTTTAAACGAGCATTCTCCTCAAAAGTATCGCCAGTTTCTTCAACTTCTAATTCTTGGGGTTTGAGAACTAAATCCCAATTTAAATCCGCAAGATATTTTTGCAATTCTTTTAATTTGCCTGGGTTTGAGGTGGCTACGACTAATTTCATAATTTCAATACTTGGACTGTTGCTAATGGTTATTTGCTTGTGGAGTTATGAATGAGTAGTAAGTAGCAAGTAGAAGCTTACTTCGGATAAAGCAACCATTCGTGACTCGCTACTGGTTACTCGCTACTTAAATAATGTCCCCATCATCTCATTCCAAGGTGTCCAATAATTCTGCGTTGCTGAATTCAGATATGAATTATATTTACCTACGTTTCGTCGCAAATCTGCAACCCTTGTAGAGAAATAGCAATGCTACATCTCAAGCAATGTGAAATCACGACTTTATATTTTTATTCAGCAACGCCAATTATTCTGCCCAATTTTTTGCCCAAGCTAGGGTTTTATGTACTTCATCAAGGTTAGATGCTTCGCAGTATAAGCGTAAAACTGGTTCGGTTCCGCTAAAGCGAATCATTAACCAGCTGTTGTCATCAAGACGGAACTTGTAGCCATCAATTGTTTTACAATCAACTACTTGCTTTCCTGCAATTTCTTTTAACGGTTCTTTTTGCAATTGTTGCACAAGTCTTTCCCGTACTTCCATGCCCGAGAGAGGTAAATCGATACGGTCATATGCTGAATCAAAATTAACTTGTTTTTGTAAATGACTGTAATAGTCACCTAAATCCATTCCCGATTCTACAATTGCTTCTAAAACGTACAATGCCGAAAGCAGAGCATCTCGTTCGGGAATATGGCTTCCATAACCGATTCCACCAGATTCTTCACCACCTAATAAAACTTCTGCATCTAACATCCTATCGGCGATGTACTTATAACCTACGGGGGTTTCGTATAGCGACAAGTTATGCAGTTTTGCAACCAAAGGAATTAAATCCGAACCGCTGACAGTTTTGACAATTTCACCAGTAAATCCGCGCCGCTGAGTTAAATGATCGATAAGTATCGGAATTAATATTTGCGAACTTAGGAAGTTTCCTTGCCCATCCACAGCCGCAATTCTGTCACAATCTCCATCAAAAACTAATCCCACAGATAAACCTTCAGGGTTAGCTTTACGGTGATTTTTGATTACACTTATAAACTTAGAAATATACTTCGGTAAAGGTTCGGGGGCACCACCTTCAAATAACGGATCGCGATCGCTATTAATTTCTTGGACTTTATCCCCTAAAAGCATTCCCAATCCACCTGCGGATGCACCATGCATTGCATCAGTAAATAAAGTCAGCTTACCTGAACTTATGGCATCTCGAATTTTGTCAATATTGACTTTGCCTTCTAATCCCTGGGTATAGCTTTGCCAGGGATTAAAACTTTCTATCTTACCTTTTTCTCTATTTAAAGATACTTCCTGTGTCAGCAGACTTTCAATTTCCTTTGTGACTTCCGGAGGTACGGAACCACCGAAGCAGCTTTTTACCTTCAATCCTAAATATTTTCCTGGATTATGAGAAGCTGTAATTACCAATGCTCCCAATGCATTCTGAGCCTTTGCTGCCCAACTAAAAGCAGGAGTGGGAGCAAAATCTTCAGTCAATACAACATCAAAGCCCGCATCCGTTACAATGTCGGCGACAAACCGAGCAAAATCTTCAGCCATAAATCGGCGGTCGTGACCAACAATGATGGTACGATTATTTACTATCTTCCCGTATGTACTTAATAATACTTGCGCGGCTACTGGTGCAACCAAGGCTAAACGTTCAAAAGTGAACTCATCGCCAATAACGCCGCGCCATCCGTCGGTACCAAACTTAATGGATTTACTGGCAACTGGCATTTGATTATCCTATATTTAAATTCTACTCGATGGATTCTAGCATTTACTTCATATAAAGGTAAAAAAAGTTTTACGTAAAATTGTGAAAGCTCAATGAAGATTTTTAGATTTGAGCAATCGCAAATACTAAATGTGGTAATATCATGATTTAAAAGCATTCATGATTATATTCAAGCTAGCGGACAATTGCACTACGTTAACAATTTCCGTGGTTATCGCAAATAGCAAAATGTGCTGTTAATATACGCTGATTTGTATCAATGCCTATAAATTGTCATCAGATAGAATGGCTTGTGACGAACACCCATTTAAATTGTTTTCATTCTTAAAATTTTTAATGTCAACCCCGACGCTATCAGTAGTATTAAAAGCGTCATACAACGGCAATCAATTAGGTATAAAAGCATAAAATTTGAAAATCGATAATTGCAAAAACCGATTTTACATCATCGCTATTTGCAAAAAAATATATGAATCTATATTCTTGAGGTAAGTTAAAAAAATCAATAAATAGTAGCAAAAACCGCAACTAGACCAAGTCTTTTGTTATTTGTTTGCCTTGCCCGTTCTCTTCAGCATCAATTGAAACTTGTTCAACTTATAATTATGAAAAATGTAAAAGTATAGCTGTCAAACATCAACATCAGGTGTTGCTTCTTGCATAAATAGACTAATGCAGAACAACCAACCGCAATCGGGATGTTTGACAGCAACACAAAACAAAGGCACCCTGTTTCCCCTTAAAAATCATCCACTAATTCACTCAAGCGACTGATTAGGGGGTCTTCCTCTTCATGAGGGGTATTGATTTCATAAGCGGACACAGAAGTATTACTTAATACTTCTGGTGCTGGTGATTGACTTGAAGGCTGAACGACTAAACCCTGATTGACCATCATTGCCAACTGAGCCACTTGCTGACTAAGCTGTGTCAAATGTTGTTCCATCGTTGCCAACCGATTTGATTCCCTAGTAAAGAAACGTTCCTCAAGGTCAGCTATTTTTCTTTCCAGGTCAGCAATATATTCTCCCACATCAGACGGTGGTTTTGGTTTCGGTGTTGGTGTTGCTGTTGGTTGCGGATCTGGTCGTACAGATTCGGGTACGCATAAAGCTTGCCATAAAGCTTCTTTACAGAGGTCGCTGAAAGTCTTATCAGGCTCTTTTTCTAAGTGCCTTTCAACTACATCTAACAAGCTTTCATCCGCTACCCCTGGATTGAACGTAACCGATTTAACTACTTTTTTTGACCATTGGAACATTAGTTTTAAGACCTAGAAGAGCGACTGGCAGATAATTGTGCCTCTCCATAAATATACTGCCCTAAGGCGTTAGCTTGTCGGGAAGGTGCAGCTAAATGAGCATTAATTTTTGCTTCTTTAAGCAAGCGTTGAACGTCTTCCCAGAAAAATTCACCACCACCTCCGGTGAGAATTACATCGGTAACACGTTCTGGCAGCCATGCTAAAACACGAGTGCAGATTTCACGTGAAAACATTTCTATCAAATTAGGCAGAAAATCATCTAGATTGGTGGGCTTACTCGAACCTCTAGGACGATAGAAGCGTTCGCCTTTTGGCTTGTTTACCGCTGCAATCAAAGATAAGGATTGACTATCAGCACCTTCGATCTCGGCGGCTACTAGTTCGTAAAACTTACTCATTCCAAAGTCTTCACTTCTAGAAGCACCTCTTGCAAAACGGAAATTGTCTACCATTAAGCAATCTGTAGTTTGGTGCCCGATATCCACAATTGCCGCAGAAACTTTGGTAAAGTCGGGTGCGCCCGGAGCTTTCTTAGGTTGAGATTCGCACCATAGTAAGCTACCGTAACCCTCTGGCATAACCCAAACTTTGGTCACGTTAACCTTAACGGGTTCGCCACGAAAGTTCATTACGTGAGGCCCGGTAACTTGGGATATAAGTTGTGCTTTTTCTTTTTCAAATTGTTCTTGAGAAAGGTAGGGAAGACCCAAAATTACTGAAATGTCATCTTTGAGTTTGAAGTATCCCACAGAAGCCAATACTTTAATTAGCGCAGCTTCAACTTTAGATTGCCCCACTCCCAAGTCGGCTCCAAAGTCTGCTGCTAATTGACCAACAGCATAGCCATTACCTTGGTATTCAAGCCACAAATCCATTAAAGGATCTGTTGCACGAGCTTCAAAAACTCCTCCTCGTACTTGCTCCATTGTCATTTGTTTAACATTGGAAGATACGAAAACCACACTACCAGGCTCGCGACTCACAGTGGTTTTAGTAGAAGTTCTACCTAGGTCAACGCTAAGAATATTCTTGCTCCCACCACCACCGGTATTGGTGAGTTTGGGAGTTGTATTAATCGGAGTAGATGCCGTGACTCTATTCATCGGTATAGCAGCGGCATTCATTGGGGTAGCAGCGGAAGGTTGGTCTGTCATGGAAATTCCTAGTTTCTACTTAGCTCTAAACAAGTTACCATGCTAATCTTACTTGCATTCATTTATCATCCGTTAACAGTTGTGAGTCAACTCTAATTAAGACTTTAGCAAGAATTACTTAAGTACTTCAGTTAAAGCTAGTACGACTGTTCGCTGTTTGTAGATGACTTAACAAATAGCAAACGATAACAAAGTTATTTGAAGCCCGTTTCAGAGGGCAGTAAGTTTACTTAAAACGCTAGTGAAGACAATTACTTGTCTTCTCCTACCTAAATAAGACTTTTGCTTTATCGCTTTAATGATAAGCGACATAGCCATATTATCTTTGTAGAATTGCTTAGACGAGTGGCAAGCGACTGAACAAACTACTCTATAACAGACTACTGAAAGCGCTTTTTCTGAGTATGTTAGCAAACCTACCCATCTACCGCCACTATATATGTGTAAAGCATGTAGGTTATTTTAAGGATAGTGCTGGTGAATTTATGCATTTTAAATTACACAGATGACCCGTAGGCTACATACCAATAATCACTCAAACTAGCAATCTACTGTTTTTTCAAACTTATGATTGGTTTGAATATTTATTAAGCAGCTAACTTGATAGCTTATATATGACTGTTCTTATCGATAAAGCAATTAGCCTAGAGAAGATTTTACAGTTAAGACTATGTTTCTTTTTTTACTATATATAACTCCCGGTAACTAAAATTTTAAGATTAATACGATACACTCAGCCTCAATACGATATTCTAAATTGTGGCAGAATTATTTAAAGATAAACTGATTGTATGCTCCATAAAAAGTGCATTATTTCTGTGCTAACAATCAAGTTCAATTGAATACACTACAGAGATTTTTTTAAAATAATTAAAAAAAAAAATTAAATTTATTTAAATTTAAATATTTGTAGGCAGTACTTGATATCAAGATAAAAGAAAAAAGGAGTAGCAAGTAAGATTATCTTACTTACCGCTCCCTATAAGGCTAACAGAAGATAAAAACCAATTAGCTATAGCCTATATAGCCTACTTAGATAGTGGAACTGAAGGACTGCATAATCGGCTCAGATTGACTATCTAATGGGTTCCAAACTTTATCTGATACAGCCATTTGTTCGATTAAACTTGCTAATCTCAGAGCCTTTAAAGCTTGTTCGCCACCTACTGAAGGTTGACTGCCGCCACGGACACAATAAATAAAGTGTTCTAATTCTGCCCTTAGTGCTTCTACATTAGAGGTGTAGACTTTTTCAATCAAACCATCTTGCCTATAAGGTTTTTGAGAATCTTTTGTGGAGTTAGATATAGGATATCGGTGAATCCAAATTTCATTTTTAAGGAAATCTGCCTCGGTGAATGAATTTTTGCAGTGAGCTACAATTCTACGTATTTTACGGTGAGTGATTTTACTAGCAGTCAAGGTAGCAACAATACCATTGGCAAACCCCAAGGTCGCGGTTACATAATCTAAGTAAGTAGAGTTCGGAGTACGAGTACCACTAGCTGATAATTTAACTACCGGTGCAGCAGCTAATTCTAACAATAAGTCAATATCGTGAATCATCAAATCCAGCACTACTGAAACATCATTTGCCCGATTTGAATAAGGACTCATTCTGTGAGCTTCTAACGCCAACAATTCTTCGTTTTTAAGAACCTTAGTCAGTTCTCCAAAAGCTGGCTTGAACCGCTCTATATGACCTACTTGTAAGATACAGCCAGATTCTGCTGCGGCATTGACTAAAGATTCTGCTTCAGAAATATTGGCAGCGATTGGCTTTTCAATCAGAACGTGGATTCCTGCTAGCAAACAATTTATACCGACGGCATAATGTAAGCGAGTAGGAACGGCAATACAAACCGCATCTACATGAGGTAATAACTCGCAGTAATCCTCGAAAAACTTTATTTTGTAATTACTAGCAATTTCTAACCCTCGCTCAATATCAACATCGGCTACACCAACTAGCTCCACATCTTTCATCGAACTTAGTACACGGGTATGATGTTGTCCCATGTTGCCAACACCAATTACGCCTACACGAATTAGGCGCGGTTGATGACGCTGTACGTATCCATTTTTTTCTCCCGCTGACATGCTGCTATCTTGCACTCTAATTTTCTCTCCTCAACCACCAACTTCAAAACGCTACAATCGTTGGCTTTTATACTTTATTGCCAAAAAAGTAGCCACCTAAAACCATCCAGATGGTAACATAGAGGCTCTATTTATGAAGAATTTCAAAGTTAGCTATGAGTTCCCGGTTTCTGTCTTTATTTCGTATAGTCCGGTTTTATCGATGATTTTTTTATTCTTTACAAAAAAATTATAGTCTCTTTTTCTCAGCTTCAAACTTTGAATAATATTTTGCGGTAATTTTTAATGCCACAAACAAACAATAACGATCACAAAAGAATCAATTTATACAGTTTTACGGGTCATGATGATAGGTTAAATAAGACTAAAATACCGCACAATTAGTTTTAGAATGAATCATCAATTTTGAATGAACTTAACAAGCATATTATCTATAAAAAATAACAATATATTTATAGATTTGATCGGGAATTCATTCTAATATAACCTATTTCAAAGCAGTAGTCAAAAAAGTTTATTCCATATATATAGATTATTTTTTTGAACTGCTTATTATTTGTTAATTGCTGATTTTTGAAATCGAGAGAATAGAATCATAGTTAAAGCTGATTATAACTATTTTCTAAATCATAATAGTTAGTTTACAAAGGTAATTGTGAGACAAAGCTTTCATTAATTTTTATAAGTCAGGACTTACGCAGTCAGAATTCCCGGTTGCTGCGTGACACTCAAAACATTCTTAATACGTTCCTTCATGAATCAAAGTGTCACAGCAACGGCAACAATGGGGAAGAAAATCTACACCCCCGGACAGCTTTCCCTACAAAACAATGTGCCGGTTGGGTAAGTCCTATCAGTTATATTTGTGCTGACTTGCCGCCATATCAATACAAATCTAAATATTAGCAATAACTAAGGCAACAACTTCTACTTAAATACTTGATTTAAATAATTTAAGATAAACTAATCTTGCAAATAATTAGTAATTGAAATGAAAGCTGTGATTTTATTGTCAGGGGGACTTGACTCTTCTACTGTTTTGTACAAAGCGTTAGCCGATGGGTATGAATGTTACGCTATAAGCTTTGATTATCAACAAAGACATAAAAAAGAGTTGCATTCAGCAGTTTCAGTAGCAGAGAAAGCAGGTGTTGCCCAGCATCAAGTGATTGAATTTGATTTAAGGCAATGGGGTGGTTCAGCACTTACAGATAATTCTATTGATTTACCCCAAGAGCGTTCCTTAAAGGAAATGTCTCAAAATATTCCCGTTACCTATGTTCCTGCAAGAAACACTATATTTCTAAGCTTTGCTTCAGCATATGCAGAAACCATAGCCGCTCAAAGAGTTTATATTGGCGTGAATGCTTTAGATTATTCTGGATACCCGGATTGTCGTCCCGATTACGTACAAGCGATGCAAGAAGTATTTCGCTTGGGAACAAAACAAGGACGTGAAGGCAATGCCATCAATATCGTCACACCTTTAATAGATTTGAAAAAAACTGAAATTATTAAATTAGGTAATCAATTAGGAGTTCCCTGGGAGCTAACTTGGTCTTGCTATAGCGGTGGTGATGTAGCCTGTGGTGTTTGTGATTCTTGTCGCTTACGTTTGGCTGCTTTCGACGAATTAGGATTAACTGACCCTGTGGAGTATGCCGTGAGATAGAGACACAAGGGGAAGGGTGCGAGTTTTTCTAGAGAGCGATAACTCCACTAGATAGTTAACATGCCGCTATTCGCCGTTTTCCTACTAATTCCCAACTGGTTAATGTTCAATGGTCACTGCTCACTGTCTAAAGCCTTCTTACTTGAATTTGCTGTAAACGAGGACCAGTTACTGATGCTACCGTAAATTCTAGGTTTTTATAGCGGAAACTTTCACCAATGATAGGAATTTTTTGTAATTGATAGAGCATAAAACCTCCGAGTGTTTGATATTCTTTTGTTAAAGGTAAATTGAGTTCTAATACTTCGTTTAAGTCTTCCAAGTTTATTTGTGCCTGAACTAGAAAAGTTTGCTCATCTAGCATCTGTATTAGTAAATCATTATTATTTTGAGTTTCACCAATATCGCCAATAATTTGAGCAATTATATCTTGGATAGTAACTAGTCCTACAGTGCCGCCAAATTCATCTACAACTACAACCATAGCCAGCTTTTCTTGCTGCATCATAGGCAATAATTCGTTTAAGGGCGTATGTTCTGGTACAAACCTAGCAGGACGCATGTAGGAATGAATTTGTGTGTCTAAGTTTAACTGTCCTAATGCTAAAGGCTGTGTTAGGTCTTTAAAGTAAACAATGCCACGAATATCATCTAAAGATTCTCCGAATATCGGGTAGCAAGAGTGTCCTGCGTCTGCCATTTCTTGCAGAAAAATTCTTAAAGTTGCATTTTTTGATAAAGCTATTATGGTGCTGCGGGGAACCATCACCGCTTGAACTGTTACTTCTCCGAACTCAAAAATATTTTTTAAGAGTTCTCTTTCTCTTGCTCTTAACCCTGTAGATTCTCTTTCAGTAGAAATTATTAGCAATAATTCTTCTGGAGTAACGGGCGGTCTCCAGCTTTTGCCGGTATACTCTATGCCGAACAGCCTTAGCAAGAAACGAGTTGATTGATTCAGAATCCATATAAATGGGCTGAAGAATCGGACGATAGCCGTAACAGAAGGTCCCAAGAATCTTGCTAACTCTTCTGAGTAAAGCATGGCTACGGATTTGGGACACAATTCTCCTAAGACAATTTGTAAATAAGCTAGTAAAAAAAAGGTTACTGGAATTGATAGGGAATGAGCGACAAATACATTTAATCCCCCGAGTATGGAAAAAGATTCCAGCCACACATTAATCAATTCGACAATTGTACTTTCTCCAATCCATCCCAGTGCCAAACTAGAAAGAGTAATGCCTAGCTGAGTCGTGGATAGCAGTCTATCAATGCTACGTTGCAGCACTTCCACTGCGATCGCCTGGATATCTCCAGCTTCTACTAGCTGGTGAATTCGAGATCGCCGTACTGTCACCATCGAGAATTCTGCGGTTACGAAAAAGGCATTTATGACGATAAGAAGTAAGACTGATAGCAATCTCAGCCCTACTTCCGTCCAATTTAAATTATGAAGACCATTCACCGCCTTTTCTCATGAAAAACACAAACCCCACTATTCTTAATTATTTGATGCTGAAATTTTAAATTAAAGGTATTCATGTTGAATTCAAATATTTAATCTAAAATTCAGAATCTCACATTCAATATTCCCACTATCTATTTTTGTACAGGAATATTTGATACTTCCAAGCGTAATTTCTGTGCCGGATAATCTGTCAGAGCTAAGGAAATCTTCTTGACATCATCAAGTAAAGCAGTGGGAATACTCACGGTACCGTAATGCGTTGAGCCATTTGAAGCTAATTCTGATGGTAAACCTTCAGTCGAAGCGCTCAAAGTTCTTCCTTTATCATCTGTAACATCAAGGAAACTATACAAGAAACGCACTGAATTATCACTTTTATTATCCATTTTCACTTTAAGCAATAAAGCCCCTCCCGAATAGCGGGCTGATTCTACTGAAAGAGTCACGCCTTCGCTTTCGGCTTTTACAGGAAATCCTGCTTGGGGTTTTTCTTGGGCTTCAGCAGGCTTCTGCTCTCGTTTACGCTTAGTATTTTTTTTACCTTCTTCTAAGTTGTTGAGCTTTTTTGACTTAGCTGCTTTGGTTTTGCCTTCAATGCGTGCTTTGACAATTTTCAGAATTTCTTGCTCTTTGACAAACACTACCCCTTCTTTGTCTTGACCACCATTTGTCCCTTTTCTGGCAAATTTGGTAGTAGGACGAGCATCTGGTGTTGTGACACCTTTGAGAGCCGCACTTCCTAAAGTAAAACCCCAAAAGGCACTTACGGAACCAGCCCCTAACATTAGGGTTAACAAAATCAAAGTCAGAAGTACAGTGGAATTTAGTTTCATCGCCCTCGTAAATCTAGCTGTTTGCTGTAAAGATAAAGGAAAAGTATTGAAGTATGGTTCCTCAATATTTGTGCCGAACTTAATCAATATTAGTTTGCACTATTTTGTTGTCAAATGATGTAACATGAAATCTGGTAATTAATTAATGAGGTTACACAAAAGTGTAAACTTACGATATAATTACTTATCAGCCAGGGTTGGCCGAGCGGTTGAGGCAACGAACTCATAATTCGTGTTAGGCAGGTTCAACTCCTGCACCCTGGATTTTAAAAGTATTTTCAAATATTTACTTAATTTATTCCACTTTAGTCATTAGTGCTTTTCCTAAAGGACTAATGACTAAGAATTATGTATGAGTATAGCGTTCTATTTTACCTGGATGGTAAGCTATCAAACCGGAATTCCGTTCCAACTTTTAATTGATTTGCTCTTAAACGAGGAGAAGCCAGCAACGACGTGTTATAAGGACTTGGTAAATCTGGAGTCCGAATATATGGATCGCTAGTTGTCTGCTGCTTGAGTACATCTTGATAAACAATATTGACTAACTTAGCATCTCGTTCAATTTCGTTTTCTGGATAAGAATTCTTGAACAAAGAGCCAGGTCCAAGTAACCAATCTATTTCTCTAAATAAACCGTCGTTTCTATAAAAGTCAGGATAGTTTTCGTAAAAAGCTTTTTCGATTACTTCATTTGCTGTTTGATAGCTTGATGTTTCTGTCTGTGCTGCTGCAATACCTGGTGTACCAATGGTAGCAGCTAATATCAGTAAACCGCTTACAGCTTTTAAATTAAAAGGCATATTAACAACTCCTGTATTTTGGTGCGAATTTTGACTTATGCTAAATGTCAGAACTCGCATAAGTTCGACTAGTCCGGTGTAACATAAATTTTAATGTTTTGTAATGGTTTATTACGCTGAAAACTCTACTCAGAAAGATTCATGGGCTACTGATACCGATATAAATGTTATTCGCCAGGGCTTACTAGATTTATTTTGTCAACTTGCTTATCAGGAAGGGGATTTCATTCTTTCTTCGGGAGCACGTAGCACTTATTACATTAATGGGAAGCAGGTAACTCTTCATCCCCAAGGTGCTTTAGCAATTGGTCGTCTGCTTTTTCATATGCTTCCCCCAAATACTCAAGCTGTAGCGGGTTTAACCTTGGGAGCCGACCCCATTGTTAGTGCTGTGAGCCTGGTTTCCGCATTAGAAAATAGACCCATACCGGCTTTGATTGTTCGCAAAGAAGCCAAAGGACATGGAACGAAGGCTTATATTGAAGGTCCAACTTTGCCGCCAGGATCTGAGGCGATCGTTCTAGAAGATGTTGTTACGACTGGACAATCGGCAATGAAAGCTGTAACTAGGCTAAGAGATGCCGGTTATACAGTTAATAAAGTAATTTCACTGATAGATAGAGAACAAGGTGGAGCGGAATACTATAAGTCAGTAAATTTACAGTTTGAAGCTGTTTTCTCCATCACTGACATTCAGGAACGATATAAGCAGATTTCTGATTAATATTGGTGGTTATAACTGTAAACAGTGTAGAGACGTAGAAGTGCTACGTCTCTATATTATCTTTAGTAGTACGCTTAACTTTGCGCTATGGGTTGTTTATCAGTTTTCGCCAAGAATTTTTCTAGTTCGGTTAATGCATCAGCATCAACTTTGGTCTGCATGGGACAGAATTTAGGGCCGCACATCGAGCAAAATTCAGCAGTTTTATAAATATCGGCTGGCAAGGTTTCGTCATGATATTCTTTGGCTCGGTCGGGGTCAAGTGATAATTCAAACTGACGATTCCAATCGAAATTATAACGAGCTTTAGAAAGCTCATCATCTCTATCTCTTGCTCCAGGACGATGTCTACCGATGTCTGCTG
Organism: Rivularia sp. PCC 7116; assembly: GCF_000316665.1. GTDB lineage: Bacteria > Cyanobacteriota > Cyanobacteriia > Cyanobacteriales > Nostocaceae > Rivularia. Next base: position 4,815,272 of record NC_019678.1, on the reverse strand, counting down.
CATGAGCGGCGATTTTATAAGCAATTAAGCCATTACGTACATCTTCAGAATTTGGCAAACCTAAATGTTCTTTGGGAGTTACGTAGCAGAGCATTGCAGTTCCGTACCAACCCGCCATTGCTGCACCTATTGCTGAAGTAATATGGTCGTAACCAGGTGCAATGTCAGTAACTAGAGGTCCGAGAACGTAGAAAGGAGCTTCAGAACATTCTTCCATCTGCTTTCTAACGTTGAATTCAATTTGATCCATCGGCACATGTCCGGGACCTTCTACCATAACCTGTACGTCATGTTCCCAAGCTTTACGGGTTAACTGTCCTAAAGTTTTTAGTTCAGCTAATTGTGCTTCATCCGAAGCATCGTGAGTACAACCAGGACGCAAGGAATCACCCAAGCTGAAGGAAACGTCGTATTTTTTGAAAATCTCGATAATATCTTGAAAGTGAGTATAAAGTGGATTTTGCTTGTGATGGTGCAGCATCCATCTGGCTATAATACCACCACCGCGAGATACAATACCCGTGATGCGATTTCTTACTAAAGGTAAATGCTCGATTAAAATTCCAGCATGGATTGTCATATAATCCACACCTTGCTGAGCGTGTTTTTCGATAATGTGGAGAAAATCATTAGCAGTCAGATTTTCGATATTACCGTGAACGCTTTCCAAGGCTTGATAAATTGGTACCGTTCCAATGGGAACGGGTGAGGCGTTGATAATAGCGGTACGAATTTGATCTAAATTTCCGCCACCTGTAGATAAATCCATTACGGTATCAGCACCATACTTAACCGCTAACTTAAGCTTATCTACTTCTTCATCGAGATCGCTAGAGTTGGGGGAAGCGCCAATATTAGCGTTTACCTTACATTTGGAAGCAATCCCAATACACATTGGTTCCAAATTGGTATGATTAATATTTGCTGGGATAATCATCCTTCCCCGCGCCACTTCGTCGCGAATTAATTCCACAGGGAGGTTCTCCCGTGTAGCGACATGGTGCATTTCTTCAGTAATGACACCTTGACGAGCGTAATGCATTTGAGAAACATTACCTTGTCCGCGTCGCTTAACGACCCATTGTGTACGCATATTCGGTTTCCTCAATAAACAGCTTCCCTCCGCCGGTATTATCCGGACTCAGGTGCAAAGGGTCTAATCTCAGCCCGTTCAAAACAGGCACCCCTAGCATTGAGAAATTATACTATCACTTTTTTTGCTGATAGAAGAAATAGGTTAACATTTCTCTATTTGGGGATGGGAGTTAGGAGTTTAAAGTTTTAAGTTGTAAGTTGTAAATTTTGGATTACTTACTAGTTACCAATGCCCAATTAATAATGCCTAAGAAAACATACCGTTACATACTGTTTTATAAACCTTATGGTGTTCTTAGTCAGTTTTCTAAAGATACGCCCAGCCAAAAAACTCTTCAAGATTATATTTCGGTTCCCGATGTTTATCCTGTGGGACGTTTAGATTGTGATAGTGAAGGATTATTGCTGTTAACAAATCACGGGCAATTACAGCACAGACTTTGTCATCCCAGCTTTGGGCACCCTCGTACATACTTAGTTCAAGTGGAAAGAATTCCCGATACAACTGCTTTAAGCAATTTAGAACAAGGCGTGCTAATCAAAAATTACCGCACCAAACCAGCAAAGGTAAAACTTTTATCTCAAGAACCACTCTTACCTCCCCGCATTCCGCCAATAAGATTCCGCAAAAATGTGCCTACTGCATGGCTGGAAATGACTTTGAATGAAGGGAAAAATCGTCAAGTTCGCAGAATGACAGCATCTGTAGGATTTCCGACTTTAAGACTGGTGCGAATTCAGATAGCCGATCTCAATTTAGGGGATTTACAAGTTGGAGAATGGCGCGATTTAATTGCCTCAGAAGTCAAATTGCTACAAAAATTCGCCTTCTGAGGTTGTTTGATGCATAAAAGGGGATAACAACCATCACCCCTTAAACTGAATAAGTTATTAAAATTCTTAATAAGTAAGTTACTTACTAAAAAAAAATATTTACACAGATTAATGTATTAGATATATCATGCAGAAAATAAATTACTATGTTTTCTATTTGACATGATTTATCACAAAATACCTTTGACAGAAATCAAGCAAAAAGCTGTATAATAATCTTTTTTTATTCATCATCAATTTATTGTTAATACTAGGGTGCATTATATTATGAGCTTAAATCAGTCATTTAACTGGTATCAGACTCGGCTAAAACAAAATCTTGTATCTGCAAAATCTGCAAGCTTGGAACTTGTGCCTGAAATTACCTCGGATTTAGAAAATTATACGGCGGAAACTTTAAGTCCTACCCAAGAAGAAATTAATTGGTATCGTACTTTATACGACCAAACTCCTGGCATTTTTTTGACTTTAGATGGTCTTGGAACAATTCTGTCTGTGAACCAGTTTGGTGCTAACTGTTTGGGTTATGCCCCAACTGAATTGCATCAAAAATCCATCTTTAGTATATTTGCTGCTTTTGAAAGCGAAAGACTATCTAAGCTGTTAATCAATGTATTAGATAATTCTTCACAAGAGCTAGAAGGCGAAGAATTTTATCTAAATTGTGCCAATAGTGAGGTTAATTGGGTAAAAGTCAAAGCACGGGCATCATTTGGAGTCGAGAAAAATCCAATAATTTTGATGGTTTGTGAAAATATTACTGCTTATAAAGTTTCTGAAGCCTCAAAACAAAACGAACAAAGTTTCCGTGAGTTAGCTGACAGCGCACCAGTGATGCTATGGATGACTGATGAAAACGGCGTGCATAACTTTTTTAACTGTTCTTGGTTGGAGCTTACCGGACGGAAAATTGAGCAAGAATTAGGCTTTGGGTGGTTGGATAGTTTATATAATGATGATAAAAATTTATATTTAGACGTTTATTATCAAGCACTTAAACACAAAGAAAAATTTCAAATTCAATACCGTTTAAAAAATTCAGATGGTGATTACCGTTGGATTTCCGATACCGGAGTTCCTCGATTTTCATCAAAAGGTGACTTTATTGGTTACGTTGGTTGCTGTATTGATATTACTGAGTGCAAAAAAGCGGAGATAGCCATAAGGGAAAGTAAAAAAGCAGCGAAAGCTCAATTAGAAGAGATGGAATCTCTAAACCGTCTTAAAGATGAATTCTTAAGTACGGTATCTCACGAGTTACGCACGCCGCTAACCAATATGAAAATGGCGATTCAAATGCTAGGAATTGGTCTTCACAAAGAGCAGCAGAATTTAACTCAAACATCAGAATCAGAAAACAATTCATTAATAAACTCTAAGATATCTCGTTATTTCCAAATTTTGAATAACGAGTGCGAGCGAGAAATTAGCTTGATTAATAATTTTCTAGATTTACAGCGACTTGATACTAGTGCAAAACCATTAGTGCTAGAAAAAATTGAAGTAAACTCCTGGTTGAAGCGAGTAGTTGAGTTATACAATGCACGCAACCGTAATTGCTGCAAACAAAAATTAAAGTTGATCGTAGAATCCAACCTACCGGCTATGGTTTGCGATCCATTCAGCTTGGAAAGAATATTGGTTGAGTTGCTGACTAATGCTTGTAAATTTAGTCCTGTCAATGAAGAAATTATTGTCTACGCCAAGATAAAGTCCGATAATATTCAGTTTCAAATCATTAATACTGGAGTCGAAATTCCTTCTAAAGAATTACCACGCATTTTTGATAAATTTTATCGGATTCCCAGTAACGATCCTTGGAAGCAAGGTGGTACCGGCTTAGGATTAGCATTAGTCCAAAAGCTTACGAAGCATTTGGGGGGAGTCGTTGAGGTTGAAAGCGGTTCTAATCGTACTTGTTTCTCTGTAGAACTGCCTTTTGAAAGATAATTTATGTTTGTGACGATCTGCAACAACAAAACCGGCAACATAGACGAATCCTATGTCCTAGAATAAATTTACTGATGTTTCCTTCATTACGGTTAATATACGTCACAATTAAAACAGCCATATTATATATATATATTTTTCTTGGTAAAGGCATAAATATTTTATTGCCCTATAGCAAGCAGAAGCTAAACTACCAGTTATAAACTAATTTTCATGGCTAGCACCAATGAGCGGGAATTAAGGACGCGGATATAATGCTGATTTGCCCTCAGTGCAATTTTGAAAACCCTAACAGCAACAAGTTTTGTCAAAACTGCGGCGCATCCTTAACTGAAAAGGAATGTCAGCAGTGTGGTGTCTTTCTCAATTTAGACGCAGTTCAGTGCCATAGCTGTGATGCAACTTGTTCGGAGATTTGGTTGGCGATGGCTATCAAGTCAGGTAGTCCGGAAGTTGTTGAAGTAGATAGTGAAAAAGCAAAGATTAACTTAGAGGACGATTCTCAGGAAACAGATCGACAAAAGACTTCTCAAGAATTTCCTCGATCATTTAAAGCCGGTTCTTATTTAGATTCACAACAGCGCTATAAAATGCTTGAATCGCTACCAACTTTCTTTGAAAATGCGGTTAATACTGAAGCCTGCGTAAAAGTTGTCGATTGTCAACCCTATCAAGTTTCACCAGTTGATGCGATGTTGGCAAATCCGCAATTATCGGAGTCGATTAAAACTTCGGTAGGTGAAGACAAAATTCCTAATGTCGCTAAAAGTTACATAGCCTTACAACCACACTGTCATTTGGGCATTCCTCCCATCCACGATGCATGGCAATTAGGAAATATGCAGGTGATTCTGCTAGAAGACCGTTCGGATTGGCTTTATTTGTTAGAAATATGGCAAAATGAAGCTACTACATCGTTGCAAATTATACATTATTTTTATCAAATGGCTCAATTGTGGGATTTACTAGAACCCTTTAATTGCAGTCAAAGTCTTTTAGATTTAACTAATTTACGAGTCGATGAAGACCAATCTCTTGCATTGCAACGCTTGCATGTAGACATACGAAAAGAATCGCTAATTGGCTTTCAAGAGGATGATACACCTAAAATTAAAGCTTTAGGAAAAGTTTGGCAGGCATTATTTCGAGAATCTCAACGTACTCAATTCGGTTCTTTATTAGAACTTTTGGGAAAACTGGAATCTGGTGAAATAGAAACGAGTGAGGAACTGCGATCGCGATTACAATTAATTGCGATGGAATTGGAAGGCGATTCCGAGCAACAAAGGCAAGACAATTCACAAAATAATTTAATTTTTGGAGAGCAAAAAAACGTTTCTAGCCCTACACTATTGCAGTTAGACGAATTAGAGCAAAGCCCGACTAAAATTGATGATACACCCACAGTAATCCTGCCAATGCAGCTAGCTAGCTTAGAAAATGCAGGGCTTAGCGATGTGGGTAAACAAAGGGACCATAACGAAGACTATTTCGGCATTGAAACAAAGATTAATAAAGTTGAGTTGCCCAAAAGTAAAGTAGCAGGAGCCCAGGGTTTATATATTCTTTGCGATGGCATGGGGGGACATGCTGGTGGTGAAGTCGCAAGTGAATTAGCTGTAAGTACTTTACGAGAATACTTTCAAAAACATTGGAAATCCGATAGTCTTCCTAGCGAAGAAGTTATTCGTGAAGGAGTTTTTCAAGCAAATAAAGCGATTCACGATATTAATCAGCAAGATGCTCGTTCCGGCGTGGGTCGTATGGGCACTACTTTAGTGGTAGTTTTAATACAGAATACTCGTGTGGCTGTAGCTCATGTAGGTGATAGCCGTCTATACCGCATGACACGTAAAGGAGGTTTGGAGCAAATTACCGTAGACCATGAAGTTGGTCAAAGAGAGATATCTCGGGGGGTGGAACCGAGTATAGCTTATTCTCGCCCAGACGCTTATCAGCTAACCCAAGCCTTGGGACCTAGAGATAATAACTTTATCGCTCCCGAAGTGCAGTTTCTAGAAATTAATCAAGACACGCTATTTATTTTAACTTCAGATGGTTTATCGGATAATGATTTATTAGAAAAATACTCGCAAACTAATTTGCTCAATTTAATTAGTTCGGAAGCCAATTTAGAAAAAGGCGTAAGAGATTTAATCGATTTGGCAAATAAATATAATGGTCATGATAACATCACGGCTGTACTTATACGGGCAAAGGTACGTCCGAATTTAGAAAGTCAAATTCTTAAAGGAAAAGAGGAATAGGAAAAAATCATTAAGCAAACGGTATATTCAGATGGGGCGAGAAGAAAAACCGGAAGCAACAGTTCCTTGCATCGAATTCCCAGGCTAAGCCTGGGAAACACAAAAGTGGGATTTAATCAGGTTAGTGCAGAAGATATACTACCGCAAAATAAAATAAGTAGAGGATAACTAAGCAAAATATTGTTAAAATCGAATTCCAATGTCTTTGTGGAGACATTACTTGCTATATTCCTGCATAATTACCCGTAAAATTGATTCAAGAAATCAGTTTGGTAATTAAATCAAGTGTCAGTTAGTCGAAGATTATCATAGGTATGCGGGGAATCTGTATATAACAGTTTTCATCCTTTATAGTTCAAAATAGCTCAAAATTTATCCTTAATCATTTATAGTTTCTAAGCATCGTGATTACTCTAACCCTATTAGAAGCGCAAAATAAAACACCCATTAAAGATTGGCGCTTTGAGGAATCCTCAGTGATTAGGGTGGGACGAGCAGCAGACAATGATGTTGTTTTAGATAGTAATTTAGTTTCTAGGTACCATTTAGAACTAATTAATAAAAGCCCTTTGGGTAATGCTGATTCCTGGGAAGTTATTAGCAAGGGCACCAATGGCACTTTTGTTAATGGCGTGCTGATAACTCAAGGTACATTACCCGATAACTGTTTTGTGCAATTAGCTCGGGGCGGTCCTATTTTGAAATGGGAGGTATTAAAGCAACCAAAACCTGCACAATCTTCTGAGGCTATACCTCCCGTCTGCAATCATGAAGGGAATTTACCTGATAATCTATTTTGCATTTATTGCGGTAAACCTCTGTCAGTACAGTTAACAATTCGCCATTATCAAGTATTGCGAACATTAGGAAAGGGAGGTATGGGCACTACTTATCTTGCATGGGACTCAGCCGGTATAACCACAGGTTATCCCAAACTATTAGTACTCAAGCAGATGAATGCCGATATGGCAAAGATTGCCAAAGCACAAGAATTATTTCAACGAGAAGCACATACTTTAGGATTGCTCAATCATCCTGGAATCCCGAAGTATCATGACTTTTTCGTGGAAGATAGGAAAAAATATTTGGCAATGGAATTAATCCACGGACAAGATTTAGAAAAATTTGTTTATCGCAAAGGACCGGTGACTGTAAATCAAGCCATAGAATGGATGATGCAAACCTGCAATATTCTTGATTATTTGCACAGCCAAAATCCGCCATTAATTCACCGCGATATAAAACCGGCTAATTTAATGGTACGAAATTCCAATAATCGTATAGTCGTCTTGGATTTTGGTGCTGTCAAGGAAATCGGTACCGCACCTGGGACTCGTATCGGTGCAGAAGGGTATTGTGCCCCCGAACAAGAACGAGGACAGCCTTTAACTCAATCGGACTTATATGCTATCGGTCCAACTTTAATCTTTCTGCTAACAGGTGAAAACCCATTTAAGTTTTATCGTCAGCAAGGACGACACTTTCGGTTTGATGTGGCGAAGATTCCTACCATTACCCCTCGTTTAAAAGAGATAATAGATAAGGTTACGCAACCTTTACCACGCGATAGATATCAAACCGCGAAAGAAGTTGCAGCAGCCTTAGCAGTCTGCGAATGAATCAGCGTATGTAATTAAATTATTTGAAAAAATTCAGGATGAAGCGAAAATTATTTTTCAGACGAATATAATTAGCTGTGACGCAGACAAATCTCACCTACGTGGACTCTACAAATTTACAACCCGCGTAGGCAGATTCTGATTATTTAGCCGCATTATTATGACAGCGCTTTCAGTTGAGCGTCATTCAAGAGATATTCCAATCTCTTTTTGCTACATATATTCTTCTAAAACCGATGTTTTATTCTTCATCCCATCCTTCAACCGCAAGTAACTCCTTAACGGGGTCTTGCATGGTAAAGCCGAAATCTGCCAGTTCGCGTTTCCAGTGCTGCCATTCGTCGCCATAAAGTAAAGCAATTTTCCAGATGCTATCTGTTGGCTTGATGATCTGAGAATCTACGAGTGATTGAACATTGCGTTGCAATTTCACCATTGGGTGAATTACTTGTTGAGTCATAACCTCAATTAAAATTAAGATGAAAATTTGGGTAAATGCTGGGGGCAAAAATGCTTTCCGTTTTGCAATTATAGTCTCTGCGTAGAGTTCGGTAATGCACGCAAAGCAAGTCTCACTATTACTGAATATAGCATAACTATTCTACATGGTTACTGTTAATTTCGGTTTTGTTCGGTAATCACCACTAATAAACTTTGGAACTCAGCAAAATCCATCATTGTTTACTTAACCAAACAAATAAACTTATCAGCAACCCGGTGGATTTAGTATAGCTATTCTTTTATCCCTAATTGCTCAATTCACTGCAATATGCATAAATCATGACAATTTTTCTAATACACATAGACAATTGCTTCCACGATGAAGGCATAACAGTAAAAATTGAATCGTGAGTTGCAAATATCCACCGTTTTTATTAATCGTTATCTACATTATCGCAAACATCGAGATTTTCATACCATCTGCATAATTTTTTAATATTATCTTAACAATTGCCAGTAAATAGTGGTGTCTCAGAGGTAACATAAGGTGAGTCGCAGTTAAAACCAAAGAACAATCAAAAGATGTTTGTATCTTTATTCGATATTATTGAATTAAAAATAGTTTATAACTCAGATTAACTTGTCAAATTTTCGTTAATAGGACAGATGTTCATCATTTTCTGTGAAATGAAGATTTGGAGTTTGGTTGAGAAGACGGCTTTATTTTATTGAATCATCTGTATTGACAAAAATCGCATATAAAAAGATGTAAAGCATGTTTCACAAAATCATCGGATAGGTTAAATATCTGCCTGTTATACTCCCTACAGCAAGAAGTAAAATTTCAAATCATGTGATACAAAGTTCTTTGTTTGAAAAGTAAGCAAGTAAGCAGACTGGTTTATACAAGCAAAGTATTTTCTGTTATTTTTGGGTAAAATTTGCGAATATTTTTTTATAAAATTTAGAAGATTTAGAAGGTCTATTAGTATAGTACAGTCTACATTTCTCTTCAAATGTTTTTTCTTAGCTTTGTGAGAAATTTTTGATTTGACATTCTACCGTGCAGAGCAATTTAAACGGAAATGCCTTTCGTTAAATTGCCATTACTTAAGTCAAAATCTTCAAAATACTACTGAATCAAGTTTTAAAAGCTTTTAGAGCAATTTAGTCACGCAGCCTTTAGCTAAAAATGGGGCTGATGGTAGTAGTGCAAGTTGTGAATTCAAAGCAATCTGAATAAAAAAATAGCTCAAATGATAGTTTTGCCCTGTTAAGGGGCATCCTGAGAATGGAATTATTTTTGATCTCAAGTAACTGAATATAGCATGGATGATTCTAGGGAAGAATACGTAGTTCAAAATCGCGAGAAAGCTAAGGTACGACAAAAAATATTAATTTTGGTATCGATAGTATTCTTTTTTGGCTCTGCGGTTATGGCTGCAATTCCTGCCATACAAGAAATTGCTCAACAAGATAATGCTTCGGTTGTTGAGGGGGAAGAATCAATATTGAAGCAGCAGGAACAAGGTTTTGAATTGGTGTTGCAGCGGGAACCCAATAATCAAGTAGCTTTAGAAGGTTTAGTAAAAGTGCGGGTGGCGTTAAAAGATGTTCGAGGTGCAATTGAACCTTTAGAAAAGTTAGTGGAGTTGAACCCTCAAAGGGAAGACTACAAGAGAGGATTGAACGATTTGAAGAAGCAAGTTGAGAAGTAAAGCGATTACAAATTGGTGCAGATACGAGTATGAATATGAAATCTAAAATTATGAATTCCGAACTTAATTATTTAATTCCTCCAGAGATTAAAAATGATGAGTTTTATGTAGCAATTCAGAAGATTTGTAGAGAAGAAGATATTGAAACAGTTTTAGAAATAGGTTCATCTTCTGGAGGTGGAAGTACTGAAGCTTTTGTGACGGGGCTTAGAGAAAATGCTAATAACCCCAAATTATTCTGCATGGAGATTTCAAAGACTAGATTTGCAGAGTTAGAAAAAAAATATGTTAACGATAATTTTGTTAAATGCCATAACGTTTCTTCTGTATCTTTACAAGATTTTCCCACACAAGAAGAGGTTATTAATTTTTATCAAAGTACTCAAAATAATTTAACTTTATATCCTTTAGAGCAAGTATTAAACTGGCTAAAACAAGATATAGAGTATGTCAAAAATGCTGGTGTTGCCGATGATGGTATTCAACAAATCAAGAAGGAAAATAAGATAGATTTTTTTGATTTAGTCTTGATTGATGGTTCCGAATTTACGGGTACGGCAGAATTAGATCGCGTATACGGTGCAAAGTATATTTTACTCGATGATATTACTACATTTAAAAATTATCATAATTTGAATCGTTTACTCAATGATTCAGATTATACATTGATTTCTTGTGACTCTAACATACGCAATGGCTATGCAATTTTTAAACATAAAACGGTTCAACCAACTGCATATGCGACTATTCAACCGGCAGTAGAAGCAGTAGAAGGTTATATGCTTCCCGGTCAAGAAAAGTACTTATTTGAAAAAGTAAAAAGTCTTTCAGAAGATGCTGTAATTGTTGAAATAGGCTCTTTTAAAGGACGATCTACAGTTGCTATGGGATATGCTTGTATCGGTACTAAACGAAAAATTTATTGTATTGATACATGGGATGGTAACGATTCAGATTTTTCCGAACGGCAATTCTTTGATATTTGGCAGCAAAATATTCAACAAAATGGTCTTGAAGAATATGTAGTACCTCTACGTAGCTACTCCCATGAAGCATTAAAGCAATGGAATGAATTAACTGAAAGTAAAAAAATAGACTTTATTTTTATTGATGGTTCTCATCAGTTTTTGGATGTATTAAAAGATTTTGAATTGTCTTTTCCATTAGTAAAAGATGATGGATGGATAGCATTTCATGATGTAATACATACTTGGCCTGGTTGCGAACGGGTATGGCATGATATTGCAAAACCAAGTTTAGTTAATCATGAGTATTCATCAACACTTGCTTGCGCTCAAAAAAGTTTGCAAGTTTCTCGGTATGGATTGACATCGGAACTACCGATTCATTTCTTTACTATAGTTTTAAACGGTCAGCCTTTTATCAAATATCACATTGATATATTTAAACAACTACCTTTAAAATGGCATTGGCATATTGTAGAAGGTGTTGCGGATTTAAAGCATGATACGGCTTGGAGTATTAGAAATGGTGGACATATAAGTAGTGAAATTCATAATTCGGGACTTAGTATTGATGGTACTAGCGAATATATTGATGAACTAAAAAGGCTTTATCCAGATAATATTACCGTTTACCGTAAGCCGGAAGGTGTTTTCTGGGAAGGTAAGCGAGAAATGACTAATGCTCCTCTAGGAAATATTCAAGAAGAATGCTTGTTGTGGCAAGTAGATGTAGATGAATTATGGACTTTTGAACAGCTATCTACAGCCAGAGAATTATTTATTAAAAATCCCGAAAAAACGGCAGCTTTTTACTGGTGTTGGTATTTTGTTGGAGAAAATCTGCTGATAAGTACTCGTAACTGTTATGCTCAAAACCCACAACAAGAATGGTTAAGAACTTGGAGATTTAAACCAGGATATGTTTGGGCTGCACACGAACCACCAGTGTTAGTTGAAAAACTACCTGATGGAGAACTACAAAATGTTGCTGCGGTAAATCCTTTTAAGCATGAAGAAACGGAATCACACAACTTAATTTTTCAGCATTTTGCATATGCGACACAAGAACAATTAAAGTTTAAAGAAGAATATTACGGGTATAAAGGTGCTATTTCTCAATGGGCAGCTTTGCAGGAACAAACTAAATTCCCAGTACTATTGCGCGATTATTTTGCTTGGGTTGGCGATGATACTTTGGTAGCTCAAGCTGATTCATACGGTATAGTACCGATTGCTCAAGCAGAAAAGCATTCTACTGAATGGCGATTTTTGCAGCAAGAGGAAATAGATAAAAGAGTTGTTCATTATGAAAAATCAGTTCCAACAATACTAATTGACGGCGTATTTTTCCAATTATATAAAACGGGAATTGCTCGGGTTTGGAAATCGCTATTGGAAGAATGGGCTACGAATGATTTTGCTAAACATATTATTGTTTTAGATAGAGCCGGTACTGCTCCGAAAATTTCGGGTATTAGATACCGCGAAATTCCCGAATATGACTATAGCGATACCGATAACGATCGAGAAATACTTCAACAAATATGTGATGAAGAAGAAGCTAATTTATTTATTTCTTCTTACTACACAACACCTTTAACAACTCCTTCTGTATTCATGGCATATGACATGATTCCAGAGATTATGGGTTGGGATTTAAATCATCACATGTGGCGAGAAAAGCATCATGCAATTCGACAAGCTTCGTCATATATTACCATTTCTGAAAATACAGCCCAAGATTTAGTTAAATGCTTCCCCGATATTAATCCAGATGCTATTACTGTAGCTTTATTAGGAGTTCAAGATTATTTTTGTCCGGGATTGCCAGAAGAAATCAATGCTTTCAAAACTAAATATGGTATCGTTAAACCTTATTTTCTATTAGTTGGCCCTTCTACTGGCTATAAAAATAGTACTCTGTTTTTTGAAGCATTTGCCAAACTTCCGATTAGTCATGCTTTTGATATTGTTTGTACGGGTAACGGTGGTGTTTTAGTACCTGAATGGAGAGCTTGTACCTACGGGAGTACGGTGCATATGCTGCAATTGGATGATGAAGAATTAGCAATGGCTTACAACGGTGCGATCGCGCTGGTTTATCCCTCAACCTATGAAGGTTTTGGTTTACCAATTCTTGAAGCAATGGCTTGTGGATGTCCGGTAATCACCTGCAATAATGCTTCTATTCCGGAAGTTGCCGGGGAAGCAGCAATTTATATTGACGATAATGATGTAGAAGAACTAGCAAATGCTCTTTGTGAAGTGCAAAAGCCAAGTATTCGCCAATTATTAGTTAATAGAGGAATTGAACAAGCGAAGAAATTTACTTGGCAATCAACTGCTAAAACTGTAAGTGAGGTGTTAATTAACGCAACAATTGAGGCTTTAAATCTCAAAGAAATTAATTTAATTATTTTCCCAGATTGGACGCAGTCAGAAGAAGTTGTTGCAGCAGAATTGCAAGAAGTAATTTCAACATTAGCAACCAGAAATGATGCCAAAGATACAACTTTATTGATTGATATAAGCAATAGCGATGATGAATATGCTTCCATGCTTTTATCTGCCGTCACGATGAACTTGCTAATGCAAGATATAGATATCACTCAAGGCTTAGAAATATCATTACTTCCCCAGTTAAGTGAAAAACAATGGGAGATGTTGTTAACTCGTATCAAAGCTAAAATTAGTTTAGAAAATGAGAACCATCGCAATATTTATAGAGATAAGATTTATGCGATGAATTTGGAAGAATTTTACCAGCAAGTTGTCTGAGAAAACTTAATCGGGAGCATCCCGATTTTGAACAAACATTTTACCCGATACCCTGCAAGGGTGCGGCTACATAAACGAAGCCCGACGACCTGGGCTACTAAGATTCTTAGCCCAGGTCGTCGGGCTTGGTAGTATTGCCCCAGGCTTTTAGTCTGCGGGCTTTTTGCCGCCATTGGGATGCTCCCAATTAATCTAGTTACAAACCCAGTTGTTTGAATCAACTGGGTTTTTTTATGACTATTCAGCGTTTATATAATTAACCCACATTTGTTGATAAGCTTTTTCCATTTCACAAGTAAACTGTTTGGCATTCCATAGCGGCGCAGTTTGACGAGATTGATGTAATTTCCAAGCAATGTCTTGTCTTAATTTGGCATCTTTACCCAAACGAATACCCCATTCTAAATATTCTTCATCGCTCCATGAAATTCCTTCTTTGATTCCGACATTCATCATCATAGTATAGCTATTTCGTGCTACAAATTGTTCGCCAACTTTAGTTACTAAAGGAATTCCCATCCACAAAGTTTCTAAAGTTGTAGTTGCGCCATTATAAGGATAAGTATCTAGTACCACATCAGCGATTCCTAAATTAGCGCGGTGGGTTGCTTCTGAAGAAACCATAGGCAGAAATCGTAAATATTTTGGTTCGACTCCTTCTGCAATTGCTATTTCATTAAAAAAGTTTTGAATAGCTTTTTCATCGGCTAATCCTTTAATTAATAAATAGCTATTCGGTACAGCTTTTAAAATTCTCATTTGCAAACGTACTGTATCGGGATGACGCTTGCAGCCTCCTTGCCCGCTGAAATAAACGATAGCATCTTCAGGAATATTGAGATTTTCTCTTTTCAAAGTTGGCACACCGACTTCAAAACCATCCACTGCTATATAACTTTGAGGTAAACGCCAAATTTTTTCCGAGTAGTAATCTTGGGCATTATCCGGTAATACATAAGAGTCAGCAATAAAGTAGTCGATAGCAGGAAGCCCTGATGCATCCCAACCCAGCCAAGTTGCTTGAATTTTTGCTGGTTTTAAAGCCATAACTTCGCAAGTAATGTCAACGCTCAAGCTATCCAAATCAATTAGAATATCAATTTCATCTCGATCAATTTGCTTGGCAATTTCTGGGCTACTGATGCCCATTTGATAGTATTGATCAAATTGTTCGATATACCATTCTTGTAGAGAATCATTGTTGAGTTGATAGTTGACAAAGTAACCATATAGCTCAAAATCTTTTCTATTGTGATATTCAAACAACCATCTGGCTAACCAACCTACTGAATGTTGTCGGAAACAGCTTGATATATAGCCGATTTTTAAACGTTGATTGGATTTTAAAGATGATTGTGTCGTTTGCCGATTTTGGTACCAGCTAATTTTTGTATTAGCGTAATTTCGGAAGTTCTTTTGGCATAAAGTCGCTAACTGACTTTGAATCTGCCGATATATTTTGGGGTTATCTTTTAAATAAGGAAAGAAAAATCCGGATAGTAATAATCGAGAAATATCAGTTTTATCATTAATTTCGGGTTGCTCTTCAATTAAATCAGCAAGTAACTTTTGGTGACGGTTAAAAACTTCTTGTACTTCTTCCCA